>NZ_JBFAHS010000009.1:0-251996 GCF_040654315.1 Nocardia sp. NPDC050713 | reverse complement strand
ACGGCTCACGGCTCACGGCTCACGGCTCACGGCTCACGGCTCACGGCTCACGGCTCACGGCTCACGGCTCACGGCTCACGGCTCACGGCTCACGGCTCACGGGGGAGCGTAGAGGCCGTCGGTGGGCGACCACGATCCAATCCGTTATGCGCAACGTACCGAATCGTTGGGCGGTGGCCGCCTATGCTTGAAATGCGAGGTCAGTCGGGGTGTAGGTCGACCGACCCAGCCGGACGAAGTCACCGCGCGCCGCCGGAGCGAAGGCGGAGGCACGCGCCGAACGGAGTCCGTCCACAGCCGCGCAGGGCCGGATCGGAGGTGGCGGTACGCATGGACCACGCACGGATTCTGCGGACGATACTCGGCGTCACCGCCGCGTACCTGGTGGTGCTGTGCTTCTGGCTGGGTTGGCTCGTGCACCGCACGCCGCCCGGTACGGTCCCGTTCCAGGTCGTCGCCCTGGTCGGCCTCTTCGGCTCGTGCGTCGGCATCGGCATGCTGCTCGCCGCCCGCCCCTCCCGCGCCGACCGCCGCCTCTGGCGCCACGGTCTCGAGGGATGGGCCACCATCGAAGGCGTGCACCCCCTCGAACGCACCGATCACTACAGCGAGCTCACCGAACTCGATCTCGAACTGACCGTCCCGGGTTCCGAGACTTACCACGGCTCCGTCGTTTTCGACGTCATGCCCGCCGACAAACCGAAAATCGCCCTCGGCGAGACGATTTCGATTCGCGTCGATCCGACGAACCGGGACCGCATCATCCTGGTGCTGTAGCGCGTGCCAACGCCCACGATCAGCCCTCTCCCCCAGTGGATTCCATGATCAGCGCTGGAGCCCCCAGAACTTTTCGGCAGCTCCGCGTCCACCCGATCGAGATCGTTGCCGGACGGCTCCGGCGGACGACGAACCACCCGTTCCGCGCCCCTTCCACGAGATGGCCGATCCGGCGCCGCACGGGTCGACGACCTCGGCTACCACCGGAGTCGCTTCCGCAGCTAATCGACGCAGGGCGAAGCGATTCGGTTCCCTCGAATGTCGGAACGCGGTGCGGTCTACGAGTGGTTCGAGGGGGTGTGGGCGTGGGGGTCGGCGAGGAGGTATTGGGCCGCGGCGTAGGTCGCGAGGATGACGCCCTCGGTGGTGCGGCGGGAGCGGGGGGTGCGGGCGAAGAGGCGGCGTAGGACGATGAGGCCGTCGGAGAGGGTGAAGAGGAGGGCGCCGAGGCCGAGGCGGCTGCGCGGGTCGGCGTCCGGGATGTTCAGGCCCGCAATATTTTTCGCGCCGGGGGCGAGGCCAGGGTCGGAGGCGAGGACGGCGGCCGTGCCGAGAGTGACGCCGTAGGCGGTGAGCGGGGTCGCGACGGTGGGCGCCTTGGCGCGCAGCAGACCGGCGGCGCCGAGCCAGGCAGCCACCCGGGGCAGGGCGACCGCGGCGGCGGGACGAGCCCCGCGCCGCCACCACAGCGTCGAGTAACCCGCCTGCATGACCGCGAAGGAGGACGCGCCCGCGATGAGGCGGCGGTCGTCGTCGGGATCGATGAGGAGGATGTCGCCGACGGTCGCGGCGCCGAGCGAGCCGAGCAGGATGGTGCGCTCGGTGGGCTCGATGTCGACGCCGCTGGTCGCCACGTCGGCGGCGAGCAACGGCATCATCAGCGGCTTGGCGACCCACTGGAGCCGGTCGCGTCCGGTGAGCGCGCCGTAGACGGTCACGGCCGCCGCGACGAGGAACCCGGCGCGGAACGGGCGCGCCGAGCCCGGGAACGATCCGGCTCCGTTGGCACTCATGTCAGAAGCTCGCCTCGGTCGGGGCGGGCGGCAACGTCACGACCTGGCCCGCGTAGCTGAGACCCGCGCCGAAGCCGAGCAGCAGCGCGAGCTGGCCGCCCTTGGCCTTGCCGGTGACCAGCATTTCCTCCATGGCCAGTGGGATGGAGGCGGCGGAGGTGTTGCCGGTGTTCTCGATGTCGTTGGCCATCGGGATCTCGTCGGCGAGGCCGAGGTTCTTCTTCATCAGGTCGTTGATGCGGGCGTTGGCCTGGTGCGGGATGAACACCTCGATGTCCTCCTTGGCCACGCCGGAGGCCTCCAGCGCGTCGGACAGCGCGCGCGGCAGGGTGACGGCGGCCCAGCGGAACACCCGCGGACCTTCCATGCGCAGCGACATCCGGCCGACGGGCTCGACCGCGGGGTCGGTGCCCTGCAAGGCCTGGGCCTTGTTCATGAACTCCAGGAAGTCGACGTCCTGGGCGATCGCCTCGGCGTTCTCGCCGTCGCTGCCCCACACCGTCGGGGAGATGCCGTTCTCCTCGCTCGGGCCGACCACGACCGCGCCCGCGCCGTCACCGAAGATCATGGCGGTGCCGCGGTCGGTCGGGTCCAGTCCGACGGTCATCGTCTCCGCGCCGATCACCAGCACGTAGTCGGCCGACCCCGCGCGGATCAGGTCGGCGGCGACGCCGAGGCCGTAGCCGAAGCCGCCGCAACCGGAGGTCAGGTCGAAGGCCGGGATGCCGTTGATGCCGAGGTCGGAGGCGACGGTGGGTGCGCCGTGCGGGGTGAGCTTCAGCCAGCTGGACGTGCACAGGATGAGCGCGCCGATCTTGGACCGGTCGATGCCGGTGTTGACAAGCGCGCGTTCGCCCGCGGCCGCCGCGATCGACCGCAGCGTCTCGTCACCGCTGATCCAGCGCCGGTTGCGAATGCCCGTGCGCTCGTAGATCCACTGGTCGGTCGAATCGAGAACCTCGCACACCTCGTCATTGCTGACGATGCGCTGCGGTCGGTAAGCACCGATTCCGAGCATCGCAACATTTTCGCGACTCTTGTTTACTGCAATGCTCACCACAGGTAACTCACACGTCCTCTAGCTGTCGGACAAACCAAACCGTCGTCCAGGCTAACCCAGGGCAAGATCCTTCAGCCCGAGGATGGAGCGATACTCCAGCCCCTCGGCGGCAATCACCTGGTCGGCGCCCGTCTCCCGGTCCACGACAGTAGCGACGCCGACCACGGTCGCGCCCGCCTCGCGCAACGCGCGCACCGCGGTGAGCGGGGAGTTTCCCGTGGTCGTGGTGTCCTCGACGACCAGCACGCGCTTGCCGACGATGTCGGGTCCCTCGATCTGGCGCTGCATGCCGTGGCTCTTGGCGGCCTTGCGCACGACGAACGCGTCGATGGGGCGGCCGGGCGCGTGCAGCACCGCGAGCGCGACCGGGTCGGCTCCCATGGTGAGGCCGCCGACGGAATCGAAATCCCAGTCCGCGACGAGCTCGCGTAGCAGTTTGCCGATCAGCGGTCCGGCGCGATGGTGCAGCGTCGCCCGCCGCAGGTCGACGTAGTAATCGGCCTCCTTGCCGGAGGACAGCGTCACCTTGCCGTGCACGACGGCGAGCTCGCGGACCAGCGCGGCCAGCTTCTCCCGGTCGGTCGCGGCTTCGCGGTCGGCGCCGAGCACGGAATCAGTGGTTGTCGCCTCGTCGATCATGTCTAAGTCCTTCCGCGTGAATTGAACAGGCCCCGATTCATTCGGACCTGCAGGGTTCGCGGGATGAGTCCGGCCACCGTGGTGATCGCTTTGTACTGCGCTCCGGGCACGCTGATCACCCGGTCCTTGTCCAGATCACTCAGCGAACCGGCGACGACCTGCTCGACGGAAAGCCACAACGGTTTCGGCAGCGAGGACATCTCGATACCGGCTCGCTCATGGAATTCGGTGTGGACGAATCCGGGGCACAACGCCTGGATCCGAACACCGGTTCCGGCGAGACCGCCCGCCAACCCTTCCGTGAAGGATACGACGTAGGACTTGGAGGCCGAGTAGGTCGATCCCCGACCCGGCACCAGACCCGCGACGCTGGCCACGTTGACGATCGAACCTTTCGCCGCGGCGATCATCGACGGCAGCGCCGCGTGGGTGAGCTGGAGCACGGAGGTGACGTTGACGTCCAGCTGCGCCTGCAACTGCTCGTAGGGCAGCGTCCAGAACTCACCGGAGTGCGCGAAACCCGCGTTGTTGACCAGGAATTCGATGCCCTCGGCGGCGCGGGCGGCGACCTTCTCCCGATCGGCGGCCTGCGCCAGATCGGCGACGAGCACCTCGGAGCGGGTGTCGTATTTGCGCTCGAGTTCGGCCGCGAGTTCCCGTAGCCGCTCCGCGTCCCTGGCGACGAGCACCATGTCGTAGCCGAGCGAGGCGAGCCGCAGCGCGAAGCCGTGGCCGATGCCGGAGGTCGGTCCGGTGATCAGCGCCACCGGACGGGTCGCGCCGGGCAGGCGCGCGGGAACGGAACTGTCGGTCATCGCGGTGTCGATCCAATCGAGCTGGTCACTGCGGCACGGGGCCCTGATACGGACGGAATCCGGGGTGGAACGGACCGCCGGGGCGGTCTTGCGCGTCGGCGCGGGAGGCGGGCGGCTCCTCCTCCCAGTCGTCGGCGTCGCCGCGGCGCGATTCCGGACGCCAGTCGTCTTCGGCCTCGTCGTCGGACCAGCGGTCCTCGCGCGTCCTGGCCCTGGCGTCGGGGACGACGGCCAGCGAGGGGCGGCGCGACTGCTCGCCCGCGGCCTCCCGCTCGTCCGGTTCGTTGTCCTCGTCGTAGCGGGGGTCGTCGTCGCGGTCGTCGTAGTCGAAGTCGCGGTCGTCGTCACTCGCGCCGGGCGGCAGCACGCGGGAGGCGCCGCGCACCGGCTCCGAACGCGCCTCCTCGGCGCGGTCGCGGGTGCGCGGCTGCGGACGGCCCGGGTCGTGCTCGGCCTTGTTCGCGCCGCGCGGGTCGCTCACCGGAGGCAGCACGTGCAGCAGACCGGACAGGCGCAGCACCGCGTCGATGGCGGACTCCCAATCCTTCGCCGCCGTACCGACATTCAGCATGCCGAGGGTCCAGTTGCCCTCACTCCAGAGCATCTGCACGGTGTCGGGCAGCGTCTCGATGAACGCGACCATCCGCTGATCCACCGCGTGCCTGGCGATCTCCGGATTCGTCGCGAAGACGACCCGGTCGCCGATGGCGCCGAGCAGCTCCAGATCCGCGTCCTTCGGCGGGGACGCCGTCTTGAGCCGCATGTCGACATCGATGTCCGAACCGATCTGGCGGCGCACCGCGACCAGCGTCGCGGCGTCCTCCAGGTCGAACAGAACGAACTTCTCGCCCTTGCGGATACCGGAGACCACGTCGACCGCCGACAGATAGCCGAGTTTGGCCAGCGCGCCGCGCCGCCACGTCGACGGGAGTGCCGGTTCCACCGACACGTAGGTGTACCCCTGGGCCTTGGCCCAGACCTGGCGCGCGTGACCGGTCCGCTGTCGCTGGACCCGATCGAAATACAGCAGCACGATCGCACCAACCAGCGCGATCGCCGCCAACCCGAACCACATAGCCGTCATCGCGGTCTACCCTAATAGGCCCGGACGGTGGAGGGCCGCCTTTGGTGCCGCGACGGGCCGCCGGTCTCGAGCTCTTGCCTCGACACCGCGGCAGGCCGCGCTCATCTTCCGCCGCCGGGCAGCGCGGTGCTGATGATGATCCTGGCGCGAATCGACCCGTCCTGCCCCTTGTCGCCCTGCACCACGACCATGTCGCCGACGGGCAGGTCGGCGGGCTTGGCGCCGGAGAGCGAGATCACCTGGGTGAGTTCGTCGGTCGAGACTTTCACCGTGTTGCCGGAGACGGTGTCGATGGTGAGCTGGCCGCCGTTGTTGGCGCTGATGGTGCCCATGGTCGCGCCCAATTCGTCGATTCCGGGCAGACCCGGAAGACCGCTCGGTGACGGGTCGCGCGGAGACGGGTTCTCCGTCGGGAACGCGCGACCGGTCGGGAACTGGGCGGTCGTCGTGCCGCCCGCCGTCGTGGTCGACGAGTCACGGCCGCCGAGCACCAGCCCGGCGACCACCCCGGCCACCGCGACGAGCGCGACGACACCGAGTGCGAGCGCGATCCACAGACCCGTATTGCGTTTGGGCGGCGGCTGATCCATCGGTGGACCGCCCGGCGGCACACCGGCGGGCGGGACGCCCATGGGCTGGTCCGGCGCGCCCTGCCACTGCGTGCCGTAGGGGTTTTCGTAAGCGCCCCACTGGTGCTCCATCGGCGGGAGCTGCTTGGTGGCGTTCGCGGGCGGCGGACCCCACTCGAACTGCTCGGTCGACGGATACCTCGTGGTGTCCCCGGACGGGTCGTAGCCGGACGCACCCGGCGAACCGAGGTGCTCGGTCGGCGCATCCTCCGGCCGCTGCCCCCAGGGATCCTTCGGGTTCGTCATGCCATCCAGAGTATGCCCGCCGACCGTCGCGTCCAGGTGACCGAGCCGATTCGGCGAGCCACCCCGAACACGCGGACGCCCCGGCCGCACAGGGCCGGGGCGCCCGGTCGCACTCACCTGCCGACGATCAGACCGTCGCCGTTGCCGCTGACGCCGACCTTCACGGTGTCGCCGTCGGTGACCTCCCCTGCGAGCAGTTCCTTGGCGAGGGTGTCGCCGATGGACTGCTGGATCAGCCTGCGCAGTGGGCGGGCGCCGTAGACCGGGTCGTAGCCGCGGACCGCGAGCCAGAACCTGGCCGAATCGCTGACGTCCAGCTTCAGCCTGCGCTGCGACAGCCGCTTCTGCAGCTGGTCGAGCTGGATGTCGACGATCTGCTCCAGCTGCTCCTCGTCGAGCGAGTGGAACATGACCACGTCGTCGAGCCGGTTGAGGAACTCGGGCTTGAACGCCGAGCGCACCGCGTTCATGACGAAGTCCTTGTCACCGCCCGCACCCAGGTTCGAGGTGAGGATGAGGATGGTGTTGCGGAAGTCGACCGTGCGGCCCTGGCCGTCGGTGAGCCGTCCCTCGTCGAGCACGGCGAGCAGGATGTCGAACACATCCGGATGCGCCTTCTCGATCTCGTCGAACAGCACCACGGTGTAGGGCCTGCGCCGCACCGCCTCGGTGAGCTGGCCGCCCTGGTCGTAGCCGACGTAGCCGGGCGGAGCGCCGACCAGACGGGCCACCGAGTGCTTCTCGCTGTACTCGCTCATGTCGATCCGCACCATGGCGCGTTCGTCGTCGAAGAGGAAGTCCGCCAACGCCTTTGCCAGCTCGGTCTTGCCGACGCCGGTGGGGCCGACGAACATGAACGAGCCGGTCGGCCGGTTCGGGTCGGCGACGCCGGCGCGCGCCCTGCGCACCGCGTCGGAGACCGCCTGCACGGCCTCCTTCTGGCCGACGACGCGACGCCCGAGCTCTTCCTCCATGCGGAGCAGTTTCTGGGTCTCGCCCTCCATCAGCCTGCCCACCGGGATGCCGGTCCACGCGGACACCACCTCGGCGATGTCGTCGGGGCCGACCTCCTCCTTGAGCATCACCTCCCCGTCGGGCGCGGCGCCGTTGACCTTCTCGGCCTTCGCCAGCTCCTTCTCCAGCGTCGGGATCCGGCCGTAGCGCAGCTCGGCCGCCTTGCCGAGATCGCCGTCGCGCTCGGCGCGCTCCGATTCGCCGCGCAGGCTCTCCAGCTGTTCCTTGAGCGAACGGACCTGATCGATGGCGTTCTTCTCGTTCTGCCACCGGGTGGTCAGCTGGTTGAGCTTCTCCCGGTCGTCGGCCAGTTCCTGGCGCAGCTTCTCCAGGCGCTGCTTGGAGGCCTCGTCGGTCTCCTTGGTCAGCGCCACCTCTTCGATCTCCAGGCGGCGCACCGCGCGCTCGACCTCATCGATCTCCACCGGGCGCGAGTCGATCTCCATGCGCAGCCGCGAGGCCGACTCGTCGACCAGGTCGATCGCCTTGTCCGGCAGGAACCGCGAGGTGATGTAGCGGTCGGAGAGAGTGGCCGCGGCCACCAGCGCGGAGTCGGTGATGCGCACGCCGTGGTGCACCTCGTAGCGCTCCTTGATACCGCGCAGGATGCCGACGGTGTCCTCCACCGAGGGCTCGCCGACCAGCACCTGCTGGAAGCGGCGCTCCAGCGCGGCGTCCTTCTCGATGTGCTTGCGGTACTCCTCCAGCGTGGTCGCGCCGACCAGCCGCAGTTCGCCGCGGGCCAGCATCGGCTTGATCATGTTGCCCGCGTCCATCGCCGATTCGCCGGTCGCGCCCGCGCCGACGATGGTGTGCAGCTCGTCGATGAAGGTGATGATCTGTCCCGCGCTGTTCTTGATCTCCTCGAGCACGGCCTTGAGCCGCTCCTCGAATTCGCCGCGGTACTTCGCGCCCGCCACCATCGCGCCGAGATCCAGTGACACGACGGACTTTCCGCGCAGTGACTCCGGGACGTCACCCGCCACGATGCGCTGGGCGAGCCCTTCGACGATGGCGGTCTTGCCGACGCCGGGCTCACCGATCAGCACCGGGTTGTTCTTGGTGCGGCGGCTCAGCACCTGCACGACGCGCCGGATCTCGGTGTCGCGCCCGATCACCGGGTCGAGCTTGCCGGAGCGCGCGGCCGCGGTGAGGTCGGTGGAGTACTTCTCCAGCGCCTGGTAGCTGCCCTCGGGGTCGGGATTGGTGACCCGGGCGCTGCCGCGCACGGTGGTGAACGCCTCGCGCAGCGCGTCGGCCGTCGCGCCGTGCTTGGTGAGCAGCATGGTGACGTCCGAATCGCCCTGGGCGAGGCCGACGACGACGTGCTCGGTGGAGACGTACTCGTCACCGAGTTCGGTGGCCAGCCGCTGGGCGGCGGTGATGGCGCCGAGCGCCTCGCGCCCGAGGTTCGGCGTCGTGGTAGCGCCGGTCGCCCTCGGCAGCCGGTCGACGATGTCCTGTGCCTCGCGCCGAACCGTCGCGGGGTCGACGCCGACGGCCTTCAGCAGTGGGGCGGCGATGCCGTCGGTCTGATCGAGCAACGCCACCAGCAAGTGGGCCGGACGAATCTCCGGGTTGCCCGCGGCCGACGCTGCCTGGAGCGCCGCGGTCAGCGCCGCCTGGGTCTTGGTGGTGGGATTGAACGAGTCCACAAGTCACCTTCCTCGAGTCGATTCCGCAGCATCGAGTGCCCTCCCCACGTGCGATCACACGCGCAGGGCTCGTGCTGTTCAATCGGTCCAACGCACGAGAGGTTGAGTCTGTTCCGCTCAAGTTTGAAATTTTTCCGGCCCGCCACCCGGCCGATGGCGCGGCTCAACGCTACGCCGCGCCATCGTCGAATGCGATGAATCACGGCGTCCGTGGTGTAGGGATGCATACGAGCACCAAAAGCGGTTAGTTGATGCATCACCCTTCAGCCGAACCGAGGAGCGGAACCGATGCGCGCGATCGTGGTACGGAAGTTCGGAGAACCCGTCGAGCTGGCCGAGATGCCGGTACCCGAGCCGGGCGCGCAAGCGGTCAAGGTGCAACTCGACGCCGCGGGCGTCAACCCCTTCGACCTGAAGATGGCCAAGGGCATCCTGGAAGGCCGGATGCCGCACGACTTTCCGGCGATCCTCGGCGTGGACGGCGCGGGCAGCATCGCCGCGGTCGGCCCCGAGGTCACGAAATTCGCGATCGGCGATCGGGTGGTCGGCAAGTTCCTCGTCCCGCCCGCCGGGCACGGCAGCTTCGCCGAATACTCGGTGCTCCCCGAGGACGCGACGTTGGTGCCCATCCCGGAATCGGTCACCACGATGGCCGCCGCGGCGCTGCCGACCGCGGGCGTCACGGCACAGGACCTGGTCGACGCGGCCCAGATCCGGCCCGGCCAGAAGGTGTTGATCGTCGGCGCCACCGGCGGCGTCGGGTCGTTTCTCGTGCAGCTGGCCAATATCGCGGGAGCGCACGTCATCGCGACGGCGCGCGGCGACGCGGCCGACCAGATGGCCAGGCTGGGCGCGGCGGAGACGGTGGACTACACCCGCGCGTCCGTCGCCGATTCGGTGCGTTTCACCGACTCCGACGGCATCGACGTGCTGTTCGATCTGGTCAGCCCGCCCGAGGCGCTCGCCCCGCTGACCGAACTCGTGCGCGCGGGCGGCGCGGTCTACACCACCGTCTTCTCGGCCGACGAGGCCGCGCTGCGTGATCGCGGCCTGCGCGGCGGGAACTTCGAGTCCAAGGGGCGGGCGCCGGAACTGAACCGTCTGCTGGCGCGCGTCGCGGCGGGCGACGTGGTGGTGCCCATCGACGCGACCGTCCCGCTGGAGGAAGCGCCCGCCGTGCTCGGCGCCGCGGGCGCGCGCGGCAAGACCGTGCTGGCTATCTGAGCCGCGAGATGAGCGCTCGCCCTGTCGAATTCGGGCTCTTCCTGATCCCCGGCGCCGACGACTACCGCCAGCTCACCGAGCTGGCGGCCTACGCCGAATCCGCCGAGCTCGACCTCATCGGCATCCAAGACCACCCCTACCAGCGCCGTTTTCTGGACACCTGGACCCTGATCACCGCGCTCGCCGTGCGCACCGAACGGATCACCTTCTTCCCCGATGTCGCGAACCTGCCGCTGCGCAACCCCGCGGTGCTCGCCAAATCCGTTGCCTCACTGGACATCATGACCGGCGGGCGGATCCAGCTCGGGCTCGGAGCCGGCGCGTTCTGGGACGCCATCGCGGCCATGGGCGGCGAGCGGCTGAGCAAGGGCGAGGCGGTGTGGGCGCTGGCCGAGGCGATCCACGTCATCCGGGCGATGTGGAGCGACGAGCGCGCGGTCCGGGTACCCGGCGCGTTCCATCGGCTCGCGGGCGCGCATCCCGGCCCGCGTCCGCGGCACGATCCCGGCATCTGGCTCGGCGCGATGGGACCGCGCATGCTGACGCTGGTCGGTACGCTCGCCGACGGCTGGCTGCCCTCGGCCGCGTGGGCGCCGCCGGAGTTCCTCACCGAGGCGGGCAAGCGGATCGACGACGCGGCGGCGGGCGCGGGCCGGGACCCATACGCGATCCGCCGGATCTACAACGTCTCGGGCACCATCACCGACAACGGCGTCGATCACGGCTTTCTCGAGGGACCGGTGAGCCGGTGGGTGGACGATCTGACCGCGCTGCACGCCGAGCAGCGCGTCGACGGCTTCGTCTTCTGGCCGACCGAGGGCGACCCGGCGGAACAGATCCGGCGCTACGCGGAGCAGGTCGCCCCCGCCGTTCGCGCTGCGGTTGCCGGGGCGTGAGCGTACCCCTCCAGCGAACCGCACCATACAAGGTTCCCCGACCCCCGGTACTCTGGTCGTTGGCCCAACCATGGGGCCGAGCGCAGCGAGGCAGCAGCGGGCGCGTGAGCGCCGCGAGAGCCGGCCGGGCATACATCCCGAGCTGCCGACTTAGCCGAGGGATAACTCGGAGCGGTCGAGAGCATGCTGCGCATACCCACACGACCACGGACTTTTCGGGGATACTTGTACCCCGAAGGACTCCCGGTTACGGGCACGTCCCTGCGCAGCAGTCGAATATCGGATGCGCAGCTACAAGCGGGAAGGAAGGGAATCTCGTCGTGGATGCGCGTTCTGCAGCGCTGGTCCGCGCCAACTTCCGTTCGGTGAGCGAGTCACCGGGCGGACCCGAGCGGTTGATCAGTGCGTTCTATGGTCATCTGTTCGCCGAGAACCCGCGTTTGCGCGAGCTGTTCCCGCCCGCGATGGACATGCAACCGAAGCGGCTGGCCACGGCCATCCAGTTCGTGCTCGACCACCTAGAGGATTGGGACCGCGCGCAGAAGTTTCTCGAGCAGCTGGCGCGCGACCATCGGAAATACGGCGTCGAAGCCGCACACTACGACCAGGCGGGCCGTGCGTTGCTCGCCGCGTTCCGGGTGTACAACGGCGCGATGTGGAACCGTCAGCTCGAAGAGGGCTGGCGCGACATCACCATCTTGATCTCGGCGTCGATGGCCATCGGCGCCAACTCCGACAAATCCCAGCCGTACTGGGAGGCGACGGTGGTCGGCCACCGCAGGGTGCTCGAAGACCTGGCCATCGTGCGTTTGCAATCCGACTCACCCGTGCCCTACCAAGCCGGACAGTACGTGCCCGTCGCCGTGCCGCAGCGACCCAAGATGTGGCGCTACTTCTCACCGGCGATCCCGTCGAATCCCTACGGCGAGATCGAATTCCACGTGCGCAAGATCCGCGGCGGCTGGGTGAGCCCGGCCATCGTCAACGAGACGCAGGTGGGCGATCGCTGGCTGATCGGCGGCCCGCTCGGCGGCCTGCACGTCGACCGCGACGCCGGGCGCGACGTGCTGCTCATCGGCGCGGGCACCGGCATCGCCCCGCTGCGCGCCCAGCTCATCGAGATGAGCCAGCGCGGCATCAACCCGCGCGTGCACTTCTTCATCGGCGGCCGCTACCCGTGCGATCTCTACGACGTGGAGAACATGTGGCAGCTCTCGCAGAGCAATCCGTGGCTCACCATCGTCCCGGTCTGCGAGCAGAAGACCAACCCGTGGTGGTACCCGCACCCCGCCGCCGACGCGCCCTACGGCATGCACCGCAGGCTGGTCGGCAATCTGGGCGCGGTGGTGGCCAGCTTCGGCGCCTGGGCCGACCGCCAGATCCAGATCGCGGGCTCGGCGCGGATGATCGCCGAGACCCGCAGGGCGCTCATCGCGGTCGGCACGCCGGAACACGTCATCAGCTGCGATCCCGTCTGATCCAACGCGGCCCGCGCCGCACAACTACAGAGGAGTTCCTATGACGGAGCCGGGCACGCTCGGCAACGGAGTCGCGCAAGCGGAGTGGACCTCGACCGTCGTCGGCCACCACCGCTTACGCCACGACGTGGCGGTGATCCGCCTGATCGGCGAGTTCGTGCCGTTCGTCGCGGGCCAATCCGTCGAGGTCCGGGCGCCGCAGCAGCCCGGCGTGCGCCGCAGGCTCTCCCCCGCGCTACCGCCCTCGTTGGACGGCAAGCTGGAGTTCCACGTGCGCACCGTGCCGGGCGGCTGGCTCAGCGGCTCGCTGGTCGCCGAAACCCAACCGGGCGACGAATGGCGGATCGCCGCGCCGCAGGGAACCTTCACCGTCGACCCGGAGGGCGACGAGGTGGTGATGATCGCGGGCGGCACCGGCCTCGCGCCGATGCGTTCGCAGATCCTGGAACTGGCGCGGGTGCCCGAGCCGCCGCGCACCTATCTGTTCGTCGGCGGCAGCTCACCGCGCGACCTGTACGCCGCCGACATGCTCTACCTGCTCGCCGAGGAGCTGGACTGGCTCACCGTCGTCCCGGTGGTGGAGAGCCTGGAGGACCCGAACTGGGCAGACGAGTGGTACGAGCAGACGCGCGTGGACATCGGTTTCCCCGCGGACGAACTGCTCGAGGGCACGCTCGCCGACGTGATCGGCTCGCACGGCGCCTTCGATCGCCACCAGGTGCTCGTGTGCGGTTCCCCCGCGATGACGCGGGCCACGCTGGATCGGCTCGTGGAGACCGGCACGCCGGCCGAACGCATTCAGTACGAAGGACTTTGACGGCCATCGTTCCGGCGAAGGCCGGGATCCAGTCGCAGACCCGCGGATAGTCGTCACCCGCTTGGATCCCGACCTTCGCCGGAACGACGACTCAGAACAGCGGATCGTGGCGGATGTTCTTGGTCTGGGTGCCCGCCGCCATCAAGCGGAACTTGGTGGTCTGCACCATCGAGGGCGAGCCGACGATCTGCACGTCGCGATCGGCCCACGGCCCGTAGCTGGCGACGACCTTGCCGATCTGGCCGGTCATGCGCGGCTCCAGGCCCGGCCACATTCGCTCGACCTCTCCGGCTTCGTAATACCACCAAGGGTTTTCGTCGCTCTCGCTGACCGGCGTGACGGTCAGCCAGCGGTTGGCCATGGCCAGCTTGCTCAACGTCTCCAAATCGTAGAGATCGCACGGGTGATGGCCGCCGACGAACAGGTGCACCTTCGGATTGGTTCGCCGCTGCGCCATTTGCATGAGCTGGGCGCGCAGCGGCGCGATACCGGTGCCGCAGCCCACCATGAGCATCTTGCGTTTGGTGTTGCGCGGCACGCCGAGGCCGCCGAGCGGCGAGCCGATCAGCCACTGGTCCCCGACCTGCGTCTGGCCGACGATGGCCGGGCTGACCCAGCCGCCGAGCACGCCGCGCACGTGGAACTCGATCTCGCCGTTGGCATTCGCGGGCACGGCGGGCGAGAGGTACCGCCACATCCGCGGCCGCGACGGGATCTGCACGCTCATGTATTGACCCGCGGCGTACTGCATCGGCTGATCGAGCTGTAATCGCACGATGGCGAGATTGCGTAGGACGAGCCGGTTCTCCAGCACCCGGCCGGACCAGACCGCGGGCGTCATCTCCTTCTCGGCGGCGCCCATCATCGTCTCGCTGATGACCGTCAGGCCCTCGTCCCAGGCCCTCTCGACCTCGTCGGTCCACATCTCGGTACCCGCGAAGCGCCGCATCGCGGTCTTCAGCGAAGTGGCCACCGCGGCGTAATGTTCGGCCTGCACACCGTATTTGCGGTGATCGCGGCCGAGTTGAGCGAGGAACGGCAACAGCTTGTTCGGTTCCTCGAGCCGATCGAGCGCGTAGCCGATGGCCTTGACGAGACGGTCACGCTGCGAATCCATCGCGGCGGGGAAGAAATCGCGGACCTGCGGATAGTCCGAGAACAGGGTCGCGTAGAACGACCTGGCTAGTCTTTCCGGCCCCCCTTCCTCCGCAGCAACCGCCTTGAACGTCGTTCTGATCAAAGCGACAGTCCGCGAATCCATTTGTCTCACAACCCCATTTCGCACTAGAACATAATGCGCGCCGGCGAGTGAGGTGCTGCGGGACACTCGACAGCAGCCGATGCCATGGAGTGTAGGCGAGGTTAGCCAGCAACGGAATGCCACCTTCGAACATCACGCGTGTAATTCCACCGAAACAAGAATCGAAAGAGCAAAACCCCCAAATAACAGACCGAAAGACCGTAATAGAGCGCTGGATTCGGTCGCACCTTCACCGAATTCGCGTGCCCCGGTTTGCAAGACTCGTCCAGTTGACCTGGGGCGAGCGATCTTTGGGCAACCGCCCGCACGCCACCGGGACCCGCGCCGGAGCAATTTCCGCGCATTCGCGGCGTCGAGAACAAGCGGACCAGACGGTTCGATACACCGTACGAATACGACCGCGAAAAGACCTGTGGCCCAGCAAACTCGAGTACTCCTCCAGCAAACTTCCACTGCATTTCATCGGAGCGTCTCTCGGAATTTCCCGCGCGTCCAACTACTGATCAAATGACCAGAAATAGCGAAGGGCCCCGCTCCGACCCGAGAGGTCGGCAGCGGGGCCCGAGAACCCTTCGCCTCAGCGCTGATTACGTGGCTTCCACACCACCAGCGCCGTACTGCGTTGCGGCGGAGTGAGATCCGGACGGTAGCCCGCCCGCAGCCGCTCCAATTCCGCACGCGTCTCGGCGAGTTGCTCGCGTAATTCCTCGACCTGATTGGTCAGTTCGATGATGCGTTTGATGCCCGCCAGGTTCACGCCCTCGTCTTGGGACAGCCGCTGCACTTCGCGCAGCAGCTCGACGTCCCGCGCCGAATAACGTCGCCCGCCACCCGAAGTACGTTGCGGCGTCACGAGTCCCAGGCGGTCATAGGTGCGCAGGGTCTGCGCGTGCATGCCCGCCAGCTGGGCCGCCACCGAGATCATGAAGAACTCGGTTCGCGACGCACCGGACGCCTTCTTCGGATCAGTGGACATCACGCACCTGCCCATCCCGCACGAGGATCGAATCCGCTGGACTTCTCCGCCTCCCGGTAGCGCTCCAGCGCGTCGGTGGCATCGCTGTCCAGTTTCTGCGGCACCGCGACCTTGACGGTGACCAGCAGGTCACCCGCGCCGCCGCCGCGCTTGGGAACGCCGCGGCCACGCACCCGCAGGATCCGGCCGTCGGCGGTGCCCGGCGGCACCTTCACGCCGACGCGCCCTTCCAATGTGGGCACGGAAACCGTTGTGCCGAGCACCAACTCAGCGTAACTGACCGGCAGCACCAGGGTGAGGTCGTCGCCGTTGCGGCCGAAGACCTTGTCCTGGCTGACGTGCACGCTGACGTACAGGTCGCCCGAGGGCGCACCGCGCAGTCCCGCCTCGCCCTGCCCCGCCAACCGGATCCGCTGGCCGTCGCTGACGCCCGGCGGAATCCGCACCGTGATGGTGCGGGTGCGGTTCTGGATCCCGTTGCCGTGGCAGTCGGGGCACGGGTCGTCGATGATCGAGCCGGAACCCCGGCACTCGTCGCACGGCTCGCTGAATCCGAACGCGCCCTGGTTGCGGCTGATCACACCGGCGCCGTTGCAGTTGGGGCAGACCCGGGGACTGGTCCCCGGTTTCGCACCGCTGCCGTGACACGTGGTGCACGGCGACGGACTTGTCATCCGCAGCGGAACGGTGACGCCCTGCGCGGCCTCGCGGAAGCCCAGGGTCGTCTCGGTCTCCACGTCGGCGCCGCGCCGCGGCCTGCTCGTGGAGCGGGTGCCGCCCCGATTGAACAGGCCGCCGAGCAGGTCACCGAGCCCGCCGTCACCTGTGGTGGCGCCGCCGAAGATATCGCCGATATTGAAGTCCTGCGAGAAGCCGCCCCCGCCACCGGGTGTGAACCCGCCACGCGGATAACCGCCGCCCGCGAAGAGTTTTCGCGTGTCGTCGTACTCCTTGCGCTTGGCCGGATCCGACAGCACGGCATGCGCCTCGCTGACGGCCTTGAAGCGCTCCTCGGCCTTGGTGTCACCCGGATTGGCGTCCGGATGCAGGTCGCGGGCGAGCTTGCGGTACGCCTTCTTGATCTCGTCCTGCGAAGCGCTGGAGGAGATACCCAGCTCCTTGTAGAAGTCCTTTTCGATCCACTCCCGTTGGCTCACCGAGTATCTCCTCCTTTCGCAGTGTTGGATTCGCCGCGCTCCCGGGCCCCTACGCGGCCACGCTTCGCTACCGCCTCCGGGTCCGTCGCTCGCGCAGCGGGGTTGGATTCGCCGCGCTCCCGGGCCCCTACGTGGCCACGCTTCGCTACCGCCTCCGGGTCCGTCGCTCGCGCAGCAGTGTTAGTCGTCAGCATTGGCATCTGCATCCGATGCCTCGTTCTCAGCCAGATCGGCCACGCCATCGGTTACCCCGACGAGCGCGTGCCGAAGCACCCGATCGCCGAACCGATAGCCCTTGCGCATTACGACACCGAGCACCGGATCCGCGCCGGAACCCTCGTGCTGCACGGCCTCGTGCAGGGTCGGATCGAAGGGCTCGCCCTCCGTGCCGAACTCCTCGAGGCCTTGCTTGCGCAGCGCGTCGACCAGTTTGTCCGCCACCGACTTCAGCGGTCCGGACTCGAGGTCGCCGTGGGCCCTCGCGCGATCCAGATCGTCGAGCACGCCGAGCAGTTCGGTGACCACGGCCGCCTTGGCGCCGTCGATGGCGGCCTTGCGGTCGCGCTCGACGCGGCGCCGGTAGTTGGCGTATTCCGCGGTCAGCCGCTGTAGGTCGGCGGTGCGCTCGGCCAGCTCGACACCGATCGTGTCGGCCAGCGTCTCGGCTGCCTCGGCAGTCCCGACGCCATTGCCTTCCGCACCGTTCGCGCCCTCGGGGCCGGGCCCGGTCGCGTTGTCCGCGACCGGTTCCCGGACCTCACCGGTGGCCGGATCGACCTTGCGCTTGTCGACGAAGGTGATCGGCTCCTGTGCCGAATCGCCCTGGTTGTCCTCGGTCACTTCTTCTCCGTGTCGACCGGCTCGTCAACGACCTCGGCATCGACGACCTGGTCGTCGTTCGCGGAGCTGGACGCGCCGTTGCCGGACGCGGCCTGCTCGGCGGCGGAGGCCTCGTAGATGGCCTGGCCGAGCGCCTGCGACTCGGTGGCGAGCTTCTCCACCGCGGACTTCACGGCCGCGATGTCGGTGCCCTTCAGCGCCTCGTTGGCCTCGGCAATGGCCGCCTCGACCTTGGACTTCACGTCCGCGGGCACCTTGTCCTCGTTCTCCTTGATGAACTTCTCGGTCTGGTGCACCAGCGACTCGGCCTGGTTGCGGGTCTCCGCCTCCTCGCGACGCGCCTTGTCCTCGGCCGCGTGCGCCTCGGCGTCCTTCACCATCCGGTCGATCTCCTCCTTGGACAGGCCGGAGCCGTCCTGGATCTTGATCGTGTTCTCCTTGCCGGTGCCCTTGTCCTTCGCGGTGACGTGCACGATGCCGTTGGCGTCGATGTCGAAGGTGACCTCGATCTGCGGCACGCCGCGCGGGGCCGGCGGGATGCCGGTCAGCTCGAAGGAGCCGAGCAGCTTGTTGTGCGAGGCGATCTCGCGCTCACCCTGGAACACCTGGATCTGCACCGACGGCTGGTTGTCGTCGGCCGTGGTGAAGGTCTCCGAGCGCTTGGTCGGAATGGTGGTGTTGCGCTCGATGAGCTTGGTCATCACGCCGCCCTTGGTCTCGATGCCCAGCGACAGCGGGGTCACATCGAGCAGCAGGACGTCCTTGACCTCACCCTTGAGCACGCCGGCCTGCAGGGCGGCGCCCACGGCGACGACCTCGTCCGGGTTCACGCCCTTGTTGGGCTCCTTGCCGCCGGTCAGCTCGCGGACCAGATCGGAGACGGCGGGCATACGGGTCGAGCCACCGACGAGGACCACGTGGTCGATGTCGGCGACGTTGATGCCGGCGTCCTTGATCACGGACTGGAACGGCGCACGAGTGCGGTCCAGCAGGTCCGAGGTGATCTTCTGGAACTCGGCGCGGGTCAGCTGCTCGTCGAGGAACAGCGGGTTCTTGTCCGCGTCGACGGTGATGTAGGGCAGGTTGATCGAGGTCGACTGCGACGAGGACAGCTCGATCTTGGCCTTCTCGGCAGCCTCGCGCAGACGCTGCATGGCCATCTTGTCCTTGGTCAGGTCGATGCCCGAGGTGCCCTTGAACTTGTCGACCAGCCAGCCGACGACCCGCTCGTCCCAGTCGTCGCCACCGAGGTGGTTGTCACCGGAGGTGGCGCGGACCTCGACGACGCCCTCGCCGATTTCCAGCAGCGAGACGTCGAAGGTGCCGCCACCGAGGTCGAAGACCAGGATGGTCTGTTCCTTGTCGCCCTTGTCCAGGCCGTACGCGAGCGCGGCAGCGGTGGGCTCGTTGACGATACGCAGCACGTTCAGACCGGCGATCTGACCGGCTTCCTTGGTCGCCTGGCGCTGCGAGTCCTCGAAGTAGGCGGGCACGGTGATGACCGCGTCGGTGATCTCCTCACCGAGGTAGGCCTCCGCGTCGCGCTTGAGCTTCATCAGCACGCGCGCGCTGATCTCCTGCGCGGTGTACTTCTTCTCGTCGATGCCGACGGACCAGTCCGTGCCGATGTGGCGCTTGACGGAGCGGATGGTGCGGTCGACGTTGGTCACGGCCTGGTTCTTGGCAGGCTGACCGACCAGCACCTCGCCGTTCTTCGCGAACGCGACGATCGACGGGGTGGTGCGCGATCCTTCCGAGTTGGCGACGACGACCGGCTCGCCGCCTTCGAGAACGGCGACTACCGAGTTCGTGGTCCCGAGGTCGATTCCGACCGCACGAGCCATGTTGGTTCCTCCTGATTGACGTACTTACTTGTCGGTGCCGGGCGAGTCTGGCCCGCCCTACGGCGTGTGCGTCGCACCGCCGCGAGACCTCGCCCCTAGCACCTCACGGAGCACGGTCCCAGCAACGCTGAGCGTGGTCGGCTCAATCTTGCACCCGATCCGCGCCGGGCGTCAACTCAAACTTGAGTCCGACACGCTCAACATCGTCGACAAGCTCAACCTCCGACCTGCGCGACCTATTCCCAGAAATTAAAATTGACCTACGGGTACAAAACCGACTACGCTCGATCGCGTGGGCAGGCCGAAACAGTTCGATCCGGAGGCCGCGGTGGCACGGGCGACCGAGGTGTTCTGGCGCAAGGGCTATGCCGACACGACCCCGCAGGACCTCGTGGACGCGCTCGGCATCGGAAAAGGCAGCCTCTACAACACTTTCGGCAGTAAGCACGCGCTGTTCGAGCGGGCGCTCGGGCACTACCGGGACAATCAGGCCGCGGCCATCACGGGACTGCTCGAGCAATCCGGGTCGGTGAAAGAGCGGCTACGCGGCGCGTTGCGACTGGTCGCGGAGACCAATCTCGCCGATCCGGACCGTCGCGGCTGCTTCGCGGTGAACACCGCGGCGGCGCTCGGCGGCGCGGACGCGGCGGCCACCGCGCTGGTCCGGCGGATGTTCGACCGCACGGAGGCGGCGTTCCAGGCCGCCATCGAGGAAGGGCAGCGCACCGGGGAGATCGACCGCGGCCGGGATTCGCGGGCGATCGCCAGCATGCTGCTCAGCACGTTGGTCGGGATGCAGGTGCTGTCCAAGACGGCCGACGGGCCGGACCGTTCGATGCGCACGATCGACGCGGTGATCGACTCGCTCTGAATTCTCTGCTTTCGAGCGGCTTTCGCACACCCCAGTTTTGTACCTCTAGTTAAAGAATGGAAGGCACCATGGATCTCCAGCTCAACGGCAAGACCGCGGTCGTCACCGGGGCGAGTCGCGGCATCGGGCTCGCGACGGTGCGCCGGCTGACCGGCGAGGGCGTGCGCGTCGTCGGCGCGGCGCGCAAACCCACCGCCGAACTCGAGGCGACGGGTGCGGTGGCCGTGGCGGTCGACCTCGCCGCGCCCGAGAGTGCGGACGAACTGGTGGAGCGTGCGACGGCCGAACTCGGCGGCATCGATCTGCTCGTCAACAATGTCGGCGGCGGGGACGCGGTGGACATCGGCGGATTCGCCAGTATCGATGACGCGCACTGGCGAGAAGTGTTCGATCTCAACCTCTTTGCCGCCGTCAGGGTCACCAGGGCGGCGCTGCCGTTCCTGACCGACGGCGGCGGTGCGATCGTGAACGTGTCATCGATCGGCGCGCGCCGCCCGGCCGGACCGCCGCTGGCTTACAACGTCGCCAAGGCCGCGCTCACCGCGTTCGGCAAGGGGTTGTCCGAAGAGCTTGGCCCACAAGGTGTTCGGGTGGCGACCGTTTCCCCGGGTCCGGTGCGGACCGATATCTGGGAGGCGCCGGACGGTTTCGGCGGAAAGCTGGCCGCGGCTGTCGCGGTGGAGCAAGCCGAGTTCCTCGGTCACGTGCCCGCGCGGATGGGGATGGTGACGGGGCGGATCACCGAGCCGGACGAGGTCGCGGCGCTGATCACGTTCCTGCTTTCGGATGTGGCGGGGAGTATTACGGGGTCGGATCACTTGATCGACGGGGGGATCGTCAAGTCGGTCTGAAAGACGTGCTTGCATACCATGATGCCGACGACCGTGAAGCTACCCGACGAGCTCGGTGAGCGATTGCGCCATGAGGCGCAGCGACGAGGCGTCACGGTCGCGGAGTTGACTCGTGAAGCCATCGCGCAATTCCTGTCCGTTCCGAGCGAAGGTCGACGAAGATTTGGTGCCGCGGCGGCGGGTCGAAGTGGGCGTTCGGATTCATCGACTCGGATCGAATGAGAGTCCGAGCCGGGCGTGCGGACGATAAGCGCCTTGGTCGTCGCCTGGTATCACGACCTACCCATGAGAACCGCCGATGCCTCGGTGGCGTGATTGTCGATTGCGCTGTGTAACAAGCATTTCCGCCGAGACGATGCAGGCAGGTCAGCGCAACGCTCGGGGATGAGGACGGATGCAGGTCGGAATCGCGATCGCCATGATGGCTTTGGTCGGCACACTCGCGTACAAGAAGGGGTTGCAACCGTTGGCCTGGTTGCTCGCGGCCGGTCCGATCGGCTTCATCGTTTTGTTCTTCCTGCCGTCGGCCAAGGAGGAAGGGTTGGACAAAGCGACCCGGGCGTCGCGGACTGAGCTGGGGAATACGGTGGGGATGGTCCTCTCGGGGCTCGTGGTGCTGGCGTCGCTCGTCTTCTTGGCGCTCGCGTAGGCGTCATCCGCGACTGTCGGGCGAGCCGACGCGGTTCGGCACACCGGTGCCCCTCGGCGAAAACGCGAAGCACCGCCAGCGCGGGTAGCCAGACGTCACGTCGATCGGCACGCGGCGGGTAGGAGTTCGCGGGGTCAGAAGTGCGCGCTCAACGCGGCGGTCAGGTTTCGGGCGGCTCCGCGCACCACGTCGACCCGTTTTCCGTCCAGGAAGAGGTAGTAGCTCGGCGGCTCGACCGGGTCGTCGAGTTCCTGCCCCACGGCGTCCCGGACGGTGTCCAGGTCGAGCGCGAAGAACGAGACGTCCGCATGCTCCTCGGCGAGGCGGTCGAGTTCTTTCTTGATGTCCTGGCACTCCGGGTCTCGCTCGACCTGGCAGTAGACGACGACCTTGGCGTTGTTGGCGAGGGCCTGGCGGAAGTCCTCGGCGGACAGCAGGGTGTGGATCACGGCAGGCTCCGATCGGCGCGGGGGCGGGAATGGCCAGAAGCAGGTATGCCCGGCCGCTGGGGAAATTCACCTGGCGGGGCATTTCCCATCTGCTTCCGATCGGATCTACCGCGCCGTCAGCGGAAGTTCGGTGCGGCTCGCGCTCGAGCAGTCGACCCCGAACCCGGGTCGCGGAGCACACTCGCGGTCTCGGTGTCCGCTTGTTGACATGGAGCGCACTCCAACTCATAGCGTCTTACGCCAGAAGGTTTTTCGAGCACAGGAGGTAGCACCATGATCGACGGTCGCATCCGGCATCTCGGCGGACTCGCGGTCTCCGCGCAGGGCCTGGGATGCATGGGGATGAGTCACGGATACGGCGCCGCGGACGACGCGCAATCGATCGCGACACTGCACCGCGCACTCGATCTCGGGGTGACCCTCCTCGACACCGCCGACTTCTACGGCTCCGGCCACAACGAGGAGCTGATCGGCCGGGCCATCGCCGGACGCCGCGACGAGGTGGTGCTCGCCACGAAGTTCGGCTTCGCCAACCGCCTCGGCGAACCCACCGCGATCCGCGGCGACGCCGCCTACGTGCGGCAGGCGTGCGACGCGTCGCTGCGGAGGCTCGGCGTCGACCATATCGACCTCTACTACCAGCACCGCGTCGACCCGCGGGTGCCGATCGAGGAGACCGTCGGCGCCATGGCCGAGCTCGTGCGGGCCGGAAAGGTCCGTCACCTCGGGCTTTCCGAGGCAAGCGCGCAAACCATCCGGCGGGCGCACGCGGTGCATCCGATCGCCGCGTTGCAGAGCGAGTGGTCGCTGTGGACCCGCGACCTGGAAGCCGAAATTCTCCCGGTCTGCCGCGAGCTCGGCGTCGGCATCGTCCCGTTCTCCCCGCTCGGCCGCGGCTTCCTGACCGGCCGATACAACTCGGTCGACGAATTGGCGGAGACCGACGTGCGCCGCAGCCAGCCCCGTTTCGCCGACGGCAACCTGGAACAGAACCTGGCGATCGTCGCGAAACTGAACGAACTCGCCGCCGCCAAGGGCGTCACCGCGGGCCAACTCGCCCTGGCCTGGGTGCAGCACCGCGGCGACGACGTCGTCCCCATCCCCGGCACCCGACGCCAGCGCTACCTCGAGGAAAACCTCGCCGCGCTCTCCCTCACCCTCACCCCCGAAGACCTCACCGCCATCGAATCCGCCGCCCCGCCCTCCCAGATCGCCGGCACCCGCTACGACCCGACCAGCCTCACCTTCGTCAACGGCTGAGAGTCGCGGGTCGCTGGAATTCGATCGGCCGCGGGGGTCGGCCGGGCGGTGGTAGGTTCGGCGCGGGGTGGTCCGAGAGGAGTTCGGTTTGCGAGCCGCTGTCGTGACGAATACGAAATTCCAGGTCGAGGAGTTGCCGACGCCGCGGCCGGGGCGCGGGCAGGTGTTGCTCAATGTGGTTCGGTGTGGGATCTGCGGATCTGATCTGCATGCTCGGACGCATGCCGACGAGATGGCCGATTTGGCGAGCGCGACCGGGTACGACGGGTTCATGCGGTCCGAGCAGAGTGTGGTGCTCGGGCACGAATTCAGCGGGGAGATAGTCGAATACGGTCCAGACTGCCGGAAGCGGTGGAAGCCGGGGACGAAAGTCGTTGCCTTGCCGATCATCCGGCACGACGGACAGCCGCATCTCACCGGACTGACGACGGCCGCGCCCGGCGGCTACGCCGAGCAGGTGGTGGTGCAAGAGTCGATGACCATGCCAGTGCCGAACGGACTTTCGGCGGAGCTGGCCGCGCTCACCGAACCGATGGCGGTGGCCTGGCACGCCGTTCGCAAGGGGCGGGTCGGCAAGGGTCGGACCGCTTTCGTGATCGGCTGCGGGCCGATCGGTCTCGCGGTGATCAGCATGCTGAAAGCGGCGGGCGTTCGCACGGTGATCGCGAGCGACTTCTCGCCGCGCCGCCGCGAACTCGCCGCCGCGTGCGGTGCGGATGTCGTGGTGGATCCGGCGGCCGAATCCCCTTGGGAGGCAGCGCCAAAGAAGGGGATCGGGAGCGTCACGGATCTGCTGGGACTCGGATTCGACACCATGCAGCGCCTGCGCCGGGTCCCGAATCTGCCGTGGTGGTATGTCTTTCGGCTCGCGCACACGTTCGAGGGCGGACCCGCCGGACCGGTGATCTTCGAATGCGTCGGCGTTCCTGGCATCATCGACCAAATTCTCACCGCCGCTCCGCCGCTGTCCCGGGTCGTGGTGGTCGGCGTGTGCATGGAGACCGACCGCTTCCACCCGGCGATGGCGATCAACAAGGAGATCGAGCTGCGCTTCGTGCTCGGCTACGACCCGGGCGAGTTCCGCGACACACTGCACATGATCGCCGACGGCAAGGTCGACCCCGCGCCGCTCGTCACCGGCACGGTCGGGTTGGAGGGCATCGACAACGCCTTCACCGCGCTCGGCAATCCGGAGCGGCACGCCAAGATTCTGATCGACCCGACCAGCTCGGCCCTCACGCCGTGAAGAGCAACCGCCTCTTCTCTACCGATGGCCGTCGGTCGCAGGGGTCATGGCGGCAGGTGTGCTGCGGTTGCCACAGAGGGTGTGCACTCCTCGCATAGGCGGTGGCTGTGTGAGGCGTGTGCGGGGCGTGTGGGAGTTGCCTGATGTGGCGCTGGTGCGCACGCGGCAGCGGGCGGGTCAGGTTGGGAGGTCGTCTGCGACCTTGTCGTCCAGGGTGACTCGGACCAGTGCCGCGGCCAAGTCGGCGATGCGGTCGCGCGGGGCCAAGTCGGCGAGTTTCTCCGGGGCGGCGGGGAGGCCGACTCGGCGGGCGCCGCGAAGGGCGCGGTCGTCGAAATGAGGGCGGGCCCAGGGCCAGGTGTCTTGGACTTCGCGCAGGAAAATGTCGCTGCCGGTCGGGCCGATGCCGTCGAATTCTTGGAGCAGGTCGGCGGCCCGATGGGCGTCACCGTCCGCCGCGGAGGCAAGTTCGCGCAGGTCACCGTGGTACTGGTCGAGGACCCGGTGGGCGTTCGCACCGAGCCGGGTCGCGGTGCTCTCGTCGTAGCGCTTGTAGTGGGCGCGGCCGAGGGCGTCGACGAGGTCTTGCCAGTCGGCGTCGGCGACCTTCTGCGGCGTGCGGTAACCGCTGTCGATCAGTTCCTTGGCGGCGGAAACGGCGATGTCGGCGGAGATTCGAGTGCTCAGCAGTTCGGCGAGCATCAGTAATTGGAACAGCGGCGCTGGTTTGTCCGCGAGCTTGATGCCCGCCTCGGCGGCGTACCCGGTGCCCGCGCGGTCCAGCAGGGTCTGCACGACTTCGCGATCGCTCATCACGGCCTCCTTACAGGCGCCGTCCGCCCACAGACCACGCACGGCCGAAGGCGAGGCGGAAGTACTCCTGCCGGACGCGTACCCCGAGTCGGCGCGTTGATGCCAGGGAATCGAACCGCGGCAGTGCGCGGGCAATGTGCTCACCAACGCTGCTCGCCATGTTGCCGAGTTCGCTGAGCGGCAGCACCGCAGCCATTCCAGCCACGTCTGGGTGTGCACCGCGCGGGAAGCGATCGATCCGGAGTTGTCGACCACGGCGGGCCGGTCGTGCCGGATCCGAGTCGGTCATGCGATCTCGTTGGCGCTCGGTATCCGGCTATCACTACCGTCGCCGACTCACATGGGCGGAAGTCGGGGCGCACGCGGCGGTGACCAATTCAACCGCCTGTTCGTCGAAGCCGCCGGGCTGCCGGTTCTCGAGTGTCGCCAGCAGCAGCTCGAGAGACCTGCGCATACCTCAGGGCGCACGATCGAGGTGTTGTCGCCACCGCGCGGAAGCCGATCAGCGGCGGCCCATGCGCATCTCCGGCGCCGGGGGCAGCATGCTCAACGTGCCCTCGGCGCTGCGGGCGGCGGTGAGGCAGGCGAGGGTGGTGAGCTGGTCGGCCATGGGGTGGCGGGCGCGTTCGCGCCATTTGCGGACCGCGGCGACGGCCTGCGCGCGCTGGGCCTCCGGGCCCGCGTTCGGCGGGAGGCCGAGGCGCAGGTGGGGTGCGATGCCCGAGCCGCCGATCAAACGGTGCAGTTCGGCGAGATCCGCTGGGGGCAGGGTCAATTCGTCGGTGCGCAAGCGCCCGAGCAGGCGCAGTTCGGCGAAACCGTGCACGTCGGCGAGCAGGGTGCGGACTCGGGGCATCAGTTGATCGGCGGAGGTGCCTGGATAGGCGGTCAGCACCCTGGCCAGTGCCGTCAGTGCCGAATGCGCCTTGAGTTGGTCGGCCCGCTGGCCGAACTGGACATCGAGCACCGAACGCAGCTCGTCGACGCCGCTGCGGCTGGTCAATTCCGCCGCGAGCGTGGCGGAATCGCGGACGCCGAGCCGAATCAAAGTGACGGCCATGCGAATACCGAACATGCCGAAACGCTCGGCCAGCTGGGCGCGCAGTTCCGGCGCGACGGGCAGCGGAATGTCGGGGCGCGCGAAGCGATCCGCCGACAACATCGCCGCGGTCAGCTCGTCCACCGGGACGCTCGCCAAGGCCTGGAACGCGGTGAACTCCTGTTGCCGCAGCGTCTCCGCGGCGAAGGCGAGCAGGCCTGCGACGGGAATCACGGCCTGGCACAACCCGGTTCGCTCCAGCTCGGTGGCGAACCGGGACGCGACGTCGCGAGCCGAATGCAGTGCGTCGATGCGTCCAGCACCGATCTCATCCGCCCGTGAGACCACACCGACCACACCGAGAGGACCGGTCAATCCCGAAGCGCCTTGCCGCGCAGCGGTTCCCGAACCGATGCGCTCCAGGAAGCGAACGTCGGTGGCGTCCAACCTGCGCAGCAGATAGACGACCGCGTCGGCGCCGGGGACGGAAAGGGTGGCCTCGGCCTCCTCGTCGTCGGGGGTCAGCAGGCGGGCGGTGCGGCGGGACACCTCGCGCGAGAGCGAGGAGGTGCCCGGTGTGTCGATGATGGTGGTGTGGGCCAGCGCGGCGGCGGGCCATTCGACCTCGAGATGGTCGACCTCGCGCGGGCTCGGCGCGTTCCAGTTCAGCCGTTCCAGGTCGAAGGTCAGGCCGTGCGCACCACCACCGCGGCGCACCACCACGTTCGCGGTGGCGCCGTCGGGGGCGTACGCGGTGACGCTCGGGGTCGGGCCGTTGCGATACCAGGTGACCACCCTGGTGCACTCGGTCGCGTCGGTCGGGGCGATGTCCTGGCCGACCAGCGAGTTCAACAGCGTCGACTTGCCCGCCTTCAGTGAACCCGCCAGCGCGACCCGCAGCGGCTGATCCAACCTGCGCGCGCAGTCCGCGAGCAGAGCCCTGGGGCGCGGTTCGCGCGCGAACGCCTGCCTGGCCGCGTCCACCAGCCGATGCGCCTCGACGACGATGCCGGGCGCGACTCTCGTGGTCACCGGCGCCCCATGGCGCGAACGCCGATTCGGGCCTCGACGGATGCGCACCGGAAGGACGCGGCGCCCCTGGTCGAGCGCGAGTGGGGTGTCGTGATCACCCCGATACCGTACCGAGGGCTCCCCGGACGGGCGCGGCGGCGATGGGCTGTTGCATCGCGTCGGCGTAGCGGCGCAGTTCCGCGACGAAGCGCAGCTGCCGTTCCAGCACGGTGCAGCGCTCGGTGCGGCGCGCGGTCTCCATCGTGGCCGCCTCCTGCGCGGCGCGCAGCGAGTCCTCGAGGGAGCGGAGGCTGCGCTCGGCGACACCGCTGTAGTGGTCGCGCAGGGCGCGGTGGATGCGGTGCAGGCGGTCCTTGGATTCCTTGCCCGCTTGGAAGGCGACGTCGTCGACGAAGCGGCGCACCGCGTTCTTCGCCTCGACCCGGCGGCGCGCGAGGCGGGCCTGCTTGTCGTCGCGAAAAGCCTTGCCGCCCACGATGACACCCGCGCCGATGGAGATCGGATTGAGCATGGCCAGTCCGGCGAAGGTGCTGGCGAGACCGACCATCAGCACACCGCCGTAGGAACCGCGCATGCCGACGAGCAGCTTGCTGGCGAAGCCGATGTCCGGTTCCAGATCGCCGAGGGTGCCGGAGATCGGGTTGTCCTCGGCGTTCAATCCGCTCTTCACGTCGGGCAGGTCGACGGCGCCGAAGTGGATGAAGTGTTCGGCGACCTGTTCGGCCAGCTGGACCGCGCGTTTGTGGGTCCACAGCAGGTTGTCGGCGAGGGCACTGTCGACGGTGCCGGTGAGCCATTCGGTGATGGCGTCCCAGTGCCTGCCCGGGTCGTGCTCGTCGATCCACTCCTCGCCGGTTCGGGTGAGGTGTCGCAAGCGATCTCGCAGGTCGTGGTCGACATCGCTTGCGAGATCGGTGATTCCGTCGGAGAGCGTCTGCTGCCAGGCGGCGGTGCGCCGATGCAGGTCTTCCGCAGCGGCTTTCGCGGACTGGAGTTCCTTGATCGCGGCCGCGCCCTGGTTCGGGTCGCGCAGCGCGACGAGTTCGCTGCCCAGCGCGAGCGCCAGATGCTCTGCGGCGGACTGGATGTCGCGTGCGACGGCGGCGCGGGTCTCGGCCTGGTCGCGCGCGACCACCTGCTCGCGCAGGAATTGATACAGCACACCGAAACCCGATTCCTGGCCGAGCTGCGCGTCCTGCAAACGCATGGCGTGCTCGCGCAGCAGCGCGGACACCGGGATGATCGGCACCTCCAACCCGGCGCGGTACAGGTGGCCGAGATTCGCCTCGTGGACCTGGCGCCAGTGCGGGTACAGATCGATCTTGGTGAGCAGCAGCGCGACCGTCGGGCACAGCTCGCGGACCTGGCGCAGGAAGGCGAGCTCGGGTTCGGTGATCTCGGTGGAGGCGTCGGACAGCACGAACACCGCGTCGGCGGCCGGAACCATGCCGAGAACCGTTGTGGCGCTGGCGTTTCCGTGACCTCCGACGCCCGGGGTATCGACGAGGACGATGCCGTCGGCGAGCAGCGGATTCGGCAGCTGGATCTCCAGGCGCATCATCCGCCTGCCGTCGGCGAGCGGGCTGCGGGAGTCGATCGTCGGAATTTGTTCGATCGGGACCGGCACCCGGCTCTCGCTGCCGCCGCGCGGTTCGGTGAGCAGGAACTGAGCCTGCGCGTATTCACCGTGCGAGAGCGTGGCGGGGACGACCGTGGTCGCGTCGTCGCCCACCGGGCAGATGTCGAAGTTCAGCAGGGCGTTCACGAAACGGCTCTTGCCCTGGCCGAGTTGGCCCGCGATCACGATGCGACGCCGCGGGTCGCGGACCCGGTCGGCCGCCGTTTCCAGGCGGCCGACGAGGTCGGTGCGACCCGCGGCGCGCGCCGCGGCGATGGTCTCACCCAGTACCGACAGCAGCGGCACTCCGGGCGCGGAAGCGGGTACGGGTGTTCCCATCGCGTTGTCGTCCTCTCTCAGTGCAGGAACGCGTCACCCGACAGGTCCGTCGACCCGCCGAGCTCGGCGCTCGACTCGCCCTCGGCGAACAGCGAGGTCTCGCCGGTAGTGCCGAGGCCGCCGTCGAAGCCGGAGCCGAACGCGCTCGAAACGTCCAGCGACGACCAGGTGTTCGCGGTGGTCTCCGCCGTGGATCCGATGCTGCCACCCAGGTCCGAACCGCCGCCGAGCGCACCCTGCGCGCCGAGCGAACCCGTGGCGTCCGCGCCGCCTTCGAACGCGCCGGACGCTCCGGAGGAGAGGTCGCCGCCGAGGCCGGAGTCCAGACCGGCGCCCGCGTTGCCCAGGCCGGTCTCGAGGCCACTGTTGAGGCCCGCACCCGCGTTGCCCGCGGCGCCGAGGCCGGTTTCCAGACCACCGGACAGACCGGCACCCGCGTTTCCGGCGGCACCGAGACCGGCTTCGAGCCCGCTGTTCAGGCCAGCGCCCGCGTTGCCCGCGGCACCGAGGCCGGTTTCCAGGCCGCCGGACAGACCGGCACCGGCGTTGCCTGCCGCACCCAAACCAGCTTCGAGCCCGCTGTTGAGGCCCGCACCGGCATTCCCGGCAGCGCCCAGACCAGCTTCGAGGCCGCTACTCAGGCCAGCGCCCGCGTTCCCCGCGGCACCCAGTCCGGCCGAGAGACCCGACTCGAGCCCGGCGCCCGCCTGACCCGCCGCGCCGATCGCACCCTCGAGTCCAGCCGTGAGACCGGCGCCCGCCTGCGTGGCCGCGCCGACACCCGCCGAGAGGCCCGCCTCGAGCCCGGACACCGCCTGGCCGCCCGCTTCGAGCGCGCCGCCGAGGCCGCCCGCCAGGTCGGCGCCGGCCGCCGCGCCGGACTCGATACCGCCGGAAAGGCCTGTCTCCAGACCGGATCCGAATTCGCCGCCCGCCTCGACGGCGGCTTCGGCGCCACCGGACAGGTCGCCGCCGAACCCGGACACACCGCCGACCAAGCCCTGCAAACCGCCGCCCAGTTCCGCGCCGCCCTGCGCGCCGCTGGCGAGCACACCGCCGAGTTCGCTGTTCAGCCCGCCGCCGATCTCGTGCTCCGCGCCGAGCACCGTGCCCAGCCCGGCCGACATGCTCGTCTCCAGGCCGGTGACCGCCTGACCACCCGCGTTCGCCCCGCCGGACACACCGGACCCGACGCCCGCTCCGGCTTCCACCGCCCCCTGCAACCCGCTCTCCAGCCCGGCGCCCAGGCCCGAACCGGCCTCGACAGCCCCGCCGATGCCGCCGGCGAAGTCGCCGCCGAACTCCGCCGCGGTCCCGAGCCCGGCCGCCACTCCGGCCCCGGCCTCGGCGCCCGCGCTCAGCGCGCCTTCGACGCCACCGGCCAGTTCGCCGCCCGCCTCGAGCGCGCCGTTCGCCGCGCCTTCCAGCCCACCGGCCAGACCGGCGCCCGCATCGACCGCGCCACCGAGACCGGCCGCGAGATCAGCGCCGAACCCGCCACCGAGACCGGTCTCCAAACCAGTCCCGGCGTCGAGCGCGCCGCCCAGCCCGGTTTCCAGACCGGCCGCGGCTTCCGCACCGGCACCCAGCGCACCCTCGAAGCCGCCGCCCAGACCCGCGGCCAGGTCGCCACCGAAATCAGCGCCAGCGTCGACCGCGCCACCCAGCCCGGTCTCGAGACCACCGGCCAGTCCGGCGCCAGCTTCCGCGCCCGCACCGAACGCGCCTTCCAGACCCGCACCCGCACCCGCGGCAAGATCACCGCCGAAGTCCGCACCGGCATCGATCGCGCTGCCGAACCCGGACTCCAGTCCCCCAGCCAGCCCGGTGCCCGCACCGACAGCGCCTTCGAGGCCCGCGGCAAGATCACCGCCGAAGTCCGCGCCCGCGTCGACCGCGCCACCGAACCCGGACTCGAGGCCACCCGCGAGACCAGCGCCCGCCTCGGCACCCGCTCCGAGCGCACCCTCTACGCCCGCAGCAAGATTCGTCCCCGCGTCCAGCGCGCCATCGAAACCGGCCGACAGATCACCACCGAACTCGGTCCCCGCGTCGACCGCACCGCCGAGACCAGCCGACAGATCCCCACCGAACCCGGCACCGGCATCAACCGCACCGCCGAGACCAGCTTCGAGCCCGCCGCCGAAATCAGCGCCCGCCTCGGCACCGGCGTCGATTACGCCACCGAGACCAGCGGAAAGGTCACCACCGAGCCCGGCACCCGCGTCGACCGCGCCATCCAGACCACCGGCCAGCTGACCACCGAAGTCCGCACCCGCGTCGATCGCGCCGCCCAGTCCCGCACCCAGATCGGCACCCGCCTGAGCACCCGCGCCGAGCGCACCACCGACACCGGCGGAAAGATCGCCACCCAGTTCGGCGCCCGTACCGACACCCGCGTCCAACGCGCCTTCCAGACCACCGGCCAGCTCGCCGCCGAACTCGGCACCCGCATCCAGCGCACCCCCTACGCCCGCGCCCAGATCGGCACCGGCCTGAGCGCCAGCGCCGAGAGCACCACCGAGACCAGCCGACAGGTCACCGCCGAGCTCGGTGCCCGCGCCGAGGCCCGCATCCAGCGCACCCTCCAGACCACCGGCAAGCTGGCCGCCGAAGTCGGCACCCGCATCGAGTGCACCGCCCAAGCCGGCACCGGCGTCGATCGCGCCGCCGACACCAGCGGACAGGTCACCGCCGAACTCGCCGCCAGCATCGAGCGCGCCACCCAAGCCCGCACCGAGGTCGGCACCCGCCTGAGCTCCCGCGCCGAGAGCACCATCGATTCCGGCCGACAGATCACCGCCCAGTTCGGCACCCGCACCTACGGCACCCTCGAGTCCCGCGCCCAGACCAGCGCCCGCGCCAATGCCCGCATCCACAGCGCCACTCAGACCACCAGCCAGATCGCCACCGAACTCGGCACCCGCGTCCAGCGCACCGCCCAAGCCCGCGCCCAGATCGGCACCGGCCTGGGCACCGGCGTCGAGAGCACCACCCAGACCGGCCGACAGGTCACCGCCAATTTCAGTACCCGCACCGAGGCCGACATCCAACGCGCCATCCAGACCACCAGCCAGACCACCGCCGAATTCGGCACCCGCGTCCAGCGCACCACCGAGGCCCGCACCCAAGCCGGCACCGGCTTCTGCGCCTGCGTCGATCGCGCCGCCGACACCAGCGGACAGGTCACTGCCGAACTCGCCGCCAGCATCGAGCGCGCCACCCAAGCCCGCACCGAGGTCGGCACCCGCCTGAGCTCCCGCGCCGAGAGCACCACCGAGACCGGCCGACAGATCACCGCCGAGATCGGCGCCCGCATCCAGCGCGCCACCCAGGCCCGCGCCCAGGTCGACACCCGCCTGCGCACCGGCACCAAGAGCGCCACCGAGTCCCGCCGACAGATCACCGCCGATTCCGGCACCGGCACCGAGGCCCGCGTCCAGCGCACCGCCCAGGCCAGCGCCCAGATCGGCACCCGCATCGATCGCGCCGTCGACACCAGCGGACAGGTCGCTGCCGAACTCGCCGCCAGCTCCGAGTGCGCCGTCCAGGCCCGCGCCCAGGCCAGCGCCCACGTTTCCGACTGCGCCGAGCGCCCCTTCGAGCCCGCCCGCGAGCTCGCCGCCTGCGCCTAGAGCGCCGCCGAGGCCCGCAGACAGGTCCGCGCCCGCCTCCGCGACGGATCCGATCGTGCCTTCCAGCGCGCCGCCGAGACCCGCGCCCGCACCCACCGCGCCTTCCAGACCAGCGCCGACGGAACCTTCGAGACCCGCGCCCAGGTCAGCGCCAGCGCCGAGGCCCGCGTCGAGCGCACCACCCAAACCAGCACCCGCGCCCAGGCCCACATCGAGCGCACCACCCAAACCAGCACCCGCTCCGGCGGCGATATCACCGACACCGTCCAACACGCCACCGACAGCACCACCCAGACCAGCGCCCACACCCGCGCCCGCACCGAGAGCCCCCTCGAGCACGCCACCGAGACCGGCGCCCGCTCCGGCAGCGATATCCCCGACGCCATCCAGCACCCCACCGACAGCACCACCCAGACCAGCGCCCACACCCGCGCCCGCGCCGAGAACCCCGCCGAGGCCCGCGCCGAGCGCGCCGCCCAGGTCGAGCCCCGCGCCGAGATCGCCGTTCAGGCCGAGGTCGATGTCGGTGTTCAGATCCGCGCCGAGGTCGATGTCGGTGTTCACGTCCGCGCCGAGGTCGATGTCGGTGTTCACACCGGCGCCCAGGTCGACGCCCGCGCCGACCGCCGCGTTCGCACCCGCCGACGCGGCCGCACCGACGCCGACGGCGGCACCGGCCGACGTGCCCGCCGCGACGATCGCCGACAGCTGCGAGCCGCCGGCCACCAACGCCGACTCAGCAACCATCGGGGCCACCGCGGCGATGTCCTCCGGCGTGACCGCGGACAGTCCCGCGGCGGCCAGCGCGCCTTCCGGGTTGGCGCAGTAACCCACCGCGGCCTCGCGGTCGCGCAGCAGGCCGAGGATGAACTCGAGAATCACATTGGGGGTCATCGAGGATCGTCTCCTGGGATCGGCGGACCACGCGATCCGCACTCGTTGGAATGCATTTCACGCTAGGCACGCCTCGCGTTACGGGGGAACGGGGCGGACCCCCACCAATCACGAGAGCGACGCATTAGGGGCGCGTCCGCCATTAGGGGCATTTCCCCGCTCTTTCCCCTACCTCGGTAACGGCGGCCCCCCAGCAACCGACAGATCTGGCAGGCCGGATCACACGGCTATATCGCACAATCGAACAACACAGCAGCGACTACCGGATCCCACGGTTTCCCCATACGAGGTTCACCAATGACACAGCGTCTGGCGCTCGGCATCAAGGTCGGGGCGTCGAATTCGGTCGCCGTGGCGACGACGGGTGAGATCGGCGACACCCAGGCAGGCCCCGCGGCGGGCGGCGCCGTCGTGAGCCACCCGAGTGTGTTGCGTCTGAGCCAGGACGCCCCGCCTACCTTCGGGTCCGGCGCGGGGCGCACCGGAAGACACTCCAGTGACGCGGTGCTGGAAGGGTTTCTGGCTCGGGTCGGCGATCCGGTCGACATCCTGGCCGAAAACGGTTCCGCGCACGCGGCGGAGGACTTGGTCGCCACGGCCGTCACCTGTCTCATCGACGAAATCGCCGATGCCACAGGGGAACAGCCCGGCGCCGTCGTCGCCTGCCATCCGGCGTGGTGGTCGCGGCACACGATCGACGTGCAGCGCGCCGCGTTGGACGCCGCGGGCCTGCACGAAGTGACACTCGTCCCCGAGCCGACGGCGGCGGTGCAGTGGCTCGAGGCCGCGCACGGTCCGCTCGGCGAGGGCGCGCTGGTGGTCTACGACCTCGGCGCGACCGGATCGACCGTCTCGGTGGTGCGCACCGGTAGTCAGACGGCCCTGCTCGCGTCGCTCCGCTCGACCGACGTCGCCGGTTCCGAATTCGATCTGCTGACCATGCGTTACGTGCTGGCTAACGCATTGCGTGGAAATGATTTCGATCCGTTCGACCCGGTTGTGGAACGTGAATTGTCGGTATTACGAGAGCGCTGCAAAAATGCGAAAGAAGAGCTTTCCATAAATACCGCTACGGTCGTCCCCGTCCGCCTCGACCCGACTTCTCCCGCGGGCGACCAGATCCGCTTGGTCCGCAGCGAGCTGGAAGAACTGATCCGCGGTCCGCTGCTCACCTCCATCGATCTGATCCGCGACACCGTGCACCGCGCCGGACTCGACATCGGTGACATCAGCCGGGTGCTGCTCACCGGCGGCGGAGGTGCGATTCCGTTGGTCGGCGAGCTGATCTCGAGCGAGTTCGGTCTCCCGCTGGTCGCCGCGCCCGAGCCCGCCAACACCAGTGCACGCGGGGCTGCCGCGCTGGCCGCGGACCTGCTGGACAGCGCGATCGACACCGCGCCGGTCGCGGCGCTCGCCCAGACCCCCGCCGCGCCGAAGACCAAGGAGCTGCCCGCCCTCGAGCGGTCCAGCCGTCCCGGCGGCAAGGAGAACGCGCTGCCGGTTTCCCGTATTCGCAGGCTCACCGGCCGCCAGCGCGCCGCGATCGTCGCGGGTGCGGCCCTGGTCATCGGACTGCTCGCCACCGGAACCGTCGCGATCGGCACCGGCGCGCAGTCCCCGGCGAACTCGCCCACCGCCGAACAGTCCACGTCGCCGGGACCCGCCGAAGTCGCGGCCCCCGGCGGCACGGGCGCACCTGTAACGGACACTCCCGTCACCGATTCCGGCAACGGCACACCACAGCAGCCGAAACCCGTTTCCGCACAGCCTGGTTCGACGGCGAACTCGGTTCCCGGCTCCAGCACCGTGGCGGTGGTGAACAGTCAGCCCGCGCCCGGGCAACCCGCGCCGGGACAGCCCGCCGCCGGAGAACAGACAGCGCCGCAACCTGCGCCGCAACCCACTCCTGGCCCCCATCCCCCTGCGCCGCAACCGCAGCCGCAGCCCCAACAACCCCAGGTCCCGGACCTGCCCACCGAAGTGCTGACCGAACCGCTCGGTGAGGTCGTGGACGGAGTGGGCGGCGCGGTCGGCACGGTGCTGCGCGCGCCGGGCGAGATCCTCGGGGGGAACGGTGGCTGACACGGCGTTCGACACCCTGCCGAGCGCCCGCGACATCCTGCGCGAACTCGACAGCGCCGAGCAGGAACCGGCGGTCTACCTGATCCGCGGCCGCTCGGGCACCGGCAAGTCCACCCTGCTTTCCGTCATCCGGACACGCCTGCGCGGACGCGGTATCCCCTTGCAGGACAACGTCGCCGCACCCGGTCCGACGGTGGCGACGAACGGCGCGCACCACGGCCACGTGGACAGCGTCGACCCGGACGCGCCCCGCCCCGCGCTCGTCATCGACAACGCGCACACCTTGGGCGCGACGGAACTGCAAACGCTCTGCGCCGCCGTCGAATCCGGCAACTACACGGCGGTGATCGCGGTGCAGCCGCGCCCGCACGACCCGCAGCTGCGCACCCTCGCCGAGGCGGTGGCCCGGCGCGGGCGCATCGTCGACCTGCGACCACTCGGCGTCGCCGACATCCTGCCCTTCGCAAGGGAATTGGGCATGATGGTGCCGCGGCCCGTCGCTCAGCACATCCATCAGCAGACCGGCGGCATCCGCGGCGGCGTCGTCGCGGCGCTCACCGCGGCCTGCTCGGCGCGCTTGGACGCCGGGATTCGCGTCGTGGACGAGGCGGTGGCCGACTGGTCGCGCTCGCAGCTGGACAACCTGGAACCGGACCTGCTGGAGACATTGGTCGTCGCGACCACCGGGACCGGCCTGGATTCCAGCGAACTCACCGAGGTGCTCGGCGTCGAATCCACTGCCGCTCAGTCCCTCATCGACCGCGCCCGCGCCACCGCCCTGGTGACCGACGCCGATCTCTTGCTGGCCCCCGCGGTCGCTCCGCTGCGCACCATGCTCGGCGACCGCAGGTTCGTCGCGGTACAGCGCAGGCTGCTCACCGCACGCCTGGACGCGGGCCTGCTGCGCGACCATACCGCGCTACTGCTCGCCGAATCCGGCGTCCGCGACCCTCGGCTCGCCGAATTCCTCTGCACCGCAGCCGAAACCGCCGGACGCGAGGCCGTTCGTTACTACGCCGCCGCCGCCTCCGCAGGCGCCGATGCGAATCAGATCGCGCTGCGCTGGGCCGAGGCCGCCGCCCGCACCGGCGACGGTGAGACCGCCATGCGGCTGGCCGAACCCGTGCTGGCGAGGGCGGGCGTCGACGGACCCGAACTCGCCGACGCCGTGCGGATCTGCGCGGGCGTCCTGACTCGCCGCGGTCTGATCGGCCGCGCCGCCCAGCTCTACGGCTGGCTCGGCCCGAACCGAGTGGGGCCGGACTGGGCGGTGGGCGCCACCGTGCTGTATCTGGCGGGCAACGTGCATGCCGCGGGCGAGCTGTCCGGCACGGCGGGCAACTGGCCGCCCACCCAGGCGGGCGCGCACGCCCAACTCATCGCGACCGCGCTCTCGAACACCCTCGTCGACCACGGAAGCGCGACGCCCACCGCGGTTTCCGCGCTCATCCAGGCCGCGCACGCCGACTCCGGCGTCGACCGTTTCCTGCCGTGCACGGCCGTCTCCATCGCGACTCTGCTGTGCCTGAGCACGGGTGAGCCGCGCCGCGCCGGTGACGCGCTGCGCCGGGCCGCCACCAGCGGGCTGCGCTGCCATCAACTTCAAGTGCTCACCGCGTGGGCGGCCATGCTCGGCGGTGACGAACAGGCCGCGGCGAACACCGTCGCCGCCTTCGACTGGGACCAGCTCGACGTCCGCGACCGGCTGCTCGCGCACGGCGTCGCGGTCGGCCTGGCCCGTCGCGGCGGCGACCACGCCGCGCTGACCCGCGCGTGGCAAGCCGCCTACCCGCTTTTCGACGACGTCGACGCCGACCTGCTCACCGTGCTGCCGATCGGGGAGCTGTGGCTCGCGGGCATCCGGCTGCGCGACGAACGCCGCATTGCGCCGCTCGTCGACGCGACACTCGCCCTGCTCGGCCGCCTCGATCAGCCGCCCGCCTGGGCCAATGCTTTCCACTGGTACGGCGTGCAGGCCGCCATCGCGCACGAGAGCCCCGCGGAACTGCTGCCGCACGCGCGCCTGCTCAAAGCCGCCGCGGAGGCCGGTGACCGGCACGCGGCCGTACTGGTGGACGCGGGCCGCACCTGGGTGCTCGTGCTGCGCGGACAGGTCGAAGTGAAACCGGTCGAGGTGGCCGTCAACGGGCTGCGCGAGATCGGCCTGACCTGGGACGCGGCCCGGCTGGCCAGCGAGGCCGCGCTGTCGGCCGCCGACTCCTCGACCGCGACGGCGCTGCTCAAGCTGGCCCGCATGGTGCGCGCCGAGTCCAAGCCGCAGGAGCAGCCGGTCCCGCCGACCGCCGCGCCGCGCGCCTCGAACGCGCCGGATGCCCCGGCGGACGGCACCGCGATTCTGAGCGAGCGGGAACGCGAAGTCGCCGAACTGGTGCTGCTCGGACTGACCTACCGCGAGATCGGCGCGCGGCTGTACATCTCCGCGAAGACGGTGGAGCATCACGTCGCCCGGATCCGACGTCGGATCGGTGCGCGATCTCGCTCGGAGTTATTGTCAATGCTCCGCGCCATGGGACACGGCTCGTTGCTCGTGTGATCGCCTCTGGGCGGGCCGATCGACGTCGAAACGAGGAATGTGATGGCCACAGGGGTGGGCCTGCGGATCGCCGATGCGGACTGCACCGCCGCGATCGTCACCGACTCCGGCGACCTGCACTACGTCGTCCGGGAGTCGGTGCTGCACATGTCCGACGACGGCGACACCGTGCTCGGCGGCGACGCGCCGTCGGACCACTCGCACTCCATCACCGATTTCGTCGGCGCGGTGGGCAATCCCGCTGGTATCTCCGTCGACGACGGTGAGGCGTATCGCGCCGAAGACCTGGTCGCCACCGCCCTGTTCTGCCTGATCAACCTGACCACCGAGCACCTCAGCGGCGCGGCCGAGTTCTATGCCACCCACCCCGGCGCCTGGCCTGCCCAACAGGTGCAGTCGCTGCGCGAGGCGCTGGACTACCTGGGCCTGAAGTCGGTGGTGTTGGTCAGCGAAGCCGATCTGCCCGCGGTCGACACCGCCGAACCCGGCAAGTCGTTCGCCTACGACGCGGCACGGGCCGCACTGGCCTCGGTACTCGCCACTCCCGCGGGCGCGACGCCGCCGGATCCGAGCGCCGCCGAGAACTCGACCGTGGTGACCGACGTGATCCCCGCGGTGCCCGCGCCCGAGCCCACCATGCAGGCCTATTCGGCGGCGCTGCCCGCGGCGCCGCTGCCGACCGAGCTGCTCACCGAGGCGACGCCGCTCGAAAAACCAGCCCCGCCAGCCGAATCCGGCGATCGTCGCCGCGTCACGGTGCTGATCGCGGTCGCCGCGTTCATCGGCCTGACGCTCGGCGGCCTCGGTGTCGCCGTGCTCTTCCGCGGCGACGAATCGCCCGCCGTTCCGCAGGTGCGCGACGCCCAGTCCGGCACCTCGAGCACCGTCGTCCCGCCCCCGCCACCGCCCGCGCCGATCGCCCCGCCGGTCGCCGAGCCGCCGGTGGTCGTCACCGAGACCACCGAGCCGGAGCCGACCACCGAGCCCGCGCCGCCGCCCCCGACGACCACCGAGTCGACCACCACGCCGAGCGCCACCGCGCCGCCGACCACCACCGTGCCGCGCCGGACCACCACGCGCCCCACCAACCCGTGGTACCCGTACGACTCCGACAACCCGTACGAATGGTGGACTCCGCAGTGGCAGCCGCCCGGAAACAATCGGCCCCGTTGATTCGAGGTCGTTTAATAGCGAACGGAAGCGGTTTGTGGCCTAGAGTGAAGCGCTGACCGGTCCGTCCGACGTTTCCCGGGCGAATCGTGTCGCTGGACGAGGACTGTGCGCCAACGGGTTCGCCGCCGACGGCCCACGGATTTAGCTGGCACTTCTGTGCCGACGAAGGGACTTCATGCGCAAGTTGGTGGCGCGTCGCGCCGCGGTCAAAGCAGCCTCTCTCGGAGCCGCGGCGACCGTTCTCCTGGCCCCCTTGTCCGGCACGGCGACGGCGGAACCCGCACCGCCACAGCTCAGCGCGGATACCCTGCCCGCCGAGCTGGTCGAGGCGATCGCGCGCGATCTGAAGATGACGCCCACCGAGTATCTCGACCGCGCGGCCCGCGCCCAGCAGCTCAGGGATTACGCCCGCGACTTCCGCTCCGAGCGCCCCGAGTCCTACGCGGGCGCGTGGATGAGCGCCGACGGCAAGCCCGTCGTCGCGGTGACCTCGCCGGATGCCGCCAGCATCGCCGCGGCCGACGGCTACCAGACCCGGCTCGCCCCGGTCTCGGCGGACAGCCTGGAAAGCTCGCTGATGCAGCTCAACCAGTGGATCACCTCGTTGCCGCGCGAGCTGTCCGAGGCGATCAACTCGGTCGCCATCGACTTCCTGAACAGCCAGCTGGTGCTCAGCGTCGCGAACACTCCCGCGGGTCACGTGCTGAACCTGCCGACCCTGATCGCCAACATCAAGGTCATCCTCTCTCCGGGCAGCGGCGGCCCGGCCGAGCGCAGGCCGATGGGCGGCGACACCTACATCAGCGCGCCCAGCTCCCTGCACGACTCGTCGCTGCGCAACGTCGACGTCTGCTCCTTCGGCTTCAACAGCGTCGACGACGCGGGCAACGCGCTCAACATCAGCGCGGGCCACTGCGACCCGAACCTTGGCAAGCCGAACCAGGAGGCGGGCGTCTACCTGCCCAACCTGAAGGACCTCCCGAACAGCCCCGAGCTGGGCACCTTCGTGCAGGCGACGCTGGGCGGGCAGAACGCGCTGGACTACTCGGTGATCAAGCTGAACGAGCGCGCCGTCCGTGCGGGCATGGACCAGCCCTCGGTGCGTGGCGCCAACGGCACCACCCTGTCGATCACCGGCACCGCCGACCCGATCACCGGCGCTCCGGTGTGCAAGTCGGGTCAGTCGTCCACGTTCACTTGCGGTTTCGTGGTCGCGGACCGGGTCGAGACGCAGCTCTACACCGCCGACGGCGAGAGCAAGACGATCCGCGGCTTCGCCAGCTCCGCCTGCACCCTCGGTGGCGACAGTGGCGGCGCGATCGTCTCCGGCACCCTCGCGCTCGGCATCACCAGCGGTTCGAACGCCGCCGACGCACCGGACTGCAACGAGGCGAACCTGGCGCTCGCTCCGTACGGCGGCACCGCCTCGCTGGGCATTCCCATCCGCGCGATCCTCGCCGACATCGACTCGACGGCGGGCGGCGGGCTCGGCAGCGGCATCCAGGTGCGGACTCGGCCGAACGCCGGATAGCCGATAAGTCCGATTCGGGCAAAAATGGGGTCCCGGTCGGGTGGGAATACCGGCCCGGACCCCATATAGTCTGGTCATGCTCCTGCCACGTATAGGTCAGTTCCGATCCGCTGCGCGACAGACCAGGTTCCGGAAATCAGTGATCGCCGCCTCGGCGGCGATCTTGCTGTTCGGGCCGACGGCGGCAGTGGCGAACGCGGAACCCGCCCCGGGCCTGCCCGCGGACCTCATCGCCGCGGTCACCCGTGATCTGAAGATCTCCCCCGAGGAATACCTGCGCCGTGCCGATCTCGGCCAGCAGGTCGCGGCCTTCGCCACGTCGGCGCAGCGCCAGTACCCGGAGGTCTTCGGTGGCGCTTGGCTCGACGACGCGGGCAAGGCCGTCGTCGCGATCGCGCAGGGGCCGGGCGCGGAGGAAGCGCGCAACGCGGCCGCGTCGGCCGGGTTCGAGGTCCGCAACGTCGCCAAGAGCGAGGCCGCGCTGCGTGGCGAGAAGAGCGCGTTCGAGCGTTGGCTGGAGGGCCAGCCCGAGGCGGTCGCCGCCTTGGTGCGCGGCGTCGTGATCGACACGGTCAACAACAGCATCGCGGTGCGCGTGGACCAGGCGGGTCTGCCGATGCCCAGCTTCGTCGACCCGGCGCGGGTCATCGTGATCGCGCCGCCGGTGGCGGCCGAGCAGCTGCCGCAGGGCACTGCCATCGCCGAGGGCGACAACCAGGCCGCGCTGGCGGGCGGCGACGGCTACGCGTCGGTGGGCGGCGGGAGCCAGCTGCGCTGCTCGTTCGGTTTCAACGGCACCGACCGGGCGGGCAACGTCGTGAACATCTCGGCGGGCCACTGCAACCCCGACCTCGACAACGCCTCGGCCGTGCACGAGCTGCTGCCACGGGAGACGCGCGGCGCCCAGCTCGGCGTGTTCCAGAAGTCGGTGCTGGGCAACCAGGACTACTCGATCATCCGGATCAACGACGCCTTCGTCGGCCGTTTCAGCAACAACAGCGTGCGGGTGCCCGGCGCCGCGCCGATCGCGGTCGACGGTGTGGCCACCCCGGTGGTCGGCGCCCCCGTCTGCAAGTCGGGTTCGCGCACCGGATTCAGCTGCGGCATCGTCAACGCCGTCGACCAGACCGTGCAGGTCGGCGATCGTGAACTGACGCAGAGCTTCTCGGCCAACATCTGCGCCCTGCCCGGCGACAGCGGCGGCCCGATCGTCACGGGACGGCTCGCGCTCGGCATCTCCAGCGCGTCGTCGGTGGCCGACTACCCGATCTGCGAGATCCCCAACTTGATCGGCGCGCTCACCGGCAACACGCCGCAGCTGTTCGCGCAGCCGGTCAGCGTGGTCCTCTCGGACAACCCGGGGCTGCGCATCCGCACCAACTGACCTTCGGGGTCCACGGAAGGCCGTCGACGTTCGCGTCGGCGGCCTTCGTCGTTGGCGGTGTCGTTCGACCGCGCACGGCCGCAGCGAAGGCGAAGGTACGCCTTTTTACTGTTTCCAGCACCGGTTTTCGCTGCCCTTTCCGATGACCGGGCGGCGGGTGTTCCGGCATTCTGGACCAATGTGTTTGGTGTTGATCGGCTGGCGCGCACACCCGGACTACCGGTTGATCGTGGCCGCCAACCGGGACGAGTTCTACCTCAGGCCTACCGAATCCATGCGGTGGTGGCCGGAGGTGCCCGGACTGCTCGCGGGCCGGGACACGGGCGCGGTCGGCAGGGCCGAGGGCGATCCGCCCGGCACCTGGCTCGGCACGACCGTGGCGGGCGCACACAATCGCTTCGCCGCGGTGACCAACGTCCGAAATCCGAATGACGCACGGATCGGCGCTCGTTCACGCGGCGCGCTGCTGATGGATTTCCTGCGCGGCGGCGACGACCGGCATCCCTGCGGCGAATTCCCCAGCCCGGAAAAGTACGTTCGCGAGGTCGCCGCGGCGCCCGACGACTACAACGGCTACAACCTCGTCGTCTCGGATCTCGCTGCGCTGTGGTGGCATTCGAACCGCAGCGCGAATCCTCCGCAACCGCTCGCTCCCGGCTTCCACGGGCTGTCCAACGGCACTTTTGTCACATCGGCGGAGGCGGTGCCCGGCGCCGAACTGGAGGCGCCGCAGCGAATCTGGCCCAAGGTGCGGGACGGCCTGACCGAGCTGCGCAAGGTGGTGGAATCCGATCCCGGTGCGGTGGACCGGTATTTCGACGTCCTCTCCGATCGCACGGAGGCCCCCGACGACGAGTTGCCGCACACGGGCGTCCCGCTGGAGATGGAGCGGGGGTTGTCGGCACGGTTCATCGCCAACGAGGTGCACGGCACCAGGGCCAGCACGGTGCTGCTGGTGCGCGAGAACGGCACGTTCGAGACGGCGGAGCGGTCCTACGGTGAGAGGGGGGTTCGGTTGGGGGCGGTCACTTTCCACGGCTCGCTGGAGTTGCCCGGCTGAGCCACTGAAGCGCTGCCGCTCGCGGCGCTGAGCCTGGGGCGTTGGTGCGCTGTGGCAGACCTACCCGCGCAAACGAAAACCGGCCCGCTCCCCGAAGGGAACGGGCCGGTCGGCTGTTCGGAGCCGGGTCAGTTCGCGGACTGACCGGCCTTCGGCTTGTCGGCCCACTTGGTGGTGCCTTCCGGAGCCTGGAGGGTGTTGATCAGGTCCATACCCGCGAGGGCCAGAGCCGGACCGCCGAGCGCGATGGTGCCCAGGATGCCTCCGATACCGGCGAAGGCGGCGATAGTCGGAATCGCCGCGATGCAGCCGATAATCGTGGCGCACTGGACGATGCCGACCGCCGTGCCGATCAGACCACCGGCAACCACACCGATCGCGGTGCCGAGGAAGCCGCCGACCGCCGTCGCGATGCCGAACTGGCTGGCGAACTCGTTCTGCGCACGCTGGTTTTCCATCGGAGAGGCAACCGGCTTGACGGCCAAGCTCACCGCGTCGACCTTCGTGGCCGCCTTCTTGTCGGCGGGGATCGCGGTCTGGTCCGGAGTCAGCTCGAGGACCTTGCCGTCGTTCTTGACCTCCGGCTTCACCGGCACCGCGATGTCGGCGACCTTGAAGGCGAGCGGCAGCTCGAGCACGGTGTTGCCCGCATCGTCCTTGACCAGGTAGAGGTCATTTTCCTGGACGTCCTCGGACGACTTGGCGAGCTCGAAGGTCCCCCCCTTGAGCGTCGTCACCACCGTCTTGTCCACAAGCTTGACCGAGTAGTCGATGCCCTCGGCCGGTGCGGGTGCGGCAGGTTCGGCGTGAGCAGTACCCATACCGATGGTCATCGCGCCGACGACCAGCGCGGCAGCCGCGGTGGTTCTGCGGAGATTCAATTCAGTTTCCAATCCATCAGGTGTCGTTGTCCGCGCGCCGCGCTTACACACGCGAGAGCGCTCATTCAACCCGAAAGGCGGTCGGCCCCTTCGGATTCTCCCCGAGCGGTGTGACGAAGGCGTAGCAAACAGAACGCACGTGAGCGTAATCGAACGAACGCCCAGAAGCGAGATCGATAACAAAACACGCCGAGTAAGCCTGTCCTTACCGAATAGGACGACTTGCTCGGCGTTTACGGTGGTGACCGGCCGGTCTCACAACGAACCACCAAGAGTTCATGTGAGATTGATCACAGGTAAATTTCAGGTCAAGCCCCAGTAAGCAGGGTTACGCCTCAAATACCGATCGTACGATAGACACCAGAAGTTACCGGTGGGTAACTTACTGGCGGTTACGATACGAGCCAACCGGTGCTGCAGGCCTGCCGCACCAGAACGCTCGTGTTGCCTCAAAGAAAGGTCGCGACATGAATGCCCTGACAGTGACGCTGGGCACGATTGGGGCGACGCTCAGTCTGCTGTGCTGGGCGTCGTTCTTCGGCGGCGTCAGGAACATCGCTCGCACCATCATGGTCGGACAGGGCGCGCCGGATCGGTGGCGACCGTTCTTCCCGCGCTTCAAGCAGATGCTGATCGAGTTCCTCGCGCATACGCGGATGAACAAGTTCCGCACCGTCGGCTGGGCGCACTGGCTCGTCATGATCGGCTTCATGGGCGGCGCCATGTTGTGGTTCGAGGCGTACGGTCAGACCTTCGACCCCGAGTTCCACTGGCCGATCATCGGCGACACGGCGATCTACCACCTGTGGGACGAGATCCTCGGCATCGGCACCGTGGTCGGCATCGGCACGCTGATCATCATCCGGCAGCTGAACCACCCGCGCCTGCCCGAGCGCCTGTCCCGCTTCAGCGGCTCGAAGTTCGCACCGGCCTACGTCATCGAGGCGATCGTCCTGCTCGAGGGCCTCGGCATGATCTTCGTGAAGGCCGGCAAGATCGCGACCTATCACCACTCCAACGCCGCGACCGACTTCTTCACCATGCAGGTCGCCAAGCTGCTGCCCGCGAGCCCGACCCTTGTGTCGATCTTCGCGTTCATCAAGCTGATGTCGGGTATGGCCTTCCTCTACCTGGTCGGCCGCAACATCACCTGGGGCGTGGCCTGGCACCGCTTCTCGGCCTTCCCGAACATCTACTTCAAGCGCGAGGACGACGGCGGCGTCGCCCTCGGCGCGGCCAAGCCGATGATCTCCAACGGCAAGGTCCTCGACATGGAGAACGTCGACCCCGACACCGACACCCTCGGCGCGGGCCGGATCGAGGACTTCTCCTGGAAGGGCATTCTCGACTTCACCACCTGCACCGAGTGCGGTCGCTGCCAGTCGCAGTGCCCCGCGTGGAACACCGGTAAGCCGCTGTCGCCGAAGCTGCTGATCATGTCGCTGCGCGACCACACCTACGCCAAGGCGCCGTACCTGCTGGCTGGTGGCCGCAAGGACATGGGCGGCGACGAGGTCGGCCTAGTCGACGCCGAAGGCAAGCCGAACGAGGCCGCGCTGGCCAAGATCTCGGAAGCGGCCAAGGCCGAGGCCGAGCGTCCGCTGGTCGGCGGCGAGGACGTCAACGGCATCATCGACCCCGAGGTGCTGTGGAGCTGCACCACCTGTGGCGCGTGCGTCGAGCAGTGCCCGGTGGATATCGAGCACGTCGACCACATCATCGACATGCGCCGCTACCAGGTGCTCATCGAGTCGGAGTTCCCCTCCGAGCTGGCGGGTCTGTTCAAGAACCTGGAGAACAAGGGCAACCCCTGGGGCCAGAACGCCAAGGACCGCCTGAACTGGATCAACGAGGTCGACTTCCAGATCCCGGTCTTCGGCCAGGACGCGGACAGCTTCGACGGCTACGAGTACCTGTTCTGGGTGGGTTGCGCTGGCGCCTACGAGGACCGCGCCAAGAAGACCACCAAGGCCGTCGCCGAGCTGCTCGCCACCGCGGGCGTGAAGTTCATGGTGCTCGGCCAGGAGGAGACCTGCACCGGTGACTCGGCCCGTCGCGCGGGCAACGAGTTCCTGTTCCAGCAGCTGGCGGCGCAGAACATCGAGCTGCTGAACTCGGTGTTCGAGGGCGTCGAGGACCGCAAGAAGAAGATCGTCGTCACCTGTGCGCACTGCTTCAACGCGCTCAACAACGAGTACCCACAGGTCGGCGGCACCTACGAGGTCGTGCACCACACCCAGCTGCTGAACCGCCTGGTGCGGCAGAAGAAGCTGATCCCGGTCGCCTCGGTGACGCAGAACGTGACCTACCACGATCCCTGCTACCTGGGCCGGCACAACAAGGTCTACAACGCGCCGCGTGAGCTGATGGAAGCCTCCGGCTCGACCCTGGTCGAAATGCCGCGGCACGGCGAGCGCTCCATGTGCTGTGGCGCCGGTGGCGCGCGCATGTGGATGGAGGAGCAGCTCGGCAAGCGCATCAACGTCGACCGGGTGGACGAGGGTCTGTCGACCCTCGCGGCGTCGAACGGCTCCGGGCCGGGCAAGATCGCGACCGGTTGCCCCTTCTGCCGCGTGATGCTGAACGACGGTGTCACCGCGCGTCAGGAGAAGGGCGAAGGCGAAGGCGTCGAGGTCGTCGACGTGGCCCAGCTGATGCTGGACGCCATCGAGCGCGTCGAGCCCGCCACGCTGACCGCGAACCTGACCGTCATCCAGGAGCCCAAGGCCGAGCCGGAGCCCGAGCCGGAACCGGAGCCCGTCGCCGTGGCGACCGAGACCCCGGCGCCCGCCAAGGCGGCGCCGACCGGTGGCGGCCTGGCCATGAAGGGCCCCGCGAAGGCGCCCGGTGGTCTGGGCATGAAGGGTGCCGCCAAGGCGCCGGGTGCGAAGGCCGAAGCGGCTCCGGCCGCGGAAGCAGCCGCGCCCGCCAAGGGTCTGGCCATGAAGGGTCCGGCCAAGGCTCCCGGCAAGGGCCTAGGTATGAAGGGCGCCGCCAAGGCGCCGGGTGCGAAGGCCGAAGCGGCTCCGGCCGCGGACGCTCCGGCCGCCGAGGCTTCGACCGCTCCCGCCGCGCCCGTCAAGGGCCTGGCCATGAAGGGTCCGGCCAAGGCTCCCGGCAAAGGCCTTGGCATGAAGGGCGCCGCCAAGGCTCCCGGTGCGAAGGCGGCTCCGGCTGCGGAGGCCGCTGAAGCTCCCGCCACGGAAGCGCCCGCGGCCCCGCCCGTCAAGGGTCTGGGCATGAAGGGTGCGGCCAAGGCGCCCGGTGGCAAGGGTCTGGCGATGAAGGGTGCCGCGAAGGCGCCCGGCGCGAAGGCCGCGGCCCCCGCCGCGCCCGCGGAGCCCGCTGCGGAAACCCCTGCCGCGGCACCGGCTTCGGCTTCGGCTCCCTCCGAGACCAAGCCGACCGTCCCGGCCAAGGGCCTCGCCATGAAGTCCGGCTTCAAGCGCCCCGGGCCCAAGGCCCCCGGCGCCGCCGCGACCCCGGCCCCCGCCGAACCGGCTGCTGCCGAACCGGCCCCGGCCGCGGAAGCCCCGGCCGAAACCCCGCAGCCCGCACCGGAACAGCCCACCAACGGCACCTCCGGCAACGGCGCCGCCGTCGCACCGCCGACCGCCAAGCCAGGCGGCCTCGGCTTCAAGTCGGGCGCGAAGGCCCCGGGCCGCAAGAACTGACACGGTCCCCAACTGAACACAGCGCTCGGCCCGGGTTCGATCGGAACCCGGGCCGAGCGCTTTCGGGTGCGGCTGACGATCGCGCTCTGCGCCCTACTCCGTCTCCTTGGGATGCCCGGGGAGGCAGCGCTCGAGCAGCACGCGGCCCGCGGTTCGGCTGCCTTTCGGCGCGTGTTCGACGAAGTACCAGAGCCGTCCGCCGTCGCTGAATTTGTATTGGTAGCGCTCGTAGGTTTGGCCCTGGTAGCCGCCGTAGCGCAGCTCGCCCTTCAACGGGTACAACCTCGCCGACCGGACCTCGGGTGCGCGGGTCAGCAGGTCCCAGGCGTCGACCATCGCGTTGCGCGCCGCGGCGAGGCAGTCTGTCCAGCCTTTCTGCGCTTCGCTGGTGACGAAGACGATCTCGTATTCGGTGCGTTTCAGTGGCCTAGTGACATCCCGTCGCTTGCTCACTCGTCGCCCTCGGGGTTCGGTACCGGGACCGGTTCGTCCAGGTAATCGAGGTCGGAGGCGTCGACGCGGATGCGGGGGTCCGCGTAGGCGGCTGCGGTGTCGCGCCATGCGGCGAGCGTCGCGCTGAGCCCCGAGAGGCGGCCGACCGAAAGACCGCCACGGGCGTTGTTCAGGAAGTCCGCGACGAACTCCGGCCGCTGGTTCTCGGGCAACAACTCGATCCACGGGAACGCGATGGTGAGCCGGTCGACGAGCCGGTCCAGCAGCTCGTCGTCCATCGCCAGGGCGAGAAGTTGGGTCAGCGCGCCGAGCGTCTCCTGGGTCGCGGCGGCCTCGGCCGCATCCGATAGCCGTACTGGCGGTGCGGAACGACGAACGAGGGTCACATCCCCGTTCTCCTCCATCGCCTCGATGACCCGATTCGGGTCACGTAGGAACTCCGACCATGTAGCTGTCGCACCCATGCGACAAGTATGTCAGAACTAGTTCTGATGTCACTCGGATAGCGCTGACGGCCTTGTCAGCCGCGCGTAGCGGGCGCGGTGGTGGTCGGTGGTGCCGAATTCGCGTTCCAGGGCGGTGAGGCGTTTGAAATAGTGGCCGATGGCGAGTTCTTCGGTCATGCCCATGGCGCCGTGCAGTTGGACGGCGTTCTGGCCGATGAAGCGGGCGGCGCGGCCGATGGTGACTTTGGCGGCGGAGAGAGCGCGGGCGCGGTCGGCGGGGGCGGCGGAGAGGGCGTGGGTGGCTAGGTGGGCCGCGGCGATGGACTGCTCCAGTTCCATGTACATGTCGACCATGCGGTGTTGCAGGGCCTGGAAACTGCCGATCGGCACGCCGAATTGCTGGCGCTGCTCGGCGTATTCGACGGTGTCGCCCAGCACTTTGCGCAGACAGCCGACGGCTTCGGCGCAGATCGCGGCGATCGCGACGTCCACCGTCGGTTCGATCGCGTCCCACGCCGCGCCTTCGGCGCCGAGCAGCGCGTCGGCGGGGAGCCGGAACCCGGTGAAGACGAGGTCGGATCCGACACGATCGTCGATGGTGCGGTAGGAGTGCACCTCGACTCCGGCGGGCGGATGCGCCGCATCGAATTCGGTGAGGAACAGGGAGATTCCGGCGCGATCGCGCCGCTCACCCGCAGTGCGCGCGGTGACGAGCAGATGGGTAGCGAGCGGCGCGCTGGTCACCACGCATTTGGCTCCGTCGAGCACCCACGAGTCGCCGTCTCGGCGCGCGACGGTGCTGACGTCGTGCAGCGTCGGACCGGAAGTCGGTTCCAGCGACGCGAACGCGGTGCGCACATCGCCCGCGACGATCCCGCGCAGCGCTTCGTCCGCCCGCGCGCTTCCGGATCGCTCCAACAGACCGGCGCCGACCACAACGGTGTCGACGAACGGCTCGACGACCAGCGCGCGACCCAATTCCTCGGCGATGACCATCAATTCGGCAGGGCCACCGCCCATTCCGTCGACCCGCTCGGGCAGCGTCGCGCCGAGAATCCCGAGCTCCTCGGCGAATCCGCGCCAGACGGCGGGCTGCCAGCCCTGCGCGGATTTGGCGGCGGCCCTGCTCTTCTCCAGGTCGTAGCGGACGCCGAGGAATCCGGCGACCGCGTCACGCAGCAGCTGCTGCTCCTCGGTGAGTGTGAAGTCCATCAGAGCCCCAATGCTGCTTTGGCGAGGATGTTTCGCTGAATCTCGTTGCTACCGGCGTAGATCGATCCGGCGCGGTCGTTGAAGTAGCGCAGCGGCGCGACCGCCTGCCAGTCCGCGCCGCTGTGGTAACCGTCTGCGGGCGGCGCGAATTCGGCGATCGGGCCGCCCGGTGCGGTGGCATGCGGCTGGTAAACGCGACCGACGGGGCCCGCGCCGTCCAGCGCGAGTTCGGTCAGCTGCTGACTCAGCTCGGTCGCCAGGATTTTCAGCATCGACGAGGCGGGACCGGGGTCCTTGCCCTGCCCCATCGCCGAAATGGTCCGATACTCCAGCACTTCCAGCACATCGGTGCGAATCCTGACGTCCGCCAAGCGCAGAGCGAAGCCGGGATCGTCGATGAGCGGATTCCCGTCCGGGCCCGGCTGCCGCGCCGCCGCCTCGGCCAGCTCCTGACCCATGACCTGCAGCATCGGCGCCGCCGCGCCGCCGCGCTCGTGCACGAGCAGGTATTTCGCCACCGTCCAGCCGTCGTCGACGCGGCCGAGCACATTGCTCTTGGGCACCCGGACGTTGTCGAAGAACACCTGGTTCTGCACCTGCTCGCCGGAAGTCATCACCAGCGGCCGGATCTCGATGCCCGGGGTGTTCATGTCGATGAGCAGGAAGGTGATGCCCTGCTGCTTCTTGCCCGTGCGCGAGGTGCGCACCAGGCAGAAGATCCAGTTGGCCTCGGTGGCGTGGGTGGTCCAGATCTTGCTTCCGGTGCAGACGAAATCGTCGCCGTCGTCGATCGCCGCCATGCTGAGCGAGGCCAGGTCCGAGCCCGCTTCCGGCTCCGAATAGCCCTGGCAGAAGAAGATCTCGCCGGTCAGGATGCGCGGCAGGTAGAAGGCCTTCTGCTCCGGGGTACCGAAGGCGATGATGGCGGGCGCGACCATCCTGATGCCCATCGGCGACAGCGTCGGCGCGCCGGCGAGCGTCGATTCCCGGCTGAAGATGTAGTGCTGGGTCAGGCTCCAGCCGCACCCGCCGTGCTCCACCGGCCAGTGCGGCGCCGCCCATCCGCGCTCGTGCAGGATCCGCTGCCACTCCATGCTGGCCTCGTGGTCCGGATAGACGCTAGTCGCCAGCCGCCCGGCCCGCCGCAACTCCGGCGTCAGCTTCGCGTCGAGAAAACCCCGTACCTCGTCCCGAAAGGCCAGATCGGCCGCTGACCAGTCGTAATCCATCTGTCCTCCCGGCGGGGTATGCCACGGTGCACCACTATTGGCCAACGGCCAACATGTCCCCAATGTAGGACGCCCGCCGCCGGGAAATCAAACTGAAGCACCTTGCCCTCAGTTTAGACACGTAGGTCCGGTCCCTGGCCGCGGCAGAAAGATCGTCTTCGTGAATTTCCAGACGATGTCGGGCGTCGGCGCAGAACCTACGGGGTCTCTTCCGGTGGTTCGAGGCGGAACCCTCCGCCCGGCAGAGCGCTTTCAGCCGCAGGTTCTCGTCTCGCCGTACTTCACGACGGACAGCACCGCATCCCCTTCGCCAATCAACACACCCGGCGCCGGATTCTGGCCGATGACGATCCAATTCCGGTCCATGATCTGCATCCGGCCCGCGCCGGTGGCGTCCGTCGACCGCGAGTAGAAGACGCCCGCAGCCTGAATAGCGTCCTGCGCCGCCTGCAGATTCATGCAGACGACGTTGGGCATCGGCACTTGCACCGCGGGCGCGGCCACGGCAGTGGTCCTCTGCGTGCTGGTCGGTCGAACCGCCTCGGACGTGGGCACGGCCGCGACCGGCACCCGCGCGGCGGATGTCGGCACGGCGGCGACGGGAGCAGCAGCGGGCTCGACCGACTTCTCTCGCTCGCCGCCGCCGAGCGCGGTTCCGATCAATCCCACGAACAGAATCGCCCCGAAAACCGCTGCGACCCAGATCCACCCCGGTACTCCTTTCTTGGGCGGCCCATACGGCCCGCTACCCTGAGGACCGAAATTCCCGTGCGGTTGCTGCGTCGGGTAAGCCATGGATGTATCCCCTGCTCGTAGTCGGTCGCGCGACCTCTGGTGGCCCGAAGGCGGCTCCCCCCGACAGGAGTCGTCGTGCGTGCAGACATATTGCACCCCGGGCGGCAAGCGCACGTGGGTTTTGTAGGAACTACTACCTACAAATTTGCCCACAGTCTGCTCGGAGCAGAATCAGCAGTTCTCGAAGAAAGCCTTTGTGTACCCGGCGGATTGGTAGACATAGTCGTACGCCCACCGGAGCGCCGAAAGATCCGGTTCCGGATCGACGAAGAGAAGCTCACCGTCCCAACACTTTTCGAGAATGAACCGGGCGCGGGAGATGTGCGGGGTGAAGGTGACGACGATGACGCGGCGCCATCCTTCGGCGCGCGCGCGGCGAGCGAGCTCGCGTCCCTCACCGCGGGTGGTGCGCGGGGACGGATCGAAGCAGATGACGTCGAAGCGGTAGCCGCCGTGACAGATGCGGTTCATCCGCGCGCTGTACTCGTAGGGGTCGGAGAACAGCACCCGTGGCGCGTAACCCGCCGCGGCCAGGCGCAGGCCGAGCTGCTCGCGGCCATCGTGCGCGCCGCCGAGCACCAGGATCGCGTCGGCCGGCGCGGGCGGATCGGTGCGCGGCCGGACATAGACCGGCCAGAGCGCGACGACAGCGACGACGAGCACCGCGACGAGACCGATCACGGCACGGGTCACCGAACGTCGTCGCACGCCTTCGATCGTATCGGCACCGCATCACCGCAGGTCACCGCCGCCGAGCGGAGGCTGTTGCCACCTGTACACCTGCTGTTGCCGTGACCCTTGCCTCACTGACGTGGCGCGGCCACCGTGGGGGCTTACCAATCGATCATGCGATGCACAGTCTTCGGAACCGGGTACCTGGGGGCCACGCACGCCGCCTGCATGGCCGAACTCGGGCACGACGTGATCGGGGTGGACGTCGATCCGGGCAAGGTGGCGAAGCTGTCCGACGGCGTGGTGCCGTTCTACGAACCCGGCCTCGAGGAGGTGCTGCGCCGGAATCTCGACGCGGGCAGACTCAGGTTCACCACGTCCTATCCGGAGGCGGCCGCGCACGCCGACGTGCACTTCCTCGGCGTCGGCACGCCGCAGAAGAAGGGCGAGTACGCCGCCGACCTGAAATACGTGCACGCCGTGGTGGATACGCTCGCCCCGCTGCTGGAGCGGCCCTCGGTGCTGATCGGCAAGTCGACCGTTCCGGTGGGCACGGCCGCCGCGCTCGGCGCGCGGGCCCGGGAGCTGGCGAGCACCGACGTCGAAGTGGCGTGGAATCCGGAGTTCCTGCGTGAGGGTTTCGCGGTGCAGGACACGCTGCGCCCCGACCGCCTAGTGCTCGGCGTCGACCGCGCCAGGGACAACGCCGCCTGGGTCGAGGACCTGGTGCGCGAGATCTACGCCGATCTCATCGCGGCCGAGGTCCCCTTCCTGCTGACCGATTCGGCCACCGCGGAATTGGTGAAGGTCTCCGCGAATGCCTTTCTGGCGACGAAGATCTCGTTCATCAACGCTGTCTCGGAAGTCTGCGAGGCGACCGGCGCCGATGTCACCGTGCTCGCCGACGCGCTCGGCTACGACGCGCGCATCGGTCGCCGATTCCTCAACGCGGGCTTGGGGTTCGGTGGCGGCTGTCTGCCCAAGGACATTCGAGCCTTCATGGCGCGCTCCGGCGAGCTCGGCGCGGACCACGCGGTCGCCTTCCTGCGCGAGGTCGACAACATCAACATGCGCCGTCGCACCAAAGTGGTGGACATGGCCGCGAAAGCTTGCGGCGGTTCGCTGCTCGGCGCGAACGTCGCGGTGCTCGGCGCGGCCTTCAAACCGGAATCCGACGACGTGCGCGACTCCCCCGCGCTGAACGTCGCGGGCATGATCCAACTGCACGGCGCGGTGGTGACGGTGTACGACCCTAAGGCACTGGAGAATTCGCGCCGGGTCTTCCCCACCCTGAACTACGCGACCTCGGTGGCCGAGGCGTGCGACCGCGCCGACGTGGTGCTCGTGCTCACCGAGTGGGACGAGTTCACGGCGCTGCGTCCGCGAGATCTGGATCGGGTGGTGCGCGGCAGGTCGATCATCGACGGTCGCAACTGTCTCAATCGTGCCACCTGGAGAGAGGCGGGATGGGTGTACGCCGGACTCGGCACACCGTAGAGTTGCCTGGCGAGGCCGCGCCGGATTTCCCGATCCTGCCTGCCTCGTGTGCGACTGAGCGCCGCCGGTAGGGTCCCGGGAGCGGGTCGCGTCCTTGGCGACGCGGGCTCGCTTTGTCGTGAAGCGTGAAACGAGATGGGCAGCTGATGAGTTCGGTACTGGGGGTTTCGGTGGGGGCCGGCGCTGTCCGTATGGCGCGACCGCACGCCGGTAATCCCCCCGGGCACGTCACTCCCGACGCCTTCGACCTGCAGACCATCCCGGTGACCCAGCACCACGCGGAAGAACTCGCCGCGGAGGCGGTCGGCGTCACGCTGGCGACCCACCAGATCGGCGCGACCGCGTTCGCCTATCGCAGCGAACAGCAGGCCAGGGCGGTCCGCGCCGCCATGGCGCGCCAGCAGATCACCAACTACGAGCTGGTGCCCGAGGTCTTCGCCGCGCTCGAATTCGCCCAGGCCACCGGCGATATCCGCGGCATCTCGTCGTTGGTGGTCTACGACCTCGGTAGCACCGGACTCTCGGTGAGCGTGGTCGACACCCAGACCAGGGAGGTCAGGCACAGCGAGCGCACCAGCGACATCAGCGGCGACTACCTGGATTCGCTGATCCGCGAACAGCAGATCGCCTCGGGCCGCATCGCGCACCCGCAGGACCCGGCGGGCCTCGCCGCGCTGGACGCGCTGTGCCGGGAGGCCAAGGAACAGCTGTCCAGCAATACCGCGGTCGCGCTGCCCAGCGAGCAGGGACTGGTGCTGCTCGCGCAGGAGAACTTCGAATCGCTGATCATGCTGGCCATCGAGTCGTCGGCGCGGATGGCGCGGGATGTGATCGTGCGTTCCGATCGTCCGGTGCACGGTGTGCTCGCGATCGGCGGTTGCGCCAGGATTCCGCTGATCGGCAAGGTGCTCGAGCGTTGGATGGGCGTGCCGGTCATCGTGCCGGAGAGCCCGGAGACGGTGGTCGCGCGCGGTGCGGCGCTGCTCGCGAGACCGGTCCGGCCCGCGGCCCCGGTCGGTGCGCCGAGTCCCGCCCCGAGCCAGGCGCCCACGGGCGGCTACCACGACGAGGATCTCTCACCGGCCTGGCTGTCCGCGCCGCCCAAGCGCCGCCCGAAGCGCCCGAAGGGTAGACCGCAGCCGGACGACGTCGACGATATCGACGGTCTCGCCGAGGACTGGCTCGCCGCCAACCCGCGCCGCCACGAGAAGCGCGAATTGAACGGCGCCGTGCTGACCGTCAGCGCGTTGGCCGTCGTCGCCGCGATCGGACTGGGCCTGGGCTACGGACCTCAAGTGCTGGAACGGGATTCGCGGAGCAGCGAGGGCTCGACGTCGGTCTCGCCGAGCGGCGTGCCGCGCACCACCACCCTCGATCCACAGATCGCGGTCGCACCGGCCACCACGACGGAGACCGAGGAATCGGTCGCCGCCCCGCCCCCGCGCCGTCAGACGACCACGACCCCGCCGCCCACCCAGGGTCCGAACACCTTCGTCGTCCCCGGCCTCCCCCCGATCGTGGTGCCGACCATCCCGCCCGAGGTCTTCCCCTTTCCGCCCCCACCGCCCCCGCCGGGCTGAACAGCGCCAGCCCTCACCCCCGCGAGTGCCGCCCGTGCCGAGGCGCGGGCGCGGCCACCTTCTTGTGCCCGAACGGCCGCGCGAGCAGCGCCGCGATACCGGTGGTCAGCGGCACCGAAAGGGCCAGCGCGATACCACCGACCGAGGATCGCGCGATCTCGATGGCGACCGCGTCGCCGGCGAGCACGTCGCGGATCGAGCGGCCCGCGACGCTGAACAGCAACAGCAGCGGCAGCGCACCACCGGCGTAGGCGAGCACGAGGGTGTAGACGGTGCTGGCGATGTGGTCTCGGCCGACCCGCATGGCGGCGGCGAAAACCTCCCGACGCGAGGCGGATTCGTCCAGGGCGGCCAACTCGAAGGCGGCCGAGGCCTGGGTGATGGTGACGTCGTTGAGCACACCGAGCGAACCGATGATGAAGCCCGCGAGCAGCAGGCCCGTGATGCTGACGTGCTCGATATAGGTGGCGACGTTGGTGTTCTGCTCCTCGGACAGACCGGTGAGATGGGTCATCTCGATCACAAGCCAGGACAGCCCCGCGGCGAGCAGCATCGCCGAGAGCGTGCCGAGCAGCGCGGAACTGGTGCGCAGGTTGACGCCGTGCGCGAGATACAGCACGGCGTAGAGAATCAGCGACCCGGCCGTCAACGCGACCGGAATCGCGGGCTTGCCGTCCAGCAGCGCGGGCAGCAGGAACATCACCAGCACCGCGAAAGCGAACCCCAGACCGATCAGCGCGCGCACACCGCGCCAGCGCGCCACCACGATGATCACCACCACGAAGGCGAGCGCGATCAGCGTCAGCGGCAGCCCGCGCGAGTAGTCCTCGAAGGAGTACAGCGGGGTGCCGTTCGGATCGGTCTGCCGGACCAGCCGGATCTCGTCACCGGCGCGCAGATCGGGTTGCCCTGGGCCCGGCGCGATTTCGAGCAGCGTCTTGTTGCCCTCGTGCGGACCGGAGTCGATGGTGATAAGGCTGCGCTGGCAGGTGTAGGCGTTGGTGCGCGGCGGCTCGGGCTTGTCGGCGAACACCTTGCCGATGGACGGGCTGCCGCACGGACCGACGTCCTGCGCGATGACCGTGCCCGCCTCGGTCACCACCGCGCCGCCGCCCGCGTTCTGCATCGGCAGCGGAATCTCGACGTGCTGACGGCTCGGCCACAGCCAGATCGTGGCGATGACAGTGATCACGCCGATGACGGCGAGCAGCCCGACCACGACGCGCGCGGCGGTGTCGCCGATCGCGATCGGGCCGGAGTGATCGTGGTGGTGGTGATGATGGTGGTCGCTCACCGGGTTCCTACCTGTCCGTCGTGGCCCCGGACACTCGTGCCGGACGGCAAGAGCTTGCTTCCCCGAGGCAGCTGCGCGGTGCCGAGCTTAAAGGATGTCATTTTCAAGATCAGGTTGCCTGCCCAGCACCACCGGGACACAACCAGAACATCGACACGCGATAACTGATCTCGCGAGATCCGGGTAACTCACCGGGTACGGGCCAACTCGACCACCCACCTACCGCCAGCCGCCAACGCAAACCACCACGCACCTGAGTCTGGCCTTATACGCGGAGAGGCGGAATTGCGGGACGGGGCGGCGGAGAGCAGGGGGATGTCTCCGCCGCCCGCAGGCCGGCGGCCCAGGGGGGTAGGCGGCCGAACCCGAGGCCAGGTTGCCCAGGGGGGGTAGGCAACCCGACCGGGCACTCGAAGTGCCAAGAGCCACTGTACACAAAAGTTGCTCTTTTGCGCTAGCGGGTCTTCAAAACTCGCTTCTATCCATACATTCGGTATGTTTCCGGCCCAGAAGCGGGGCGATTCGGCCCTAAAGGCCCGCGACGCAGATCACTGTCGATAGCTCGCCAAGAAGTTGCCGAATCGCTCGATCGCGACCGCGAGGTCGCGCGCCCACGGCAGCGTGACAATCCGCAGATGATCGTGGTTCGGCCAATTGAAGCCGGTGCCCTGCACCATCAAGATCTTCTCCTGGAGCAACAGATCCAGGACCAGCTTCGAATCGTCGTGGATGTCGTACACATTCGGATCCAGCCGCGGGAACGCGTAGAGCGCGCCCTTCGGCTTGACGCACGACACACCCGGGATCATGTTCAACCGCTCCCACGCGACGTCGCGCTGTTCGAGCAGCCGCCCGCCGGGCAGAATCAGGTCCTCGATGCTCTGGTGCCCGCCGAGCGCGACTTGAATCGCGTGCTGCGCGGGCACATTCGGGCACAAACGGGAGGAGGCGAGCAGGTCGATGCCCTCCAGGAAGCCCGCGGCGTGATCCTTCGGACCGGTGATGGCCAGCCAACCCGAGCGGTATCCGGCGACCCGGTAGGCCTTGGACAGGCCGTTGAAGGTCAGGCACAGCAGGTCGGGCGCGAGGCTGGCCAGCGAGATGTGCTTGGCGTCGTCGTAGAGGATCTTGTCGTAGATCTCGTCGGCGAGCAGCAGCAGCTGGTGCTTGCGCGCCAGGTCGACCAGCTGCTGGAGCACCTCGGCCGAGTAGACCGCGCCGGTCGGGTTGTTCGGATTGATCACCAGCAGCGCCTTGGTCTTGTCGGTGATCTTCGACTCGATGTCGGCGACGTCGGGCTGCCAGCCGTTGGACTCGTCGCACAGGTAGTGCACCGGGGTGCCGCCCGCCAGGCTCGTCATCGCCGTCCACAGCGGGTAGTCCGGCGCCGGGATCAGCACCTCGTCGCCGTTGTTCAGCAGCGCCTGCATGGTGATGGTGATCAGTTCGGAGACGCCGTTGCCCAGGTAGACGCCGTCCACGTCCAGTTCGGGGAAGCCGGGCACCAGCTCGTAGCGGGTCACGATGGCGCGCCGAGCCGACAGGATGCCCTTGGATTCCGAGTAACCCTGGGCGTAGGGCAGCGCGGCGATGATGTCGCGCATGATCACATCGGGCGCCTCGAAACCGAACGGCGCCGGATTGCCGATGTTCAGCTTGAGAATGCGGTGGCCCTCCGCCTCCAGCCGTGCCGCGTGCGCGTGTACCGGTCCACGGATTTCGTAGACGACGTTCTGCAGCTTCGTCGACTGCTCGAGAACGCGCGGCGGATGGTGGGGGAGATGACTCGGGCTCACCTTCCCATGGTGCCATCCCCTCGCAAGGGCATTCGACAGTGCGTCAAGGTGCGGAATTGCCGGGCGGGATGCCCTTGGCCGCGGTCGAGCCGCAGAACTCCTCGATGCGTTCGTCCAGGAAACGGGCCTCGACGGCGTCGCGGAACGCGGGCTGGGCGATCCGTCTTCGCACTCCGGTCAGCCGCTCCTCGAGCTGGGCGATGCGCTTGTCCTCGGCCAGTCCGAGCACCGGGTGCAGGGCCTCGGCGGCGCCGTCCAGGCTGCCGTTGATCAGATGCGCGGCCGCGCAGTCCACCCGGGCGAGCGCCTCGGCGCCATAGGAGCGCTTCTCCGACGGACCGTTCGAGTAGAGGTCGATGGCGCGCTCGGTCGCGGTGAGCGCGGGCTCGGCCTGGCCGAGATGGATATAGGTGGCGCCCGCGTAGTACTGGGCCTTGGCGTCGGGGAAACCGAAGACGCCGCCGACCCCGTCGTGCAGGTCGTCGCTTGCGGCCTGCTCGCGCGCCTCGTCGGCGGCGCGGATGCAGCGGTCGGTGTCGGCGGCGCTGCCGATCTTGGACCAGATCCTGGCCTCGATGTTGAGCAGCCGGACCTTGGCGGTCGCCGAATCGGCGAAGTCCTGCCCGCTCTGCGCGAGCAGCACGGCCCGGCGCGGACGCTCCGACCAGTACTCGATGAGCGCGTGCATGCCGCGCGTCCAAGCGCGCAGCCCGTTGTGCCCGCATAGCTCGGCGTAAGCCCATGCCGCTCTGGCCTGCTCGCCCGCCGCGTCGTAGTAGCCGAGGTCGGTGCTCGCGTTCGCGAGCAGGCCGGACAGCGTGCCCGCGAGCAGATACAGGTGGCTGGTGTCGGCCGGGCGCTGATGACCCTCGAGCAGTCGATACACCCGGCGCCGGACCCGAAGCATCTCCACCATCATCGGAACCGGCGGGATGTGCACGTATTCGTTCGCGATGCGCGTGACATCGGCGTCGAGCTGTTCCAACGTGGACGCACCCACATTGGTGCTCTCGGCCCGGCCTGCGTGTTCGCTGGCCTCGTGGGCAGCCGCCATGATCAGATCCCTCTCCGAAATAGCTGCTAACGCATCACCTCTCATCGCACCGGCGTCTATGAGAGCAAGAAGGTCCGCGTCGCTCGAATAACTCGCACGCGCCCCCGCTGCGGAACGCACGTCGAATCCGGCGGCAGATCCATCGACCGGCGATTCGCCGGTCAGCGCCGCAAACCGTGCCCGCACAACCTCGTCGGACCTGGCAAGGGATGTATCGAGCGCGGCTTGGTTGACGGGACGCGGATGGACTCGGTCGCCCCCCGCCTCCCACTTGGACACCAGGCGTTCGTGGACACCGAGATGCGCCGCGAATTCCCGGATACTCATCCGCTTGGCATCGCGAAGGGCGCGGGTCTCTCTACCTGACCAGTGCCGGACCACGATGTCATCCCTTCCGCACGAACTTTCATCCAGGGTACGAGGGCCGAGTGGCGACTGCCACACATAATTCCTAGTTGCTATGGGCGCTGCGGGTTTTGGCGGCTCAGGTCGGCGAGGTCCTTCCGGTCAAGGGCAGCGGATTGGCAGTAGAAGGCGGGCATGGGGGCGATGCCGAGTCGCGGTCGATGGCCCGACCCTGGTAGCAGGAGGCAAGGAGTTGGCCGTGAACGTGGACAAACTCAGGACAGTCGAGGATTGGGTGGCCTTCTACCGGCACGAGTACGGGCTACCGGTGACCGAGCGTGGCGGTTTCGTGATGCTGCCCATCAGCGGCCGAGTCTGCGTCGTTCATCTGCCGACCGTCCGGGCCGAAAAGGTCAGGGCGGCACTGGAACAGCAGGGGACGAGGGGTCCCATGCTGGCCAGGCAGATCCGTTGGAGCTTCCTTGCCGAGCCGGACAGCCGTCCCGGCGCGCAGGTGCTGGAGGTGCTGAACCGTCTGGATATCGGGATACCTGCCATCGGCAGTGCGGTGATGTTGCCGACGGGGCTCGGACGCTTCACCCGGGAAGGGTGCTTCTGGGTGAACCCGCCGAGCCGCGGCGACACGCTTCCGCCGCTGTCCGCCGTCGTCACGACGGCGCTGGCGGTGGGAGCGGGCGGCGGGGACTGAATGCGTCGTCGGTCCTCGCCGCCGATCGGCGGCCGAATCCGCCCCCTTTGTTGGCAGTCGGCGGGGCGGATTCGGTCGTGGGTCGCGGGGTGCGCGGCCTACCGCGATTCCGCGGCGTCGACCACCTCGGTCGGCAGCGGGAAGTTCAGGTAGGAGCGCGAAGGAGTCGGCCCGCGCTGGCCTTGGTACTTGGAACCGGCCACCGCGCTGCCGTACGGGTGCTCCGCGGGGCTGGTCAAACGGAGCAGGCACAGCTGGCCGATCTTCATGCCGGGCCACAGGGTGATCGGCAGGTTCGCGACGTTCGACAGTTCCAGCGTGATGTGGCCGCTGAAACCGGGATCGATGAAGCCCGCCGTCGAGTGCGTGAGCAGGCCCAAACGGCCGAGACTCGACTTGCCCTCCAGCCGCCCGGCCAGGTCGTTCGGCAGCGTGCACACCTCCAGCGTGGAGCCGAGCACGAACTCGCCGGGGTGCAGCACGAACGGTTCGCCCGGACCGGGCTCGACCAGGCTGGTCAGCTCGTCTTGGCGCTGCGCGGGATCGATGTGGGTGTAGCGGGTGTTGTCGAAGACGCGGAACATCCGGTCCAGGCGAACGTCGATACTCGACGGCTGGATCAGGCTCTCCAGCAACGGTTCGACCCCGAGACGCCCAGCGGCGATCTCCGCACGGAGGTCACGATCGGAAAGCAGCACGGCACGAGCGTAGCGTTCGGCGAATCGGGTCCTTCGGCGGCACGGGTGCGGGCGAAGCGGCCGCCGTTCTTCAGTTAATTCTCAGCGCGAGCGGGCAACCTAGGAACAGTGAACTCGAATCTCCGCAGAACGGTGCCGACGCTCATCGCGCTCGGTGTGCTGCTCGCGGCTTTCATCACCGTGCTCACCCGCAATGTGCTCGACAGCAGCGGGCTCGCGACGATGGACCCGGAGATCTCCGGCTGGGCCGTCGACAATCGCAACGGGGTGCTCACGCCCACCGCGCAGATGGCCAGCAACTGCGGTGACACCTTGTCCATGACGATCCTGACCGTGATCGTCTGCGTGGCGCTGCTGCGCGAGCGCGACCGGTTGCGCGCCGTACTCATCGCCGTGACCGGGCTCGGGGCCGCGCTCATCGTCGCGATCGCCAAGCGACTCGTCGGCCGGGAACGCCCGCCGGTCGCCGATCGCCTCGCGGTGGAGAACAGCCTGTCCTATCCGTCCGGCCACAGCACGGGCACGTTCGTGGTGGTCGGGATCGTGGCCATCGTGCTCATCCCCAAGCTGGCGCACGCGGCGGCCAGAGTCGGTGCGGCGCTGGTCGCGGTCCTGTTCATCGCCGCCGTCGGCGCTTCCCGTGTCTACCTGGGCGTGCACTGGCCCACCGACGTGCTGGCGGGTTGGACCATCGGGGCGCTGTGGATCCTGCTCTGCCTGGCCGTGTTCCGCTACCTGACGCTGCGTTCGGGGGCCGCCGCTACAGTCGATCCGTGCCACGAACAAAGCGGATCTCCGACAGCATCGTCGTCGCGATCGACCCGGTGACGGCTTACGACCGGGTCAGCGACGTCACCCAGATCCACCGCTGGAGCCCGGAGAACACCGGCGCGGTCGTCGCCGAGCCAGGCGCGCCGGCACGCGTCGGCATGCGCTTCGTCGGCACCAACGTCCGCCGCGGCGTGCGCTGGTCCACCGGCTGCGAGGTCACCGCCGCCGACCGCGGCAGCCGCTTCGCGTTCAAGGTCCGCCGCTACGGACTGCGCAAACCGGTCCTGCGGGTCGCCATCGCCAGCTGGGAATACCGCTTCGAGGCCGTGCCCGAGGGAACCATGATCACCGAAACCTGGACCGACGACCGCCGCGGCTGGCCCGACCTGCCGACCCTCTGGTTCGACAAGCTCGCCACCGGCAAGCCGGGGTTCGCCGAGTTCCAGCACGGGAACATCCGGCGCACGTTGCAGCGGTTGAAGGCGGACTTGGAAAGCGCGTCCTGATCCCCGCCTCGCTCGCCACCATCCGCACGCGTGACCTGCCACAAGCTTCGCAGCGAGTAGAACCGTGCGGACCGCACGAGCCCCCGCCGCCGTCCTCATCCGCCCCGACGGCTACACCGCTTGGGCCACCGACGATCTGGCGGCCGACGGCCTGACGAAAGTCCTCCGGAACTGGACCGATCCCGTGGCGGCTCTCGCCCACTGAACCACCGGCACGATCGACTTGCTGGCTCGGCGGATGCGATGGAGCGCGAGATTTGGGGAAGACCGACCGCCCTGAATCCGACCGAACGGCACGGGCGACACCGATCAGCTCGCGGGCGTCGGCTGTCTCGCTGCCGCAGCATCAGCGCAGGTCAGGGCCTTCTAGCTCGACTTTTCCCACCGCAACGCCGCTTCTGCTACAGTCTCGGGTGGTACCTCGGTACCGCGCCGATGTAGTTCAATGGTAGAACTTCTGCTTCCCAAGCAGACAGCGCGGGTTCGATTCCCGTCATCGGCTCAGCTATTCGAAACCCGCTGCCCCGCAGCGGGTTTCGTCGTTTCCGGGGCTACTCCGTCTGGGCCCAGGCGGCGATGGGCATGGTGAGGTAGATGCCGAAGTCGGCGAGTGGGGTGTGGTCGGTGATGGCGCGGTGGAGGGCGTCGACGCGGGATTGGCGGGTGGCGGCGCGGGAGTCGAAGTACTTGGAGCGGATCTCGATGACCGCGTCGAGGCCGCTGCGGTCGTAGGGGCCGAGGGGGCGGAAGCGGAGTTCGACGTCGCCGGGTTGGAGGTCGCCGTCGTAGGGCTCCTCGGGGCACTCCACAGCGACCGAGACCAGGTGCGGGAGGTGCTCGGCGAGTGCGTGCAGGGTCGACTCGGGGACGTGGGGGGCGTAGGTCACCTCGACTAGGGGCACCGGCCCAGGGTAGGGCCGGGGGTGATCAGCTCGCCACGTCGGTGATCTCGCTCGGCTCGGCGTGCAGGCGGCGGAAGCGACTGCCGTGGAAGACGAGGGGGTCGACGTCGTGGCGGGTGGCCAGGCGGTGGATACGCAGGATGACGACGAGGTGGTCGCCCGCGGGAACCTGCGCCTCGGGGACGCCCTCGATCCACGCGGACGCGCCGCGGATGAAGACGGCATCGCCGGTGCCGCGGTGTAATTCGCTGGCGCGGAAGCGGTCGCCGTCGCGGGCGCCGAGCGCGCGTGCGGCGTCGGTTTGATCCGTGCCGAGCAGGCTCAGGCCGAGATGGGACGCGGCGGACAGGCGCGGCCAGGTCGAGGAACTGTTCTGCACGCAGAAGGAGACCAGCGGCGGATCGAGGGAGACGGGCACGAAGGTGCTGACGGCGAGGCCATGCGGTGTGCCGTCGACCTCGGCGCAGACCGCGACCACACCGCTCGGGAAGTTCGCGAACGCGCGACGCAAACCCGTTCCGTCGGCGGGAGTTTCGAAGAGGTCATGCATGTTCCACCGCCTTGCTCGTGTGCACGTCCGGAGCCGCGTCCGAAGGGGTCCGGCCCGGAACAGCGGCGCCTGCTGAGTCCGCGCCCGCAACGCTCGCGCCCGCTGAGTCCGCACCCGAAGAACTCGTCCCTGAACCACCCCCATCGGACCGGTCCGTGCCCGGTTCCGCCGCACCGGGACGGCCCAACGCTCGAACAACCGACCCCCAGCGCTCGGCGTAGGCACCGATCACGCCGTCCTCGGCGAAGGTCCGATCGGCGAGGTAGAGACCGGGCAACGCGGCGGTCGCGCCGAGTTCGACCAGCACCGGCTTGAGCAGCAGGTCCGGCGCGAGGGCGTGCGCCGGTCCCGCACCGAGCATCACCGGGACGGCCAGCGCTCCGGCCAATCCCGTTCCGCCGTCGAACTGTTCGAGGAACAGCTTGAGCAGTCCGGTGTAGGTGGCCTTGAAGGTGGGGCTCGCGAACACCACCAGTTCGGATTCGGCCACGGTCCGCACGGCATCGGCCACGGCCGGATCACCCCAGCTGAGCAGGGCCGGGCCGTAGGAAGCCAGGTCGAGCACGGTGGGTTCGGCATCGGGGCGCAGGCCGCGCGCCACGAGGGTGGCCGCGGCCAGGGTGCGGGATGCTGGTTTCGGGTTGCCGACGACGACGGTCACTGTCACCGCTGTGTCCTTTCTTTCGTGGTTTCCCTGTCCGATGACGCCGTGCAGGGGTGACGTGGTCTCGTGCGGCAGGGCACGGCCGATGTGCTGGCATTTCCAGCGGCTGTTCGATACCGCTGGTGACCAGGCCGCCGCTGACATTGGGCACCCGCTAGGCGAATTCGATCTGCTCCGCGATCCGCTCCGTCGTCATGGCCGCTCCGTGGTGTCCGGTAGTTCGTGGGGTAGCCGGGCGCGGCTGCTGGTGCACCCGGCTGTTCCCAGTGCATCACCGGGGCGGTGGTGAGACGAGGGTTTGAATCTGTGCGATCGCATGGGCTGACGTGGTTTGGAGACGGACCGTGTCGGACCGCGCCGTTAGAGTCGCGACGTGGCTGGTTCGCGGTATTCGTTCACGGCGCGGGTATGGGAGCACTCCGGCGCGGGCTCCTGGCATTTCGTGTCGCTGCCCGAGGAGATCGCCGACGAGATCGAGGAGCGCTACGGGCACCGGTCCGGGGGTTTCGGGGCGGTCCGCGTGCATGTCAGGATCGGCGCGAGCGCGTGGTCGACCTCGTTGTTCCCGGACAAGAAGCGCGGGACGTACGTGCTGCCGGTGAAGAAGCCGGTCCGGATCGCCGAGGATCTCGTCGAAGGTTCACACGCCGAGATCGACCTGACGATCGCTGTCTGACCGCCCTCGGTGACACGGGATCCTCGTCGACGGGCGACAGTTCACGGCGAGCCCAGCGGTCGAGCTGCACCGGGCGCGAACTGGCTCGCCAGCAAGCCGATTCCGCTCATCTGTCGTCGCGCGTGGGGTGGCACGGCGCGAACTCCGCGCCCTTGCGCATCCCTTTCGGACGGCTCGCCGCGGCGCGGGATCCCGTCAGAAAATGCACTCCTGCACCATCCGCTGGGTGGCCGTACCGACCCGCGTCCGGTCTTCCGCACTGAGCCCGAGCAGCACCGGGTCTACCGGACCGCTCAGATCCGCACCGAGAATCCTGCGCAACCCGTCCTGAGAGATCTTCTCCTCCACATAGATTCGCGCGACGCACTCGGATTGCTTCGGCGGAAGCCCCTTGCCCGCCAGCGCCGACGCGATATCGGCTTGGCCCAAGTCCCCGGCGGGCAGCGCGACGGTGGAGGTCGCCGCGGAGGTGACAGACGCGATACTTTCGGTCGACGTGGCGGCAGTGGTGGACGCCGTGCTCGCCTCGTCCCCACAACCCGCTAGCAGCGGTAGCACGACACACGCCACCGCGATTACCGTTCTTCTCACCCGAATGCCCTCGCTCTCAACGGTTCCCGCACCGGGACCGTACCCCCGCCGAGCCATCCGCGTCACAAGTCCATCGCGGCGCGCAACGCGGTGTCCAACCGTTCCAGCACCTCGGCGTCCATGTCATCGATGCGCTCGGCGAGCCAGCCGCGGTAGATGCGGCCGATGTTGCCCGCGTGGACCCAGCCGCGTCCAGGCACTTGGACCGCGAGGATGTCCTGCGGATCCTGGTCGAGCAGTTCGGCGGCGATCAGCCACTGCCGGGGAGATTCGTTGATGCCGTCGCTGCTGATGAGCACGACGGTACGGCGCCGTGGCGAACCGTGCGGGTGATAGCTCCACAGTTCACCCCTGCGCACGCATCGCCTCCTCGGCGGCGGCCAGCTCCGCCTCGTCGGCCGCGGCTTCCGCCGCCGCGTCGGTCACCGGACCGACGCCCGTGCGCACCGCTTCCCGCCGCGCGGCTTTGGAGATCCACGCCGACGGCGACATGCCCGCCCTGGCCGCCGCTTGTTCCGCGAACGACCAGGCCGCCTCGTCCAGCGAGAGGGTGACCTTACGCGTTGCCATACCATTTATCGTACCCGCGAACGACCACTCTGCCAGCGGGAACGCGGATGCCCTGATACTGTTGGCACATCGCCAACAGATAACCGAGGACGAGCATGACTGCGTGGAATCATCACCGGGTCGGCACGGGCGAACCGCTGGTCTTGGTGCACGGCGTCGGCAGCCGCTGGCAGATCTGGGAGCCGATCATCGAAACGCTTGCCGCGTCCTTCGACGTGATCGCCGTCGATCTGCCCGGCTTCGGGCACTCGGATCCGTTGCCGCACACGTCCGTCGACGAACTCACCGACGCGCTGGCCGACTGGCTCGCCGAGCAGGGCATCGAGCGCCCGCACCTCGGCGGCAACTCGATGGGCGGACTGATCGCCCTGAAACTGGGCGCGCGCGGGCTGGCCCGCTCGGTCACGGCCTACTCCCCGGCGGGGTTCTGGGACACGGCTGGCCGGGTGTGGTGCCAGCAGTCGCTGGGCAAGTCGGTGCTGCTCGCGCGCACCTTGCGTCCAGTGCTGCCGAAGATCCTGGGCAACGCAGCGGGCCGCACCGTCTTCCTTTCCCTGATCTTCGGCAAGCCGTGGGCGGTGGACGCGCAGGTCGCGATCGACACGGCCGAAGGGGCGGTCCGCTCGACCGGTTTCGCCGAAGCGCTGGACTCCTTCACCGACGTCCGACTGCCCGAAATCGGCGCGCTCGCAAACATTCCCGTCACCATCGCCTGGGGCAACCGCGACATCCTCCTCACCTACGCCACCCAGCACCGCAGGGCGCGGGCGGCGTTTCCCAACGCCAGGCACGTCACGCTGCCCGGCAGCGGGCACTCGCCGTATTTCGACGACCCCGAGGGGTGCGCTCGGCTGTTGCTCGATCAGTTGGACAAGTAGCGCGCACGCTCGCGGCCGTCGCGATCAGCTAGGGCCGCCTGGGAACAGAGCAGGCGAGCGACCGGTGGCGCCACTCAGACCGACCGAACCTCCAGCAGCGTGTCCGCCGGAGCCGTCCCCAACAACACCCGCACCGCATTCCCCCACCGCTGCTGAAGAATTCGGTTCCGCTCCACATTTCCCGTCAACAGCGCACGCATCGCCAGCCCGGTCATGATCTCGATAGTGAACTCGGTGATCGTCGGCACCCGGGGATCGTCGGGGAACTCGGCGCGGAAGATGTCGCGGATGCTGGTGTGCATCAGCTCGAAGAGGCGCTGTTCCAACGGCAGGAAGGCGGCGCGCAGTTCCGCGTCGGTGCGGGCGCCGACCCAAATCTCCAGTGCGGCAAGGAATGACGCGCCGCTGAACATGCGCATGGTGAGTTCGACCGCAGTAGCCAGCCGATCGACGTCCTCGGGGATCGCCGCGAATTCGGTTGTCAGCTGCTCCAATCGGCGCGCGGCCAGATGTTCGACGGCGCCCGCGAGCAGGTCCGGCTTGGTCGGGAAGTGGTGCTGCAACGTACCGCGCGGAACGCCCGCGCGGTTCTGCACTTCGAGCGTCGTGGTGCCCGCGTATCCGACCTCGACCAAGCTCTCGATCGCCGCGTCCAGGAGCCGGGTGCGCATCCGCGCGCGGCGCTGCGCCTGCGTCTCCCGGACGCGTTCGGTCATCGGGTCAGCGCCCCTGCCACTTCGGTTCGCGCTTCTGCGCGAACGCCAGCGCACCCTCGGCGGCGTCCTTGGAGAACAGCGCGGGCAACGCGATCTCACCCTGCTTGGCGAACCCCTCGGCCACCGTCCAGTCCGGCGACTCGTCGATGATGCGCTTGCTCGCCGCGACGGAAAGCGGTGCGGCCGCGACGATTTCGGCGGCCAGCTCCAGCGCGCTCGCCAGCGCGGCGCCCGGCTCGGTGACCCGGTTGACCAGCCCGAGCTGGTACAGCCGCTCGGCTCCGATGCGGCCGCCGGTCAGCGCGAGCTCGGCCGCGATGGGGCGCGGCAGACGCTGAGTCAGCCGCAGGACACCGCCGCCCGCGGCGACCAGACCGCGCTTCACCTCGGGGATTCCGAACTGCGCGTCCCGGGCCGCGACGATCAGATCGCCCGCGAGCGCCAGCTCGAAGCCACCCGCCAGCGCGAAACCCTCGACGGCCGAGATCATCGGCTTGGCAGGCGGTTTCGCCGCGATGCCGAGCGGGCCGCGGCGCTGCGTCATCGGCATCTCGCCCTTCGACGCTGCGACGAGATCCATTCCCGCGCTGAAGGTTCCGCCCGCACCGGTCAGCACGAGCACGCGCGCGTCGGAGTTGGCCTCGAAGTCGTCGACGGCCGCCTCGATGGCCTGCGCGGTGGCCAGATCGATCGCGTTGCGTGCCTCGGGCCGGTTGACGGTCAACAGCGTGATCGCGTCGCGGCGTTCGACGAGTACCTGGTCGGTCATCGGAGGGTCCTCTCGGTGCGCAGGGTGAGCTGGTCGGCGGCGATGATCTGGGCGCTGGCGCCGATCGGGTCGCCGTCGGTGAACGCCGCGATGGTCTCGGCGTCGGAAACCCGAACAAGTATGCGTGCGCCAGCCGGATTCAGCGCGCTGATCACCACTGCCTCGGGTTCGTCGGCGTGCTCCGGCGCGGGGCCCTTGCGGTAGGCGACGGTGTAGGCCTCGACGGTCGCCGGGCCGGTGTAGCCGGGCGCGGTGGCGCGGCGTTCGACGGGCACCGTGGCCTCGGCCGCGCGAAACAGGTTGGCGGGCGGGCGCGTCGAGTAGACGCCGACGCCGTGCTTGGTGATGTACCAGCCGAGCGCGGTCGCCAGACCGTACGAGCCGGGATCCTCGCGCAGCCGCGCGGCGAGGGTGGCGATGGAGTGCGTGGCGTAGTTGTTGCCCGGGCCGCCCGCGAAAGTCAGGCCGCCGGTGACCGAGAGCGGCCGCGCCGGATCGTCGATCGGCAGACCGAGCGCCTCCGCGGCGACCTGCACCGCGACGGGGAAGCAGGAGTACAGGTCGACATGCGCGACATCGTCGATGCCGATGCCCGCCGCGCCGAGCGCGGACCGGCCCGCCGCCGCGATCGCGGGTGAGACGCTCATGTCCGCGCGTTCGGAGACGAACCACTCGTCCGTCGCGGTCGCGCCGCCGTGCGGGAAGACCCACTGATCGCGCGGCACTCCGGCCGCGTCCGCGGCCGCCGCGCTGCACAGGATCAGTCCCGCGCCGAGATCCACGGACAAGTTCGCGACCAGCAGTTTCGGGTAAGGAGTCGACACCATCCGGTTGCCGGACGACGGCGTCACCAGATCGGCGGACGACTGCGCGGCGGGCAGCCACGCGTAGGGGTTGTCCGCGGCCACCGCCGACAACCGCGACCACAGTCCGCCGATCCGCTCGCGGTGCGCGTCCTCGCTCAGTCCGAGCCTGCCGCGCAGCGCGGTCTCCATCAGCGCGTAGAAGTAGACCGGACCCCACAGTCCGGCCGCGGTCTCCATCTCGGAGTTGGGCGCCTTGTCCGAGCCGATCACCTCGCTCGGCGCGACATCCTCCGATTGCTCGGGCCAACCGGGCGCGGCGCCCGCGCGAGTGGCCGCGTTCCAAGAGGCCACGGACTCGGCGCCGGTGATCAGGGCAATCTCGGACTGTCCGTCGGCGATGGCCTGCGCGACCGTGTTCAGCAGCCGCTGCGGTGCGTCACCGCCGAATCGCACGGACTGCATCGTGCGCTTCGGCGCGGCGCCCAATTCGGCCGCGACCAGCGCACCCAGATCCGGGTACGGCTTGCTGACCGGGGCGACCGCCGCGACCAGATCGGCGGCGCGCAGCAGCCGATCCCCGGCGCCGCTGTCCGCGCCCGCGCGGCGCAGCGATTCGGTGGCGAGCTCGACCGGACCGGGCAGTCCCGGCTCCCCCGCCCTGTGCACGACCTGCCCGACGCCGACGAGCACCGGCGTCCGCGGATCCATTCCGGCTGGCAGCATTCTTCCTCCGCTCGACTCCAGTTACCGTCAACATTGACGGTAACTTGATTCGATTGAAGCAGACCCCTCCGACCAGGGCAATAGCCCGTGGACAAGAACTGACTCGAGAGTAAGATCCGGGCATGGGATCCCACATCGCGCTACGGTTCGACGGCGACCGCGCCTACGTGAACTTGAACCGGCCGGACAAGCACAACGGCCTGACCATCGAGATGCTCGAGGACTTGGTCGACGCCGCCCGTACGGTCGCGAAGCGCGAGAGCGTCCGCGCCGTGATCCTGTCCGGCAACGGCCCCAGCTTCAGCAGCGGACTGGACGTCGCCAAGGCGACCAAGGACCCGCTCGCGGCCGCGCTGAACTTCGTGCCCCTGCCTTGGCGCGGCACCAACACTTTTCAAGAGGCCTGTTGGGCATGGCGGAGGCTGGAAATTCCGGTCATCGCCGCGGTGCACGGTCGCTGTTTCGGCGGCGGATTGCAGATCGCGCTGGCCGCCGACGTCCGCTTCGCCACACCCGACGCCGAGTTCTCGGTGATGGAGGCCAAACACGGCCTGGTCCCCGACATGACCGGCGCGGCGACCCTTTCGAGGCTGATCGGCATCGACAAAGCGCTGCTGCTGACCATGACCGCCGACGTGGTCGACGCCGCCTACGCCGAGCGCATCGGCCTGGTCACCGAGGTGACCGCGGACCCGCTGGAGGCCGCCGAGAAGCTGGCCGAACGCATCGCGGCCCGCTCGCCGCACGCGGTGGCCGGCGCCAAGCGGCTGTTCGAGCGGTCCTGGCATGCGTCGGCCCGGCGCACTTTCGGCATCGAGCGCGCGACGCAGCTGCCGTTGCTGCTCCGATCGGCCATGAAGCGCGATGGAAGATCGCACAACGAAAGCAACGATTCGTAGGGACAAGATCGCAAGCCACCAATTTCCCCGGTTCGACTGCTAGCATTTCCGTCGATTTGCCAGCCATTCGAAATGTGCTTCGGGACACATCGGGGGGTGGTGTGTCGAGGCCGATTCGGCGAGACCCGGAGGGCCCACGACTTTGAACAAGACCGCAAGAATCCTGCTTTCGACGCTAGCGGGTAGCACGGCCTTGCTTCTCACGGCAACTACCCCCGCCACGGCAAACCCGAACGCGATCAACCCGATTCCGGTGCTCAATGGCACCACCGGGCTGCCGAATCTGGCCGGTCGCAGCCGAGCGGTTTTCCAGGTGACCGGCATGGCGAGTCCCAACAACACCCAGACCTACAACGTGCTCGGCACCGATCTGGGCATCATGTGGGACAACGGCCACGGCGAGATGCTGACCGCGTTCGGCGACACCGCCGGACTCGGCTTCCCCAACTTGCTGGCGGGCAGCATGTGGGCGTGGCGCAGCAACATCCTGGTGCGCAGCAATACCAAGGACCCCTCCAACGGCATCTATTTCGACAGCGCGGTGCGCGACGTCCTCGGCCAGGCGCGCGATCTCATTCCGAGCCCGAAAATTCCGTTCATCGAAATCAGCCGCATTCCCACGGCGGGCATCTCGGTCGACGGCGTGCAGTACATGAGCATGATGTCGGTGAAGACCTGGGACAACGTCGGCGAGTGGACCACCAATTACTCGGGCCTGGCCGCCTCCGCCGACAATGGTGAGACCTGGGCGGATCTCGGGCACACCCGCCGCCCGAACGAGGGCGGCAACGCCAACTTCCAGATGAACGCCTTCCTGAAGAGCGGCGGATACGTCTACGAGTACGGCACCCCGTCCGGGCGCGACAACGCGGCGTACGTGGCGCGAGTGCGCGAGCACGACATCCAGAACCTGGGCGAGTACGAGTACTGGGACGGCGAAGGCTGGCGCAAGGACGACGTCAACGCGGCCGCGCCGATCATGGGGGGCGTCGGTGAACTGTCGGTCATGTGGAACGACTATCTGGGCCAATACATCTCGCTGACCACCGACCCATTCAACTCGGTCGTGATGCGGCGGGCCTCCTCGCCCGCGGGGCCGTGGAGCGAGCCGGAGGTTTTGATCGACACCAGGGAGCTTCCGTCGGCTTACGCGCCGTCGATCTTCCCGTATCAGACCGGGCGCGATCTGTACTTCATGACGACGGTGCACAGTCAGTACAACGTGGTGTTGATGCGTACCACGTTGTAATCGCGTTGGGCGGTGCGCATTCGATCGCTGCGTGGGACGCGCTGATCCCGGTGCGATGCGGGCTTTCGATCGTGCCGTGATGCGAGTGTTCCCTTGCGCCACGAGGTGCGCATTCGATCGTTTTGCGGTCAAACTTTTCGCCCGCGATGCGCTCGAGCGGGGCGTCCGCTATCCGCGGGCGCCCCAACTCCTTTCCCGGAGCGCTTGACCTCAACATTGCTTGATGTATGAGGCTGGCGGCAGAGACGCGAGCACTCCGGGAGGAACAGTGACTTCTGCATCCAGCATCGCCCCCGCCGAACTGGCGGCCTGGCTGCGCATCGCCGCGCGTCCCGTGGCGGACACCGAGCCGGGCTTCGTCGGGCCGGACCTCGACGAACTCGTCGAGACCCTCGGCTCGGCGACGATCGTCGGGCTCGGCGAGTCGACCAGATTCTCCCGGCAGACCTACGGCGTGCGGGAGCGGCTCTTCCGCTCGCTCGTCGACCGGCACGGGTTCCGCGCGTTGGCGATCCAGGACAGCGCGCGTTCCGGTGAGCGCCTCGACGAGTACGTCCGCACCGGGACGGGCGATCCGGACACCGCGCTGGCCGGGGCGTGGCGGCCGCTGCGGACGGTCGAGATGGTCGAAACGCTGGCCTGGATCAGGCTGTTCAATCAGCAGCACCCGGACGACCCGATCCGCGTCTTCGGCGTCGAACCGCCGCGCGCCGAACCTTCCGACTACGACGCGGTGCTGGACTACCTGCGCCGGATCGCACCGGATCGGCTGGCGCCCGCCGAATCCCACCTGAACCCGATCCGCACCGCGCACCAGATCGACGAGCACGTCCAGCGCCACCAACGCATTCATCCCGGACGCCCGTTCGCCGAACATGCCCGCGACGCGCTCGCCCTGCTCGACGGACTGCCCGACACCGACGAGCACCGCACGGCCCATGCGCACGCGCGACTGATCGTCGAGTTCCATGAGCACAGCGTCGCCGGGCAAGGCGGCTTCGCCCGCGACGAGCGGCCGTCGGCCGAGCGCGTCATCGCGTGGCAACGCGAGACCGGCGCGAAGATCGCGTACTGGGACGGGATCGCCCACGTCAGCGCGCAGTCGCTCGGCGTCGGCTCGGCCGCGGGCGAGTTCCGCGGGACGGGCGCCCACCTGCGCGATCACTTCGGCACGGACTACGTCGCCATCGCCATCGGATTCCACCACGGCGATCTCGGCATGGCTCAGGCGCCGCGGCCACGGCCGGAGCTGGTGGACGCGCTGCTCGGCGAAGTCGACCTCGCCGCGTTCTCCGTCGATTTGCGCACGGCCGCAACGGAATCGGTGGACGCGTGGCGCCACGCCCCGGCCGAGCTGCGCACGATCAGCGGAATCTACGACCCCGCGAAGGACGCCGAGGCGCACATCGCCGTGCCGTCGCTGGCGGGCGCGTTCGACGTGCTCGTGCACATTCGCGAAACGTCGCCGGTGCAGTGGCTGCCCACCTTCTCCGGGTGAGTGGTGCCGACAGTTCGCCCGCGCGGGACGGTTCCTAGACTCGCGGGTATGGATGCGGCCGATTGGGACGCGCGGTACGGGCAGAGTGAATTGGTCTGGGGCGCACCACCGAACAGCACCGTAGTGGAGCACGTCTACGGGCTGGATCGGCGCGTGCCGCCGCGACCCGAGACCGCCGACGGCGAGACCCTGCCGAGGGCGCTCGACCTGGCGTGCGGCGAAGGGCGCAACGCGGTCTGGCTCGCCACCCACGGCTGGGAGGTGCACGCGGTCGATTATTCGCAGGTCGGCATCGACAAAGGGCGGACCGTGGCCACGCGGTTGTCCCGGTCGGTGCGCGGCCGCATCACCTGGCAGTGCGCCGACGTCACCGATCTCGACGCCGCCGGGGTCACCGGTCCGTACGAGCTGGTGCTGATGGTCTTCCTGCACCTGCCCGCCGAGCAGCGCCGCGCGGTCCTGCGCCGTGCGGCCGAGCTGCTCACCCCGGCGGGCACGCTGCTCGTCCTCGGCCACGACACGCTCAACCTGACGGAGGGCTTCGGCGGACCGCCGGACCCGTCGATCCTCTTCACGCCCGACGACATCGTCGCCGATCTCGCCTCGTCCTCCGATCTGGAGATCCACACCGCGGAACGGGTGCTGCGACCGACCGAGCACCGGGACGCCATCGATGCGCTGGTCATCGCGACCAAGCCCGCCCCGGAGCCCGTCGAGCCAGAGACGCCTTCCTGATCGGTCGGATCGTCGCGACTGGATCAACCTTGCCGACGAGCTGCCGGAACCCGGCCGGTTAGCCTTGCGCACCTACTCCGACCAGCGGCGCAACCAGGGCTGGGCGGTCGCCGCGATGGTGTCGAACCCCGCGCGGAACGAATGCGGCTGCCCCGCGATCACCCGCACCTCGGCGGCGTCGGCGGAATCGGGCACGCCGAACGGATCGTTGGCCCCATTGATCACGACGACCTCGATGCCGCCCGGCGCGAGCAGCTCCTCGCGCCGCGATTTCTCCGGCTTCCCCGGCGGATGCAGTGGAAACGACAGCGCGAGCACGCCGCGAGCACGTGCCGCGACCGCCGTGCGACAGGCGACCCTGGCTCCGTTGCTGCGTCCGCCTTGGATCACGGGGACCCCGCGCACCTTCTTGCGCAGCGCGGCCACGATCTCCAACCAGGCCTCGTCCTGCTTGACCGCGGAACCGGGTGCGCGCCGCCCGGCGACGCGGTAGGGCTGCACCACTCTGGCCACCGCGCCGCCCAGCTCGAGCGCCGAATCGCGCACCGCCAGAAGGTCTTTCGTTTCCACCCCGCCGCCGGAACCGTGGGTGAGCAGCAGCAGGAAGGCAGGCTTGCGCGGCCGGTCGAGCTCGATCTCCGCGGGACCCGCGCTCGTCTCGATCTGCACACCTCACCGTAGCCGCCACCGAGCGGAGAGCACAGATGCCGCGCTCAGGGGCTGTTTATCGCGTCACATTGCGCCCCGCCGTCTTTGCCAGCCCCTTACCGGCCGGTAATATGGCGCATAAGTTACCCGCGAGTAGCATGCGGAAAACCGGACACTACCCCGGTGGCGACAACGGGCGGGAACGGCAACCAAACCGACCGCACCAACTCAACGGAGAGTGAGTACAGACCATGGGTCACTACAAGAGCAACGTCCGCGACCTTGAGTTCAACCTCTTCGAGGTCCTCGGACTGGGCACCCTCCTCGACACGGGCGCCTACGGCGACCTGGACAGCGACACCGTCAAGGAGATGCTCAACGAGGTGCGTCGCCTGGCCGAGGGCCCCCTGGCCGAGTCCTTCGTCGAGGGCGACCGCAACCCGCCGGTCTTCGATCCCGAGACTCACACCGTCACCCTGCCGGAAGCCTTCAAGAAGTCCTACCGCGCCCTCGAAGAGGGTGAGTGGATGAAGGTCGGCGTCCGCGAGGAGCTCGGCGGCCTCGGCGCTCCCTCCAGCGTGGTCTGGGCACTGAGCGAGATGATCCTCGGCGCCAACCCGCCCGCTCAGATGTACGGCGCGGGCGCCGGCTTCGCGCAGGTGTTCTACAACAACGGCACCGACGAGCAGAAGAAGTGGGCCCAGATCATCGCCGAGCGCAACTGGGGCGCCACCATGGTGCTGACCGAGCCGGACGCCGGTTCGGACGTCGGCGCCGGCCGCACCAAGGCGATCAAGCAGGAAGACGGCACCTGGCACATCGAGGGCGTCAAGCGCTTCATCACCTCGGGTGACTCCGACGACCTGTTCGAGAACATCATGCACCTGGTGCTGGCTCGCCCCGAGGGCGCTGGCCCGGGCACCAAGGGTCTGTCGCTGTTCTACGTGCCGAAGTACCACTTCGACTTCGAGACCCAGACCCTGGGCGACCGCAACGGTGTGTTCGTCACCAACGTCGAGCACAAGATGGGCATCAAGGTCTCGGCCACCTGTGAGGTCACCTTCGGCGGCCACGGCGTGCCCGCCAAGGGCTGGCTGGTCGGCGAGGTGCACAACGGCATCGCGCAGATGTTCGACGTCATCGAGAACGCTCGCATGATGGTCGGCACCAAGGCCATCGCGACCCTGTCGACCGGTTACCTGAACGCCCTGTCCTTCGCCAAGGAGCGCGTGCAGGGTGCGGACCTCACCCAGATGGCCGACAAGACCGCGCCGCGCGTCACCATCACTCACCACCCGGACGTGCGTCGTTCGCTGGCCCTGCAGAAGGCTTACGCCGAGGGCCTGCGCGCCATCTACCTCTACACCGCCGCGCACCAGAACGCCGACGTGGCGAACCTGGTCTCCGGCGCCGACGAGGACGTGGCGTTCCGGGTCAACGACCTGCTGCTGCCGATCGTCAAGGGTGTCGGTTCCGAGCGGGCCTACCAGTACCTGACCGAGTCGCTGCAGACCTTCGGTGGTTCCGGCTTCCTCCAGGACTACCCGATCGAGCAGTACATCCGCGACGCCAAGATCGACTCGCTGTACGAGGGCACCACCGCCATCCAGGCGCAGGACTTCTTCTTCCGGAAGATCGCCCGCGACCGCGGTGTGGCGCTGGCCCACGTGGCTGGTCAGGTCCAGAAGTTCATCGAGTCGGAGGCGGGCAACGGCCGCCTGAAGGGCGAGCGCAAGCTGCTGGCCACCGCGCTCGAGGACGTTCAGGCCATGGCCGCCACCCTGACCGGCCACCTGATGGGCGCTCAGGAGCAGCCGGCCGAGCTGTACAAGGTCGGCCTGGGATCGGTGCGCTTCCTGCTCGCCGTCGGTGACCTGCTCATCGGCTGGCAGCTGCTGCGCCAGGCCGAGGTCGCCATCGCGGCCCTCGACGCCGGTGCCACCGGCTCGGACGTGGCGTTCTACAACGGCAAGATCGGTGTGGCGCAGTTCTTCGCCCGCAACGTCCTGCCCGAGCTGACCGCCACCCGCGCGATCCTGTCCAACCTGGACAACGACATCATGGAGCTCGACGAAGCCGCCTTCTGAGGCTCGTAGCTCGAAATACCCGCGGAGCGGTCCGGATTCGTCCGGGCCGCTCTTCGGCGTTTCGGGGCTGCGGCGTGTCCGGCCCCACAGCTTCACTCTTGCCCCGAATGCGCGGCGGGCAGGCAGAATGTTCGGGGCAGACGCGCGCCACAGAAGGGATCCGTCCGGGATGAAACGATCGCTGTCCGCATTCGCCAGAGCCGGGGCCGTCGCCGCGGCGTGCACGGTCGTGCTGGCAGGCCCCGCCGCCGCCGATCCGAACAACGTCAACCCGATCCCGGTGCTCAACGGCTGGCGCGGACTACCGCAGCTGCCCGGGCCGACCAAGGCCGTCTTCCAGATGACCGGCATGGACAGCCCGAACCGGACGCAGAACGTCAACGTGCTCGGCACCGACCTCGGCATCATGTGGGACGACGGCAGCGGCCGGATGATCACCGCCTTCGGCGACAGCGCCGGGCTCGGCATACCGAACCTGCTCGCGGGCAGCATGTGGGCGTGGACCTCGAACGTGCTGTTCCGCAGCACGACCAAGGATCCGTCCGGTGGCATCTTCTACGACGGCGTCGTGCCGAATCCGTTGCCGAGCCCCAAGATTCCCGGCATCGAGATCAGTCTCATTCCAACCGCGGGCATTTCGGTGGGCGGCGTCCAGTACATGAGCCTGATGTCGGTGCGGGAGTGGGGCGATCACGGCAAGTGGCACACCAACTTCGCCACCCTCGCCGTCTCCGGTGACGGCGGCCAGACCTGGGCGCCGCTCACCAACACCCGCCGCGCGAACGTGGACGGGCACGAGCGCTTCCAGCAGAACGCCTTCCTGAAGCACGACGGCTACGTCTACCGCTACGGCACCGCCGCGGGCCGCAACAACCCCGGGTTCGTCTCGCGGACAAGGGAAGCCGACATCGCCAACATCGACTCCTACGAGTACTGGGACGGCGGCGCCTGGAAGCCGAACGACGCCAAGGCCTCCGCGCCGATCGTGGACGGCGTCGCCGAGCTCTCGGTGATGTGGAACGAGCACCTCGGTCAGTTCGTCATGCTGACCACCGATCCGACGAATTCCGTTGTGATGCGCACGGCTTCGGCGCCGGAGGGGCCGTGGAGCGCGCCGCGGGTGCTGGTCGAGGCGGCGTCGCTGCCGACCGCGTACGCGCCGATGATCTTCCCGTATCAGACCGGGTCGGATCTGTACTTCCTGCTGACGGTGCACACGCAGTACAACGTCGTGTTGATGAAGACGCCGCTGTAGGGGTGTGGAAATGCAAGAGCGGCCCGGGTTTCCGGGCCGCTCTTTCATGTTTGGGGTGCGATCGCTGTTGGTGCTGTGCGATGCGATTGGGCAGGCGCGAGTCGGCCCACCATGCGCGACGCGGTCTGCTCGGCACGCAAGTTGTCGCACGCGATGGGTACTTGCCGATTGCCGCGATCAGGGCCGCGGCCTCGCGCCACCCGGGTCGGAGGCGATCAGCCCGCCGAACCGATGGCGATCAGCCGGCCGAGCCGGTGCGGACCTGTCGGCCGAACCGATGGCGATCCGCCCGCCGAACCGGTGCCGATCAGCCCGCCGAACCGGTGCCGATCAGTCGGCCGAGACCGTTGAGCAGGTTGGAGGAACCGGCGCCCCAGCCGTCCAGCCAGGGGTTGGGGTAGCCGTCCGCGACCGGCAGCGGCTTCACGCCGCCGGAGCCGGTGCTCAGCAGCCGGGACAGGCCGGTGGCGAAGTTCGACGAACCCGCGGCGGAACCGGTCGGAGCCTCGGTCGAGGTCGGCAGCGGCTTCACGCCGCCCGAGCCGGTGCTCAGCAGGTTGGACAGGCCGGTGGCGAAGTTGGACGAACCGGCGGCCGAGCCGGTCGGGGTTTCCGCCGACGCCACGCCGGAACCACCAAGGACGATACCGGCGGCGACCACAGCGATGCCGAGCACACGAATCTTGCTCATCGAATTCTTCTCTTCCCTCGAAAGCTCTCGTCGGCAACACGCTGCGGCCGACGCGGGCCTATGTCTATCACGGCAGATTTGCGTGTCGCGACGTGATGATGAACGCAGCGCAAATGATCAGTTACGAGTAGTTCACCCGCGCGGGGACTTCCGAGTGAAGTGCAGCGGTGTGCGGTTCTACCAGCATTTCCGTGCTGACGTGCGGCGATGCCTCCCCCTGCGCGATGGCGGGATTCGCGCCGGATGTCACCGGTCCTGGCAAACGTTCGTTCCTAACGGAATCATGGGTACGGCGACATCCGATCCAGGTGATTCGATGGGTGGTAATCCGAAGTTTCGTGAGTACGGTTTCCGGCGAACTCGCACGGTTGGCTCGAAACGAAAAATTGCCCCGCCTCGGAGGAGGCGGGGCAATTCTTGTTGGTGGTTGCGGTGGCGAGGTTTCCGCGTCGATTGACGATCGGCTTCACTGTGCCGGGTCGGCGCCGGGTCTACCGCGGCGCGTTGGCGCCGGGACTACCGCGTCGCGTTGGCGCCGGGGCTACCGCGTCGGATCGGTGCCGGGGCTACCGCGTCGGATCGGTGCCGAGGTGACCGCGGCGTCGGTGCCAGGATCCGCGTCGCGTTGGCGTCGGGTTGAGGCGTCGCGTCGGCGGCAGGCCTACTACGCGGCTCGTCGCCGGGATTACTCCGTCGCGTCGCCACCACCGGCGGAACCGGTGGCGAGGAGCTCGAGCAGCGGGGCCAGCGACTCGGCCGAACCGGTCCCGGTTTCGTTCCCGGTCGGCTTCGTCTCCCCCGCCGAACCCGTCGCCAGCAGCTCGAGCAGCGGCGCCAACGACTCGGCCGAACCGGTCCCGGTTTCATTCCCGGTCGGCTTCGTCTCCCCCGCCGAACCCGTCGCCAGCAGCTCGGCCAGCGTGGTCAGCGACTCTGCCGAGCCCGTGTCGTCCGCGGCGGCGAGGCCGGAACCGGCCAGCACGATGCCGGCAGCGGCGGCGAAAGCGAACCCGAACGAACGAATGATCTTCATCTTGAAACAGTCCCCTTGGAAGAAGTTTCCCCGTCGGCTACCTCCTGGTGGCCGACGAGATTGTTCTATCACAGGGGTCCGAGTGTTAACGAGGAACACGTCACAATTCGATGAGATGCGAGTAACTCGAATTTTGCGAGATGCCCGAGATGAAAGATTCACAATTCGCCGACTCGCGACTGGAGTCAGTGGCAGAACAACGGGCAAACGAAGTGGAAAGGCACTTTCAGAAGTCGCTCTACCAGGCGATAGGACGAGCATTTCGGCATCTGAACCGAGATTTGCGGTACGCACTCGATAATCCGAACCGGGCACTGACGCCCGACGTTCACCGCATCGCAAGACCGCAGTATTGCGGGCTCACCACAATCCACGTAGCCAGTGAGATCTACCTCACAAAACCGATCTGTAACGTTCCTCCTGGGAAAACACCGAAGAATACTCGCGCATCAAAAAGCGCGTCTCATGCAATCTGCAAGCTTCGGCCTGAAGCTCGCGATTGGAAATAACTGGTAAGACCGTCTTCGAGGCGCGTACCCGACCCGGAACGCGAAAAGCCCCGCCTCCAGGGGGAGACGGGGCACGTCGTCGCGCGACGCCTACTGGGTGCCGGTCCCCGACGAACCCGAGGGCAGCACCTTCACCAAATCCATGATCACCCTGTCGATCGGGTACATACCCAAGACCATCCCCTGGCCGCACGATGGACGCGAATTGCTGTCTGCGACCGGAGTGTCCGTGAGCGGCTCCAGTAGATTCGGATCATGGGGAGTCCGACCGGCCCGGCGCGTCGGTTACACGAGTTTCGCCGTCCCGTCGCGATTGTGATCGGCATCGTTGTCGCGGTAATGATCGCGAGCTTGCTGCCGAGGTGGTGGTGCGGTCGTGACGCCGACGAGTGGTACCGCGGGGACCCGGCACGGGTGCGTGGCCTCGCCGAGGAATTGGTGGCCTTCGAAGCCGATGACGATCATCGGCGCGCCACCGGCTCGGAAAAGGGTCTCGCCGAAATGTGGGGGCTGCTCGCGCATCAGATGACGGCGCTGGGACTGGCGCAGATATGTCTGGAGCACCCCGAATTGCGGGAACGCTACGCCCTCATAGTGACTCGCGCGGCAGCCAAAAGTCTGTTACCCGAGATGCGCACCGAGTTCACCTCGGCCTGGCACGGCGCGGACGGTTCGGCGGAGCTCGACAGCCCGAACGGCCATGCCTACCTCTCCTATCCAGCCCTCGCGCTCGGGATGGCGCGCCTCGTCGATCCTGCGTTCCCGTCCGACCTCGCGAACCGCCACGACGCGCTGATCGCCTCCTTCGAGCGGCGCCTGCTCGCCTCGCCGACCGGCCTGCTCGACACCTTCCCCGGCGAGGCCTACCCCACCGACGTGGCAGCCGTCGCCGCCGCGATCGCGGTACACGGCCGCGCGACCGGCATCGACCACAAGGCGGTCCTCGCGCACTGGGCGCAGCAGGTACGCGCGGTACAAATCGATCGGGGCACCGGGCTGGTGCTGCAACGCATGGGCGTCGACGGAAAGCCACACGACGCCCCACGCGCTTCCGGAACCGGACTCGCGGCCTACTTCGCCGGCTTCGCGGACCGGGCACTCGCCGAGGAGTTGGCGGCCGTCTTGTTCCGCCAGGAACGAAGTGTCCTCGGCTTCAGCGCGATCCACGAATACGGCGACGGCCATCACGGCGCCGGGGATATGGACAGCGGCCCCCTGATACTCGGAATATCCATCTCCGCAACCGGTTTCGCTCTCGCCCCGGCCCGCGCCTTCGGTCACCACGACATGTTCACGCGCCTGTTCCGCACCACCGACCTCTTCGGTCTGCCACTGCGAAGCGGGCCCCGCTTGCGTTTCGCGACCGGCGGGGTGATCGGCAACGCTCTACTGCTCGCCTTCCTCACGTCCGGGCCGGAGCTCGCGCCATGAGACTGCCCGACACCTCCCGGCTGCGCGCCGGGTGGAAGCTGGTCCGCATCCCGGTGATCCTGTTCGCGCTGTATCTCGGCCTGCATCCGGTCTTGGCGGCGTTGTCGGCACGACACGGGTTCGGTTCGCCCGACGGCCTGGGCCTTGCCTTCCTCACCGTCAGCGCCGTGGTGGTGACACTGCGCATAGTGCTGCTGGTCGTCGTGCCCGCTGTCCTCGCCTACCGGGTTGTGGTGTGGGCAGTTATGCGCATGCTGCGCCGAGGCGTTTCACCGACCCCGCCCGGCGGCGTGACTGAATCGAACGCGCCCGCCCGAGTTTCATGCGAAGACGCCGGTAGAGATAGCTTTTCCGCATAGTCCGACCATCTTGCCTTGCTCACGCGCTATGCCGATGATCGAACAACCTCCGTAGGAAGCTCATTTCGGATATGCAGACCGATCTCGACACGATCGCGAAAACGGTCGGCGTGGCAGCGCCATTCGTCTGGACTTGGACTGACGCGGACTTGGAACCGATGATTGCGACGTGACCGACACGGAATCGGTCCGCACCATTTATGACCAGTTCGCTGACACCAGTGCTGCGATCGAGGCGGTGTCGGGCCAGCCGACACTGCGAAAGGCAGGATCGGATGGAGAGATTCGGTGGGATATACCGAGGGTCGTGATCCGCCTGCGTCCAATGGACAACAGCATCTACCTCCGCCTTGCCAACCCCGAGCACCAGGCATGGCTCGACGCGCCGGATGATGAAACTCTGTGGTGACGACAATTGTTGATCGACGACAAGTTCGATGTCAGCGCGCTCGACTGAGTACGTAAAGGGGCCTATGGTTCACCGGCCCCGAGGGGGTGCCGCCGAACCCGACTCCAGCGATCACGCTCGGATTCGAGAAGCATCGACACGGAGGTGTCGGCAGCACCTCACTCGCACTTGACAACTGGAATGGGGTCGTACTTCACCGTGCGGGTCGCACGCGAGACCTCGCGCCCGGTCTTGCGATCCGTGATCACCCGCGTATCGGTGATGGTGAATCCTGGGGCGCCTTCGGACGCGATGCAGTCCTTGCCCTTCGGCAGGGTGATGGTGGTGGGCTCGGTGGGCTTGGTCTTGTCGCCGGTGATGGATTCGACGTCGACCGTCTTGGTGCCCCACAGGCGGACGGTGATGTCCGTGCCGGTGGCGAAAGTTTCGATGTAGACGCCGCTTTGGGTGTTGTTGCGGAATTTGAGGTCGATGGCGCCGTCGAAGACGGTGGCTTCGCGTGCGGCCGGGTAGCGGGAGATGTAGTAGCTGTGTTCGGTGTGGCCCGCGTCTTCGAGCCCGGCGAAGTAGGCGGCGTTGTAGAGGGTGGTGGCGAACTGGCTGATGCCGCCGCCGACTGCGGTGCTGGGGCGGCCGTGGTCGATGATGCCGGATTCGACGTAGCCCTCCGCGGTGCCGCGCGGGCCGGTGAATTCGTTGAGCGAGAACGTTTCTCCGGGGCGGACGACGGCGCCGTTGACCTTGTTCGCCACGGTGCGGATGTTGACGCCGGACGGTCCGCTGAAACCGCTGGTGGTGAAAGCGCCCATCTGTTCGACGATGCCGAGACCCTGCGCGGCCTCGGTGGTCAGTTTGGGCTCGATCTTCTCGTAAACGGCGGGCGCGCTGCGCTGTTGGGATGCGGCGAGCAGCGTGGGCAGCTGTTCGAGGGTCTTCGGCCAGTTGATCTTGTCGCCGACCACCGCGGGCACGACGCGCGGGGCTCCGCCGGTCACGGCGAAGGTCGCGTCCTTGGCCTCCACTTCGGATTTCGCGAGTTGCGGCGCGAGGATGGCGGTCGCGGCGTTCAGGTCGTAGTTCGCGGCGAGACCGCCGTGTCCGTCGGGAGCGAAACTCAGAACGGTCGCGATCTGTTCGGGGGTGAGGGTGGCGTCGCCGTCCTTCCCGGTGAACACGACGTCGCCGCGCACGGCGGGTTCGGCGATCTCGTGCAGCGCACTCTGGACGGACTCGGGCCGGACGGTGAGCGGTGCTGGGACGACGGGCAATTCGAGGGTGCCGCCCTCGATCCAGTTGTCGATCAACGCGTTTCGGGCGGCGGGCGTGTCGAGCACACGGCCCGGCACGGGTGGGACGGCGACCGGCTTGCCGTTCTGGAACTGAATGGTGCCCTCGACGGTGGGGCGATCGTGCACGCGCAGCGCGGTGAGCTGACTGTCCAGCGCGGCGTCGTCGACGGTGCTCGCGACCGAGACCTCGCGGGTACCGAAGAAGGAGACCAGGCGGGCGAAGGGGTTGATCGGCTGGCCGCCGATGCGGTCCCAGGTGCCCGGCCAGTCGACCGCCAAGCCCGCGGCGGAGGGGGTGAGCTCGGCTTGCACGTCGCCGATCTGCAGGGGCAGTTCCTGACCGGCCCGCCCGTCGAGAGTGGTGCGGAGTTTGGCGTCGGCTTCCTCGACGTCCATCCCCCCGATATCGATCCCGGCGACGACGACCCCGCGCGGCACGTCCCCGGAGGAGAGCACGGCGTCGACGGCGTAGCCGAGGCCACCGACGGCGATCACGGCTCCCGCGGCGATTCCGGCGCGACGGATGGCGGGGGTCCGCCACCACGACTTGGAATCCGCGGGCTCCGGTCTCGGCCTGGGTCTGCGCGCGTTCTCCCAGCGCTGCCGATTCTCGGTGTCGGCCGGGGGGACGATTGCGGTCGCGTGCTCGGTGTCGGTCGTATGCCCGCCGTAAGGCGCGTGCTCGGGCCTACCGATGACAGCAGTCGCGTGCTCGTTCGGTGTCTCGTGCCCGCCGTAGGGCGCGTGCTCGGGCCTACCGATGACAGCAGTCGCGTGCTCGTTGGGTATCCCGTGCACGCCATAGGCCGCGCGCTCCGCGTCGTCCCTGCGGATAAATGCGGTCGCGTGCTCATTGGGCGCCCCGTGCCCGCCATGAGCCGCGAGTTCAGCATCTGACGTGTGCCCGCCATAGGGCGCATGCTCCGCGTCGGCCCTACCGACGACCGCGGTCGCGCGCTCGTTGGCCACCCCTGCCGCGCGCTCCACGTCGTCCCTGCGGATGAAGGCGGTCGCGTGCTCGTTGGGGGTCCCGTGCGCGCCATAAGGCGCATGCTCAGGCCTGCCGATGACAGCGGTCGCGTGCTCGTTGGGGGTCCCGTGCACGCCATAGGCCGCCCGCTCCGCGTCGTCTCTGCGGATGAAGGCGGTCGCGTGCTGGTTGGGTACCCCGTGCCCGCCATGAGCCGCGAGTTCAGCGTCTGTCGTGTGCCCGCCATAGGGCGCATGCTCTGCGTCGGCCCTACCGATGACCGCGGTCGCGTGCTCATTGGGCGCCCCGTGCCCGCCACGAGCCGCGAGTTCAGCGTCTGTCGTGTGCCCGCCATAGGGCGCATGCTCCGCGTCGGCCCTACCGACGACCGCGGTCGCGTGCTCGTTGGCCGCGCCCTGCCCGCCCGCCGCGCGCTGCACGTCGTCCCTGCGGATGAAGGCGGTCGCGTGCTCGGCGTTCGCGGCGTCTTCGCCATGCGGCGCGCGCCCGGCGTGGGCCGCATGCTCGCCATGGGGCGGCTGTGCGGCGTTGGTCTGCCAAGCCGCGTTGCTCGCCGGTCCAGCGTTGGCCGACCACGCCGCACCGCCCACCGGTCCAGCGTTGGCCAACGACGCCGCATTACCCGCCTGCCTAGCGTCAGCCGACCACGCCGGATCGCCCGCCTGCCCAGCGTCAGCCGACCACGCCGCATTACCCGCCTGCCCAGCGTCAGCCGACCACGCCGCATTGCCCGCCTGCCCAGCGTCAGCCGACCACGCCGCACCGCCCGCCGGTCCGGCGTTGTCCGACCACGCGGCATTGCCCACTGGTGTGGCATTGCCCGCGGGCGCGGCGTCGGCGCCCAACGCGCCGCCGCTCGCCTGCGCGGGGTTGTTCTCCTCCCAAGCGCCTGCCCACACGGCATTGCCCGCCTGCTCGGCATTCATCGGCTGAGCCGTACTGCCCGGCCCGGCATCATTCGCCCAGGGGCCCTCTTGGGCCTGACTCGCGCTCGTCGCCGGGGGCGGACCGCTCTCCTCCCAAGCGCCGCCCCACGTACCACTGCTCGCCCGCGGCGGGTTGTTGTTCACCGCTTCACCATCGCGCCCGGCATGCATCGCCTGTGCGGGATAACCATCCCTCTCGGCCTGCTGCGGGGGTACCTGGAGCGGTGCGGTGGGCACGGAATCCGCAATCCACCGCTGCGGCTGCCCGGGCTGGGTGACCGGAAGTTGTGTGGTCTTCGCCTCATCTAGCGGTTCGCGGTTCGATTCGAGGAGATGACGGAGTCCGACCTCGCCGTCTTGGTTTCGGCCGCGGCCGCGGTGTCCGGTGCTCGACTCGCTGGTCACGAACCGTCCTCCCCGATAGAGGTGCTTTTTCTGGGCCGCGCACTGTGCGGGCCGCTCTCCACGATAGTTGTCCGCGCCGAGTGCCCTGGTTCAGCTCGGACGCGCAGCAAACCTCGTGCAATGAACCGCCCCGAACACGGAAGAGCCCCGCGCAGTTGCCGGGTCGGGGGTCTGGCAACTGCGCGGAGCCGATCTGTTTATCGGAGCAGCGCACCCCGCGTTACACACTTCCCGTGGACAATCGAGAACGTCCCGCCAGACAGCTCGCAGACACGAGGGAGACGACGGTATGCAGCTGGGAATGATCGGCCTCGGGCGGATGGGCGCGAACATCGTCCGTCGCGTCGTCGGAGACGGGCACACCGCGGTCGGCTACGAACGCAAACTCCGCAACATCGAGGAGCTGCGCGCCGATCTGGGCGAAAATTTCCGAGGCAGCACCGACCTGCCGGAATTCGTGGCGATGCTGGAGAAACCCCGGGTGGTGTGGGTGATGATCCCGGCGGGCGCGACGGGCGCGGTGATCGACCAGGTCGCCGAGCTGCTCGAACCCGGCGACATCGTCATCGACGGCGGCAACAGCCGCTACCACGAGGACATCAAGAGGGCCGAGAAACTCACTCCCAAGGGCATCCACTACCTGGACATCGGCACCTCCGGCGGCGTCTTCGGCCTGACCCGTGGCTTCTGCCTGATGATCGGCGGCGAGGCCGAGCAGGTGAAGTACCTGGATCCGCTGCTGAAATCCATCGCACCCGGTCTCGACGCCGCACCACGCACCCCCGGCCGCACCGGGGACCCGACCACCGCCGAGCTGGGCTACTTGCACTGCGGTCCGGCCGGGGCGGGCCACTTCGTGAAGATGGTGCACAACGGCATCGAGTACGGCGCGATGGCCGCCTACGCCGAGGGCCTCAACATCCTGCACAAAGCCGATTACGGCGCCGCGCACAAAGGCGAGTTCTCGGCGGAGGAGACGCCGCTGGAACACCCCGAGTACTACCAGTACGACATCGATGTGCCGGAAGTCACAGAGGTGTGGCGTCGGGGGTCGGTGGTCGCTTCGTGGTTGCTGGATCTGACCGCGGGCGCGCTGTACGCGGACCCGAACCTCGACGAGTTCAGCGGTCGAGTCTCGGACTCCGGCGAGGGCCGCTGGACTGTTGACGCCGCGATCGACGTCGGGGTCCCCGCGCCGGTCCTCTCGGCCGCCCTGTTCGCCCGCTTCTCCTCGCGCGGCGAGTCGCTGTACGCCGACAAACTACTTTCGGCCATGCGCCAAGCCTTCGGCGGGCACTACGAGCTGCCGCCGAAGTAGTTCGTTACCGCTGCCACAAACCGCTCGCACGCCTCACACATGCGGTGCCTATGCAAGGCGTGCAACCGCTGTGTGGGAGCGTCTCCGAAGCGGCACCCGGGAGGGCCCGGGTGCCGCTTCGGTGTTTGCGTCAGCGCTCGAGGATGGCGACGACGCCCTGGCCGCCCGCGGCGCAGATGGAGATGAGGGCGCGGCCGGAGCCCTTTTCGGCGAGCATCTTCGCGGTGGAGGCGACGATGCGGCCGCCGGTCGCGGCGAACGGGTGGCCCGCGGCGAGCGAGGAGCCGTTGACGTTGAGCTTGCTGCGGTCGATCGAGCCGAGCGCGCCGTCGAGGCCGAGGCGCTCCTTGCAGTACTGGTCGGACTCCCACGCCTGCAGGGTCGCGAGCACCACGGAGGCGAAGGCCTCGTGGATTTCGTAGTAGTCGAAGTCCTGCAGGGTCAGGCCGTTGCGGGCCAGCATGCGCGGCACCGCGTAGGTGGGCGCCATGAGCAGGCCGTCGGGGCCGTGGATGTAGTCGACCGCGGCGACCTCGGAGTCGACCAGATGGGCGAGCACCGGCAGGTTGCGCTCGGCGGCCCACTCGTCGCTGGAGAGCAGCACCGCGGACGCGCCGTCGGTGAGCGGGGTGGAGTTGCCCGCGGTCATGGTGGCGTCGCCCAGCTTGTTGCCGAAGACCGGCTTCAGGGTGGCGAGCTTCTCGATCGAGGAGTTCGGACGCAGGTTGTCGTCGCGGGTCAGGCCGAGGAACGGGGTGACCAGGTCGTCGAAGAAGCCGCGGTCGTAGGCGGCGGCCATGTTCTTGTGCGACAGGTAGGCCAGTTCGTCCTGCGCCTCGCGCGCGATGCCGAATTCCTTGGCGGTGATGGCGGCGTGCTCGCCCATGGACAGGCCGGTGCGCGGCTCGGCGTTGCGCGGGATCTCGATGCCGAGCATGCCCGGGCGCAGCTGGCCGACCAGCTTGAGGCGGTCCTTGTTGGTCTTGGCGCGGTTGGCGTCGAGCATCCACTCGCGCATGCCTTCGCTGACGCCGATCGGCGCGTCGGAGGTGGTGTCGGTGCCGCCGCCGACGCCCGCGTCGATGCGACCCGCCGCGATCGCGTCACCGACGGTGACGATCGCCTGCAGGCCGGTGCCACACGCGAGCTGCAGGTCGTGCGCCGGGGTGTAGGGCGAAAGCTTGCTGCCCAGAACGCTTTCGCGGATCATGCCGTGCTCGCCGACCCGCTTGAGGACCGCGCCGCCGACGACCATGCCGAGCCGCTCGCCCTGCAGGTTGAACCGGCTCACCAGACCGTCCAGCGCGGCGGTGAACATGTCCTGGTTGGACGCGTGGGCGTAGGCCTTGTCGGAGCGAGCGAACGGAATCCGGTTGCCGCCCACGATCGCGACCGGACGCGTGGTCTTCGCGGTCTTGGCCGTGCTCTTGGTTGAACGGGCTTTGTTTGTCACTCGAGTCTCCAAGGTCTCGTGGGATGGTCCGGCGCCCGGGAGCGGTGTTTCGCGCAGATCGGTGCCCCGTGCGTTGGTTTACTTTAAACTTACTCTGGAGTAAGTTTGTTGTCGACACCGTACCCCGCAAATGTGCGCTGACACGCCCACCGCGCGGTGCCTGCCACGCAGTCCAGGCCCACGCGGAAACGTGCGGAACACCAGGGGCGAACCAGACATCCGCGAAATTCGAGACAGAAAAGGTAGGAACAGTGGCAGCCAAGAGCAAGGGTGCACCCAACCTCTACGGATCGTTCGTCCACTCCGCCCCCGGCCAGTTCCTGGCGAGCAAGCTCGGTCTGCCGCAGCCGGCGAACCTGCGCCGCTACGCCAAGGGCGAGCCGCCGCTGGCGGGTCCCGTGCTCGTCGGCGGTAAGGGTCGCGTCGCCGAGCCCGTGCGCGCACTGCTTTCCGACTACACGTTCGCCGATGGGGCCGATCAGGGCGCCAAGTACGGCGCGCTCGTCTTCGACGCGACCGGCATCGGCTCGATCGAGGACCTGTCCCAGCTGTTCGAGTTCTTCCAGCCCGCGATGCGCAGCATCACCCCGTCGGGCCGCGTCGTGGTCATCGGCACCACGCCGGAACTGGCGGGCACCGTCGACGAGCAGATCGCCCAGCGCGCGCTCGAGGGCTTCACCCGCTCGGTCGCCAAGGAGCTGCTGCGCGGCGCCACCGCCCAGCTGGTGTACCTGCACCCCGAGGCTTCGGCCGCCGCGACCGGCCTGGAGTCCACGCTGCGCTTCCTGCTCTCGGCGAAGTCGGCGTTCGTCGACGGCCAGGTGATCCGGGTCGGCAAGGACGACGCCACCGCCCCGGCCAGCTGGGACCGCCCGCTCGAAGGCAAGGTCGCCGTGGTCACCGGCGCCGCGCGCGGCATCGGCGCGACCATCGCCGAGGTGTTCGCCCGTGACGGCGCGAAGGTGATCGTCGCCGACATCCCCGCGGCGGGCGAGGCGCTCTCGGAGACCGCGAACAAGGTCGGCGGCACCGCGCTCGCGCTGGACGTCACCGCGCCCGACGCCGCGGACAAGCTCGCCGAGTTCGCCACCGAGCGCTTCGGCGGCATCGACATCATCGTGCACAACGCGGGCATCACCCGCGACAAGCTGCTCGCCAACATGGACGAGGGCCGTTGGAACTCGGTCATCAACGTGAATCTGGCTGCCCCGCACCGCATCACCGAGGGCCTGGTGGCCAAGGGCGTGCTGAAGGAGGGCGGCCGCGTGATCGACGTGTCCTCCATCGCGGGCATCGCGGGCAACCGCGGCCAGACCAACTACGGCGCGTCCAAGGCGGGCGTCATCGGCATGGTGAACGCCGAGGCTCCGAAGCTGGCGGAGAAGGGCATCACCATCAACGCGGTGGCGCCCGGCTTCATCGAGACCGCGATGACCGCCGCCATCCCGCTCGGCACCCGCGAAGCCGGTCGCCTGATGAGTTCGCTGCTGCAGGGCGGTCAGACCGTCGACGTGGCCGAGACCATCGCGTTCTTCGCGAGCCCCGCTTCGAACGCGGTGAACGGCAACGTGGTTCGGGTCTGCGGCCAGAGCCTGATCGGAGCATGATGACCGAGACCATCTCGCTCACCGAAACGCCCAAGAACAGCAGCCTTTTCGTGAAGGCGGCGCTGGGGGCCGTTCCGGTTCCGCTGCTTTCGGCGCGCAAGTCCACGCTGCCGGACCGGGTCATCCGGCTCGACGGCGTGAAGGTGGATCCGGATCACCTGGCCGCCTACTGCCGGGCCACCGGCCTGCGCTTCGGCGACGCGCTGCCGCTGACGTACCCGTTCATCCTGAGCTTCCCGCTGGCCATGCAGCTGGTGGTGGCGCGCGACTTCCCGTTCGTCGCGGTGGGCGCGGTGCACGCGCAGAACGTGATCGAGCGGACGCGCGAGATCTCGGTGAGCGAGCCGCTGGACTTCCGCACGCACATCGAGAACCTGCGGGAGCACCCGAAGGGTCTACTGGTGGATGCGATTACCGAGGTCAGCGTGGGTCGCGAGCAGGTGTGGCGGCAGGTCACCACCTTCCTGCACCAGCAGCGCACTTCGCTGTCGGGTCAGCCCAAGGGTGAGCCGAAGCCGGAAGAGGTGCCCCCGCCGCCGCTGCGCGCGCTGCGGGTGGATCAGAAGATGATCACCCGGTACGCCAACGCGTCCGGTGACCACAACCCGATCCACACTTCGGCCTTGGGCGCCAAGGCTTTCGGCTTCCCGAAGGCGATCGCGCACGGGATGTGGTCGGCGGCCAACGTCCTCGGCAACATCGAGGGCCGCATTCCCGAGAAGGCGACCTACACGGTGAAGTTCGGCAAGCCGATCCTGTTGCCCGCGACGGTGAACGTGTACGCGGATCAGGTCGAGGGCGGCTGGGATCTGGCGCTGCTGCACCCGAAGAAGGGTTTCCCGCATCTGACGGCGACGCTGCGCTGAGTTCGCGACGAGGGCGCCCCCGAATCTCGCTGGGTCGGGGGCGTTTTCGCGTTCGTCAGCAGTCGCAGCAGCCTCCGCAACTGCAGCAGTCACCGCAGCCGGAGCAGCAGTCACCGCAGTCGCAACAGGAACCGCAGTCACAGCTCTTCCACCACGCGTCCTTGCGTTCGCCGGTGCACGGACTCGTGTGGTCGGCGCAGCAGGCGTAACCGGTGCAGTAGACGCCGAAGACGATGGCGAGGGCTTGGCCGAGGTCGGGCCGGCGGGTCGGGGGGCGGTGGTCGGTGCGGTGGGCGCGGGGATGACCATCGCGAGTTGTGTTGCAGGCGTGAGCGGTTACCGCACCGACACCCTTGCCTAGCCGACGCACCAGGGCGTGCAGCGGATCGAGCAGCATCCAGCGGACGGTGGGGACGTCGGCCAGGCGGGCGGCGGCGAGCGCCCTGCGTAGCTCGGCGTCGGACTCGCGCACCAGCTCGTACGACTCGGCGAGAGTGGTGCCGGTCGCGGCGAGCGGGTTGAAGCGACCGTGCGCGATGTCGTCGTCGTAATCCGCGATGGCGTCGGAGAGATGGGCGATGCGGCCGAAATGCTCTCCCACGGTGCGGAGGTGGTCAGCGTTGTCCGGACGATTCGCGAGAATCGCTGCGTGGGCGAAGAATTCGGCGGCGCACAGGGCGGTCGGGGCGGTGAGTTCATCGAGCGTGACGCGCGGCTCGTCGGAGGCAGCGTCGGGACCGCGCATGATCGGCGACTGGTCCGAAGCATTCGGCCCCGCACCGACCGCCACCGGGCGGAGGGCGGCAGCGCGGCTTTCCACGCGCTGCTGTGAATCAATCGCTGCCACAAGCGGTTCCACGTCGAAATCGATCAATTCCGCCTGCCTGCGAGCGCTGTCCGCCCAACGCGTCGACATCCTCACCATGGGCCGTCCGGCAAGCCGGGAAGCGTCACCGTCCGCGACGTGATCCCGCAGTTTGGCCGAGCCGAGCAGCAGCGACGCGGTCGACGCGAGCAGGACGCCCGGCGAATCGGCCGCGGCGACCTCGGCACGCCGCATGCCGCGCAGCGGGCAGCGCCCGGCGGTGGTGCGCGCCGACGAAGCGGGCAGCTGCGCTTCGGTCAATACGCTGAGCAAGATCGCGTCGGTGTTGGTCGCGGTGCGCGCGAGCTGGCCGTGCCCGTCGCGCAGGCCGAGACACAGCCCGCACATGTGCGCCCGCCACTCGGCCGCGTCGATTCCGTACTTTTCGGCGCCGTGCGAACACGGCCTGAGCATCCCGAACACTGTTCCCCGTTTGTCCCCGGGCCGCGACGGCCCTCCCTCTGTTACCTCGAGAGAGAGTGGCAGAGCGGTGCGCGGCTGGCAAACGGTATGCGGCTACTCCGGCTTCTTGCGACCAGCCAGACCGCGCCAGGCCAGATCGTCGAGCAGGTCCACTGCCTCGGCGACCTCGATACGCCCGCTGGCGACCCGGTCGGCGATGGCCTCGCCCGCGCCGATCACCGCGACCGCGACGACGTCGAAATTGGTGCCGGGTTCGGCGTGCTTGGCGCTGGACTCGAGCAGCTTGGCGGTGAGCTCGATGACCCGCTCGCGCGCGTTGTCGATCTCGGAGGCGAAGGCTTGCTGTCCGATCGCCTGGCGGTAGAGCACCTGCCAGGACTTGCGGTTGCGGTCGACGAACCCGAGGAAGCCCTCCAGCGCGGTACGGACCTGCTCGTGCGGGGTGAGCAGCGGGTTGCCCGCGGGTGCGACGGCCTCGATGAAGCGCATGCCCTCGCGCTGGATGCACGCGCGGAACAGTTCGTCCTTGGAGCCGTAATAGAGGTACAACATCGGTTTGGAGATCTTCGCCTCGGCGGCGATCGCGTCCATCGACGTATCGTGGAAACCTTTGCGCGCGAACACCTCGACAGCGGCGTCGAGCATCTGCTGCTCACGAACCGCCCGAGGAAGTCGCTTCGTTCCGCCCGCCATCCACTCTCCTACCGCATGGTGAATCTCTTATATTACTCCAAGGTAAGTTCCGCCGGACGAATTTGCTCACCAGTCGCCGCGGTCAGCTGTGCGGTGGAACGGGTCAGCGCCTCCCCCCGCCTGCACGGCGAGCCGCCGGGGCGAATGCCGTCCGGCGGGGCCGTGGGCGGAAACTCAGAGATACTACGGGGCGCGGGGCGGAGCTTGCCTGTACGTCATACGAAGGTGCGCTCCGGGGTGCTGTGTCGCCTGGTGAAGGCTGGCGCCCTGGGTGCCCGTCGGCGGCCGTGTGGGCGTCGGTCTCAGCAGGGTGGTAGCGACCCCTTGTACGCGGCCATCCGCAGCACCGAGCGGTCTACCTGCGCGGCGGGCAGGCGACCGCTCGCCATCGCCTGCTCGAGCTGGTCGAGCACGGTCGGGACGGCGTCGGTGGTGATCCACAGGGCGTTGTCGGCGCCCGCGACCAGCGCGGCTTCGACCGCGTCTTCGATGGTCATCCGGGCGGTGATGGCCGCCATGCCGCCGAGGTCGTCGGTGAAGATCGGTCCGTCGAACGGGGCCGCGCCATAGCCGGTGCCCTCGCGCAGCAGCGACATGACCTGCGGGCTGATGCTGGCGGGCACGTTCGGGTCCGTCAGGCCGGGGACGTCGAGGTGGCCGACCATCACGGCCGCGCCCGAACCGATCAAGTTGCGGAACGGCACCAGGTCGACCGTCTGGAGCTGATCCAGCGGCGGTGTGCGCACCGCGCCGGTGTGCGAGTCGCCCGATCCGGAGCCGTGTCCGGGGAAGTGCTTCATGACGGTGCCGACCCCGACCTCACGCATCGCGCGGATGTAGGCGTCGGCGTAGCGGGTGACCACCTCGGGGTCGTCGGAGAAGGAGCGGTCGCCGATGACGGTGTCGTCGGGCTGGCTGCTCACGTCCACGTCGGGGGCGAAGTTGACCGTGATGCCGAGTTCCTTCAGGTCCCGGCCCCGGGTCACGGTCGCGTCGTAGAACTGCTCGGGTGTCATCGTCTGCGCGGTGACGCGGGCCGACGGCACCGCGCCGATGATGTCGCGGACCCGCGAGACGCGGCCGCCCTCCTCATCGATGGTCACCATCAGCGGCGTGATCGCGGCCGCCTTCACCTCGTCCAGCGCGGGCCCCGAGATCAGCGACCGGTCGGTCCAGCCACCGATGAAGATGCCACCTACCTGCTCGGTGCGCACCACGTTCGCGGCGTCGGCGCCCCCGGTCACGCCGACGGTGAGCAGCTGCGCGAGCTTCTGCCTCGGGGTGAATTTCGCGAGGTACTCGGCGCCGCAGTCGCGCTGGACCGGACTGGGCGGGGCGGCCGGGGCGGCGAGCGTCGTTTCCGGGGTTTCGGCGCGCGACGTGGCGGGAGCCGGGGCTTCACCGTTGGAGCAGGCGGTGGCGACCGCGGCGCAGAGTGCGAGCAGAACGAGAGGCGTCTTCCGCATAGGTCAACGGTAGTGCGAGGAGCAAGTGGGGGTCTTTTGCGGGGTACCGATTGCGCACTTCGGGGCGCCTTCGGCAGCCAACGGTTGCGGTGTCCAGGGGGCTGTAGAAGCCTCCCTCGTCACACCAGGGCACACGTACGCCGGGCGAGGTCCGAAATGCGCACACCGTCGTAACCCATGACCGCACTGTGCAACACGTCGTGCAGCGGCTCGATCCAGTACCCGGGAATTCCCTTCGCACCCACCAGAATTCCGGCCACCGACCCGACAGTAGCGCCATTGGAATCGGTATCGGCCCCGCTCTGCACCGTCAAAGCGATCGTTCGCGTGAAATCGCCCTTCCCCCAAAGCAACCCGGCGGCGACCCGACATGCGTTGGGTATGGCATGAACCCAGTTGTATCCGCCATGCCTGGCGTCGATGTCGTCCACAGCCTGTTCCCAGGAGAGACCGCGCTCGTAGTCGGCGCGGACCTCCCCCAGAGCGATCGCCAAGCGGGAACGAGGTGGCAGAACATTCTGGGCGGCGATGAGAGCCGACATCACGGCGGAGGAAGCGCCCGGCACAAGCACGCTCGCCCGGACTTCCGGCACGTCGCCAGAGCTGTCCGCGAAGTACGGAGCGTCGACTGGTGACTGGACAGCCGCGTCACCACCGCCCGGCCGTTCGCCAGCGAGCCGAGGCACACAACCGCCGACGGCCGCAGCAGCCGCGTTGCCAGAGGGGATTCCGGCCCCCTCCGCAGTGCAGGCCGCGGCGACCAGAGCAGCCGCCCACATAGCCGCGAAAATCCCGTTCCCCGTGTGGGATACGGCTGCCTCGCGCGCAGCGAGAGCGGCGGCACGCTCCGGATCGCCCGGGCTGACGTACCCGAAGATGTCGGCGCGAATCATGGCGCCGATCCACTCGCGGTACGGGTTGCGGACTTCGGCTGTCCGCGGCGGGCGCAGGCCGTCGACGAGGTTGCGGTAGGCGACGCGTTCGGCGGTGTAGGTCTGGAGGAAGGGAAGGCGTTCCAACCACAGTTTCGCGACGTCGTCCGCGGTGAAGTTCAGGCCGCGGGATTCGAGGAGATGGAGTCCGAGCACGGTGTAGTCGATGTCGTCGTCACGCGGAGCGCCATCGATCCGGCCGAGCGCCGACACCGGCCAGGTCGGGTTGAGCGGGAACCGGGGCGAGGGTGGGAGCAAGGCGGGGACGTAGTCGGTCAGCGGATACGCGCCCGCTCGTTCCAGATAGGAACGGATGTGTTCGCGCGTCCACACGAACCCGTTCTCCAGCGGTTTCCCCAGCGCGCAGCCAACGCACCGACCCAGCCAGCCGCCGTAGACGCGGTCGAGGAGCTCGTCGGGTGCGAAGGAACGCCCCGATCCAGCCGCAGCCGAGGCAGAACCATGGGGCACGCGATCATCCGGCGGCGCGATTCCGGGCTCCCCCTCGTCATATCCCCACTCCGGATCCCGCCCCGCCGACTCGATCTCCCCCAACAATCCCCAACACCCGTCGGCATCGACCGTCTCAGCCCCCGCCAACGCCCGAACCGCCGACTCGAACCCCGCGACCGGATACCCGGATTCGAGACGCTCGCGCCACTCGAAATACAGCAGCGCGCGCGGGTCCGCCTCGTGTCTGCCGTAGAACACCGCTTCGATCGTCCGGTCCATCGCGCTCCCGGTTTCCGCTGCTCAACCGTGCTCCCAAGGCCGATTATCCCTGCGCGCCGCAGCCGCCGGGGGCTGTGGCGCGGGGGTAATGTCGGTTCCATAGCCAGGAGACTCCGACCAGGAGGTCACCGTGCCCTGCGATCTGATGCTCATCGCCTACGACGGCTCCGAGAACGCCAAGCGCGCCATCGAATACGCCGGCCGGTTTCTCTCCGCGAACAGAGCCGTGGTGCTCACGGCCTGGGAACCGATGGTGCGCCAGGCCGCTCGGCTGTCGGGATTGTCGGGCGTGATGCAACCCGAGTGGGTGCCCGACGAGGAGATCGAGGACATCGCCTACGTCGACGCGCGCAACATCAACACCGAGGGCGTGCGCCTGGCCAAGCTCGCGGGCCTGAACGCCGAGGCGCGCACCGCGGAATGCACCACGACCATCTGGAACGCCATCGTCGAATGCGCCGACGACTTGGACGTGGACATCATCGTCGCGGGCACCCGCGGCGCCACGGGCATTCGCGCCCTGTTGCACAGCAGCGTCGCCGACGCGGTGCTGAAACACTGCCACCGCCCGGTGCTGATGGTTCCGCCCGGCAAGGAACCGCAGCGCGAATTCTGACCCGTGATCTCGGTCGCTCCTCCGCGCCCGCGGTCCTCGCGCGCCGCTATGGTCGAAGGGTCATGAACGGATTCCTGCTCGCCCAACCCGGTGGCGTGATGCGCGCGACCGGGATCCGGACGGCCTTCGACGACGCGAACCGGGCGCGCAAAGCGTTGCGGGACGGCGCGGCGGAGATCGTCGTCGGGGCACTGCCGTTCGATCCGAACCGACCTGCCGCGCTCGCCGCGCCGGAACGGGCCGAGCACACCGCGGGCCCGTGGCGTCCCGCGGCGCTGCCCCAGCTGCCCGCGGTGCGGGTCGTCACCGAAATACCAAGTCCCGCTGAACATATCGCGCGGGTGACGAAATTCGTCGAGCAGCTGAACGATCCGGACCAGCCGCTGCGCAAGGTGGTCGCGGCCCGTTCGGTGCTCGCCGAGGCGGACCACGCGCTCGATCCGGAACTCGTCGCCGCGCAGCTGCTCACCAGGCACCCGAACGCCAACGTCTACGCGGTCGATCTCTCCCCTGCCGGACGCGCCGGCGCGACGCTGCTAGGCGCGACGCCGGAGGTTCTCGTCGCCCGGCACGGCGCGACCGTGACGCTGCGTCCGCTGGCGGGCACCCTGCCGCGCCGCGCCGATCCGGACGCGGACGCCGCGCAGGCCGCCAACCTGCTGACCAGCACGAAGAACCGCGACGAGCACGCGTTCGTCATCGAATGGATCCGCCAGGTGCTGACGCCCGTCTGCGCCGAACTGACCATCCCGGACGGACCGCAGCTGGTCAGCACGCACGACGTGTGGCATCTGGCCACGCCGATCACCGGCACCTTGCGCGATCCGTCGACCACCGCGCTCGATCTGGCGCTGCTGCTGCATCCCACGCCCGCGGTCTGCGGCACACCCACCGTGTTGGCCCTCGACACCATCAACCGCGTCGAGGAGGATCGCGGCTTCTACGGCGGCGCGGTCGGCTGGTGCGACGCGCACGGAGACGGCGAATGGGTGGTGGCGATCCGCTGCGCGGAACTGTCGGCGGACGGCCGAGCGCTGCGCGCCTACGCGGGCGGCGGCATCGTCGCGGCCTCCGAACCGCGGTCCGAGCTGGACGAAACCACCGCCAAACTGCGCACCTTCCTGGGCGGCCTCGGGTGCGCGGTGCCGGAGTAATCCGGGTTACTTCGATATTGTGAGACGCCGGATTGTCACCTTGCTCACCCTGATCCCGGATCATGCGGTAGGTTGACCCGGAACTTGCCTGTTCCGATGTATTGGAGAGCCGCGATGAAGTTTGCTGTTCCTGGTGTTGCGAGTGCGGTCGCCGGTGCCGTGCTCGGCGCGATCGCGGTGTTCGTCATCACCGCGGCGGTGCAGCAGAACACGCGCCCCGACATCGACCGCAGCGGCGACGCGGACTCCTCGTTGCTGAACAACGTTGAGTACGGCAGCCGCTGAGCCGCTGACCTCCGCTTCACCCGCCGACTCGCTCGGCTCCTCCGGTGTGGCCTCGGATCCGTCCGAGGCCGCGCCGCTCGGTAGACGATGGTTCGCCGCGACGGTGGTCGTGGCGTTCCTGCTCACCTTCTTGCAGGCGCCCGGACTCACGGTCGCCGACACGAAGTACGACCTGGCGCAGAATCCGCTGGGTTTCCTCGACCGCGCCGCGCACCTGTGGAGCAGCCAGGCCCCGATGGGCCAGGTGCAGAACCAGGCCTACGGGTACTTCTTCCCGCACGGCGCGTTCTTCTCGGCCGGAGATCTGCTCGGCTTGCCCGCCTGGGTGACGCAGCGGATCTGGTGGGCGCTGCTGCTGCTCGCCGGGTTCTGGGGCATCGTCCGGCTCTGCGAGGCGCTCGGTCTCGGCAGCCGCGGGTCCCGGATCGTCGCGGCGGTCGCTTACACGCTGTCCCCGCGCGTGCTCACCACGCTCGGCTCGATCTCCTCGGAGACCCTGCCGATGGTGCTCGCGCCGTGGGTGCTGCTGGCCCCCGCCGCGCTCGGCACCGCGTATCGGCGACACAAGCGGGGCGGCGCCGCTTCGCCCGCGGGCAGTGCGCTGGCGCTCGCGTTGATGGGCGCGGTGAACGCCGTGGCCACGGTCGCCGCGTTCCTGCCCGCGCTGCTCTGGTGGGCTTCGTACAAGCCGAACAAGCGCTGGTGGCGTTTCACGGCGGCCTGGATTCCGCTGCTCGTGCTCGCCACGTTCTGGTGGGCGGTGCCGCTGCTGCTGCTCGGCCGCGTGAGTCCGCCGTTCCTGGACTACATCGAATCCTCCGGCGTGACCACGCAGTGGGCGTCGCTGGCGGAGGTGCTGCGCGGCACCGACAGCTGGACCCCGTTCGTCTCGCCGGAACGCATCGCGGGCGCGGTCCTGGTGACCCAACCCGCCGCGGTGCTGGCCACCGGTCTGCTCGCCGCCGCGGGCATGGCGGGGCTCGCCATGCGGTCGATGCCGTATCGCGGGCGGCTGGTGTTGATCCTGCTCGTCGGGCTGGTCGGGATCTGCGCGGGATACGTGGGCGAGCTCAGCGGTCCGTTCGCGGACTCGGTGCGGGTCTTCCTGGATTCGACCGGCGCGCCACTGCGCAACGTGCACAAACTCGAGCCATTGATTCGCATTCCGCTGGTGCTCGGTCTCGCGCATCTGCTCGCGCGGGTGCCGCTGCCCGCCTCGGCGCCGCTTCCGGTGTGGCGCGGCGCGTTCGCCCATCCGGAACGCGATCGGATGGTCGCCGTCGCCGGACTGATCCTCACCGCGCTCGCGCTCTCCACCTCGCTGGCCTGGACCGGCAAGCTGGCCCCGCGCGGCGCCTACGACGAGGTGCCCGCCTACTGGCAGCAGACCGCGGACTGGCTGGCCGAGAACGCCGCCGACACCCGCGCGCTGATCGTGCCGGGCGCGCCCTTCGGCAGCCAGGTCTGGGGGTTGACTCGCGACGAGCCGCTGCAAGCGCTGGCCAGCACGCCGTGGGCGGTGCGCGACGCCGTGCCGCTGAACCCGCCGGGCACCATCCGCGCGATGGACTCGGTGCAGCGGCTGATCGCGGACGGCCGCCCGTCGGCCGGGTTGGCGACGACGCTCGCCGATCAAGGCATCGGAATTCTGGTGCTGCGCAACGATCTCGATCCCGAGACTTCGCGCTCGACCAGGCCGCTGCTCGCGCATCGGGCGATCGAGGGGTCGCCCGGGCTGACGAAGGTGGCCGAGTTCGGGTCGCCGATCGAGACGAACGTCATCGCCGACGGTTTGGTCGCCGACAACGATCTGCGACCGGCGTATCGGGCGATCGAGATCTACCGGGTCGAGCCGCGTCCGCCTGCGGGCAGTGACGTCGAGATCCGTTCGGGCACCGGGGCTCCCGAGTCGTTCCCCGGCGCGTACACGGTTCCGCTCGGTGACGTCCCGATGGTGCAGGGCGGGCCGGAAGTGCTCGAGCGACTCGACCGCGACGGCGCCGCGCCGGGCCCGACGCTGCTCACCTCCGACGCCGCCCGCGCAGGTCTGCCGATCGGACCGGTGACGGTCACCGATACGCCGATGGACCGGGAGGCCGACTTCGGGAAAGTCGACAACCACAACTCGGCGCTGCGCGCGCCCGACGACGCCCGGCGTACCCACAACCTGGTGCCGGACTATTCGGTGCCCGGCGCGGAGCTGGTGCGCGGGGAATGGTCCGGCGCGACCGTGACCGCGTCCAGTTCGGCCGCCGACGCCACCCAGCTCGGCGGCGCGGCGCCCGGGAGTTCGACCGCGGCGGTCGTCGACGGCGATCCCTCCACGGCGTGGATCAGCAATGGCACGGAACGCGCTGTGGGCCAATGGCTTCGGCTCGATCTGGACAAACCGATCAGCTCCGGGCTGCTGCGGTTGACCACCAGTTCGGCGGCGATCGGCGACCCGGTGAAGTGGGTCGAGGTGCGCACCGCCGATGGCAGCGTCTCGGCGCGGATCACCGAACCCGGTGCGCAGGTGTCCATTTCGTTGCCCGCCGGGCGCTCCGACTGGCTGACCATCACTGCCATCCGCACCGAAGGCGGTTCCGGCGGTGGCCAATTCGGTATCAGCGAGTTGACCCTCGACGACTACAGCATCCGCGACGCCCCGGTCCGCGTGGACATCCGGCACAGCACCGTGCTGCCGCCCACCCCTGCGGACGCGCAGGTGACGGCTTGGGACCTCGGCCAGGAATTCCCCGGTCGCGGTGCTTGTTTCGACGCGCCGGACCGGGTTCGGTGCAGCAAGGGCCTGGCGCTGGCGCCGGAGGAGCCCGGTCTCTTCGAACGCACCCTCGACTCGCCCGCGCCGATGACGGTCGTCCCCGAACTCACCGTGCGCACCCGCCAGGGGCCCGCGTTGGAGGCGCTGCTCACCGACCGCAGCAGGCCGGTGGCGCGCGGCAAGGCCGACGTGGGCGACCTGCGCGGCTCCGCGTTCGCCGCGACCGACGGCGATCCACGCACCAGCTGGACCGCGCCGGAAGACTCGGTGCGCGACATCACCGGCCCCAAGCCGACTCTCACCATCGAATTGCCCGAACCCGCGCTGGTCACCGGCCTCGACATCACCCGGTCGCTCGGCGGGCTGCCCGCCGCGCCCACCTCGGTGTCGGTGAACCTCGGCAACGGCCCGCAGGTCCGCGAGCTCGACGACTCCGGCGAACCGGCGCGAATCTCGTTGCATCCCACGGTCACCGACCGGATCGAACTCAGCGTGCAGAGCTGGAAGCCGGTGCTGGACAAGACCGCCCTCGGCTTCGCGCTAACCCAGCCACCCGGCATTGCCGAAGTAACGGTGCTCGGGCCGGACTATCCCGCGCCCGCCGGGCTGGATCGCGAGGTGACCGTGCCCTGCGAAGATGGGCCGACGATCGCCATGGGCGGACGCACGATGCGCACGTCCGTCACGGCGACGGTCGGCGAGTTGCGTTCCGGCGCACCGGTTGCCGCGCGGGCGTGCTCCGACGAAGTCCTTCCGGTGCCGGAAGGTCGCGCGGAAGTTGTCGTGGCGCCTACGGAATTGTTCTCCGTCGACCGACTGCGCCTGAACCGCACCGACTTCCAGCCCGTCGCCCCGGCCACGGATCTTCGGCTGCTGGTGTTGCCGTTGAGCACGAACGTCGGCTGGGAGGCGCACACGGCCGACGGTCGTTCGCTCGAGCCGATCGTGGTGGACGGGTGGCAGCAGGGGTGGTTGTTGCCCGCGGACGCCGCGGGGCCGATCACCATCTCTTTCCCGGTGGACCGGTGGTACCGGCTGGGGATTTTCGGCGGGTTGCTGTTGCTGGTGCCGTTGATGTTGCTCGCGGTGCCGCGTGGGCGTCGCGCAGATACGGCTACCCCGCCTCGCCCCTGGCGTAGCCGTGTCGTTGGTGCACTCGGCCTCATCGGAGCGGCAACGATCATCGCGGGCCCCGTCGGCGCCGCGCTGGTGGCAGCGGGTTTGGCCGCAGCCCACTTCGCCGCGCCCCACACCGGCCGCTTCCTCGCCGCGACAGCGGGACTCGGCACCGCCGTCTCGGCCGCCGTACTGTCCACCGGCCCATGGCGGGCGCCCGACGGCTACATGGGCCACTCCCTGTGGGTCCAGCTCCCGGCTCTCGTCGCAGTGATCGCGGTCGGCCTCGCCGCGCTGCCTCCCCGCCGAACCAGCTGAGCAGACCCCGCACCGGCGAGACGGTGCAATCGGCGGGAGAGAAAGGTGGCTGACGACCTCCCGACGAGTCCCGCGGTCCTCCATCACCGCATGTTCCTCGGCCATGCGGTGGGAGGTTGCTAACGTCCACAGCCGTGATGGACTGTGCCGAATGCGGTTTCGTGTACGACCTCGCGCTTTCGAACGAGACCTCCAGGCTCGCACGGGCTTATGCCGCGGAGTACCGCGAGCTGCTCGCCCTCGATCCCGAACGCCTGCGCCGCCGGGTCAGCGCCGAAGTGTGGTCGCCACTCGAATACGCGTGCCATGTAAGGGATGTCCTGCTGGCCCAGCGCGAGCGGGTACTCGCGGCGCGGCGGGAGTCTCTGCCGACTACGGTGCCGATGGGGCGCGACGAGCGCGTGGAACACGAGGGATACAACGATCAACATCCTGAAGACGTGGCAAGGCAACTCGCCGACGCGGCAATGCTTTTCGGCAATGTGCTCGATCGACTCGGACCCGCCGATTGGAATCGCGAAATTCTGTATGCGTATCCCGAACGATCGATCCGCACGCTGCGCTGGTTGGCGGTGCACACCCTCCACGAACTCCGCCACCACCTGCTCGACATGCGCCGCAAGCTCGCAGTCGCGGGCCGGTGATACCAAGCCCCCGGCCGGGACCATGCCGCGGCTCGAGCCAGACACCGCCCAGCTTCAGGGCGCTCCGACCTGCGCCGGATCCGGCACACCCCGCGGACCGACCGGCCGCTCCTCCCCGGCATCCGCCCGCTCGGTCTTCCGACGATCCATCCGCCGAGCCAGCCGCCGCGACGGCTCCTCCACCAGCGCGTAGCTGGCCGCGGCAACGGGCAAGGTGATGGCGACGGTCAGGACGAGGACGTAGACGAAGTTCCCCCCGAACGGCAGGATGCCGAACACCGGGAAGACGATCGTCAGCACCGCGAGGTGCCAGAGGAAGATGCCGTAGGACCAGCGGCCCAGGGTCGCCGCGACGGAGGATTCCAGCCAGCGGTGCTTCCGATCGCCGAGCACCAGCGGCGCGAGCAGGCCGAATCCGATGATCGCGCCGAGGGCCATCTTCGCGGCGTACTGCCACGGTTCGGCGCGGGTGAGTCCCGCCGGTCCGCCGAAATCGGTGGACGAGAGCAAGAACGCGATCAGCGCGACGGACCACATCAGCAGCTGATTGCCCGCGATCCGCCGCCAGATTGATAGCGGATGCACATCATCGACTAATTCCGCGAGCAGCATGCCCGCCGCGAACCACGGCAGATACGCGGGCAGCCAGTTGTCGGCGTGAATCGCGTCCGGAGTCGGCACCGGCAGGAAATTCCAGCTCAGACTCACCAGGCCCAATGCCAGCACCGCGGGCGCTCGCCAACGCGCCGATTTCCCACGCAACCGGACGATCGTGAACGCCAACAGCGGCAGCACGAGATAGAACGCCACCTCGACCGAAAGGCTCCACATCTGGGTGAGCCCATCCGTCAGCGTCAGCGGCACGAAGACCTGCGTCAACGCCAAATTGGACGCCCATACCCGCCAGCCCGCGGTGTCGGCGGCGCTCGGCAGCAGAATCAGCACGAAGCAGACCACCGCCCAGTAGGCGGGCAGGATGCGCGCGGCGCGATGCCGCAGGTAGTAGCCGACCGATGGGGCAGTGCCGAGATCGCGGGCCGCCGTGGCGTGCGGGCGCCAGAGCAGGAAGCCGGAGAGCGCGAAGAACACCGCGACGGCCATGTCGAAGCGTTCCCAGATCCTGCCGAGCACCGGCATTCCCGTCGCGCCGGTTTGGAAGGCGACGTGCGTGAGCAGAACGCCCAGCGCCGCCATCCCGCGCATTCCTTCCAACGCGGGCACGAAGCCGCGCGTCCGCGCGGGATTCGCGGCCGCGGTTCGGGCGGCGAGGGTGGCGGTCATCGAGCTCCAGTCTGCCGGGGGAATTTTTCCAGGTGAGAACTACTCGTTTCACTTTTCGCGCTAAACTCGGGCGATTTCTGGTCGGATTCCGGCCTCGGCACCGCATGGTACGCCAAAGGACTGTTAGTGTCGGGGCTCACGAAGTGCCGCGGGCTGCCCGCAGTACTACGCACCGACCTGTGTTCTACGACGAGGAGTGTTTGCATGGCACTGAGTGCCGGTACCAGAAGGACGGTGGCCTGCCTGCTCGTGGGTCTCGGCGCGTTGCTTATCGTGATGGCGCTGATGATCCCGACTTACACCGTCGACAAACTGGCCAAGACTCCTCTCGATCTCGAGATCACCACCATCGCGAACAGTCAGCAGGGCTCGGAGAGCCTCGTGCTCGACTCCAGGTCGCTGACCGCGCCCGAAGGCGCGGCCAAGGTGGACTCCAACGTTCCGCTGATCTCGCAGCGGTTCGTCACGGTCGAAGAGCCTTCCGACGCCACGGAGATGACGATCCAAGCAGGTCAGACTCTGCGTCGCATCGACAAGCAGGGCGACACCGGCCTGCTCACCGCCGTCGTCGACCGGGTGACCATCGACCGCAAGACCGGCATGCCGGTCGACAAGGAGCCCAACGGCTCCATCGCGACCACGGTCAACAAGGAAGGCGAGAGCATCGCCGATCCCGTTCAGCACACCGGTCTGCAGTACCGCTTCCCGATCGGCACCGAGAAGAAGTCGTACCCGTACTTCGACCTCAACGCGCGCGCGACCTTCGACATCGACTTCGTCGAAGAGACCGAGATCAACAGCATGAAGGTCTACCACTTCCGGCAGACCGTCCCGGTCACCAACCTGTGGGACGTCGTGCAGGCGCCGACCAACCGCCTGTCGCTGCCCGCCGCCAAGTGGGGCCTCGAAGGTGAAGAGCCGGTCACCATGACCCGCTTCTACACCAACACCCGTGACCTGTGGGTCGAGCCGCAGACCGGCACCGTCATCAAGGGCGGCGAGCAGCTCCACATTTTCTACGCGCGCAGCGGCGACAAGCCGGACGTCACCGCGCTGAAGTCGAACATCGTCTTCGACGAGAACACCATCGAGTCGCAGATGTCGGTGGCTCAGGACAACATCGACCGTCTGTCGCTGTACGGCCGCATCATGCCGATCGTGCTCGGTGTGCTCGGCGTGATCCTGGCGATCGTCGGCGTGATCCTGGGTATTCGCGGCGGCAACGCTCCCGCCCCGGCCCGCCCGGTCCGCGGTGGCAACCTGCCGCCGAGGGGTTCGACCGCTCCCCCGAGCGGTGGTGCGCCGCGCGGTGTGGACGACGCTCCGACCGAGCAGATCAACGTGAAGAAGAACCTCTGAGTTTCAGCGGTTGCGCGAACGGCTCCCCGGCCTGATCGGCCGGGGGGCCGTTTTCGTTCGCGAACACCGAATCCCGGCCGGTTCCGCTGGGCGAGTCGCCGAGCGCGAAGTTCGTGCATTGCCGAGCCGTGGGATCGGAGCGACCCGGGCGCGCTCGATCGGGCGTCTCGGGCTCAGTCTGTCGCGGGCTGGGATTCGGCGGGCTGCGTGTGGGTGGCGGTGCGTAGGACGACGACTGCGACCACGAGCGTGGTGGCGGCGGCGACGGAGACGGCCGTGATGATGAGGGATGGGACCGAGCGGGCGAAGGAGACCATGAGGGTGACCTCGATGGCGAGGCCGAGCCAGGTGACGGCTGCCATGGCGGTGCGGTCGACGGCGATGGCGGAGAGCATGGCGCCCTGCAGCACCGCGAGGATGGCGCCGTGCAGGGCGAACAGCCAGAGCAGGCCTTGGATCGGCGCGTAGTCCTGGCCCGCGAGCAGCGGGGCGATCGGGGCGGCGAGGGCGGCGCACAGCACCGCGACGATGCCGATGGCGGAGAGCACGGCGAGAGCGTCGCGGATGGCGCGGGCGGAGTGGGTCGGCTGGGCCATTCGCGGATAGAGGACGACGCCCACCGCCTGCGGCAGCCAGAACGCGATCTTGGTGGCGATGGCGCCGAGTGCGTAGCGACTGGCGTCGACCTCGTCTAGGACCATCCGCACCACGATCAGGTCGGCCGACGACAGCGCCATCAGCGCGGCCTGCACCTGCGCGGCCCGCAGCACCGGGAGCACGCCGACGATGTGTCCGCCGGGTTCGTCCGCCGCCGTCGGCGCACCGGCCAGCACACGCGCGAAGATCGCCGCCGCGACCAGTCCGAGCGCCGCCGCCCACAACGCCGCCCCGGCCCCGCCGCCGAGCGCGAGCACGACCAGCGCGGGCGCCACCCGCGCCACACCCGCCGAACCCAGGACCACCGCGAGCTCGCGGAAGCGCCTGCCGCCCTGCAAGATCCCCTGCTCGCCGGAGAGCAGGACCAGCGCGGGCGCGGCGCCCAGCGCACCGGCGCACGCGACCAGGCCTACGTCCAGCGCGACCGTCACCACGGGAACCAACAGCGCCGCCACCACCGCGACGATCAGCGCACACCGCCACTGCAACCCGCGCAGCGCCGACACCTCGGCCCCGCGCACCCGCTCGCGCGCCACCACGTTCTGCAACGCCAGCGCGGGCACGGCACACAACAGCTGCACCGCGAGCAGACTCGCGAACTCGCTGTACCCGGTGACGCCGAGCCACCGCCCCGCCAACAGTTGCAGCAGGTAACCGGCGACGTTGGCGGTCATCGCCCCCGCCGTGACCAACGTCAGGTCCGCCACCACAGGAGGACGACGAACCACAGACATCCCGCAATCGTCCCACCCAATCCGAAACATCTGCGCGCGGCCCTGGTGCGAGCGGCCCACGCCCCGCTCCCATAGCCCCTCAGTCGCGCTGACCATGCCCCGGACCGGGGCCTGCTGGGCTCGGCGAGCTGCTCGCGTCGTGCTGCACCTCGACCCTCCGATCGCTCGGTCCTTCGTGCGCCACGGAGCCGCAGACACTCGCGCGCCTTCCGAGTGCGGCGCCCGCCCGCCAGCCTCGGACGCCGAGCCGGATACCGCACCCGCCGTCGAACACCGCGGCTGGGGCGGCTCGGCCGACCCGCCGATTGCTTCGAAGCAGCCCGGCACGGTGCCGACAGGACGGGCGCGGGCGGGCGTCGTAGGGTTCTGGGTCGTGAGTGACGGCGGTGCGGGACTGCGGACGCGGATGGTCGCGGGCGGGTTCTGCGCGGTGCTCGTGGCGGTGATGGTGGGGCCGCTGTTCGGGCCCGGGTACCTGCTGTTGCGGGATGCGGTGAGCACCCCGCGGTCGTATCTCACCGAGTCGGCCCTAGGGCTCGGGGATTCCGCGCCGCGGGCCGTTCCGCAGGATGCGCTGCTTGCGGCGGTGTCGCCGCTGGTGGACGGCGGATTGATCGTGAAGGCCATCCTCGTTCTCGCGCTGTGGGCCGCCGGGTATGGGGCGGCGGTGCTGGTGCGGGAGTTGTCGCGCGCGCCGCTGCCCGCGCAGCTGGTCGCGGTGACGGTGACGCTGTGGAACCCGTACGTGGCCGAGCGGCTCTTGCAGGGGCACTGGAGTCTGCTCGCCGGTTACGCGGCGCTGCCGTGGACGGCGCTGGTGGCGTATCGGCTGCGGCTTGCGGCACAGCAGCGAACCGACGCGGCGACGGTGGGCGCGTGGGCCGGGCTGGCGGGCTGTTTCGCGGCGGCCGGGCTGACGCCGACCGGTGCGCTGCTCGCGGGCGTGACCGCGCTGGCGACGGTGCACCGTCGTCATCTCCTCGGCACGCTCGTCCTGTTGGCGGCGGCATCCGCCCCCTGGTTGACCGCGACGGCGCTGTCCGGCGCGGGCGCGGAGCCCTCCGACCCCGCGGGCATTCCAGCCTTCGCCGCGCGTGCCGAACCCGGGCTCGGCACGCTGGGCTCGCTGGCCGGTCTCGGCGGCATCTGGAACGGCGGAGCCGTGCCGGATTCGCGCACGACGCCGCTGGCACTGCTCGGCACCGTACTGCTGCTGGCGATCGTCGTCACCGGCGTCCGCGCTGTCGCCACCGTCGAGACCGGCGGACACGAGAGCCTGCGCATTCGTCGCGCCCTCTTGGCGCTGGCCGTCGCAGCCGTCGTGCTGCCCGCGCTCGCCGCGACCGGCGCGGGGATGGAGGCGATGGAGTGGTTGGTGGTCAATGTGCCTGGGGCGGGACTGCTTCGGGACACGCAGAAGTACGTCGCGCTGGCCGTGCCCGCCTACGCCCTGTGCGCGGCGGCGGGTTGCACCGCGCTCACCGCTCTCCTCAGTCGAGCGGAGGGTGTCGCCGAGGGGCTTGCCGAGCGAGGCGACGAAACAGCACCCGCACCAGACCCTGGCGAGCGGAACGGCAAAGCGTCCCAGCCAACCGACCCCCGCCATCCGAGCGGCGAAAACCTCTTGGCCGCAGCACCCTCTGGAGCTACAGGCATCGAGCCGACCACCGAAAGAGAACACACCGACCGGAGTGACGAAACCACGGGAACAGCAGGCCCTACCGAGCACACGCGCGAAATACACTCGGCCGCAGCGGAACCGACCACAATCCAACGCGGAACACTATTGACCGCAACGGCATTCATCGCGTTCCTCATCCTCCCCCTGTTCGACCTCTCCTGGGGCATCGGCAACGCCCTTCGCCCCGTGCACTATCCCCCCGCCTGGCACAACGTCGCTCAACTCATCACAACCCCCGGCGACATCGCGGTCCTTCCCGGCGGTATGTTCCGCAAATTCCCCTACTCCGGCACCGCTCCCGTGCTCGATCCCGCACCCCGCATGCTGCCCAACGACGTGCTGCAAACCGGCGAGCTCCCCGTGCGCGGCCGCACGGTATCCGGTGAAGGCACTCGTGCCCGTGATGTGGAAACCCTGCTTCTGCACGGCGGTTCGGCCCAGGATCTAGCGAGACTCGGCGTCGAATGGGTCTTGGTCGAACGCACCACCCCCGGCCCCCTCGGCGAATCGAAAACCACACTCGTCCAATTGGATCCGATCTATACCGACGACCAGCTCGCCCTCTACCGAGTCCCGGGCCCCGAAACCACCGCTTCGCCGCAGAACCACCGCGGAATCGCGATCGCCGCACACATCCTTTGGGCGACACTACTGATCGGCGGCCCCGCACTCGCCCTTGCCGCTCGACGCGCGTCCCGCGCGAAGACTTAGGCCCTGGCGCGCGACGTACCTATGCGCGCAGGGTGCGCAACCTCAATCTGTGGGCGCCGCAACCAATCCCGATACGTGGCCGCCGCGTGACACCGTCGCGAGCACCTCGTACACACCGTTCCCGGTCTGCTCCCAGGAGAACTCCCTGGCCCTCGCGCGCGCCTTCTCTCCCATCACGCCGCGCGCCGCGGAATCCTCGAGCAGGTCGCCGACGGCGGTGGTGAGCTGGGCGACGTCGTCGACGAGCAAGCCGGTGACGCCGTCGACGATGGAGTCGGTGAGTCCGCGGGAGCTGCGGTAGCCGACGGTGGGGACGCCGTGCTGGGCGGCCTCGATGACGGCCAGTCCCCAGCCTTCCTTGCGCGAGGGCAGCACGTGCACCCAGGCGCTGGCGAGGAGTTCGTGTTTGCGGCGTTCGTCGACGTGTCCGTGGAAGGTCACGGCGTCGTCGATGGCCAGCTCGCGGGCGGTGGCCTGGAGGTTCTCGGCCCACCAACCACCGCCGACGACGTCGAGGCGCAGGCCGGGGATTCGGTCGCGCAGCCGGGCGACGGCCGTGAGCGCGTCTTCGATCTGCTTGTGCGGCACGAGCCGCGACAGCACCACCACGCGCGGTTCGGATGTACGGGTCGTCGCGGCGCCGGTCGGAGCGTCGGCGGGGACAGGTTCGGCCCCGTTGCGAACCACCGCGATGCGCGAGCGGTCCACACCGAGGGTGGCCAGCTCCTCCGCCGAGGGCAGCGACACGGTCAGGTACTGGTTCTCGCGGTGCACCCGCGGCGATAGTCGCGATTCGATCCACCAGCCGATCCGCCCGACCAGCCGACCGGCGACCGGCCACTGCTCCCGATGCCCGTGGTGCACGAGCACCACCGAGGGCGCCTTGGTCGCGGTGGCCGCGAAGAACGGAATGCCGTTCTGAGTGTCGATCACCGCGTCGGGCCGCACCCCGCGCAGCGGTCCGATGCCGAACCGGCCGAGGACGATGGCGGCGAGCGCGCGCGGGTAGACGGTGTAGCGTCCGCCGCCGCGGCTGATGTCTATGCCGTCGACGTGCTCCCGCTTCGGCGCACCCGGGTAGCGGGCGGTGCGCAGCGTGACCTTGACCCCTCGGGCGGCGAGCTGCGCGCCGACCTGTTCCAGGTACCGTTCGCTGCCGCCGCCCTGCGGGTGCCCGGTGTCACGCCAGCAGAGTAGGAGGACTTCGCGCACGGTGGAGCTTCTCTCGGTCGGTGGGTCTCGCCGGGGGCCGACGGACATCGGGCTACACAATAACGGGCACAGGCGGACGAAGTGGGGTAATAGTCCGCGCACCGCCGGAGCGCATGCGAAGGTTCGCACAAGGTCATCGGTCAAGGGCCCTATCCGCCCATCCTGGCACGTCACCGCCGATTCGAAGCGATTTCCACGAATTAGTCTGAAACATGCTCATTTCACAGCCTGATGTGGATACCCTCGCGCCACCCCCGATTTTCAGGGGCAGGCCGGCCGAAGGCGGACCGGCCATCACGATGAGGAGAACACCATGAAAATCGCACGGACGAGGACCGGCGGCGGCACCGGAAACGGCGGCGACCTCGACGGTCTGCTCGGCATGATCCTGGCGCTGATCACGTCGTCCACCTCGACCGGAAGCGGCGCGAGCAGCGGCGTCGGCTGAGCCGCCCGAAGCGGTGGTCCGGTGCGCGCGGCGCCGGGCCGCCTTCGCGCCGCGCCAACCCTGGCGCTACCGCAACCGTCCGACCCCGCGCCGCCACAGCCCGCCACCCCGAGCGCGACCCACCTGCTGCCCTGCGACGACCAACCGACGGCCCGCCCCGGGACAACCCCGACGCCACCGCACCCGGCCGCCACCGAGCCTGAGCAAACCCACGAACCGGGCACGCGACGCCCTGTGCGAAACTCGGCGCCGTGCTGAGAGCCGAAATCACACCGTCCGACGCGCCCCGATTCGCGCGACGCGCGACGCTGCGCCGGTCGCTGCGACTACTCGGCAGCTTCCGCTTCGAACAGACCGACCCGGCGCGCTTCTACGGCGGTCTCGCCACCGACACCGCCGAGATGATCGGGGATTTCTACGCCGACATCGCGGGAGCGGACCTCGCGGGCACCACGATTCTGGACGTCGGCGGCGGCCCCGGCTATTTCGCGGACGAATTCGCCAAGACCGGCGCGCGCTACATTCCCGTCGAACCGGACCCCTCGGAGATGCACGCCGCGGGCCTTTCCGTCGCGGGCGCCGTGCGCGGCTCCGGCATGGCGTTGCCCTTCCGCGACAACGCGGTCGACATCTGCTTCTCCTCGAACGTCGCCGAGCACGTGCCGCAGCCGTGGGCGATGGCCGACGAGATGGTCAGGGTGACCCGCCCCGGCGGACTGATCGTGCTCTCCTACACCGTCTGGCTCGGCCCGTTCGGCGGACACGAGACCGGACCGTGGCACTACCTCGGCGGCGAGTACGCCGCCCGCCGGTACCGCCGCAAGCAGGGCAAGGAACCGAAGAACCGGTACGGGAAGTCGCTGTTCGCGGTCCGCGCCTCCGAGGGATTGCACTGGGCGGCAACGACTTCGGCCGACGTGCGCACGGTCTTCCCGCGCTATCACCCGCGTTGGGCCTGGTGGCTGGTGCGCGTGCCCGCGGTGCGCGAGCTGGCCGTCAGCAACCTCGTGGTTGTCGCGACGAAATCGGCCTGACCGACTACTGCTTCGCGAGCCAACCGCGGCGCCAGCGACGGCCACACGGCCCGTCCTGCTCCCACGGCGATTCCTGAATGGCCAGCCCGACCGTCTCCAGGGTGGTCAAGCCGACCTGATCGGCGAGGATTCCGACGACGGCGACCGCCTCCGCGGCCTGCATCGCCGCCGTGGCCTGCTCGATCGTCAGCGTGCGCCCCGGTAGAAAGGACACCACCCAACCGCCCGAGCCGACACTCTTCGCCTGGTGTTCGGTCTGATCGCTGGTCATCAACGACCGGCCGATCACTTGCACCGCCATGACACGTTCACCCCAATTACGGTCTCGGATCAATGCCTGCTCGGCCGAAGCCGGTTCGGCCGGAAAACGCGGGAGGGAGCTGGTGAGTAGCTACAGCATCCACTGTCCAGCAACAGAACGCAATAGTGCGTTCTCGGCAAAAGCGAACCGACAGGTTGGAATTCGACCAGGTCAGAGGGGTGCGCCGGGAATAAACTGAAACAGGTTACAGACAAGCGGGCGACAAAATTGTAACGTGTTCTCATGCATTACGACAGCTTGTTCATCGGCGGCCGCTGGACCGCGCCAGCGGGCACCGAACGCCTTCAGGTCATCTCACCGGCCACGGTCGAGCCGGTGGGCAGCGTCCCGGTGGTGGAGCGGGCCGACGTCGACGCCGCCGTCGCCGCCGCGCGCCACGCCTTCGACCACGGACCGTGGCCCGCCACCCCGCCGCTCGAGCGCGCCGCGGTGCTCACCAGGGCCGCGCGCCTGATCGAGCAGCGTTCGGCCGATCTGCTCGCGACGCTCACCGCCGAGATGGGCGCGCCGCAGATGATCGCCATGACGCTCAACCAGATACCGGCCACCGCGGCACTGGACGCGTATGCCGCACTGGCGCAGACGTTTCCGTGGCAGGAGACGCGCGTCGGCGGCTTCGGAACCACGCGGGTCACGCGCGAACCGCGCGGCGTCGTCGCGGCCGTCACCGCGTGGAACGTGCCGCTGTTCCTCGCGGTCAACAAGCTCGCGCCCGCCCTGCTCGCGGGATGCACGGTGGTGCTCAAGCCCGCTCCGCTCACCCCGCTGACCGCCAACATGGTCGCCGACATCTTCACCGAGGCCGGTCTGCCCGAAGGCGTGCTCTCGGTGCTGCCCGCGGATGCCGAGGTCGCCGAGTACCTGGTCTCCCATCCCGGGGTCGACAAGCTCACCTTCACCGGCAGCACCGCGGTCGGCCGCAAGATCGGCGCCATCGCCACCGGACAGCTCAAGAGCGTCTCGCTGGAACTCGGCGGCAAGTCCGCGGCGATTTTGTTGCCGGACATGGATCTCGCTGCGAGCATGCCGATGCTCGCGTTCTCGGGTCTGATGAACAGCGGCCAAGGCTGTGTCGCGCAGACCAGGATCCTCGCCCCGCGCAGCCGCTACGACGAGATCCTCGACGCGCTCGTCGAGCACGTGCGCACCCAGAAGACCGGCGACCCCACCGACCCGTCCGTCCAGTTCGGCCCGCTCATCTCCGAGCGCCAGCGCGAACGCGTCGAGGGCTACATCGCCAAGGGCAAGGCCGAGGGCGCGCGCCTGGTGCTCGGCGGTGGACGGCCCGCCGATCTGGACCGCGGCTGGTTCGTCGAACCGACGATCTTCGCCGACGTCGACAACAAGTCGACCATCGCGCAGGAGGAGATCTTCGGCCCGGTGCTCTCGGTGATCCCCTACGAGACCGAGGACGAGGCGATCGCCATCGCCAACGATTCGGCGTACGGCCTGGCCGGTTCGGTGTGGACCACCGACATCGAGCACGGCGCCGAGATCGCCGCGCGAGTGCGCACCGGGACCTACGCGATCAACTGGTACGCCTTCGATCCGACCTCGCCGTTCGGCGGCTACAAGAACTCCGGCCTCGGCCGCGAGAACGGTCCCGAGGGACTCGACGCGTTCTGCGAGCAGAAGTCGCTGCTGATGCCGCTCGGCTGGACCGGTTAGGCGTCCTCCGCCTGCGCTCCGGCCGGATTCGACCGGTGACACGGGGGCGAGCCACTCGGCTCGCCCCCGGTCAGTTGTCGGGCATCACGACCCGCAACGCCGCCGTGTCCTCCGGACCCGGCCGCATATGTTTGTCGACGACTTCGACCCGCCAGCCGGGCGGCAGCGCCTCCTGCAACCGTCCCGCGGCGCGGCGCAGTGGCGTGCTCGCCGCCGCCAACTCGACGCCGGTCACCAACGGGGTTTCGGACGCGTCCCACTCCAGATCGGTCATGCTCCAACCACCTCTCACGCGTCTGTGCGTCGCTCGCCCGGGGCGCCGGGGCCGCGACGGCGATAGGGAAGTAGTTCCTCCGTTCGGCTCGCCAAAGCATCGGCGCGCCGAACGGTTGTGAAGCCGATATCGAAGTCAGGATAGGCCAGCACCGGCAAACCTCTCGCACCTGGGTGGAGCGAGCGATCAGCGGCGCAGCGAACGGCGATATCCGGCGGGTGTCGCGCCGGTCGCGGCGCGCAGATGGGTGCGCAATGCCGTGACGCTGCCGAAACCAGCTTGCGCCGCAACGACTTCCACGGGCAGATCGGTGGTCTCCAGCAATTCGCGCGCCCGCGCGGTGCGCTGCGCCTCCAGCCAGCGCCGCGGCGTCGCGCCGACCTCGGCCTTGAAGCGCCGGATGAAAGTCCGCTCGCTCATCAGGGCATGCCGAGCCAGCGCCGAAACATCCGGGGCTGCAGCGAGATTCGCGGCGGCCCAGGCCAAGGTCGCGGCCAGCCCCGACGTACCGGCGCCGGAACGCCCCAGCGCGTCCGGAATATATTGCGCCTGACCACCTTCCCGGTGCGGCGGCGTCACGTTCCACCGCGCGAGTTCGGCCGCGAAGCCCGCGCCGAGTTCGCGGCGCACCAGGTGCAGGCACAGGTCGAGGCCCGCGGACAGACCGGCGGAGGTGAGCACATCGCCGTCGTCCACATACAGCGCGCCGGGGTCGAGCCGGACCGCCGGGAACAGCTCGGCGAACTCCGCGCAATACGCCCAGTGCGTGGTCGCGGGCCGCCCGTCCAGCAGGCCCGCCCCGGCCAGCACGAAGGCGCCGACGCAGATGCTCACCATGGTCGCGCCACGCTCGGCCGCCGCCCGCAGCGCGTCGACCACCTCGGGCGACGGAGGCAGGGTTGGCAGCCCGATGCCTGGGACGACCACGATCTCGGCCTCGTCGAGCAGCTCCAAGCCGTGGTCGACGCGCAGGTCGAAGCCGTTGGGCGTCCACACCGGTCCAGGGCGCACACCGCAGGTCCGCATCTCGAAGCCGCGACCCTCCCCGGTCTTGCCGGGTCCGTGCCGGAAGGCCTGGACCGCGCAGGCGAGGTCGTAGGTCATGACGCCGTCCAAGGCGAGGGCGACCACCTGTTTCACGCCTTCAGTTTGGCATGAATCGGAGCATGGCTGTCATTCACGCCACTGGTTGCGGCATCGGACGGCCGGTTCACTGAAAGTCGTCGAGACGAAGGAGGTCGGCGTGCGTGCGCCAGCAGAAGACAACCGAGCGCCAGCGGGCATGGACTGGAACTGGGCCACGAAAACGGGTGGCGCGCTGACCGGCCGCCAGCGCCGACAGCTCACCGGCAAGCTGGCCACAGCCCTGCCGGGCATCATCGCGGGGCAGGTCCGACTCGCCCTCGGCCGCCGCGGCGCGGGCCGCGTCGATTTCACCGACCTGCGACTCCCTGACTCCCGGCTGGCCCGCGCCGCGGAAAACGAAGCGCGCGAATGCCTTACACCGCACGTCCTCGAACACTCCTACCGGAGCTACTTCTTCGGACGCGCACTCGCCGAACTCGACGGCGTCCGCTACGACGACGAACTGGCCTACGTGTCGTGCCTGCTACACGACCTGAACCTCGAACACCCCACGCCGGGACGATGTTTCGCGGTCACGGGCGCGGAGCGCGCGGTCGGGTTCGCCGAAGGAGCAGGCGCGACACCCGAACAGGCGCAGACCATCGGCGCCGCCATCGCCGCTCACCTGACCATCGGCGTCGCCGACCGGCCGGACGACCTGGGTCTGGTCTCCGCGGGCGCGGGCGTCGACGTGCTCGGTCTGCGCATGGCCGACCTCGCCCCCGACTGGGTGGCCGAACTACTGCACCGCCATCCCCGCCACGACTTCAAGCGCCACATGATCGCGGCACTGCGTGCCGAGGCGACCGCCGTTCCCGACGGCCGCGCCAAATGGCTGCTCTCCGTAGCCCAATTCGCGCCACTGATCCGGCTGGCACCATTCCCGGAGTAGCAGGTTCGCACCGAGCAGGCACAATCGCCCGCGCCGAAAAACGCGATCGCCCGCACCGAAAGACGGTGCGGGCGATCGCGAAAGAGAATCAGCCCAGGCGCTGCTTGAGCGCCTCGAACTCGTCGCGCACGCCCGAAGGCAGCTTGTCGCCGACGAACTCGAACCACTCCTCGATCAGCGGGATCTCCTTGCGCCACTCCTCGGCGCTCACCGCGAGCGCCTCGTCGACGTCGGCGGGATCCACGTCCAGGCCGTCCAGGTCCATCTGCGCCGCGGTCGGCACGTGGCCGATGGCGGTCTCCTCGGCCTGCGCGGAACCCTCGATCCGGCCGATGATCCACTCCAGCACGCGGGAGTTCTCACCGAAGCCGGGCCACAGGAAGCGGCCGTCGGCGCCGCGACGGAACCAGTTGACGTAGAAGATCTTCGGCAGCTTGGCCGCGTCGGCGTTCTTGCCGACGTTGATCCAGTGGCCCAGGTAGTCGCCCACGTGGTAGCCCATGAACGGCAGCATGGCCATCGGGTCGCGGCGCACGGTGCCGACCTTGCCCTCGGCCGCGGCGGTCTGCTCGGAGGAGAGCGTCGCGCCCATGAACACGCCGTGCTGCCAGTCGAAGGACTCGGTGACCAGCGGGACGGTGGTCTTGCGGCGGCCGCCGAACAGGATCGCCGAGATCGGCACACCCTGCGGGTCGTCCCACTCGGGGGCCAGGATCGGGCACTGCGACATCGGGGTGCAGTAGCGCGAGTTCGGATGGGCGGCCAGCGTCTCCGTCTCGCGGTGGTACCAGTCGTTGCCCTTCCAGTCGATCAGGTGATCGGGCTCGCCTTCCAGGCCCTCCCACCAGACGTCGTTGTGGTCGGTGAGCGCGACGTTGGTGTAGACGGTGTTGCCCGCCTCGATGGTCGCCATCGCGTTCGGGTTCGACTGGCGGTTGGTGCCCGGCGCGACGCCGAAGAAGCCGAACTCCGGGTTGACCGCGTACAGGCGGCCGTCCTTGCCGAAACGCATCCAGGCGATGTCGTCGCCGAGGGTCTCCGCGCGCCAGCCGGGAACGGTCGGCTGGATCATCGCGAGGTTGGTCTTACCGCAGGCGCTGGGGAACGCCGCGGCGATGTAGTAGGCCTTGTTCTCCGGGGAGATCAGCTTGAGGATCAGCATGTGCTCGGCCAGCCAGCCCTCGTCGTGCGCCATGGCCGAGGCGATGCGCAGCGAGTAGCACTTCTTGCCTAGCAGCGCGTTGCCGCCGTAGCCGGAGCCGTAGGACCAGATCTCGCGGTCCTCGGGGAAGTGGGTGATGTACTTGGTGTCGTTGCACGGCCACGGCACGTCTTCCTGGCCCTCGGCCAGCGGCGCGCCGACGGAGTGCAGGGCCTTGACGAACGGCTTGTCGGCGCCCAGCTTCTCCAGGGCGGCGGTGCCCATGCGGGTCATCACGCGCATCGACACGACGACGTACTCGGAGTCGGTGAGCTCCACGCCCAGCTTGGGGTCCTCGGCGCCGAGCGGGCCCATGCAGAACGGCACCACGTACATGGTGCGGCCCTTCATCGAGCCGCGGTACAGCTCGGTCATGGTGGCGCGCATCTCGGTGGGGTCGACCCAGTTGTTCGTCGGGCCCGCGTCGGCCTCGGTCTTGGAACAGATGTAGGTGCGGGACTCGACCCTGGCCACATCCGTCGGGTCGGAGAGGGCGAGGAAGGAGTTCGGCTTCTTCTTCTCGTCCAGCTTCTTGAAGGTGCCTGCGGCCACGAGCTGGTCGGTCAGCCGTTCCCACTCCTCATCGGAACCGTCCGCCCAGACCACGCGGTCCGGCTGAGTGAGTTCGGCGACTTCTTGTACCCAGGCGAGTAGTTCGCTGTGCTCGGTCGGCGCCTGGCCGTCGGATCCACGAAGACCAGGAATGGTCGCTGAGGTCATGAAAACTCTCCTGAGATGGGCGGCGGTTCCGATGCTTCGCCGCCTGGCCCAAGGCCCATGACCAGCGCGAACACACCGAGTGCCACCGTTGGCGGGAAGGCAACCCGCTACGACCAGTCGAAAGCGCGCCCCGGCTGGACGGCGGACGAGGACGAAGCGGACGCCCAGGTTCCTGCTTAGAGGTTAACGCGGTGTGACGATCGGTACGGAATCGGGTTCCTAACTAACTACCCATTCGGTTGCCTATTCAACAGGCACGATGTGCCGATCGAGGATGGTGATATCGCGTTCACAGGCCGCCAGCTGGCCCGGCTGCTCGGCCGCGGCGCGCCGAATCCGCGCCTCGAGTTCGGCCACCCGGCGGTCGGTCTCGACGATCCGCGCGGCGCTCGCGCGCACCACGCGATCGGCCAGTTCGGTCTCCGCCTCCACCAGCGCGGTCGCCACCCGCTGTTCTAGCTGGGCTTTTACGTTGACGAGCGCGTCGGCGACCCACTGCCGCACGTGCGCGCGGTCGGCGACCTGCCGTCGCGCCCGCACCACCCACCAGGCGACGAGCGCGCCGAGCAGCAAGGTGACGGGGATGCTCGTCACATCCAGCGCCGGGACCAGCGACAGCGGCGCGACGAGCAGCCTGCCGAGGCCGACGCCCGCCGAAGCACCCAGCGCGATCATGAGGTGATCTTCGACACCCCGGTGCCTCGGCTCCGGGTCGGGGCCGACCCGCGGCGCCGGGTCCCGCCTGCGGTGCGGCGAGAGGTCGGCGCGGCCCGCGCCGTCCAGCTGGTGCGCCAGCTCGGCGAGCCGGTGCTCGATGCTCGCGTCCACCGCGCCGGTCAGCTCGGTCACGGACTGTTGCAGCCGGTCGGGGTAGTCGCCGAGTTCGGCGGGACGCAGCCGGTCCAGCTCGGTGCGCGCGGCGGTGTGCAGCGCCCTGACGTGTCCGCCGACCTCGGTCATCAGGTCGACCCGCGCGAGGTGCAGCTGGCCGCGCAACGTCGACATGGCCGTGGCACGGCCGCCGTCGCGGCCCGCGAGCAGCGTGGCGCGCTCCTCGCGCCAGCGCGCCGGTTCCGCGCCCGAGCGCAGTGCGGCGACCTGCTCGACGACCCGCTTCCTGGTGTCGGTGAGCACCCGGGCGAGCACGGCGCTCAGCCGCTCGCCGCCGGACGCCTCCGCGCCGGCCGCCGCGGCGGTCAGCTCGGCGTGCAGCGCGGTCAGCCCGGAGCGGTCGATCAGTCCGGCGTCGCCGCCGGTGCGTCCGGCGACCGCGAGGCGCGCCGAGACCGGGAGGATGTCGAGATCGTCGAAGCCCTGCCCGGCGAGCAGTTCGAGATTGTGCGAACGCACCGTGCGCCAGTCCTGGTAGGCGTGCACGCCGTTCATGACGAGCAGGATCTTGGTGCCGTCGGCCCGCAGGCCCCGCACGACGTCGAGGGTGTCGGTGCCGAGGCTGGTGCCCGCGTCGAGCAGGATCAGCGCCACGCCCGATGGCGCGCCGCCCGCGGGGGCGGTGGATTCGACGGCCGCGTTCGCGTCGGTCATGGGATCGGTGAGATCGATGCGGGGTTCGAAACGCGCCAGCTCAGTGCGCAAGAGGGTGGTGTTGGCGTCGTCGGGTCCGATCAGAGCGACCGTCGAGGCGGTTCCCGCGCCCCGCACCGCCTTCAGCAGCGCCATGCCCTGCGGGTTCCAGCGCGCGACCACCGCCTCCACGTCCGACGACAGCGGTTCCGGCGGCGCCGGATCCGGTCGATCAGAGTCCGGCACTGCTCATTCGCTCCCATAGTCGGATGTATCCGTTGTGCACCCGCAGCGCCGAGCGGCGCGCCACCGGCGGCATGTCGCTGGCGACCACGGCGCGCCAGCGGGCCGCCCTGTTCAGCGCGTCGTCGGCGTCGGCGGGCGCGGGCGACGGGTAACCCGCGGCGAGGTGCGCGACCGAGGGATTCGCCAGCCCGGCGCACAAGGCCAGCCACATCGCGTCGTCGCCGTAGAGGTAGTCCTCGAGGATGTCCCTCGCCGGTCCGGCCTCGCCGGGGACCGCGCGGGCGGCCAGCCGGGCCAGCTCGTCGAGCAGCTCGCCGCCGCGCAACGCGGAGACCTGTTCGTAGCGGCGGTGCAGCAGCCGGTGCAGCGCGTCGATGCCGCTCGCGGCGTGCAGCAGTTGCAGGATCGCGTGCGGGCTCAGCTCGGGATCGTGACGCAGGGCGCTCAGCGCGCAGGTGACGCCGTAGAGCTCCCAGCGATGCAGCAACTGCTCGCGTTCGGCGACGTCGGGGCCCGCGGTCGGCGAGACGAACAGGTCCGGCGAGAGCGTCAAGGCGGGGTCCGCGTCGGCGGCGAGCCTGCGCAACGTCGCCATGTCGGCGTCGGTGACGGCGCCCGCCCTCGTGCGCACCGCGAGCGCGGCGACCACCGGCAGCGTGAGAATGCCCAGCTCCCTGGTGTACTGGTCGGCGGCGGCCACCGCGTCGCCCCAGCGCGAGCCGATCGCGTCGGCCTTGTTCAACACCACCACGGTGCGCTCGGGCGGCAGCTCGGCGAGCACCCGGCGATCGGCCGGCAGCGGCGCGCCCGCGAGCACGTAGACGACGATGTCGGCGTCGAGCACCGGATCGGGCGCGCCCGGCTCGTCCACCGGACCGGTCTCCGCCGCCGACATCAGCGCGAGCGCTTGCAGCACCGTGGTCCGGCCCGCGTGCGCGCGCCCGGTCACCTGGATGCGCGGTGGCCTGCGCCAGGCGTTGACGGCACTGTTGGCGTGATGACCGATCGCGGCGGCCCGGCCGCCCACCGACTGCAGATCGACGAGAAGCCGATCCAGCTGGTCCTGTTCGCGCGTGGGAACTCCCCGCTCACGCATCTGCCCGTTGAATTCGGTGGCCGTCGGCATGGCTGCACACCCCCTTGTCGACGCGCAATTCTGTCAGACATACGCGGTTCTGTCAGATACAGCGCCGCTACCGGTCAGGAGCCCGCGAAGTATTTGTTGGCCGCGCGAACCGCCCAGCTCGGGGCGTACTTCGCCGCGGCGGCGAGCAGCTTCGCCTGGGTACCGATCTCGTAGTGCACCCTGGGCAGCCGCGGACGTTTGCTCGTCGCCTCCCAGATGCCGTCGGCGACGTCGTCGGCGGTCAGCCGCACGCCGAGCGACTTCGTCGTCCCGGTGCTCATGCCGTCCACCATCGCCGTCGCCACGAACAGCGGCCAGACCGCGATCACCCGGATGTCGTGCCGCGACCATTCGAGATCCAATGCCTCCGTGAGGCTTTTGACCGCCGACTTGGTCGCGCCGTAGCTGGCGAGTTCGGGCTGACCGTAGATCGCCGACGCCGAGCAGAGATTCACCACCTGGGCGCCCCTGGTGTCGCGCAGGTACGGAAAGGCGTGGTGCATGCCCGCCAGCACGCCGCCCAGGTTCACGTCCATGATCGTCTGATGGGTGCCGAGGTCGATGTCCTCGAAACGGCCCGCGCGCAGGATGCCCGCGTTGTTGATCAGGATGTCCAGCCTGCCCGTCGCCTCGTGGAACTCGGCGAGCCGCTCGGTCCAGTGCGTGTTGTTCGTCACATCCAGCACCCCGGTGCGCACCCTGCCACCTGCGGCGTTGATGTCCGAGGCAAGCCGGGAGAGTCCGACCTCGTCGATGTCGTAGGCCCCGACGTGGTACCCGTGCCCAGCGAAAAGCAGTGCCGTGGCCCGGCCGATACCGGCCGCCGCACCGGTGATGAACACGGTCGGTGAACTCATGACGGCAGTCTAGTGCCGCCGTCGACCCCTGTTACCAGGGTTCACACAGATGGCGGGCGTCACTTACTCTGCACTTGTGGTCGGCACCATAGTCGGTGCGCAGCTTCGCTTTTCGAGCGGGTGCGACGGCCCGTCGAGGAGGTTGCGATGACCGTCGACGCCATCGGTGTTGTCGACAGCGAAACGGGGCCCGTCGGCCACCGGTCGACCCGCGGCGCGCAGGCGCTGCTGCCCGGCGACAAGCCGCTGTTGCCGAGCGCGGACCCGTTCTACCGGGCGCCGCGCGGATTCGCCTCTCGGCCACCGGGGACCATCCTGCGTAGTCGCGCCATCGACCTCGCCCTTTTCGGCCTTGTGCCACAACAGGTTTCGGCTTGGCAGTTGCTCTACCGCAGCAACGATCTGCACGGTTCGCCCGAGGTGGCGGTGACCACCGTGCTGCTGCCCGACGGCGCCGACCCGTCCGAGGACCGTCCGCTGCTCGCCTTTCAGACCGCCATGGACGCGGTCACCGAGAAGTGTTCGCCGTCCTACGCGTTGCGCCGCGGCTCCCGCGCGATCGGCGCGGTCACCCAGCTGGAGTGGCTGCTGGTCGCCAACGCGCTGCGCCGCGGCTGGGCGGTCTCGATCGCCGACCACGAGGGACCGCACGGCAACTTCGGCGCGCCGCGCGAACCCGGCTATCGCGTGCTCGACGGCCTCCGCGCGGCGCTGCACTTCGCACCGCTCGGCCTGCACGGCGACACCCCGATCGGCGTCTGGGGCTATTCCGGGGGCGGTATGGCCAGCTCCTGGGTGGTGGAGATGGCGCCGACCTACGCGCCGGAGCTGAACATCGCGGGCGCGGTGCTCGGCGCGCCGGTCGGCGATCCCGAGCAGGTGTTCACCCGGCTCAACGGCGGCCACTTCGCGGGTCTGCCCGCCATCGTCATCGCCGCGCTGCACCGGCTCTACCCGGCCCTCGGCGCGGTGATCGACGAGGAACTCACCGACGAAGGGCTCCGTTTCGTCGCCACGGCCGAGACCTCGACGCCGCTGGGCGCGATCCTCGCGCTCGCGGGCAAGAAAATGGACGACTTCCTGCGGCGCCCGCTCGCGGAGATCCTCGCGGCGCCCGCGTTCCAAGACATGTTCGACGACCTGCGCCTCGGCAACTCCACCCCCACCTGCCCGCTGCTGGTGCTGCAACCCGTGCACGACCAGGTCATCCACATGGACGGCGTGGACGGTCAGGTCGCCCGCTACCGCAAGGGCGGCGCGAAGGTCACCTACGTGCGCGACCGGCTCAGCGAGCACTTCTCCATGCTGCCGATGGCCACCCCGATCAGCCTGGCCTGGCTCGCGGACCGGCTGGCGGGCGAGCCGCCGACGGGTGATTCCGACACCACCGTGTGGTCGGTGCTCGCCTCCCCGACCGGCCTGCGTGGACTGCTGGAAATGGCGAGCACAACGGTGAAGGTCGTGCTCGGGCGGCCACTGCGGCAGGAGACCCCCACCGCACCGAGGATCGTCGCCGAAGTCGCGGCCTGACCTCGCGATGACCGCGCGGCCGGGGTTCGATTGCCGTGCTGTTCGCCGGATGCTGGACAATGGACGCCGTGAACGACGCCGCCAACCACACTGTCGAGTCGGTTCCGGGCAGGCCGTCCACAGCGTCGGCCCCGCTCGAAGCAGGCAGACGATCGCCGACCGGCTCCCGCCTGTACCCGCGGGTGACGAGCTTCCGCTCGCGCCGGGGCGCGCTGACCCCGAACCAGCAGGGCGCCTGGGATCGCATGTGGCCGAAGATCGGCCGCGAGGTCTCCGACGCGCCGCTGGACGCCGCCGCCTGGTTCGGACGGGAGGCCCCGCTCGTCATCGAGATCGGCTGTGGCACAGGGACTGCCACCGCCGAGATGGCGCAGGCCGAGCCGCACCTGAACCTGATCGGGATCGAGGTGTACCAGCCGGGTCTGGCCCAGCTGGTGCAGCGCATCGAACGCGAGGGCATCGACAACATCCGATTGCTGCGCGGCGACGCCGTCGACGTGCTCGAGCACATGATTGCTGAGCAGTCGCTGACCGGCGTCCGCGTGTTCTTCCCCGATCCGTGGCCGAAGGCGAGACATCACAAGCGGCGCCTGCTGCAGCCCGCCACCCTCGCGCTCATCGCGAGCAGGCTCCGACCGGGCGGTGTGTTGCATGTCGCGACCGACCACGCGGGTTACGCGGAACACATCGCCGAAGTCGGCGCCGCGGAACCGCTGCTCATCGGCCTCAACGAGGTCACGGGCGGTGTCAGCGCGGACAACAGGGCCACCGCTCCGATCGGCTTCGACCGCCCCGTCACCAAGTTCGAAGGCAAGGCACATCGAGCGGGAAGCGCCATCACCGAGTTCATATGGGGCAAGATCGAATGATGAGCGAGCGCAGCGAGCGACCCATTAGCTCAGTCGTCACGGCAATCCCGGTACGAAGCCTCCCGGAGGTATCGGGCAGGCCGGAGCCGAGAGTCGGCGAGGCGGAGGCATGAGCGAACGCAGTGAGCGAATCATGTGCCAGCGCGCCTCGCGCATGCCGGAGCCGAGCGCTAGCGAGGTGGAGGCATGAGCGTGAGTGAGATGGCCCACGAGGTGGTCGACATGTCCGCCGAGGTCGGCGGCGCCGGATCGGAAGGTCTCGGCGGCGCCGCGCCGGATGTACGCCGGGTTCTGCTCGTCTGGGACGCGCCCAATCTCGACATGGGTCTCGGCGCGATCCTCGGCGGTCGCCCGACCGCCGCGTACCGCCCGCGGTTCGACGCGCTCGGCCGCTGGCTCCTAGCGCGGACAGCCGAGCTATCGGTCGGCAGTTCGACCAGGGTCGAGCCCGAGGCCACCGTCTTCACCAACATCGCGCCCGGCACCGCCGACGTGGTGCGCCCGTGGGTGGAGGCGCTGCGCAACGTCGGCTACGCCGTGTTCGCCAAGCCGAAGGTCGACGAAGACTCCGATGTCGACGCGGACATGCTCGCGCACATCGAATTGCGCAGCCGCGGCGCGGGACTGGCCGGCATCATGGTCGCCTCCGCGGACGGCCAGGCTTTCCGCGAACCGCTCGAACGGTTGGCCGCGCGCGGAATTCCCGTTCAGGTGTTGGGGTTCCGCGAGCACGCGAGTTGGGCCGTAACATCCGATACGCTCGAATTCATAGATTTAGAGGACATCCCTGGCGTGTTCCGTGAACCGCTGCCAAGGGTGAGCCTCGATTCGCTGCCCGACGAGGGCGCTTGGCTGCAGCCGTTCCGGCCGCTGTCGGCGCTGCTCACCTCTCGCCCCGCCCAAGGAGTCGCTTAGTGTTCACACGCTGGGGCGATCTGGTCTACCGGCTGCGCTGGGCCGTCATCGGCATGGTCTGCGCGGCCCTCCTGGCATTGGGAGGCTACGGCCTAGGCCTGGAACACCACCTCAGCTCCAGCGGATGGGACGACCCGACCTCGGAATCCGCGCAGGCCGCGCGGATCTCCGACGGAGCTTTCGGGCGCGATCACAACAGCGACGTGATCCTGCTCTACACCGCTCCCGACGGCAAGACGATCGATGACCCGCAGTTTCGCGACAAGATCGTCGACAGCCTCAACCGGCTGCCGAAGGAACACCCGAACGAGATCGCCAAGGTCAACGGCGCCTACTGGCAGACGGAGACCGGACCTGGCGTTCCGCTGACCTTCGGTTCGAAGGACAAGAAGTACACCTTCGCCTCCGTCGCCATCGTCGGCGACAACGACACCGACATGGTGCGCAACTACCGGAAAGTGAAGGACGTCTTCTACATCGAGGGCGTCGACGTGCAGGTCACCGGCCTGCAAGCGGTATCGGGCACGCTCAACGACACCATGGCCGCCGACCAGAAGCGCATGGAGATGCTCGCCATCCCGGCGGTCGCGGTGCTGCTGTTCTTCATCTTCGGTGGTCTCGTCGCGGCGGGTCTGCCGCTGGTCGTCGGCGGTCTGACGGTGATCGGCGCCAACGGCATCATCATGTTCCTGACGAAGTTCACCGAGGTGAACTCGTTCGTCTCCGGCGTCGTCTCGATGATCGGTCTAGGCCTCGCCATCGACTACGGCCTGTTCATCGTCAGTCGTTTCCGCGAGGAACTGGCCGAGGGCTACGACACCCGCGCGGCCGTCCGGCGCTCGGTGATGACGGCGGGCCGCACGGTCGTGTTCTCCGCGACCATGATCATCGCCAGCCTCGGCGGCATGCTGCTGTTCCCGCAGGGCTTCCTGAAATCCGTCGCCTACGGCACCATCGCGACCGTCTCGCTGGCCGCGCTGACCGCGATCACCATCCTGCCCGCCATGCTGGGCGTGCTCGGCAAGCGCGTGGACATGCTCGGCTTCAAGCGCTTCCGCAAGACCAAGACCGCGGAGGAAGTCGAGAACGGCTTCTGGGGCAAGACCACGCAGTGGGTGATGAAGCACCCGCTCAAGATCGCCGTGCCGATCTGCATCGGTCTGCTGCTGCTCATCATTCCGGTGAAGAACCTGGCCTTCGGCGGCATCAACGAGCGATACCTGCCGCCGGACAACAAGACCCGCGTGGCGCTGGAGAACTTCTACGAGGTCTTCCCGCTGCGCAAGACCGATCCGGTGCAGCTGGTGATGGTCTCCGACGACAGCGCCGCGGTCGGCAAGGTGTGGAAGCAAGCGAGCGAAGCGCCCGGCCTCACGGGCAAATTCGAGGTGCCCAGCCGGTCCACCAGTGATCCCGACGTCTACCGGACGAGCGCGACGCTGGAGGATTCGGAGAACGCCGACCCGACCATCGAGTACCTGCGCTCGATGGAGATGCCCGACAACGTCCAGCTCTACGTCGGCGGGCAGCCCGCCATCCAGAAGGACAGCATCGACGCGCTGCTCGACCGCATGCCGTTGATGATCGCGCTGGTCATCTTCGTGACCACGCTGCTGATGTTCCTGACCTTCGGCTCGCTGGTGCTGCCGATCAAGGCCGCGCTCATGAGCGCGCTCGGCCTCGGCTCCACGCTGGGCATCCTGACCTGGATTTTCGTCGACGGTCACGGCGCGAGCCTGCTGAACTTCACGCCGCAGCCGATCATGTCGCCGGTGCTGGTGCTGATCATCGCGGTGATCTACGGCCTGTCCACGGACTACGAGGTATTCCTGCTCTCGCGGATGGTCGAGGCGCGCACCCAGGGCGCGTCCACCACCGAGGCGGTCCGCGCGGGCACCGCGCACACCGGACGCATCATCACCGCCGCTGCGCTGATCCTGCTCGTCGTCGTCGGCGCGTTCGCGTTCTCCGATCTGGTGATGATGCAGTACATCGCCTACGGCCTGATCGCGGCGCTGTTCATCGACGCGACCATCCTGCGCATGCTGCTGGTGCCCGCCACCATGAAGCTGCTCGGCGACGACTGCTGGTGGGCCCCGGCCTGGATGAAGCGCATTCAGGAGAAGATCGGCCTCGGGGAGCCGATTCTGGACGACGAGCGGCCGGGCGGCGGCGAGGTCGTCGACCTGGTGAAGACCACGCCGATCACCGATCCCGTGACGATGCAGATGCCCGCGGTGTCGGAGGGAAAGCAGCCGCGTACGCCGCGGCGGGTGCGGACGATCGAGGAGATCGAGGCGGAGGCGCCTACGCAGAGTATCGATTCGATTCCGGTCGCGAAGAAGGGTTCGGCCGGTAGTTCGGTCGCGCCACGTGCCACGACTTCCGGGGCGCACTCCGCGCCTGGGGCACCTCGGTCCGCGACTTCCGGAGCGGCCGGTGCCTCGATTCCCGGAGGGCAGTCGGTGACGCCGCGCGCTGGGACTTCCGGAGCGCACTCGGCCGAGTCCGGCACGCCGGGCGTCATAACCCCTGGGGCACAGCCGGGTTCGGCCGCCGTGCCAGGAGCCGCATCTCCCGCAGCGCAGCCGGGTACGCCCCGGCCTCGGACGTTCGGTGCGTACTCCGCCGAGTCCGCCACGCCTGGCGCCACACCCACTGGCGCACAGTCCGGTTCGGCCGCCGAGCCGGGCACTGGTTCTCCAGGGGCGCAGCCAGCTGGAGCGCAGCAGGCTACGTCTGGGACGCCCCGGCCCAGGACTTTCGGCGCATTCTCTGCCGAGTCCGCCACGCCGGGTGCCACAACCCCTGGCACACAGTCGGGTTCGCCTGCCGCGCCGGGTAGCGGGATCCCTGGGGCGCAGACAGGGTCGGCCATTCCGCGTTCCGGAACCTATGGGGCACATGCGGTTTCGCCGACCACGCCGGACGCCACTGCTCTTGGAGCGCATTCGGCGTCGCCAGCTCCGGGCGCCGAGACTCCCGAGACGCAGGCGGGTTCGCCCGCTACACCGCGTTCCGGTGCTCCGAGTCCGCACGATCCGACCCGGCCGCGCGCCAGTTCGCTCTCGGGACTGCCGGATCCGAACCCGGGCAGGTCCGCCCAACCGACGCCGACAGAGCCCCCGCGGCCGCGAGCCGTGCCGTTCGCGACGGATCGGGCCGGGACGATCGATGACGCGACGCGACCGATCACGTCCGCGGGCGCCACGGCGCGCAGCCACACGTCCGGCACGGACCCGGGCCAGCACGGTGCGAGCGCCTACGACCCGACGATCGGCGCGGCCCACTCGGCGCAGACGAACCACCACACCTCATCCGGCACAACGGGTTCCGATCAGCCCGCCCACACCCCTGCCCACCACGCGGCGGACAACGGCGCGCCGGAGAACCCGAACGACAACCGCACCAGTATCGAGAACTGGATGGCCGAACTCCGCTCCTCCCGCCGCCGGGTCGCGGATTCGGACGAAGGCCGCCACCACAGCGGCGACGGCCGCTCGGTCAGCGTGAACGAGCTCCTCCGCCGCCACGACGAGGACTGAACCCTCCGGGTTCGGTGCTCCCACAGAGCGCGTACACGCCTCACACAGCCGCTGGCTGTGTGAGGCGTATGAACGGTGTGTGGGATGCGTTGTCCTCGTGGAGCGTGAGCGAGGGGTGGGCAGGTTGGTTAATGGGTGGGGCTTCGCGGTTCCGTTTCAGCGAAGGCTCGGGCGTAGCGGGTTCCGGTGAGTAGGAGGAGGATTCCGACTACCAAGAAGGCCGCGACTCGGATCAAGCCGTCGAGAGTGGCCAGGTCGAAGAGGAACAGTTTGGCCAGGGCGGCGGTCGTGACCAGCAGGCCGGAGCCGAGGGCGACTTTGGCGATGGCGGCGGAGCGGGAGAGGTTGCGCAGGCCGTAGAGCAGGGCGGCGGTGGCTGCCGCCATCCACAGGATGGTGGCGATGCTGTGGCCGATGACGAATCCGTCCTTCGCGCCGGTCGCGGCGCCGATCGCGACGATCGCGGCGGTCACCAGGTAGAGGGCCGCGCCGCTCGCGGCGATCCAGAGGATCGAGTCCTCCGCGCCGCCCTTCGGCGTGCCCGCCAGTCGGCGGATGGTCCAGACCGCCACCGCGACGACGGCGAGACCGATGATCGCCGCCAGTGTGGTGGAGATGGACAGGTGCTCTTCGGCGAGGCGTTGTGACGCAAGCCTTTCCGGGGTCGCGTTCGCCAGGAAGGCGAGTCCGCCGATCAGTGCGAAGGCGATGCCGAGCCCCGCTGCGACGCCGGAACGCAGCTGGCCTGCCACGCCGAGGAAGCCGAGTGCTACCAGGAGCGTCGCGATGGGGAGGGTCTGCGTGCTCGTCACGCCGACGCATGCCTCGAGCAACGCGAAGGAGCCCGCGACCGCGGCGGCGATGGCGGTGTGTCCCGGAAGCTTGGCCAGCTCACGGGTTTTCGGCAGCAGTGCCAGCGCGGCGGTCGCGAGCAATGCCAGCGCGAAGAGCCCCGCGATCAGTGCGGTGACGCGGCGGTCGAACAGCGCGGGCGCCGCGAGCAACGGAGTGGTCGAGATGGCGAAGGCCACGGTCGCGGTGATGTCATCGGCGCGGCGGCGCACCACGAGCGCGGTGCCGACCGTGCCGATCAGCGCCGTCGCGATCGCGGCGATCAGGAGCCACGGCTCGCGGGTGTGGTCGGCGGTTTCGAGGAGCGCAATGGCGATGCCGACGAGAGTGGCGATCACCGCGGGCGCGGTACGCACGACGTGCAGGAACGGCCAGTCCCGGTCGAATTGCACCGGCACGCAAGCGAGTTGCAGGGCGATCAGGAACCCGAGCAGCACCAGCTCGACGGTCACGAAGGGCGCGAGCAGCGCCGCACCCAGCACCACGAGCACCGCCAGCGGCTGCGACTTCCACTGCATCGCCAGCCCGACGCCACCGGCCGCGACCGCCAACGCCGCCGCCAAACCGAAAACCGGGTTCAACCAGTGATAAATCGCCGTCACGGCGATCACATCGAGGTAAGCGCCCGCGATACCGGTGGCCGCCAACGCGATTCCGCCGACCCGCCCACCAGTCTTACCGAAGACTCGCATCCCCGCTCCGACAAGCACAGCTGAGAAGAGGGCTCCCGCAACTACTCTCGGCACCGGTCCGAAGAATCCGGCCTGCGCCGCGAGGACCAGCAGCATCACCACACCGATCAACGTCACCGCGACACCGGCCACCGCCAGCACCCGGCTGATCACCCCGTCCCGCTGCCACCACGGAACACGCGGTTCGCGCCGCACCGGCGGCACGGGCGGTCGCATCCCAGGCGGCACCATCCCACCACCCATCGGCATCGCACCCCGCTGCGCGCGGCCCCACTCCCGAGGCGGCGCGAAACCCGGCGGCACCGCACCCGATCGGGCCGCCTCACCCGGGGGAGGCACCACGCCCGAGGGCGGCACAACGCCCCAACCCCGCGACGCCGCAGCCGGGTACGCCGACCCATGGCCCGGCCAAGGGACCCCTGAAGGAACGGTCGGCGGAGGCGAAACGGGCGCACTCCCCACGGGAGCAGAGCTCGAATCGCCACCAGTGGATGCCGACGCCGACCGCCCGGCGGCGTCACCAGCCGAACTCGACCCGCCGACAGCGCCTACCGCGGTCGAGTCCGCCACGGCCGCGGAACCGAGGTCCGCCTCGGTCGAGGCCAACCCGCCTCGCGCGGATGTCGAGGCAGGGCCGCGGAGTGGAGCCGGAATCGAATTCGTCCCGTCCGGCGCACCCTCGGTCGCCGGACCGACCACCGCCCCTCCCGGTGCGACCTGCTCGCCCAGCAGCGCCAAATCTCGTCCGAGCGCACCCATCCGCGTACCCAGCGCGGTGAACTCACCCGACAAGCGCGAGATCAGCGCCGGATCGATAGATGTAGTCATATCCCCATGCTCGACCCCTCATACGTACCGAGCATGAGTAGAAACCCCCGGTGACGGGCCGATATCTACCCGATTTCGCCCCGACCGACCCCCAACCGGCTGGCGGTTGGGGGCCGGTCGCGCCAGGCGGTCACGGGGTGGGCGCGGTGCGCATGCCGGTCACCTGGTGGATGGCGCCGATGACGTTCGCCCGCGGCGGCATGCGCAGCACACCGGGCGCTGGCTCGCTCGCCCAGTGCCAGCCGAGGCGGGAGTCGGTGCTCGGCAGCAGCACGTGGCGGCCGCTGGGGATCACGGTGACCTGGTGCCCGGCCAGGCAACGCCGGACGTGCACGTCGACCGGGGTGGCGGGGCTGGGCGGAGTCACCAAAAAGGTCCAGCTGCGGTCGCCGGGCTCCGCGACCACGGGCGCGATCAAGGTCCGGTCCAGCATGGCGAGGACCTTCCTGCCGAGTTCCGGTGGCATGACGATGCCGCCGAGCAGGGTACCGGTGGTCACCACGGGACGTCCGGCGAGCAGTTGGACCGGCAATCCGTACCGATGTCGGAGCAGGTGCGCCGCTTCGTGCGTACTGTGACAACGTTCGAACATGATGCTTCCCCTCAGGCGATTACGGTGCTGTGGCAGGTGATCGGCCGTCGGCGTAGCGGGCCGTGCAGGTCACGGCCGCTCGGGCGCAGCTGTTCGGGTCGAACGAGAAAGACTTGCGATGCGGTCGCGCGATCGGCGCGCCGGGCTCGCACAGTGGTTTTCGGCATCGTTGTCATTGCCGCCGCCCTTTGCGTTCTCAAAGTTGCAGAAAGGCAACGGTATTCCAACCAGAGGCAAACGAGTCGTACGTAATGTCCCACTAGGGATGAACACGAAGGCTTAGCGTCGTACCCTGAAACCCAGATGTAACAAAGGACACGGGTACATGGACGATTCGTCGATCGGGGTGCGGATCCGGCGCTTTCGCGGCAAAGCGCTGACCCAGCGTCAGCTTGCCGACCAGGCCGGAGTGAGCGTGGATCTCGTGCGCAAGCTCGAGCAGGGCGGACGCCAAACCGCGTCCATCGCGAGCCTGCAGAAACTGGCTCGCGCCCTCGACGTGGACATCTCCGATTTGATCGGCAAGCGCCACGGGATACCGTCCGGCAACCCGGACGCGGGCATCGTCGCCATCCGGCGCGCGTTGACCCCCGTGGACGACCTGCTCGGCGAGGTGCCCGAGGAAGAGGCCGTGAGCCTCGACGACGGCCGCCGCGCGGTCGACTACGCCTGGGGCGCGTACTGGGCGGGCCGCTACGAACTGCTCACCGCGATCCTGCCCGCCAACCTCACCCAGCTGCGCGCGACCGTGCACGCCGCACGCAACGGCGCGGTCGCCCCGGCCAACGAACTGCTCGCCCGCATGTGCTGGGTCACCGGTTGCACGCTCGTGCATCTCGGGCAGACCGATCCCGCGTTCCTCGCCATCCGCCAGGCCCTCACCGCCGCCGAACGCGGCGACGATCCGCTGCTGCTCGCGACCATCCGCGGCTCGGTGGCCTGGCAGCTGCTGGTTCAGGGCCGCTACGACGAGTCGCGCGGAGTCGCGCTGCGCGCCGCGACGGAGCTGGAGCCCGCGGGCGAGGTGCCACCCGCGCAGCTGTCCGCGTACGGTTCGCTCGTGTTGCAAGGCGCGACGGCGTCCGGCCGGGCCCAGGACGTGCCGGAGGCGCTCTCGCTGATCGAGGCGGCGGGCGAGGTCGCGCTGCGCATCGGCGCCGACCGCCAGGACTACGAAACCTATTTCGGCCCTTCACAAGTCGTGATGCAGACGGTGGACGTGAACGTTTCGTCCGAACGCTATTCCGAAGCGCTGGCCGCGGCCAAGGAGATGCCCCCGAACAGCGGTCTGCCGCAGGCCTCCCGCGCCCGCCACCTCGCCGACACCGCGGTCGCCCTCACCCGCACCGGCCAGCACCAGCGCGCACTGGACGCCCTGCTGAACGCCGAACGCGTCGGCGGCGGCGACTGGATCAAATACCAATCCCTCCCCCGCCACATCGTCTCCGAGCTCCTCGACCACGACCGCCGAGTTCCCTTGCGCGCCTTCGCCCGCCGCATCGGAGTGAATACCTGACGGGTTCCTGGCCACTTCGCGTCGGCTGTACGCTGCTCCGAATCTCACAGCGTGGCTTTTGCGCGCTGCTCTCCAGCCAGACTTGCGGCATGGCCATCCCGTCGATCGCCACCACCGCTGTGTGCGGACACGTCACCGTGCTGTCGGTGGGCCGCGCGGAGGAGCGACGCAGGGCGGTGACCGAGCCGAAGAGCCCGGCCGCCGCTCAGTGACCGAGCAACTTGCGCCAATGCGCGATGAACGGGTGCTTCGCGGTGACCGAGCCGAAGCGGACGCTTCCGTGCACGACCAGATGGAGGGGGCCGAGTGGTGGGCCGGTGCGAACCTTGTTGTTGACGCTCGCGCCGATGAGGTCGAGGCCGTTCAGGTCGACGGTGGCCTCGGCGGGCACCACCAGTGTCAGCGAGCTGCAGAAATCGTCGACGTTCAGCTCGACCACCTGGGTCGACATCACCGCCTCGGTGAAATCGAGAGTCACGCCCGAGAACCAGTTGTTCAGGTGCAGTGTGGGCGCGACCTGCCACGGCCCGCGCCGAGTCACGCCCGACATGCGGCCGCGGATCACGTTGCCCGCCGGAATGGGCGGCATGGGCGGCCGCTTCGCGAACGAGGGCGTCGAGTTCACGAAGGGCGTGGGCCGGGCGGCGGGCTGGCCGATCATGCGCACGCCCGGCAGGTCGATGAGCACGGCGTTCAGTTCGCCGCGGGTCTTGGCGGCGAGGGCGGTGTCCATCCGTTCGGTGAACTCGCCGAGCGAGAGCATCCCGAGCCCGACCGCCCGCTGCAGCAGCTGACCGACGTGCTCGCGTTCGGCGTCGGAGACGCGCAGATCCCGATCACCGACGGAGCCGACGCCATTGGATACCGATTCGGGTCCGCCCATGGCTTCGAGATTACCGAGGTTCGCCGGTTCTCGGCATCAGGGCGTTCCCCGATGACGGCGGGGGCCGGTGCACCTTGCCTTCAGTGTGGCTCTCCGTGCGAGTGCCTGCCAACGGAAAAGGCAAGGCCTGTTCGTGTGCCGTCTCCGCACAAGAGTACGAGCCGGGTGCGCGGCTCCTCCGTTGGTCGGATGCCGCGCTACTCGAGGCCCTGTTCGATCGCGTACCTGGTGAGCTCGACGCGGTTGGCCAACTGCAACTTCCGCAACGTCGCCTGCACGTGGTTCTCCACGGTGCGATGACTCAACCCGAGCCGCGACGCGATCTGCTTGGCGGACAACCCTTTCGCCACCATCCGCAGCACCTCGGTCTCCCGCTCGGTGAGCGCGGGCCGGTGCGGTTCGTCGGGCTCGGCGGGCGCGGTCGCCATCCGGCGGTATTCGCCGAGCACCAGCCCGGCCAACCCCGGAGTGAACACCGGCTGACCAGCCGCCGTCGCACGCACCGCATCGATCAGTTCCGCCGCCGACGCGCTCTTGACCAGGTAACCGGAGGCCCCCGCCTTGATCGCGTCGAGCACGTCGTCGCGCTCGGCCGACGCGGAGAGCACGAGCACTCGGCTCTGCGGCGACACTCGCAACACCTCGGCGGTGGCCGTCGCGCCGTTCCCGTCGGGCAGCTGCATGTCCATCAGCACGACGTCGGGTCGCACCGCCGCGGCGCGCCTGGTGGCCGAGCCGACGCCGTCCGCGGTCGCGACGACCTCGAATCCGGCCTCGGCGAGGTCGCGGGAGACCCCGTCGCGCCACATCGGGTGGTCGTCCACCACCATCACCGAAATGGTCTCGGCCGCACCGTCGGTCACCGCACCGCTCCTTCCGCTTACTTCATCCTGCCAGGTCAGCGCGCATCGCGTGGCACGCGGAACTCCCACTCGACGCCTTCGCCCACGCTGCCTTCGGTGAGCAGTTCGGCGGTGCCGCCGAGCGCGGCGATGCGACCGACGATCGACCGCGAAACCCCCATCCGCCCTTCGGCCTCCGCCTCGGCCAGCCGCCCCTGTGCGATGCCGACGCCGTCGTCGCGCACGCTGACGATCAGCTCGTCGCCGGTATCCTCCAGCAGCACATACGCTTTGGCGTCCGCACCGGCGTGCAGCTCGACATTGGCCAAGGCCGTGGCGACAGCGGCGGCGAGTTCGCCCGCGGCCCAACGCCCCACCCGAACCGGCTCGCCCGGCGTGGACACGAAGACCTTCGGCGTCGCGTGCACGGTCAGCAGCGGACGCAGGTCCACCTCCGCGCCGCCCGCGTCCTCGCGCGCGCCCTGCTCGGAGATCAGCACGCGCAGCGCGACCTCCTGCTCACCGGCACGTAGCGCCAATTCCTCGGTGGGACCGCCGATTTCGCTACCGCGCCGCTTGATGTAGCTGAGTACCTGGAGCACGCCGTCGTGCACTTCGCGGGCGAGCCGCTCGCGTTCCTCGGCGGCGGCGGTCAGGCGCACCGCGCGCTGCAACTGCTCCTGCGCGCGCCGGGCGGTGTTGGCGGCCAGCCCGAGCGCGAGGCCGACCGAGACGAGCACCGGCGCGGTCGCGTCGGCCCACACATCCTGACCCCACTGGTCGCGCACGGTGATGATGACCGCGGCGATCGAGAGCCCGGACGCGATCCCAGCGACCGGACCGCGCAGGATCGCCGCCGAGATCACCGCGTTGGCCGCCCACATGGTCGTCGGCAGGGTCTGGTGCCCGTGGTACCAGTCGTAGTCGGCGACCAGCCGGGTCGCGGCGACCAAACCGATCACCACGACGTGGTCGCCGATCACCACCCAGACCCGAACCTTGGCCACGTCGGCGACCTGCCACTGGGAGAGCATCAGCGCAGAAAGCCCGGACCACACCACCATCAGCGCGATGAATACCCAGCTCAGGCGCTGGTTCTGGTAGTAGGGCACCGACGCGATCTGCTGACCGACCGCGTACAGCAGCGTGACGAGCCGGAACGCCTGCACGGCCCGCCACAGCGGCGCGGTCGCCGCGTCGGCGGGACTGAGCTCAGCCGACGGAGTCCGGGGCATCGGTTCCCCCGTGGTGGTTGTCGCCGGAATCCTTCGCCAGGCGCGGACCGTCTCGGCCCGCTGCGGAATCGGCATCAGCACTTCGCAGCGCGAGGTTCGAGCGCGCGGACTCCTCCGCCACCGTCGCCGCCACGTCGAATCGCCCGGGGTCCGGCCGGTCCGGCTCCGCCGAATACAACCCGTGCTCGGCGGTCTGGAGTTCGCCGAACGCCTCCTCCGGACGCCCGGCGAGCAACGATCGGATGGCCGTGTTCATCACCGCCACGGCGGGCACCGCGAGCAGGCCGCCCGCGATTCCGCCGAGCACCACGCCCGCCGCGATCGCCAGCACCACCGCCAGCGGGTGAATGCTCACCGCGCGGCCGAGCAGCAGTGGTTGCAGCACGTGGCTTTCCAGCTGCATGACCGCGATGATGATGCCGAGCACGATCAGCGCCGTCACCAGACCCTTGGTGACCAGCGCGATGAACACCGCGATGGAACCGGCGAGAAACGCGCCGATGATCGGGATGAACGCGCTGATGAACACCAGCGAGGCCAGCGGTAGCGCCAAGGGCACCCCGAGTATGGCCAGGCCCGCGCCGATGCCGATGGCGTCGACGGCCGCGACGACCACCGTGGCGCGCACGAAGCCGACCAGCGATCCGAAGCCGAGCTGACCGGCCAGCCGGACCCGCTCCCGATGCTGGGTCGGCACGGCCCGGGTGACGAACTCCCAGACCTGATCACCCCCGTAGAGGAAGAAGATCAGGATGAACAGCGTGAGGAAGGTGCCGGTGAGGATGTGGCCGATCACCGTGGCCGTGGTGAGCGCGCCGGAGGTGAGACTGTCCTGATTGGACTGGATGGCCTTGACGATGGTGTCGCCCGCGTTGCGGATCTGGTCGTCGCTGAGGTGCGGCGGACCGTTGATCAGCCAGTCCTGGACTCGGTGGATGCTGTCGGTGAATTCGTCGGACAGCTGCGGCACACCGGCGACGAACTGCTCGATGACGAAGGTCATGATCCCGGCGACCAGCCCGAGCGAGCCGACCAGCGAGACGAAAACCCCCACCCACCTCGGCACACCGAGCCGCTGCATCCAGTCCACCAGCGGCGCGAGCAGCGCGGCGGCGAGCAGCGCGATGGCCATCGGGATGACGACGGACGCCAGCCGCTGCACGATCATCGCCAGGGCGATCACCGCGGCCAAGATGACCAGCAGGCGCCACGCCCACTCCGCGGTCTGCCGGACTATCGGGTGCACCGCGTCCGCGGCGGAGTTCCGGCGCGGGCGTTCCTCGAGCTCGGTCACCTCGCTCAGGGTAACGGAGGTCGCCGACCAACTCGCCCCGCCGGACAGCCGCACGTGGACGAATGATCGAAACGCTAGATTAGGGGGCGTGTCAGCGCCCTTGGAAGCGGTCAAACAGACCATGCGTACGCGCTGGCCGCTTTACCTGACATCGATGCTGTTGGCGAACGCCTTCGGCGCGGTGCTGGTGTGGGCGTTCATCCAGTACGGACTCCCCGTTCCGGAAGGCGAGGCGGCCGGTACCCGACGCACCGGTCTGCTCATCCCCGCCCTCGTCTTCATCGCGGGCGGACTGCTCAGCCTCGCCGCTTCCGCGCTGATGCTGCGCCCGGTCATGCGTTGGCAGATGCGCGGCGGGCCGCCGAGCCGCCAGGAACAGATGGCCGCGCTGCACGCGCCGTTGCGCCAGGCGATGCTGCATCTGGCGCTGTGGTTGGTCGGCGGCGCGGTGCTCGCCGGACTCATCATCTCCGACACGCCCGAGCTGGCGGGCGCGGTGATCGTCACCGAGTGCATGGCGGCGACCATCGTGTTCGGCTTCACCTACATGCTCGGCGAGCGCATCCTGCGGCCGGTCGCCGCGCAGGCGTTGACCGAGGGCATCTTCGATCACACCCTGACGCCGGGCGTCGGCACCAGGATGGCGATGACCTGGGGCATGGGTACCTTCGCGCCGACCATCGCCATCGTGCTGCTGTGCGTCACCCAGATCTCTTCGGAGGTGAAGTTCTCGGCGCAGTCGCTGGCGATCTCGATCCTGCTGCTCTGCGGCGTGGTGATCTTGCAGGCGCTGGCGCTGTCCATGCTCACCGGCTCGAGCATCTCCGATCCGGTGCGTCAGCTCAGCCAGGCCATCGACCGGGTGCAGGAAGGCGCCCGCGACGTGCAGGTCGAGGTGTTCGACGGCAGCGAGATAGGTCTGCTCCAGGTCGGCTTCAACCGGATGATGGAGGAGGCGGCCAAGCGGCGCCAGCTCCAGGAACTGTTCGGCCAGCACGTCGGCGAGGAGGTCGCCCAGCGCGCCCTCGACTACGGCACCGAGCTCGGCGGCGAGACCCGGTTCGTCGCGGTGCTGTTCGTGGACATGGTCGGCTCCACCGCGACCGCCGCCGAACGGCCGCCCACCGAGGTGGTGAGCCTGCTCAACGAGTTCTTCCGGATCGTGGTCGACGTGATCGACCGCCACCACGGGTTCGTCAACAAGTTCGTCGGCGACGCGGCGCTGGCCATCTTCGGCGCGCCGCTGGACCGGCCGGACGCGCCCACCGCGGCGCTCGCGGCGGGTCGCGAACTGCGCGAGGCGCTGCGCGAAGTGCCCGGGCTCGACATCGGCATCGGCGTCTCCGCCGGTCTCGCGGTCGCCGGAAATATCGGCGCCGCCAATCGTTTCGAATACACGGTGATCGGCGACCCGGTCAACGAGGCCTCCCGCTTGACCGAATTGGCCAAAGACCAACCCGGCCGGGTGCTCGCCTCCGGCAGCGCGTTGTATTTCGCGGAGGAAAGCGAGCAGGAGTTCTGGATCGCGGGCGAGGAAGTGCAGCTGCGCGGTAGGCGACGGAAAACGCGATTGGCCTGGCCGAAAGAAGGCGCCGACCCGCGCACCGATGCCGACGCCGAAACAATTCCTTCGCTAGGCTGATCGGCGTGACGGCCAACGGGGATCCAGCGGGCGAGCCTGCACCGCGAGCGTCCACCGTCGAGCAGGGCCGGCGCAAATTCTGGTGGGTCAAATGGTTGCTGGGCGCCGCGCTGCTGGCTTTGTTGATCGGCGAAGGCGTCTATCTGTGGCCGCGACTACACGAATCCTGGCGAAAGCTCACCGAAATTCATTGGGGCTGGGTCGCGGCCTGTATCTGGTTTCAAGCGCTTTCGATGAGCGGATTCGGCCGGGTGCAGAAACAACTGCTGCACGCGGGCGGCGTCGATGTGAGTCAGCGCAAATCCGTGGCAGTCGTCTACGGCGCGACCGCGATGTCGGTGACATTGCCCGCGGGACAAGTCTTCTCCACCGCGTTCACCTATCGACAGACCCGGCGTTGGGGCGCGAGTCCGATCGTCGCTTCCTGGCAGCTGGTCATCTCCGGTGTGATCGCCACCGCCGGGCTGGCGCTGCTCGCCGTCGGCGGCGCGCTGCTGGTCGGCAACCGAGTCGGGCCGTTCAAGCTGATCCTCTCGCTCGCCGCGGTGGCCGCCCTGATCTGGGCGGGCAACTACATCTCGCGCAATCCGGGCTCACTGGAGAAGGTGCTGCGGAGGCTGCTCGCGCTGGTCAACCGGATTCGTAAACGGCCAGCGGACCACGGGATGGCGAAGGTCGCCGAGATCCTCACCCAGCTCGAGTCGGTGGATCTCGGCAAACGCGACGGGTTCTGGGTGGCGGGCTGGGCCGTCGTGCACCGATTCGGCGACGTCGCCTGCCTCGGCGCGGCCTGCTACGCCGTCGGCGCCGAGCCGAAACTCGCCGGACTGCTCATCGCCTTCACCGCGGGCAAGGCCGTCGGTTCCATCCCGTTCGCCCCCGGCGGCATCGTCTACGTCGACGCGACACTGATCTACGGCCTCACCGCGGGCGCTGGACTGCCCGCCGCCCAAGCGGTCGCCGCGGCGTTCGTCTACCGCATGATCAGCTTCATCCTGGTCGCGATCGTCGGCTGGATCGTCTTCGCGTTCCTCTTCCGCACCCCGTCGGCCGACGAGGTCGCTTACGAAAAGGAATTCGAAACCCGCCGCACGCTGTGACCACCTCACGCGACCGGTCGGAGTAGATCTTCGCCGGGGATGCTGTGAACCGCCGCGTGACTCGTCAGGGCAGGTCTCGGGGCGGTGTCGTGATCGAGATCGAAATGACGCCGCACTACGCTTGCGCAGGTGAAGAGACTGGCTCCGGTGGCGGCAGACGCAGTGTTGGTGATCTTGTTCTGTGTCATCGGGCGGCGCAGTCATGACGAGGCGGTGATCGCGGGGCTCCTGAAGACGCTGTGGCCGTTCGCGATCGGGCTGGCGATCGGGTGGGCTATCGCGCTGGCCGTCGGCGGTCGCGCGGGGCGTTTCGACGGGACGGTCGTGTGGCCCACGGGAGTCGTTGTCTGGTTGTCCACGCTCATCGGCGGTATGGTGCTGCGCGCGATCAGCGGGCAGGGGACCGCTTTCAGCTTCGTGCTGGTCGCGGGCACGGTGCTCGCGTTGTTCCTGCTGGGTTGGCGCGCGGCGATCCGGGCGCTCAACTGATTCGCGGAACCGATTGGACCCGCTCGACCCGCTCTTCCGTCGTCACGATGAAGGCCTCGGGCCCGAGCGCCGCACGAGCGATCAGCCCCTGCTGATCACGGCTCCGGCGTCGCCAGCGACTGCAACATCCGGGCCGCCATCCGAGCGGTCGCGTTCCCGCTGTCCACATCGTTGATGTGAATAGCGAACGCCAGATCGCCCATGTTGGCGATCAACCAACCGTCCTCGCCCGCGGTCGCCGCGTAGGCGATCACGGGGTGCGGTCGCAACGGTGTCAGATGGGGAGCCCCGGTGGCCTCGCGCAACATGGTGCGCAGCCGTTCGGTCAGCTCGCCGCCCAACGGCGCCAGCTGCGCGTCGGTGCCGCCGGTGCGCGCGACCTCGATCTTCGGCGCGGGCACCTCGCCGCGCGCGATCGACGCCGCCGCGATCGCCATCCCGAACGGGCTGGCCAGCACCGCGTCCGACCCGCCGCCCTGGCGTACCTGCTCGGCGCTGCGCCCGGCGATGGCGAGCCGTCCGGTGACCTCGTCCAGCCCCGGCACCTGGTAATCGATGCCGATGCCGAGCCTGCTCGCGGCCTCCGCCGCTTCCTGCACCGAGACGTCCTGCGGCGCCTTGCCATTGGTCGCCGCCGCGACGGCACGGAACAGCTCGATATTGCCGCCCACCGGATACAGACCCGTGAACGCGACCGGACCGTGCGCGCTGGCCTGGCTGTTCTGCGCGACCGCGACCACCGCGCCGCTGGACGGCTGGATCGCCACGATGGAGGCGGGCGTGCCGACGCTCACCACCGCGTCCTCGGCGGCGCGCTGCAAGCGCTGGTCCATGGTGGCGATGATGTCCGGCCCCGGCGGACCCTGGTAACCGGCGACCTGGCTGATGAATCGCCCGTCCGGCTCGAAGATCTGCACGCCCCAGCCGGAGTGCTCCTCCTGGCTGGTCTCCCATACCTTGCGCAGCGCGTCCAGCTGCGGTGACCAGACCCGGCGGTCCGAGGAGATCAGGCGCGGGTGCTTCTCCATCACCACACCGGGAATCGGCGCCATGCGCGGTTCGAGGATCGCGAAATCACCCTCGCGCAGGTTGACCGCGACGATCGGCTTGCCCTGCGAGGACGCCAGCTGCTGCATCAGCGACGGACCGGTGATCAGCGGCGCGACCGGCTCGATGGCCTTGGCCAGCGCGTCGGTGGAGGCGACCGGGTCGGACATCCGCGTGGGATCGAGCTTGATCACATTGATGACCTGCTCGTGCATCAGCGGTGCGCCGACCATGTCGAGCACCCGGGGCGGCGGCTTCGGCGTGGTGCGCACCAGCTTCACGGTGCGGTTGCCTTGCAGCTGCGGCATCACGACCGACGGCTCCCACGAGATCCGCCAGCCGATCGCGAGCTTGCGCACCGTGCCCTGGATGCTGTATTCCCAGTTCTTGTTCTCGCCGAAGCTCCAGTCGACGTCCATGCTGAAGATCGCCGACTGCGCGTCCAAGCCGATGAATTGGGTCTTCTGGTAGTCGACCTTGCCGGGAGCGAGACCCTCGAACATTTGCTTCAGCGTTGCGGAAGCGGCGTTCGGGTAGGAGGTGAGCTCCGATGCCTTCTTGTAATCCTGCTGATCGAGAAGTTCGGTGAAGCGCTCGACGACGGCCGCGGGCTCATTGGGTTCCTCGCGAAACCCGCAGGAGCCCATGGTGACTGCCACAGCCGCCACTCCCGCGAGTGCCATTGCGCCCCGAACGCGAAAGCGGCGGGATCCCCACACATCCATGTCGCCCACTCTTCACTCTTGTCACTCCAGCAACAAGACCACCGTACCTGAAATGAACCTGTTCGCGACGTCCCGGTGACCGGGCCGTTACCCATGCTCAGCATTGTCAATTGTGCCCGAAGACAGCTTCTCCGATGGCCCGAACGATAACGGCATCCAGTCACAAGGCGATAACCGGCGCCGCTACCGTACCGGCCGGAACGCGAACGCGGGCGATAACCACCTACGCCGATGATCCGTCTCGAGCCGAACCCGCTCGGCACAATGCGACCTCCCTGGAGTACCCCCTTCCGACCCTGTTCACGCAGAGCGGAACCGCCGTGCTGTCTTGCGGCGTAATCTTGTAATCATTGAAAGCACTGCACGACAGTAAGTCAGGTGACGCGCCATGAGAAACGAACATCGCGGACGAGGTTTCGGACGCCCCGGCGGTTGGCAGCAGGCCGATCTCCCCGACCCCGCCGACGTGCCCGACTGGTTCGCCGGACGATTGCCCAGCGACTGGTTCGTCGGCAAACCGGTCATCGAAGTCGACCGCGACGAGATCGTGGTGATCGGCGAACTGCCACTGCCCAAGCCCGAGCGCGCCGACGGCGAGGACACCGAAGCGCCCACCGAGAAGATCCCGACCGCGACGAAAGAGGGCGCCGTCGCCCGCTTCCGCGAATCCACCCGCCCCGCGCGGATGCAGATCGCGGGCGAGGCCCAGCGCCGCTACGCCCGCAATGTCGCGTGGGGCGTCTCGGTGGACGGCGAGCGAATCATGTTCACCCAGCTGGCAGTTCCCGTGATGACGCGGCTGCGCCAGCAGGAGCGCAAGGTCCTCGACACCCTTGTCGACTCCGGCGTCGCCCGTTCCCGCTCGGACGCGCTGGCCTGGACGGTGAAACTCGCGGGCAAGCACGCCGAGGCGTGGCTCGAGGAGCTGCGCACCGCCATGCGCAAAGTGGACGACCTGCGTTCGGAAGGTCCGAAGGGTCTGTGAATTAGGGTGACGGCATGGCCGATACCGCACCGATCCTGGTACTCAACGGGCCGAACCTGAACATGCTCGGCACCCGCCAGCCCGAGGTGTACGGTTCGGCCACGCTCGACGACGTGGTCGAGCTGTGCGAGCGGACCGCGGCCAGGTTCGGCAGGGAGGTCGTCGCGTTCCAGTCCAATCACGAAGGGGCGCTGATCGATCGGATCCACCAGGCGCGGGGAGCCGAGTCGGGGATCGTGATCAATCCCGGCGGACTGACCCACACCTCGGTGGCGTTGCGCGACGCGCTGGTCATTCCGGAGGTGCCGATCGTGGAGGTGCACATCAGCAATGTGCACGCGCGGGAGGAATTTCGGCACCATTCGTTCATCTCGCCGATCGCGACGGCGGTGATCGCGGGAATGGGGATTCGGGGATACGCCGCGGCGATCGAATTTCTCGCTACTCGCTGAAGTAACCCCGCCTGCACGGCCGTTTTCGGCGGACTCCGCGCATTCCTCCGACCTTCGCTGGACTTCCTTCAGCGTGCGCCGTGGTTTCCCCTATCGGGCGCAGCGGATTTCGGCGGACTTTCCGCCGACGCAGGAATCAGGCGAGGCGGAAGACCGGGAAACCCGGTGCGATAGCGGCGAGTTCGGCGTCGGTGGCGTTCTTCGTCACGCCCTCGAAGAAGCGGTTGACCTCCCAGCCCCACTTCTCCAGGTACACCCGCAGCACCGGAACCTTGTCCGCGTCGGCGACCTCGGTGGCCGTGAACGCCTCGGCCTTGCGCCCGAGCCGCAGCTCGCCCTCGCCCGCGACCCGCAGATTCCGCACCCACTGCGTGTGCCCGCGCGGCGCGACCAGGTAGCGCGTGCCGGTCTCGTCGACGAGCAGGTTCACCATCGTCGTCCGCCACTCGCCGCTTTTGCGACCCCGGACGGCCAGCAGCCGCGAATTGGCGATGCTGATCCCCAGCTTGGGCAGCCAGTTGAAGATGCGGTTCATGACGGGATCGAGGCCGGTGGGGGCGATGTAGCGGATGCTGGCGTTCATGGCGACTCCTGTTGTGAGCGGTGCTCTCTGTTGAGAACAATGATCCACCCGCCTGGCCGTAAAAGTCAAGAGCACTGCTCTCGCTATCTTCATGGTGCCCGTACGACCCTCACCCTTCGGGTAGCGGGATCAGCTCCAGATGTTCGGCCTCTGACGTTTCAGCGGCTCCGCCGTGCCCGGCAACCAACTCCACACCCCCACCGTGCGAAACCAGCCATCTACCGCACACGCAGCGCAAATAGCGAACGGAACGATGCGAGGACACGAGCATCGGCGAGGACCACGAGCAGGTGGGGCAGGTGTCGGGCATAGCTCACCCTGAATAACCAACGCCCATAAGGCAACGCCCCACGCCGCGCGGCTCCGAACTCGAGATCCATTCCGATCGGCAGGACTTCGCGCTCTCCGGTTATGTCCGCTGCCAGCCCACCACGATCGAAATCCTCGAAGGCTTCCGCATCCGTTCGGCGGGCCGGGTCGAGGTGCTCGGCGCGGATCCGGCGCACGGCGACGAGGCCTGGCGGGCACGCATCGGCGTCGTCCTGCAATCCTGGCGTGATCATGGCAAATGGCGTGTGCGCGAGCTGCTTTCACACCTCGGTGCCTACTACGCGCCGTACGGCTCCGAGCGGATCCGCCGACCTTGGGACACCGACGACCTCATCGCGGCCGTCGGCCTGACCGAACAGGCGGGCGCGAAGATCATGTCGCTGTCGGGCGGCCAGCGCCGCAGGCTCGACGTGGCCATCGGCATCGTGGGCCGCCCGGAACTGCTCTTCCTCGACGAGCCGACCGCAGGCTTCGATCCGCAGGCCCGCCGCGAATTCCACGACCTCGTACACCGTCTGGCCGACGACCAGCAGACCACCATCCTGCTCACCACCCACGACTTGGACGAGGCCGAGAAGCTGGCCGACCGCATCCTGATCCTGGCGGGCGGGCGGATCATCGCGGACGGCTCGGCCGACGAACTGTCCCGTCGCATCGCGGGCGAGGCCGAGGTGCGCTGGACCCGCGACGACCAGCGCTTCGTGCACACCACCACCGAGTCGACCAAGTTCGTCTACGAGCTGTTCATGCAGTACGGCGAGGACATCGGCGAGCTGGAGGTGCGGCGCGCGTCGCTCGAGGACACGTATATGACACTGGTGCGACAGTTCGAATCCGGCGAGGTGGAGAACGAGGTCCACGCCTTGGAGGAGGTGAAGCGATGAACCCGACGACGAACGCGGTCCGCGCCGGCTTGTCCCGCGGCTGGATCGAGCTGCGGCAATCGGTGACCAACGGCCAAGATCTGTTCGGCATGCTGTTCTGGCCGGTCATCATGGTCGTGGTGCTGTTCTTCATGCGCGACGCGACATTCGAAGCCAGCGGTTTCGATCTCGGCTCGCTCGCGCTGCCGAGCATCCTTGGCATGCTCGTCGCCTTCAACGGGATATTCGGCATCGGCCAGTTGCTCAGTATGGAGCGCGAGGACGGAACCTTGTTGCGCGCCAAGGCGACTCCGAACGGAATGGTCGGCTACTTGGTCGGCAAGGTGGTCACGGTGTCGGGCTGGGTGCTCGTGCCGTTCGTGATCGTGCTGATTCCGGGGTTGTTCCTGGTGGGCGGCACCGAGCTGAACACCGTCGGCGCCTGGCTGTCGCTGATCGGTATCGTGTTGCTCGGCATGCTGGCCACGCTGCCCATCGGCGCGTGCATCGGTTCGCTGTTCGTCAGCCCGCGCGGTGTCGGGTTCGCCTCCATGCCCATCATGGGACTCGTCGCGGTGTCCGGCATCTTCTACCCGATCACCTCGATGCCGGGTTGGGTGCAGGGGCTTGCTCAATGCTTCCCGGTGTACTGGCTCGGCCTCGGCATGCGCGCGGCGATGTTGCCGGACGAGGCCGCGTCCGTCGAACTGGGCGGCTCCTGGCGGCATCTGGAAACGGTTGCGGTGCTGGGCATCTGGGCGGCCGCCGGGTTCCTCGTCGCGCCGATCCTGTTGCGCAGGATGGCGCGGCGGGAGTCCGGTTCCAGCGTCGCCGCCCGTCGCGAGAAGGCCATGCAGCGTGCCTACTGAGGTCATCTACAACCGGATCGCCATGCTGCGCGCCGAACGCGGCATCTCCCGACGCGAGCTGGCGGAGGCGCTCGGCGTGCACTACCAGACGATCGGTTACCTCGAGCGCGGCGAGTACAGCCCCAGCCTGCACTTGGCGCTGCGGATAGCGCAGTATTTCGAGGTGGCGGTGGAGGTCGTGTTCTCCACCGCACCGTTCCCCAGGCTCGGGTCGGCGGCCGAAAGCGCTTGACCGTGAGGCGCTTTCGGTTGTGATGCCGCACGCTCCCGTGCCGATGGCGAATCTGTCCGGGGCGCAGTTGGTTCGGCTGGACCGGATCTGCGGCTCGGACCGACCACGGCGGTGAGGTCGAACCGCCCGGAGACGCTATTCGACCGCGCCGCGGAGCAGCTGGTACGTCGGCACCGGCTCTCCGGCCCGTTCGCTCTCCGCCAGCGCCCGGTCCCAGATCGCCCGCGCCGACCGCAGCAGCGAGGTGTCCACCCCGAGGTCGTCGCCGGTTTCGACGACGTGCGCGGCGCCCGCCGCCATCATCCGCAGATTGCCGAGATCACCCCAGCCGCCCGCCCGCGCGGCGGACGCCATCGCGGCGTAGAAGTCCTCGGCGTCGTGCATCGCGCGCTGCGCGAAAGGCAGGAAACGCCCGATGTCGTCACCGGCCCGGTCGATCATCGCGAACGCCTGCTCGATACCGAGAAACCACGGCAGGAACGCCGCGTAGACGGCTTGGTAGTAGAGCTGCGCCAAGCCGTCGTCGTCGCCGAGGTACTCATGGGATGCCAGGAGATCCAACAGTTCTCGATGTTCCTCGAACACCTCTCGCGGCCCGCTGTAGAAGATGTACGAGGCGGGCAGGGCGAGACCCTCGGGCTGCGCCATGACGCCCGCGGCGAGGAACCGCCCGCCCCGCTCGCGCACCCATGCGGCACCCGCTCGCGTGTCGGCGGGCGAATCCGACGACGCGTTGACCACGACCTTGCCGGACAGGCGGCCCTCCGCCTGCCCGAGCACGTCGTACATCGCCGCGTAGTGGGTGAGGCTGAGCACGATCACCTCGTTGGCATCGAGCGCCTCGGCAACCGTCGCCGCGCGCTCGGCGCCGAGTTCGACGACGGCGTCGGCGCGGGCGGCGGTGCGGTTCCATACGGTCACCCGGACACCGGCGTCCAGGAAGGCCCGCACCATCGCCTGGCCCATCGGACCGAGCCCGACGACCGTCACCGAGCGGGTCATACCTGGCGCTCGCCCAGCATGAGCTCGTAGGTGGAGACCGCCTCGCCGCGTTCCTCGCTGGCGGCGACCGCCTTGCGCCAGAAGTCCTGTGCGGTGTGCGAGAAGGTGGCGTCGACGCCGACCTCCTCGCTGGCGTCGATGATGTGCTGCGCGCCCGCGACCATCATCTTCAGACTGGCCAAGGACGCCCAGCCGCCCGCCTGGTTGGCGACGGAGAACTCCTGCATGAAGTAGGGGTACGCCTCGCTGGAACGCACCGCGTACGGCACGAATTGCGCGATGTCGTGACCCGACTTCGCGATCATGGCGGTGGCTTGGTCGAAGGCGAGCAACCACGGATGGAAGGTGGTGAGCAGCGCCTGGTAGAAGATCTGGGCCAGACCGTCGTCCTCGCCCAGGTACTCCTGCGGGCTCAGCGGGCGCAGCAGTTCGGCGTGCGCGTCGAACACCTCGCGCGGACCGCTGTAGAAGATGTAGGACGCGGGGTGGGTGATGTTGTCACCGGCCGACATCACGCCGCCGGAAATGAACTGCGCGCCGCGCTCGCGCACCCATGCCGCGCCCGCGCGGGCCTTTTCCGGCGAATCGGAGGACAGGTTGGCGATCACCTTGCCCGCCAAGTGGTCCTCGGCCTGGCCGAGCACGTCGTACATCGCGGCGTAGTGGGTCAGGCTGAGTACGGTCACCTCGTTGGCGTCGAGCGCCTCGGCGACCGTCGCGGCCCGCTTGGCGCCGAGTTCGACCATCGCGTCGACCTTGTCGGTGCTGCGGTTCCAGACGGTCACCTCGACGCCCGCCTCGAGGAACGCCCGCACCATCGCTTGGCCCATCGGGCCGAGCCCGACGACGGATACGGAGCGGGTGGACTGCTCGGACATTGTGTGCCCCTTCGGTTCTGGTTCTGCTGGTTCGCGGCGCCGGAAACGATGGTCGTCTGTGCAGGTAGAGTCGACAAGACCGTACGTCGAGGTGGGGATACTTACCTCGAGGTCCGAAATATGGTCAGGAGGTCGGCGATGAACGGCAACAGTGGCGTAGATCACGATGCGTGCGGCATGTCGGTCGCCATCGACGTCGTCGGCGGGAAGTGGAAGCTGCACCTGATGTGGGTGCTCGGCGAACAACCACAACGCTTCGGCGAGATCCGGCGCCTGCTCCATGGTGTGAGCGAGAAGGTCCTCGCCGAGAATCTGCGGCAGATGGAGGCCAGCGGTGTGGTGCATCGCGAGGTGTTCCCGGAGATTCCCCCGCGCGTCGAGTACTCGCTGACGCCTATCGGGCAGGAGCTCGCGGTGGCGCTACGGCCGCTCGAAGAGTGGGGCGACAAGCACCGGGCGGAGTTGCTGGGGAATCTCGCGTCGGTGGGGTGAACGAGCCCGCTGCCCGGTTGTGCCGCGGCGAGGTGGCTGACCGGGCTACGAGCGCGCGGACGGCGTGACATGCGACCGCCTCCCGCCGCGCCGACAATGTGGGGATGACCGCCGCACCGCGGGTGCTGCTCGCGCCTGACAAGTTCAAGGGTTCGCTGACCGCCTTTGAGGTGGCGGCCGCGCTGGCGGCCGGGATCGCGGCGGTGCGTCCGGATGCGGAGATACGGCGGGTTCCGATCGCCGACGGCGGTGACGGGACCGTGGACGCGTTCGTCGCCGCGGGGTGGGAGCGAGTCGAGACGATCGCGCCGGGACCGACGGGTGTGCCTGCGCCCGCCGCCTACGCGGTGCGTGGCGATACGGCGGTCGTGGAGCTGGCAGAGGTCGTCGGACTGCTGAAACTTCCTGGCGGCCAGTTCGATCCGCTCGGCGCGGGTACGGAGGGGCTCGGCGTCGTCATCGCGGACGCACTCGACCGCGGAGCGACGCACATCGTGCTCGGCTTGGGCGGCAGCGCGTCCACCGATGGAGGTGCGGGTCTGCTGCGCGCTCTAGGAGCCCGCGTGCTCGATGCCACTGACCTCGAATTGCCCTCGGGTGGAGCGGCTTTGGCGCGCGCGACGCGGATCGATCGCAGCGGCCTGCACCCGAAAGCCGCCGCGGCCCGTTTCACACTCGCCTGCGACGTGGACAACCCGCTGCTCGGCCCGAAAGGCGCGGTCGCGGTGTACGCCACGCAGAAGGGCGCCGACGCGGAGCAACGGACGATTCTCGAAGCGGCGCTGACCACTTGGGCGAACCTACTCGGCCTGGAGTTCGCCGAACGCCCAGGCGCGGGCGCGGCGGGCGGCACCGGCTTCGGCGCCCTCGCGGTACTCGGCGCCCGAGTACGCAGCGGCATCGAGGTACTACTCGAACTCCTCGACTTCCCGGCTCTGCTCCGCGACGCGACCCTCGTCGTGACGGGCGAAGGCGCCCTCGACGCGCAAAGCCTGCACGGCAAAGCTCCCATCGGCGTATGCCACGCGGCGCGCACCGCGGGCGTCCCGGTCGTCGCGGTAGCCGGTCGCGTCCAGCTCCCCCTGGATGCCCTGCACACCGCGGGCTTCACCACCGCGTACTCGCTGAGCGACCTCCAACCCGATCCCGCCCGTTCCATGGCGAACGCCGCACAACTGCTCGAACAAGTCGGCGCGCGCATCGCCGAACACGAACTCTGACACCGACGCCCACTTCGAAGCACGTTCAAGCCGCGGCCCGCGTCACCGACTCGGCAGCGGGGCCTGTTCTGCGTGGGTGGTCGCGACCTGGCCGGTGCGCAAGTAGGTGAGCACCGCGTCGTCGACCGCGGGGTTTCCACGACCGAAGGTGCCGTGGTCGCCGCCCTCGACCGTGATCAGCGAACCCTGGAGCGCTCGCGCCATCGCGGGTCCGCCCTCGTACGGCGTGAGTGCGTCGTGGCGGCTTTGCAGCACAAGGGGTTTGACGCGAAGGTCGGCGCCGGTGAGGGGGACCGGCTCGGCGATAGGGCGCCAGGATCCGCAGCTGAGGCCAGCGCGGACCAAGTCGGCCCGGGCGTCCATGGCGTTGCCACCGGAGGCGATGGTGCCGATGGCGGCGCCGATCAGTTCCGGGCGGCCGGGCACCGCGTTCTCGTTGCAGGTGATGGCGGAGAAGACGAAGCGGCCGGTGGGGTCGGTGGCGGTGGCGCCCTCGATGGCGAGCAGTCGCTGCACGTTCGCCGGATCGACGTTGGCGTCGGACATGGCCCGCGCGAAGGTCGGCCAGAAGGAGCGGGTGTAGGTGGCCACCGCGGTCGCGCCGACCAGCGGCACCTGGGCGGAGCTGCCGCCGGATATCAAGGTGCGCACCAGATTTTGCAGTTTGCCGCCCTGCTCCATCGTGCCGTTGTAACCGTCGCGGGCGAGCTCGGCCAGCGGTTCGGGCAGTTCGCCGGGCAGATCGGCCACGCTCGCCGGCGGCGGCGTCAGGTTGGCGTACCAGCCGCCGCCCTGCGCGGAGACCAGCCGCACCCAGTTCTGGTAGACGCGCAAAGCCGTGTCACCGAGCCGGTATTCGCCGTTGTGCTCGGCGATCCAGGCGAACAGGTCGTCGAGACGCTGCTTGCCCGCGGCTTGCTGCTGGGCGAACTCCTCGGTCCACACCCAGTCGGGGTGCACGTTGGAGTCCAGCACCATCCGCTCCACGCGGTCCGGGAACAGCGAGGCGTAGACGGCGCCGAGATAGGTCCCGTACGAAGTGCCGAGATAGCTGATCCGCTCGACGCCGAGCGCGGCGCGCACCGCCTCCATGTCGCGGGCGGTGTTCTCGGTGGTGATGGTGTCCAGGTAGCCGGGCTGTGCCGCGTCGCAGGCCTTCTTGATCTCGTCGCGGCTGCCGCCGCCGATCGACACCTGTTGTCCCTCAGCTGTTTCCGATGCGCAGCGGAGCGGAGTGGCCCAGCGCAGACCGCGCGGCTGCACCGCTATGCGGTCGTAGTGGGCGTTCAGCTCGGTGGGCATGACCTCGATCCGCTGCGCCCAGTAGGCGAGACTGTCCGCGCCGGGACCGCCGGGGTTGGTGAAGATGACGCCGTGCCGTTCGCCGGTGGCGGCGATCCGGCTGACGGTGAGATCGATACGCGGACCGTCGGGTTCGGCGTGGTTCATCGGCACGCTGATCACCGCGCACTGCACGCCAGCGCCTTCGGGCACCGAGCCGTCCGGGCAAGATCCGAAAGCCGTTGTGGGAGCGGCCTCGGCGAGCCCCGTCACGACCGACCCGCCGAGCATGCTCGCCGCGGCGAGGGCGGCGGCCACCCGTGAAATACGCGTCCTCATCATGTTTTCGCACCTCCGCCGGGCCACGGCTCTCGGGGAGCGCGCGACGCGACCAAGAGCATTCTGCTCAGGCGGCCACCCGGTAGACAAGTCGAACCGGCTATTTCACACCGGGATCCGCTGCGATGTCTCGCCATCGGGCGCATCAGAGTAGCGTCGAACCATGTCGACCGAGGTCCGCAACAACACCGCCATGGAACGATTCGAGATCTACGTCGACGGTGCGATCGCCGGGTACGCCGAGTACCAGGACACCGCGTCCGAGCGGGCGTTCGTGCACACCGAGATCTACCCCAGCTACGAGCGCCAGGGTTACGCCACCCAACTGGTCGGCACGGCGCTGGCGGGCACCCGCCGCGAGGGCTTCGGCGTGCTGCCGATGTGCCCGCTGGTGCAGCACTTCGTGCAGACGCACCCCGAGTACATCGCCTCGGTGCCCCACTGGGCCAGACAGCGACTCGGCCTGCCGCAGTAGACGCGCCCTGCGGATCACTCCCTCAGTAGTTCGCAACCGCCCCATCGAGCGCCAGCTGCAAATCCGCGCGCACCAGCCGCGCGATGTCCGCGGGCTTGTTCGGCAGATCGGTGATCGGCGACTGGAAGTAGAAGCTGGCCGACTTGGCCTCTTCCTTGGTCGGCTCGATCTTCGGGTCGGGGCGGGGACCGTAACTGAGACCGAGGCTGACCAGCGCCGGGTGCACGCCGAGCTTCATGGCCCGGAACGCGATGTGCCCGATGCCGCTGCCGACGGCCTGCACCTGGGTCGGGTCGACGTCGTTGCAGGTGCCTTCGGGGAAGACGGCGATGTGGTCGCCGCGCGCCAGCCGTTCGGCGCAGATGTCCATCATTCGCTGACCCGCCGCGTTCACCGCCCTGATGCCGTGGTCCTTGCCGCGGAACACCGGGATCCCGCCCATCATGTCCACCTTGCGCCGCTGGTCGGGATCGATGAACAGCTCGTCCTTGGCCAGCACCCGAACCTTGCCGATGACCGAGCGCAGCGGGCTGCGCCAGGCCGCCGCGGCGACCGTGTACGGATCGCTCTGCGACAGGTGGTTGATCGCGAAGATGATCGGTCGTCCGCTCTTGGTCAGCGTCCGCACCGCCTCCTTCGCGCGCTCGGCGTAGCTGATCCGCGGATGGTAACGGCGTCCCAGAAGGGCATAAGCGGCCATCGCCTTCAGCCGGTTCTGCCGGTGATCGCGATAGTAGTCGTAGACGCTGTCACTGTTCTCGAGGACGACCTCGGGCGGTTCCATACCGCCGACTCTACGACGTCGCCGGGCATGCGACACATCGGGCGGGCGAGAGATATCGCACGTCGGTAAGCTGGCCCAGACAGTTCGCGCGTCGAACGCCGCCGAATGAACTTTCGCCGAAATCCACGGGCCTGGAAACGAGCACTCGGGCGCACAAACTGCGATGATGTCCGGGTGGCACGCGGAGACGACCCGGATGATCGGAAAACTCACGGCGGGCACGGTGACCGTCGCCGGCGCGATTTCCGGCGCGGCGAGCAGGCGGTGCGCGCGGGCACCCTGCTGCTGGCGGCGACGGACCTGGTCGAGCCGACCTTCCGAAGAACCGTCGTGTACATCATCGAGCACAACGACTCCGGCAGTCTCGGCGTCGTGCTGAACCGCCCCACCGACACCGCGGTACACGACGTGCTGCCGCGCTGGGCGGATCTGGCCACCACACCGCGCACGCTGTTCAGCGGCGGACCGGTGAAACGGGACGCCGCACTGTGCCTCGGCACCCTGAAGGCGGGCGCCACCACCGCCGGGGTGCCCGGTCTGCGCCGCATCGACGGCCGCGTGGTGCTCGTCGATCTCGACGCCGATCCCGAGCGCATCGGCCCGCTCGTCGAGGGCCTGCGCATCTTCGCGGGCTACTCCGGCTGGACCTTCGGACAACTCGAGGGCGAACTGGAGAACGAGGACTGGATCGTCCTCTCGGCTCTCTCCTCCGACCCGATCAGCACCGGCCGCTCGGATCTCTGGGCGCATGTCCTGCGCCGCCAGCCGCTCCCGCTCTCGCTGCTGGCCACGCACCCGATTGAACTGGAACGCAACTGAGCTCGTGTACTCCTCGAAACGAGAAGGAGTCCACACCGTGAAACGCACGAACTGACCCGGTGAGCGCATGGGTATCCCACCGGAACAACCCCGGCCCACCGACGCGGCCGCAGCCCAGCGCGGCGCGGCGGGCGAGCCGGACGACCAGGCCGAGCTGATGCGCGTGCTGTACCAGGAGCACGCGCCCGCGCTCTGGCGCTACACCCTCGGCCTGGTGCACGACGCCGGACGCGCCGAGGACATCGTGCAGGAAACGCTGCTGCGCGCGTGGCAGCGGCCGAACGTGCTCGATCAGCAGACGATGTCGGCGCGCGCGTGGCTGTTCACGGTCGCCCGCAACCTGGTCGTCGACGAGCATCGCAGCGCACGCAATCGCAGGGAGTTCCGCACCGACAGTCCGCCCGAACAACCCGCACCCGATCAGGCCGATCGGACGTTGGACGGCTGGCTGGTCGCCGACGCGCTGGCCCGGCTGAGCGCCGACCACCGCGAGGTGATCGTGCGCGCCTACTATCGCGGCCTGTCCACCCACCAGATCGCGGCCGAACTGGAGATTCCGCCCGGCACGGTGAAATCGCGCATGCATTACGGTATGCGGGCGCTGCGGCTGGCGTTGCACGAGATGGGGGTGACGAACCGATGACGCAAATCGCCGACGACTACACGACGTGGGACGCGCCCTACGTGCTCGGCTCCCTCACCGGCAGCGAGCGCCGCGAATACGAGGAGCATCTGGCGCGCTGCGCCGACTGCCGCGCCTCCGTCGCCGAGCTCGCCGGACTGCCGGGCATGCTCGCGCTGGTGCCGACCGAGACCGCGCTCGGCATGATCGGCACGGCCGACGGCGCCGCGCCCGAGGCAGAGCCGCCGGTTCCCGACCTGCTGCCGAGACTGGCCGCCGCGGAACAGCGGCGCAGGCGGCGCGGCCGATGGGCGGCGCTCGGCGGGGCGGTCGCTGCCGCCGCCGCGGCCGTCGCGATCGCCATCCCGGTGCTGAACACGACGACCGTGCCGGAACCTCCGGTGGTCGAGCAGGTGATCGCGGAACGGTCGATGAGCCCGCTGGAGCCGACCCCGATCTCGGCCAGTTTCAAGCTGATGGCCGACGGCGAGCGGGCCCGTGTCGTGATGAGCTGCACCTACGGGCCGAGCGACCTGCGCTACACCTACAAGTACACGCTGCTGGTGACCGGCGCCGACGGCCGCCAGCTCGAGCTGGACGAATGGCCCGCGGGCCCCGGCACCGTGCTGACCGTGGACCGCACCATCGACATGGCGCCCGACCAGGTGCAGAAGGTGGAGATCAAATCGTCCGCTACCAACAAGGTGGTCCTCACCGGGACGGTTTGAGCGCCCAGAACCGCCGCGACACCCGGTGATGTCGCGGCGGTCGGTTCAGACGGTCTGCTTGCGGAACAGTGACGTCGACCAGAAGTAGCCGACCAGGCCGAGGCCGGCGCACCAGGCGAGCGCGATGATGCCGTTGGTGCCGATCTCCGTACCCATCAGCAGACCGCGCAGCGTCTCGGTCAGCGGAGTGAACGGCTGGTACTCGGCGAACTGGCGCATGCCGACCGGCATGGTGTCGGTGGCGACCAGCCCGCTGCCGAGGAACGGCATCATCACCAGCGGGAAGGGCAGGTTGCTCGCACTCTCCGGATTGACCGCGATCAGGCCGAGCGCCACCCCGAGCCAGGAGAACGCGAACATCACCAGCGCGAACAGTCCGAACACGGCCACCCATTCCACCGGGTTGGCGTCCGGCCGGAATCCGATGAGCAGCGCCACCGCGACCATGATCACGACGCCGATGAGCGCCTGGATCAGCGCGCCGATGACATGCCCCGCCAGCATCGAGGGCTGGAAAATCGCCATGGTGCGAAGGCGGTTCACGATGCCCTTCGTTTTGTCGGACGCGATGGAGACCGATACCGCGACCGTCAAGTACGCCGGGAGCATCAGCATCATGCCCGGTGTCAGGTAGTCGATGTAGTTGCCGCCCGAGGACTTCTCCAGCGCGCCGCCGAACACGAAGTTGAACACCAGCATCAGAATCACCGGCATGATCACCACGCCGAAGGTCAAGCTGGGATACCGCTTGGCGTGCAGCAGATTTCGCCGCAGCATGGTCACCGAATCGGCGAGGGCAAACGAAGTAGCGTTCATCGCGCGATCTCCTTCTCGGCAGTCGGGTGCCCGGTGAGGGCGAGGAAGACGTCGTCCAGGTTCGGGGTGTGCACGGAGAGGCCTTCGACCTCGATGCGCGCGTCGTCGAGCCGATCCAGCACGAAGCGCAGCGATTTCACGCCACCGTCGCTCGGCACGGCGAGCGTCAGCTCCTCGTCGCCGACGCCGTCCAGCACGCGGGCCGTCTCACCGAGAACTCGGGCCGCGGCGGAAAGCTCGGCGGCGGTGCGGAATTCGAGCCGAATGTGTCCGCCGGGCACCAGCTTCTTCAGTTCGGCCGCGGTGCCCTCGGCGACGATGCGACCACCGTCCAGCACGGCGATCCGGTCGGCGAGCTGATCGGCCTCCTCGAGGTACTGGGTGGTGAGGAAGACGGTCACGCTGTAGTCGTCGACCAGCGCGCGGATGATCTCCCACATGGAACGCCTGCTGCGGGGGTCGAGACCGGTCGTCGGTTCGTCCAAGAAGATGACGCGCGGGTCGCCGACCAGCGTCATCGCCAGGTCGAGTCGCCGGACCATGCCGCCGGAGTAGGTCGCGGCCGTCTTGTCGGCAGCCTCGACCAGGTCGAAGCGGGCCAGCAGATCGTCGGCCAGACGTTTGCCATCCCGCCGCGGCACATGGTGCAGATCTGCCATGAGCAGCAGGTTCTCCCGGCCGGTCAGCAGTTCGTCCACCGCCGAGAACTGACCGGTCACCCCGATCACCGAGCGCACCTCGTTGCGCTCGACGGCGAGATCGTAACCGCCCACCCGGATTTCGCCGGAGTCCGCGCCGATCAGCGTGGTGAGGATCTGCACGGTCGTGGTCTTGCCCGCGCCGTTCGGCCCGAGCAGGGAGAAGATGGTCCCTTCCGGCACGGTGAGATCGATGCCGTCGAGCACCACTTGCTCGCCGTACGATTTGCACAGGCCGAACGCCGAGATCGCCGGCGCACGATGACCGTTGATCATGGTGATCCTTTCGGCAAAATTCATTAGTCAATGCGAATAAGTGCATGTTTCACCCGCACCGCCGCCCAATCGCGGTGCGGTGTCGCTTTTTAGAACGCGCTGTTCGGTTGTCGCGGAGCGCTTTTCGCGCGACCTAGATGTCGAGATCCTCGATATGCGGGCGGTCGGCGATGTAGGCCACGCGCTCGTAGAGCTTGGCGGGCATCTTGTCCTTCAGCTCGTCGAGCGTGTCGGCGATCTCCATGACGAAATCGCCCCAGTCCTGATCACCGATGCCGGTGATCCGCCGCCACTGCCTCCAGTCCTTGAAAATGTTGGTGTCGGTGGGAAGTTCGGACCAGTTCGAGTACTGCGCGTGCAGCACGAACTTGCCCTTGCGCGACCGGAAGACCCGTACGTGCTCCGTCCGCGTGTCGTTGACGTCGCGCCACTCGCCGAGCAGGGATCCGGCGAAACGCACCTGCCGGACACCGTTGTGGCCGACCCGGAGGACCACTTCCTCGTACCCTTCTTGGCGCCCCTCTTCCAGCTCGATGAAACGGCGCAGCGCCGTGGTCACCGCGCCGGACAGATTGCCCCCCACCAGCTCCTGGGCGCGCTGGAACAGCGGTAGATCGTCGTCGGCTACGTAGATGGTCTTGTTGGGCATGAACTCACTATACGTAGATGTATACGTACATGCAAGGCCTCTTCCCCACCGGCTCGGCCGTTCGATTTGAACCGCGCGGCGGGGCATCTCGTATTCCTCGTGTACGAGGTATGCGATCGGCCGGGCGCACCCACTGTGTCCGCATCCGGGGAAGGAGCATCCATGCCGGACAGGGTCGTGGACTATCTGGTTCGGGCGGTTTCGACACTCGGTGTGCGGCATATCTTCGGGGTCGACGGCGCCAATATCGAAGACCTCTACGACGCGCTGTTCGACTCGGAGGTCACCGGCGTGGTGGCCAAGCACGAATTCTCCGCGGCCACCATGGCCGACGGATACGCCAGGGTCACCGCGGGATTCGGCGTCGTCGCCGCGACATCCGGCGGCGGTGCGATGAATCTCGTTGCCGGACTGGCCGAATCGTATGCGTCCAGAGTGCCGGTGCTGGCGCTCGTCGGTCAGCCGCCGACGGCGCTGGAGGGCCGAGGGGCGTTCCAGGACTCCAGCGGGCGTGCGGGCGCGATCGATGCGGTCCGCCTGTTCGGCTCCGTCAGCCGGTACTGCGCCCGTGTGGAAACGGCGGCCCAGCTGCCCGACAGTGTGGTCAGGGCAGTCGCCGCCGCCCGGCGCGGTGGGCCTGCCGTCCTCCTGCTGCCCAAGGATGTGCAGCAGGCCGGGCTCGACACGGTCCCGCCGTTCCGGTTGCCGCCCCGCTCGCACCGTCGCGATGCGAGCGGGCTCACCGCGGTGCGCGCCGCGCTCGTCGCGGCGCGCAGCACGGGAAAGATCGTGATCATCGCGGGAGATCAAGTCGCCCGCGACGACGCGCGCGACGAATTGGCCCGCCTCGCTACGGCTCTGGACGCCACGGTCGGTGTCGCCCCGGACGCCAAGGACGTCTACGACAACTTCGATCCCGGATTCTGCGGCGTCGCGGGCAGCATGGGCCACCCCGAACTCACCGCGGACCTCCGATCGGCCGCGCTCTGCCTGGTGATCGGCACCCGCCTACCCGTCACCGCGCGCGCCGGGCTCGACGACCTGCTCGGCGACCTCATCGTGGCCAGCGTCGGCATCGCCCCGCCGTACCCGCCGACGATCCACGCGACGAGCACCGACCTGTCGATCACACTCGGCGAACTCGCCGACGAATTCGCTTGCACCGCAAGGGCAACGCATGCGACGCCGGACGCAGCCGCCCTGACACCGCTCCAGGTACCGGCCGCCGACGGGCCTGGTCTGCGCTATCGAGAACTCGTCGAGACCATCGACGCGGCACTGCCCGCGGGCACCGACGTCTTCGCCGACGCGGGCAACACCGGCGCCGCGGTGGTCCACCACCTGCGCGTGCCGCGCGGCGGACGGTTCGTCGTCGCCCTCGGCATGGGCGGGATGGGCTACGCCTTCGGCGCGGGCATCGGCGCCGCGTTCGCCCGGCGCGGGCCCGGTCGCACCGTGGTGATCGCGGGCGACGGGGCTTTCTACATGCACGGCATGGAGGTGCACACCGCCGTCGAACACCGGCTGCCGATCACGTTCGTCGTGCTGAACAACAACGCGCACGCCATGTGCGTCACGCGCGAACAGCTCTACTACCGAGATCGCTACAGCTTCAACAGGTTCCAGCCCGCGTTCCTCGGCGACGGCATCGCCGCCATGTTTCCCCGCATACCCGCCTACACCGTGCGCACACCGGCCGAACTCGCCGACGCGCTCGGCCGCTGCCTAGCGACATCGGGGCCGTCGTTCCTCGCGATCGACTGCGACCCCGACGAGATCCCCCCGTTCACACCGTTTCTCACCACACTCGAGAACTCCAGGAGGACCCCGTGACGACCAGCGCCCTGCCCGCGCTCAGCGACATCCCGGAAGACGTCGTACCCGGCGTGCTGCGGATCGAGAACTCCGACAAGGACGAGACCACCCCGATCATCATGGACATGCTGCGGTCGGTGTACCCGCACGACCAGATCTTCGGGGACTTCTGCCCGGTCCAGGGCTATGTCGCCGCGCCGCCCCGCGAGGTGTACGAGTACCTGGCCGATACGAGGTCGCTGGAGGAATGGACCTACAGCCTGCGCGGATTCACCGAAACCGAGGAACCGGGCCTGTGGCTGGCCTACGACCGGCTCGGCGATTCCACGAAGATCTACACCCGCACGGTGGCCAATCCGGACGCGATGACGGTCGACTACCACTGCGCGTGGGATCAGGGGCGGCACCTGTGGATGGTCTACCTGATGCGGGTCGTCGACGCGCAAGTGGTGCTGAACAAGCCGGGTTCGGTTGTGCTGTGGACGAATTGCCGTCACCCGTTCTACGACGAGAACCCCTATCCCGAGACCGCGCCCGCCGGGCGTCCGGTATGGGTCGGCGACTTCTGGGAGATGTTCTCCGCGGGTCATCAGCTCGAGCTCGACAACCTCAAGGCGATCTGTGAATGCCGGGCCGCGCACGGTTTGCCGATCAAGCCCGACTGGATGAAGTGAGGACGGCCATGTACGCGACCGATCCGGACGCTTCGTCGCTGCCGACCGTCAGCCTTGTCGACGTGTCCTCCTACCTGCCGGGTGCGCCCGTCGATACCGAATACTTCACCCAGTTCGCGCGCTCGGACCGGATGGCGAAGAACGTGATGTTCCGTGCCCCGCGCGGTCGGCACCACGTGGCGCGGGACGAGACCGCCGTCGACATGATCGAGCGCGCGGTCGAGCCGCTGCGGCAACGCCGTGGGGCACAGGAGCTTTCGAGCGTCGACGTGCTGATCACGCACACACAGTTGCCGGACAACCCGGTGCTCGGCAGCGGGCCCGAGGTCGCCAGGCGGCTCGGTATTCGCCCGCGCGTCGTCTACGACATCCACAACGGCGGCTGCGCGGCCTTCGTGCACATGATGGCGCTGGCCCGAATGATCTTGCAGACCACCGACGCTCGCACCGCGCTCATCGCGGTCGCCCAGAACTGCGCGGGACCGGTGTTCACCCAGACCGAGATTCGCAAACTCGCGCAGGCGCCGGTGCCCGGCGACGGCTGCGGTGTCGGGCTGCTGGTCAAGGACGACAGCGCGCCGATCCTCGACATCGAATGCCGCACCTACCCGGAATTCGCCGGGGACATGGATTTCACCACCAACGGCGAGCGCAAGTACTGGGAACCCGGTCCCGGCCAGGCCTGTGTGAGCTTCACCGAATCCAAGGTGACCAAGGTGTTCGCGCGCGGCAACCGGCTGGTGCCGGAAGTGGCGCTCGCGGTGTGCGATCGGATCGGTGTGAAGGGGCGCGACATCGACACGTTCGTCACCAACCAACCGAACCGGCTGTTCCTGCGCAACTGGCACGACGCGCTCGAGCTGCCAGCGGAACGGCACCCCGACACCTTCGACCGGTGCGGAAACCTGTTCGCCGCGGGAATTCCCGTCACCTTGGACGTGGAGAATCAGGCCGGGCGGCTGCGCAACGGGTCGGTGGTGCTGATGTCCGCGTTCGCGCACGCGGGCGATTTCGCGGCCGCCGCGGCGGTGCGCTGGGGCGCGGCGGGATGAACATCGGGTCCGCCGAGGACACCCGATCCTCGCGACACCACCGTCGGCGATCGCGGCCGGTGCGGTTCGACCTCTCGCTGAGCGAGAATCCCTTCCCGCCGCTGCCTTCCGTGCTTCGTGCGGTGAATCTCGCTCTCGCGCAGGCGAATCGGTATCCCGAGTTTCTGCCTCGGCTGCTACCCGAGATCATCGCGCGGCACGTCGGCGTGCGCGGCGACCAGGTGGTCGTCGGGTCCGGGGCGACCGGAGTCGCCATGCAGATCATCCAGGCCGTCACCGGCGAGGGCGCGGAGATCGTCACGGGCACGCCGACCTTCGACGGGTATCCGATCATCGCGGGGATGCTCGGGATGAATATGGTTCCGGTGCCGTTGGACGCCTCGGGCAATCAAGATCTTCCCGCGATGCGGCGGGCGATCGACAAGCGGACGGCGCTGGTCGTGGTGTGCCGTCCGCACAACCCCACCGGCACCGTCGTGCCCATCGGTGAACTGAAATCCTTCCTGAGCGCCGTGCCGCACCGGGTGACGGTCGTGCTGGACGAGGCGTACGCCGAGTTCCTCGGGCCCGCCGAGCGGACGGACACGCTCGCACTGCTGCGGAAGCATCCGAATCTCCTCGTGCTGCGGACGTTCTCGAAGGCATATGGACTCGCGGGGCTACGCATCGGATACGCGTACGGGCGGCGCGAACTCGTCGAACGCGTACGACGACTGCAACTTCCCTTCGGCGTCTCCGCCTCCGCCGTCGCCGCCGTGTCCGCGTCCTACGCCGCCGAACCGGAACTCGAGGCCCGGATACGGCTCATCACCGCCGAACGCGAGGCGTTGCGCAACGCACTGCTCGCCTGCGGCCACACCGTCCCCCGCAGCCACGCCAACTTCCTCTACCTCCCCGGGCCGGGGGTGGCGACGGCGTTGCGGCGGGCGGGTATCGCGGCGAAGGTCTACCCGGACGGGAGTGCACGCATCGCCGTCGGCGATCGGGAGGCGGGACGGGCGGTGTTGGCGGCCGTCGCGGGATTGCGTTGACCAACGTCCGGAACGCCTCCCGAACGGATGGTTCGATGGATGGGTGCGAATCCCACGTCTGCCCGCTCTGGCGCCCAACGCCGCGCCCGCGTCGGGCACCGCGAGCCGAGTACTCGCGCGCTTCACCATCGCAGGCCGCGACATCCTGCTGCGCCAGACAGTGATCGCTCCCGGCGGCACCAGTGGCTGGCACTATCACGACGGCACCCTCTTCGTCCTGGTCGCCCGCGGCACCCTCGACCACCCCGGACCCGACGGCGCCCGTGTCATCTACCACCGCGGCCGAATGTTCCGTGAACCAAGTGGTCCCGAGTATCCCCACGTCGCCCGCAACCTCGGCCCCGCCCCGGTCACTCTCTTCGTCCTCTACCTCAACCCCAAGGACAGCCCACTCTCCCGCAGCATCCCACCACCCCCGGGCATCGACTGACCCGAATCGACGGGAGAGAAATGGGCAGCTACTCGCCCACCGGCGTCTCGGGCCGAACCCTGCTGGGGCGCAGATGTCAGCTACCGCCGCCGCAACCCCCGCCGCCTCCGCCGCAGCCGCCGCCACCACTACAGCTGCTGCCGCCGCCGCAGCCGCCGCTCCGACCGTCACTGCCGCCGCCATCGCCGAAGTAGGTGAAGCCACCCGCACTTGCCGCGGCTCCCCAGCCTTTACCCCTGCCGCGGTGTCGCGGCGAGGTGGGTAAGGGTGGGCGACCGAGCTTCACTCCGCCCGCCGCAATCGCCCCGCACTTGTCCGCGACTACCGCATCGCAATGCGGCAGGCAGCGATCAATCGCCTCCGCCTCCGCCACCACAGCCGCCTCCACCGCAGCCACCACCGCCCCCGCAGCCGCCGCCGTCGTCCGAGCCGCCGCTGCCACCCGCCCACCACCGCCCCCTCGGCCGAGCCGTGTTGCGCTTGATCTGGACGACACCGATCACCGCGAACACCGCGGCGATCGCGAAGATGACGCCCGCCACCGCGAGACCGTAGAAGTCGAGGATGGCGAAGCCGAGGACGGCGACGATCGTCGCCAGGACGAAGAACATAAAACCCCTCCGAAGGCGAATCGCCCGCTGATGAAGCTCAGGGTACGCGCAGGGAGGGGCTCGAGAAGTGGATCAGCTCGCGGGCTGGCAGGCGTCGCGCAGGGAGCACGCGCCGCAGGACTGGCCGCAGCCGCCGATGTCCTTCGCTGGCACGAGAGCGGCGATCGCCTCGCCCGCGGCGTTCGCGCCCGCACCCAGGGTGAACAGGGCGATGACGGCCGTGGCGCCGCCCACGACGAGAGCCACGACACCGCCCGCGGCGAAGGCGACCAGACCACCGGCGAACAGCAGCGCGCCCGCGGCGACCGAGGTCGGGGCGGCGACGCGGTTCGCGATGCGGAAGGTCTCTTCGGAGGTCAGCGCGGCTTCGGTGTGCACACCGACGAAGCGGTTGGGCGGGAGCTTGCCGATCAGTCCGAGCACGCCGGTCGCGATGGCTACGGCGGCCAACACGAACAGGACGAGAACGACTACGAACACCTATGCAGGCTAGCGCACGGACTCGCGCCGCCCGATTTTCGGTCCCTCGGACCGCACGTTCTACCCTGTAATACGAAGTTTGTCCAGGATCGGCGAGAACAAGAAGGCAGGACCGTGCAGGACAGTCGTGCAACCGATAGCGATGTACCCCAGCACCGGTACAACGCTGACCTCGCGGGCCGCATCGAGCGCCGGTGGCAGCAGAACTGGGTGGAGCGTGGCACCTTCCACGCGCCGAACCCGACCGGCCCGCTCGCCGGGGACACTCCCGCGGACAAGCTGTTCGTCCAGGACATGTTCCCGTACCCGTCGGGCGCGGGCCTGCACGTAGGCCACCCGCTGGGCTACATCGCGACCGACGTGTTCGCGCGCTACCACCGCATGCACGGACGCAACGTGCTGCACGCGCTGGGCTACGACGCCTTCGGCCTGCCCGCCGAGCAGTACGCGGTGCAGACCGGCGCGCACCCGCGCGACACCACCGAGTCCAACATCGCCACCATGCAGCGCCAGCTGGACCGGCTGGGTCTCGGCCACGACCGGCGTCGCTCGTTCGCGACCACCGATCCCGAGTACTACCGCTGGACGCAGTGGATCTTCCTGCGCATCTACAACGCCTGGTACGACCTGGAGACCGGCCGTGCGCGCCCCATCGCGGACCTGGAGGAACAGTTCGCCTCCGGCGCGCGTCCCGCGCCCGACGGCAAGGACTGGGCCACCATGACCGCCGCCGAGCGCGCCGCGGTGATCGACTCGTATCGCCTGGTGTACCAGACCGATTCGATGGTCAACTGGTGTCCCGGTCTGGGCACCGTGCTGTCCAACGAGGAGGTCACGGCCGAGGGCCGCAGCGAGCGCGGCAACTTCCCGGTTTTCCGTAAGCGCCTGTGGCAGTGGATGATGCGCATCACCGCCTATTCGGACCGGCTGGTCGACGACCTGGATCTGCTGGACTGGCCGGAGAACGTGAAGGCCATGCAGCGCAACTGGATCGGTCGTTCGCGCGGCGCGCAGGTGAAGTTCGATTCGGACGCGGGCCAGATCGAGGTGTTCACCACCCGCCCCGACACCCTGTTCGGCGCGACCTACATGGTGCTGGCCCCCGAACACGAGCTGGTCGACCGGCTGACGGCGGCGCAGTGGCCGGAGAACACCGACCCGCGCTGGACCAACGAGAGCGCGGCGACTCCCGCCGACGCCGTCGCCGCCTACCGCAAGGCCATCGCCGCCAAGTCGGATCTGGAGCGCCAGGAGAACAAGGAGAAGACCGGCGTCTTCCTGGGCGCGTACGCAACCAATCCGGTGAACGGACAACGGATCCCGATCTTCATCGCCGACTACGTGCTGATCGGCTACGGCACCGGCGCGATCATGGCGGTACCCGGCCACGATCACCGCGACCACGAATTCGCCACCGCCTTCGGCCTGCCGATCGTGGAGGTCATCTCCGGCGGCGACGTCGCCAACGGCGCCCATTCGGGCGAGGGCGAGCTGGTGAACTCCGATTACCTGAACGGTCTTTCGGTCGAGGAGGCCAAGGCGACCGTCATCGGCAGGCTGGAGGCCGAGGGCCACGGCACCGGCACCATCCAGTACAAGCTGCGCGACTGGCTGTTCGCCCGCCAGCGCTACTGGGGCGAGCCCTTCCCGATCGTCTACGACGAGCAGGGCGCACCGCACGCGCTGCCGGAATCCATGCTGCCCGTGCGGCTTCCGGAGCTGGACGACTTCGCTCCGGTGACCTTCGATCCGGACGACGCGAGCTCCGAGCCCTCCCCGCCGCTGGCCAAGGCCACCGACTGGGTGCACGTCGAGCTGGATCTGGGCGACGGGCCGAAGAAGTACCGGCGCGACACCAACGTCATGCCGAACTGGGCGGGCAGCTCCTGGTACCAGCTGCGCTACGCCGACCCGACCAACCCGGAGGCGTTCTGCGCCAAGGAGAACGAGCAGTACTGGCTGGGTCCGCGCACCGCGGAGCACGGCCCGAGCGATCCGGGCGGTGTCGATCTGTACGTCGGCGGCGTGGAGCACGCGGTGCTGCACCTGCTGTACGCGCGCTTCTGGCAGAAGGTGCTCTTCGACCTGGGCGACGTGAGCAGCAGCGAGCCGTACCGGCGGCTGTTCAACCAGGGCTACATCCAGGCGCACGCCTACACCGACGAGCGCGGCGCGTACGTGCCCGCCGCCGAGATCGTCGAGCGCGACGGCAAGTTCTTCTGGACGGACGCGACCGGCGTCGAGATCGAGGTGTTCCAGGAGTACGGCAAGATCGGAAAGTCGTTGAAGAACGCCATCTCTCCGGACGAGATGTGCGATCTGTACGGCGCCGACACCTTCCGCTTCTACGAAATGTCGATGGGTCCGCTGGACACCTCGCGGCCGTGGGCGACCAAGGACGTCGTCGGCGCGCACCGGTTCCTGCAGCGGGTCTGGCGTCTGGTGGTCGACGAGGAGACGGGCGCGCTGCGCGTCACCGAGGACGCGCCGTCGGAGGAGACGCTGCGCCTGACGCACAAGACGATCGCGGGCGTCGACGAGGATCTCGCCGCGCTGCGCGACAACACGGCGGGCGCGAAGCTCATCGAGCTGACCAACCACCTGACCAAGAACTACCCGGACGGCGCACCGCGCTCGGCGGTGGAGCCGCTGGTGCTGATGCTGGCCCCGCTCTCCCCGCACATCGCCGAGGAGCTGTGGGAACGGTTGGGCCACAGCGTTTCCCTGGCGCACGGGCCGTTCCCGGTCGCGGATCCCGCGCTGCTGGTCGAGGACACGGTCGAGTACCCGATCCAGGTGAACGGCAAGGTGCGCAGCCGGATTCAGGTCCCCGCCGACGCCGACAACGCCGCCATCGAGGCGGCCGCGCTGGCCGACGAGAAGATCGCCGCCCTGCTGAACGGCGCCGCGCCGCGCAAGCTGATCGTGGTGCCCGGCCGCCTCATCAACATCGTCGCCTGATCTCCCGACCGAAGGTGACCCCGAGCCCGGCGGACCGGCCGAATGTCACCTTCGGTCGGACCCCGCCCACCGAACCGTGTCGGTTCAGCGGGCGATGGGCCGCAGCACGATTTCGGTCGGGTGCGCATCGCGCGGTGTCTCGACGGCGTGCCGCACCGCCGCCGCGACCGTCTCGGGGGTCAAGAACTCCTCCGGCCGGTACTCGCGGCCCTCGTTCGCGGTGATCTCCCGCTGCATGTCGGTGTCGATGCGGCCGGGGAAGATCGAGGTCACGCGCAGCGCGGGTTCCTCGAGGCGCAGCGCGTCGGCGAAGGCGCGCAACCCGAACTTGCTCGCCGCGTAGGAGGCCCAGCCCGCGTTGGCCCGCAACCCTGCGCCCGAATTGATCAGCACCACATGGCCGTTCGACGCGCGCAACGCGGGAAGCAGCAGCCTGGTCAGTTCGGCGACGGCGACGAGGTTGGCCTCCAAGGTGTTTCGCCACTGCTCCACCGAAGACTCCGCGATGGTGCCGAGATCGGCGATCCCGGCGTTGTGCACGAGCACGTCCAGCCGTTCGACCGCGCCGACCGCCGCGGCGACGGCCTCGTGTTCGGTGAGCTCCACCGGCCACGGCATCGCCTCCGGCAGCTCGGTGAGGATGTCGCGCAAGGCGTCTTTCGAGCGCGCGCCGAGCAGCAGCTCGTGTCCCGGCGCGAGTTCGCGGGCGATGGCCGCACCGAGCCCGCGGCTGGCTCCGGTGATCAACGCGGTCGGCTTCGGTGTGCTGGTGACGGCGGTGTTCATGCGCCCCACCGTAGTCGGCGCGCCGAAACCGACCTCGAATCCGTAGCACTGCGCCGATTCGTAGCGATGCACGCATACGTCGGTAACAATCTCCACAGACGGGGCATGCGAGAGTGAGATCCGCCGAACACCCGGTGCGCCGCGCTGCGACGCAACCCACCGCCGCTGATCGGGCATATCTGCGCGTCGGATCGCAGAATAGGGGGATGGCACATCCGGGTTTCACCCCAACTCAGCTCGCGGCGCGCGCCGCCTACCTGCTGCGGGGCAACGACCTGGGCACGATGACCAGCGCCGCGCCGCGCCTGTATCCGCACATGTGGAGCTGGGACGCGGCGTTCGTCGCGGTCGGACTCGCACCGCTGAGCGTGGAGCGCGCCGTCGTCGAGCTGGACACGCTGCTCTCGGCGCAGTGGAAGAACGGGATGATCCCGCACATCGTGTTCGCCAACGGCGTGGACGGCTACTTCCCCGGCCCGGCCCGCTGGGAGTGCCGCAAGCTGGCCGCCAACGCGCCCGACGGACCGGACACTTCCGGCATCACCCAGCCGCCGGTGCACGCCATCGCCGTGCAGCGCATCCTCGATCACTCCCGCCGCCACGGCCGGAGCACCAGGGCCGTCGCCGAGGAATTCCTCAACCGCCGCTGGCCGGATCTGGTGCGTTGGCATCGCTGGCTCGCGCACGCCAGGGATCCGAAGGAGAACGGCCGGATCACGCTGTACCACGGCTGGGAATCCGGCATGGACAACTCGCCGCGCTGGGACCGCGCCTACGAGCAGGTCGTCCCCGGCGACCTGCCCGCCTACCGCCGCGAGGACGTGCTCGTCGTCTCCGATCCGACGCAGCGTCCCACCGACCGCGAGTACGACAGGTACCTCTGGCTGGTCGAGCAGATGCGGCGGGCCGGATACGACGACTACCAACTGGCCTCGACCATGAGCTTCGCCGTGCAGGACGTGTTCGTCACCGCGGTCTTCGCCTTGGCCTGCGAGGTGCTCGCCAACATCGGCGAGGAGTACAGACAGCCGCACGCCGACGTGCGTGATCTCTACGCGTGGGCCGAGCGCTTCCGCGCGGGCGTCGTCGCCACCGCCGACGCGCGGACCGGCGCGGCCCGCGACTTCGACGTGCGCCTCCAGCGCTGGATCGATACCGACACCTTGGCGGTCTTCGCTCCGCTGCTGTGCGGCGGCCTGCCGCGCGACACCGAACGCAGCCTGCTTCGCCTGTTCGAGGGCCCGCGATACTGCGGCCACCCGGACCTGCGCTACGCGCTGCCGCCCTCGACCTCTCCGGTCTCCAAGGACTTCCGGCCGCGCGAATACTGGCGCGGCCCGGTGTGGCCGGTGATGAGCTGGCTGTTCTCCTGGGTCTTCGCCCGCCGCGGCTGGGCCGAACGCGCCTTCATGCTGCGCGCCGAGGGGCTGCGGCAAGCCAGCGACGGCAGCTTCGCGGAGTACTACGAACCCTTCACCGGCGAACCGCTCGGCAGCATGCAGCAGTCGTGGACCGCCGCCTCGGTCCTGGACTGGCTCGGCTGAGGACACCGGCGGCGCGCGCTGTCTGCCCCGGCCGGCTACGACGGACAGCCTCGGCCTCCATCTAGTTCGCCTGCTCTGGCTCAGCGAGTTCGACCAGCTCGAGCGGCCACGGCAAGCCTTCCTCGAGCACCGCCCATCGCTTACGGTCGACGGTCACGATCGGCCAGTCGAGACGCTTCGACACGTAGATCGCGTGCGCGGCAGCGGAATCGGGTGGACTGCCGCAGACTCCGATCACACGGGACAACTCGGTGATTTGATCGGTGTGCACGAGAGGGTCGAGCTGCACGTGCTCGAGGCTGTCTATGACGCCGTCGATGTCGTCGCACTGCTCGTCCGAGAGCGCCGCCTGCGCCACCGCGAGCGTGATCGCCGGGACCGCCATTCTGATCTGCCGACCATCGAGGCCCGCGATCAAGCGAGCGACGTTGTCGCTGCCATGGCCGTACGCGTCGAGAACGGTGTCGTCGAACACGTATCCCGTCACCGGCGGCCCGCCTGTCGCTGCTCGGCGCGTTCGACCAGGTCCGCCACGGTCTGCTCCGCCCATGCCACCGCGACCGGATTGGCTTCCGCCCGAGCCAGACGCGCTTCCCACGCGAGCCGTTGCCGCGTCTTGACGTGTTCGTAGGAGTCGATCAGCTTCAGGATCGCCTCCTCCATCGTCTCGCCCTTCGCGGCGAGAGCAGCTAAACGATCCCGTGTCTCGCTGGACACCTTTACCGTGGTAGGCCCGTTCATACTTTGAGTATACCCCCCATACTCGAGGTATTCCCGCCTGCGATTGGACCACGGCGCGGCGGGTGAACGAAGACGAGGCGGCCGCCTAAGGTCGAAGGGCATGGACAGCACTCGTTGGAGAACGACCCGCAGTCTTGCGTTGTCCACGATCGTGGTGGGCAGCATCCTTTCGGCGACCGGGCAGACGGCGGCCGCGCCGGTCGGGCCGGACGTCTCGTCCTGGCAGCACATCGACGGCCGGTTGATCGACTGGTTCGCGGTCAAACGGTCCGGCCACGACTTCGCCATGGTCAAGGCGACCGAGGGCCTGAGCTACATCAATCCCTACTTCGTTCCGGACAGTCTTTTGATGCGGGCGGCGGGCATCGCGCGCGGCACGTACCACTACGCGCGACCGCAGCTGCCGCCGGAACCGCAGGCCGTGCTCTACGCGGCGACGGTGCTCGGGCAGAACGGTCCGCTGGACCTGCCGCCGGTGCTCGATCTCGAGCACTCCGGCGGTCTTTCCCCCGCGGCGCTGATCAACTGGACGCACCGCTATCTGAACACGGTGCAGGTGCTGACCGGCCGGGTGCCGATCATCTACACCTATCCGAACTTCTGGAAGACCGCGATGGCGAATACCAGCGAGTTCACCCGCTATCCGCTGTGGATCGCCGACTACCGCGACAACCCACAACCCGAGGTCCCCGGCGGCTGGCCGACCTGGACGTTCTGGCAGACCACCGACAGCGGCAGCATCCCCGGTATCGCGGGCCGCACCGATCTGAACGTATACAGCGGCGCCCAAGGGGATTTCGCCCGATTCGCCAATATGGGTGGCTAGACGAGAGAACGCCCCCAGCCGTCCGATCCGGCTGGGGGCGAACAGTTTCCGGCTGTCGCAGTACCGAAAGTTCTGCGACAGAGAGGATTACACGCCGATCCGGCCGCCGTCCTTCTTCCACACCACCGCGACGGACGGCCGCGGCTGCGCGGAACCCCCGTCGGGCCAGTGCGAGAACGGGTTCTCGGGGGTGGCGTCGTCGGACTCGCCCGGGTGCTGCACGCACACGATCACCCGCGACTCGGTGACGATCGGACCGCAAGTCTCCGCGCCGCGCGGCACGGTCAAGAACTGTTTGGTCTCACCGCGATTCGCGCCGTCCAGCACCACCGAGAAGAGGCCGTCGTTGGACTTCAACGCATTGCCGTCGGTGGAGATCCACAGGTTGCCGTACGGGTCGAAGGCCAGGTTGTCCGGGCAGGAGATCGGGCTCACCTTGGTCTTGTCGAACCCGGCGTAGTAGGTGTCCGCCGCGTTCGGGTCGCCGCAGACCAGCAGCAGCGACCAGGTGAACTCGGTGCCGGTGTGATCGTCGTCGATCTCCAGGACCTGGCCGTTCTTGTTGAGGTTGCGCGGATTCGCCTCGTCGGCGCCCGCCTTGCCCTCCTTGCCGCGGTTGTCGTTGTTGGTCAGCGCGACGTACACCTTGCCGGTGTAGGGGTTGGCCTCGAAGTCCTCCGGACGGTCCATCTTCGTGGCGCCGACCTTGTCGGCCGCGAGCCGGGTGAACACCGCGACCTCTTCGGCGGTCATGCCGTCGACCAGCGACTTGCCCTTGCCCTCGGCATTCGTCTCCAGCAGCGGAATCCACTGCCCCTTACCGGTGAAGCCCTTGTCCGACGGCTTGGCTCCGGTGCCGTCGATCTTGTCCGCGTGGTCACCGGTGAGCTCGGCGACGTACAGCGTGCCCGCGTCGAGGATGGTCATGTTGTGCCGCCTGCTCGCCGCGCCGGTGCCGGACTGCACCTTGCGGGACGACACGAATTTGTACATGTAGTCGAACCGTTCGTCGTCGCCGGTGTAGGAGACGACGTCGCCGCCCTTGGTGACGTAGATGTTCGCGCCCTCGTGCTTGAGCCTGCCCATGGCCGAGTGCTTGACCGGCGTCGAGTTCGGGTCCCACGGGTCGATCTCGACGACGTAGCCGAATCGGTTGGCCTCGTTGGGTTCCTGGGCCAAGTCGAAGCGCTTGTCGGCCCGCTCCCAGAGGTTGGCCGTCGCGCCCGCGGCGAAACCGTAGCGCTTGGCGCGCGCGACAGCGGCGTCACCGCCCGCGGGCTTGTCGCCGTTGGCGAAGTAGCCGTGGAAGTTCTCCTCGCCGGAAAGCACGGTGCCCCACGGTGTTACGCCGCCCGCGCAGTTGGCGAAGGTGCCGAGCACCTTGGTGCCCGTCGGGTCGGCGGAGGTCTTCACGAACTCGCTGCCCGCGGCGGGGCCGGTGAGGGTGAACTCGGTGGTGGCGGTGATGCGGCGGTTGTACTTGCCGAAGACGGGCGTCAGCTTGCCGGTGCCGGACTCGCCCTTGACCTCGACGACGGTCAGGCCGTGCGCAGCCATGGTGATGGCGAGCTGCTCGGGTGAAGGGTTCGCTTTGTCGTAGCCGCGGAACATGTGCGGCGCGGTGGTGTACTCGTGGTTGACCACGAGCAGGTAGCTGTTGGCCTGGCCCTCGATGGGCAGCAGGGCCGCGAAGTCGTTGTTGTAGCCGAACTGCTCGGCCTGCGCGGCGGCGGTCTGCCGGTCGAAGTCGAAGGCGGGAGCGTCGGCGAAAATCGGGTCGCCCCAACGGATCACGACCGACTGCTCGTAGCCCTCCGGTACGACGACGGCGTCTTCCTTGTTGGGCGCGACCGCGGTGAAGTTGGTTCCGGTGCCGGGCGGGCCCGCCGGGGTGGTTCCGGTGGAACCTGCGGCCTCGTCGTCGCCGCAGGCCGCGAGCGCGGAGGCGGCGCCGACCGCGAGAACCGCGGCCGCGCCGCCCTTGATCAGCCCACGCCGGTTCAGTGAGCTGACGATGTCGCCGAAGTACTCGCCGCCCGAGGTGTTGGGCGTCTCGTGGAAGCACGCGTTGGCGCATTTGTACTCGCAGGTCACGGCGGCGCGCGCGGAGCGGCCGTCGTGCTGCACGAAGAGGGCGAGTGGTTTCAAGGTCACGATCACTCCTGCTCTGGGCTGTCGGCCGCACGGTAAACGTCGCAGGCTATTCCCAGGAAACACCCAGGTGAACAGCCGACCAAGTCTCAGGCGTTCACCGGAACCGCGATGACCACCTCCTGCTCGTTCTCCGGCAGGTAGTGCACCTGCACGATCCTGCCCACCTGCACGTTACCCACGCTGGCCGGTGGCAGGAACTTCTCGGCGCTGGTGCGGAAGGTGCTGCCGTCGGGCCTGGTGACGGCGAGCCCGATCACCACCTTGGAGTAGCCGTCCCGAATCTCGCCGGGCACCGACAGCGACTGCACCACCGCCTGCGCCGCGATGCCGCGCGCCGCGATGTCCAGCTTGGCCTTGGTGGTGAAGCCCTTGCGAATCATGGATTCGTTCATCACCCGCTGCGCCTCGACGCTGTCGCCGGAGAGATCGACCTCGACCTTGTCGGTGCGGTCCGGCAGGTAGCGCACTGGCAGCACGACGCCGGGGCGCAGCAGGGCCAGTTCTGTGAGCGGCACGATCATCTTCGCGGCGGAGTCGAAGACTTTGCCGTCCACGCCCTCGACGCTGAATTCGATGCGGATCTGCGGCTGGTCGTTGACGGTCAACCCGGTCTGCCGGAACGACTTCACGGTGCCGATGCCGAGCAGCCCGCCGCGAAATTCCGTGGTGTTGAGGCCGGTGAAGGCGGACATGATGCCCTCACCCGTGAAGGCGAAGACCATCACCACAAGGGTGAACGCGACGATCGGCAGGGCGATGAAGCCGTTGAGCCAGGCCGTGAAGCCGGGCTCCCACGGGCTGCTCGGTTCGTAGGTGAGGCCCTGCCAGAGGTAGAGGCCGATCGCGGCGAGTCCGAAGACGATCGCGGCGGCGCGCAGTTTGGTTGCCATGGTGTGCTCCTTGGATTTTGGTCGGTCGGACGTTCCGAGTTCCGGGCCACCCCGTCGTCCCGTCCTGGCGCACCCCTCGGTGGCGCCGGGCTCGCGGGACGACGGGGAGCCGAGCAGTCGGACCGTCAGGCGCCGACGATGGTCGAGCAGGCGAAGGTGATGTCGAAGGTCGAGGTCGAGGGGCCCGCGAGGGGGTTGGTCAGGTCGGGAGCGCCGACGCCCTCGCCGGTCACCTTGAAGGTGTTGCCGTCCTTCACGAGCTTCGCCGAACCGCCCGGCTGGCCGTTGCCGTAACCGACCGCGTAGGGCAGACCCGAGGAGCCGCCCTGGCTGCCCGCGATGCCGACGGCCTGCACGGTGTCGCCGGTGATGGTGGCGCTGACCGACAGCTGGCCGTAGGTGGCGTTGTTGTTGTCGGTCAGCGCGAGGGCCAGGGTGTCGCCCTGCTTGGCGCAGGTGGTGTCGAACGTGCCGTTCAGCGCCTTGCCGTCGACCAGCGCCGCGGACTTGCCGGAGGCCGGCCCCGCGGGTGCGGCGGCGGTGGTCTGCTGCGAGGTCGCGGGCGAGCTCTTCGCGGAGTCGTCACCGCAGGCGGTGAGGAAGCCGGTGAGCGCGAGGGCGGCGAGGGCGGCGGTGCCGATGCGGAAGTTCTTGGCGTTCATGGTGATCTGTTCCTGTCTGTCTCGGTTGGTCCGGCCCCGTGTAGGCCGTTGTGAGAAAGGTAGGAATCGCGCGCCGCCTACCGATCCCAGGTTTCGGCGGCCCGAACCGACCACAGGTCCGTTAACCTGGTCGAATGCGACGACCGCGCGCCATGGTGCTCGACGAGGTGTGGCGCAAGCTCGACGGTGTCGAAGCACTCAGCGGCCCACAGGGTGGACCGCTGCGCCGTACCGTCAAACTCGTGCTCGACCCGCTGGTCATCCGGCCCGTGCAGCATCCGAGTTGCGCGGGCGCGATCCTGACCGCGGACGGCGCGACGCTGCTCGCCACCCGGATATACGCCGCCGCCGACGTGCTGCGCGCCACCGCCGCCTGGTTCACGCTGCTCAAACAGGTCCGCCGCGCGCTGCGCATCACCGAGGGCAATCCCCAGGATCTCTACTTCCAGCGCTGTTTCGAGCTCGCGACGACCGCGGGGCACCCGGATCCGGTGCGGGACAGGCAGTCCGCGGAGGCCGCGCTACGCGATATCCACGAATTCGCGGCGGGCCGAACCACGCAGGCGCTCAAGGACCATCTCACCGACGCGGAGACGGCTCGGGAGTTGGGTGGGTTGATCGAGATCGCCTGGCGGCGGCGTCCGGTGGGGGCGGTCGGCGGTGACCACACCGCGGCGTTCGAGGAGCTGCTCGACACGTGCGCGAACAGTCGGGTGACCGGTGACGGTCAGCCAGAACTGAACCGCCTCGTCGCGGCGCACGCGGGCACCCATTCCGGTATCGACCTCTGGCACAGGGCATCCGGCGGCAGCGCGAACGAACTCGGGCTCACCGCACACCCACTGCCGCACCCGCCCGCGCTCGGCGCGTCGGCATCCAAGGCGGATCTGGGGCTGCCGTTCGACCGCACGATCTACGAACGGGTCTTCACGGTGTTGCAGGCATCGAGCGAACGCGCTGAGCTACCGCCGATTCCGGAGCTGGTCACCGACGAGATCGCCCGCAGTTGTGCGCCGTGGGCGCTACTGGACGAGACGCTGCGGGTGGCTGCTGCTATCGGAGCCGCGCTGGCCGTGGGGCTTTCGCCGTTCGGCGTGGTGTCGGGCGAGAGCGTCGGGCGGGTGCGCCATTTGGCCGACGCGGCACGGACGGAGGACCGGGGCGGCGTGGCGATGGCCGAACGGTCGGGTCGCGGCGGCGCAGCGCACATCATGCGGCCCGATCGCGACCATGCGGCGGGCGCCCCGCCAGTGGAACGCGGCAGCGCAGCAGACGCCTCCCGGCCGGATCACAGTGGCGCGGCATACTCCATGCGGCCGGATCGAGGTGGCGCAAGGGACACAACGCGGACGGAACACAGTGGCGCGAACGACGTAACACGGCCGGATCCCGGCGGTGCGCGGAGCGTCGCTGAGGCGGATCGGGGTAGCGCGGCAGACAGCGCGCGGCAGGACGCCAGCGGCGCAGCGGACACCGCGCGCGGGGCCAGGCAGGTCGTAGCACCGGGTCGGGTAGCCCGCGAAACTGCGGCGCATCAGGCGATCAACAACCGCTGGCGGCGGGAAGCCTATGTGCTGCAAGCGCGGCGGCTGACGGTGCACGAGGCCGGCGAAGCGAGCGGTCCGCTAGCGCAGATCGCCGCGGAACTCCGCACACCGTGGCGGCCCTACCTGCGACGGCTCTGGGTTCGGTTGCACGGACGCGATGTTCGCGCGGCTCCGGTGGAAGAACCCGATGAGCTGTGGGATCTGCTGGATGGCGTGGCCCGCTCGGTCATCCTCGATCACCGCACCAAGGTGAAGAACGCGCTGAGCGCGAATGCGGTCGCGGGTGAGTTCGGTTCGACGGAATCGAGGGCGAGCTGATGAACGCGGTGCTCGTGCGCGAACAGTCGAATGGAATCTGGATCGTCGCTCCCCGTGGCGCGCCAACGGTTTTGGATGACGCGCCCGCGCTGGACACCCTGGTATTGGAGGTGCTCGGCGGCCATCTCAGCTGGAGCCTGCTTGCCGACGAACAGGTACCGGCTGCCGTGCTGCACGACCCCGACGTCGCGCAGGAATGGTTGTGGGCCGTTTACGGCGAACGCGTCGCACTGACCGTCGCCGACAAGCGAACCGGTGAACTCCCGGCCGAGCCCGCGCTACCCGCCCTGGTGACCCGGGCCAGGCGGCTGGCCTACGCGCACTGGGCGGCCCGATGGTGGCCCGCGTCCACCATCGACGGAATTCCGGCACTCGATCAGGGCTTGCTCGATACCGAGATCGCTACGCTCACCGAAGAATGCGAGTCGCTGGTGGACGGCGTAGACGCGCACTTCGAGCCGGTGACCGCAGCCTCCGCCGCGCTCGGCCGGGCAGCGGATTACGCGCTGGCCGCCGGGCCGGGTGCACGGCACGGCGAGCTGGTCTTCGGGCGAGGCAGCAGCGGGTGGGATTGGCGGCGTTGCCCGCCCGGCTTGGTCGATGCCTCCGAACGCGCGGTGTCCTGGGAGTTGACCAGGGCCGAGGGCGCGACGCTCGTGCGGGTTCGAGCGGTGGCCGCTCCCCAACTGATCACCGCGCCCGCGCATTTGCGACCACGTGCGTCACTCGACACCGCGGCAGGTGTGGTCGACACGGAACTCGAGCTGTTCGGCGACACCTGGCAGGGTGCGGCGTCGGTTTCGTCGGACGAAGTCGCCGCGGTGCGGGTCTACGTTCCCGGCGTGGGCCCTGCGGAGCTGGGCGCTGCTGAACGCGAAGAGCGGCAACGTATTCGCGATTTCGCGATCGCTCGGCTCGGCCGTGCCGGGGCTGGCGACGAAGACGCGCTGCTCGCGGAGACCAGCGCCGCCGCAACGGATTCGGACTTCTGATGAGTGACGAAGCACCGCCAGGCCTGGAACTGCTCTACGAGGGGGCCGCCGCCTATCAGCGTGGTGAGGTCGCGGAGGCGCTGCGCATCTTCGAGCACGCGGTAAGCACCACCTCCGACGGCGTGCGGGTCAGCGCGCTGGTGAACGCGGCGAGCATGTGCGACGAGCTCGGCGACCACGCGGGCGCGGTTGTCCGGTTCCAGTCGGCGCTGGCGGAGATTCCCGAGGACGCCGTCGAGAAGCGCGCGTCTACGCTCGTCAACTACTCGCAAGCGCTCCAGCACCTCGGCGAACTCGACGACGCGCAAGCGGCGCTCGAGCAGGCCAGGGCGCTGCTCGCGGACAATCCCGAATTCGGAGCGCTGCGCGTGCCGTGCCTGCTCTCGCTGACGGCGGTCGCGTTCCACCGGGCCCAATGGGTGCGCGTCATCGAACTCGCCACCGAAACGCTCGACGTCGCAGAGCTTTTCGCGCCGCACCTCGCCGGTCATCCGCTGATGAACCTGGCGGGCGCGTACTTCGAGACCGGACGCAGGGAACTCGGCATCGACTTCGCCGAACAAGCGCTGGCCGCGTTCGAGGCGGCGGGCGACCGCAACGCGGTGGCGGAAACCCAGCAGAATCTCGCGACGCTGTACACCAGGGTCGACCGGTTCGAGGCGGCGGAGGAGCCGCTGCGGGCGAGCCAGGAGTACTTCGAACAGGCCGGACTCGAGTATCGCGCCGGAGTCGGGCTCAGGATCATGGGATTCGTCGCCGAACAACGCGACGACGAACAGGCCGAGGCGCTGTACCGGCGCAGCCTGGCCTGCTTCGAGGCGTCCGGCGCGGCGCTGGACGTCGCCGCGGTGCAGACCCGCCTCGCGACGGTGGCGTTCAAAGGGTTCCGTGTCGACGAGGGGCAGCAGTTGCTCGCCGCCGCGTTCGACGCGTACGCCTCGCGCGGCCTCGGATTGCACTGCGCGCAGGTCGATTTCTGGCACGCCGTGCTGCTGGAGGCGCTCATCGACAGCCTGGACTCGCCGACGCCCGAGCTGCTGGCGCTGGCGCGCGATGTCGCGGTGCCCGCGGCGATCGCCATCGACGCCGTGCGATACACGCTGCCGAACGGCAACCAGCGCGCCCAGTGGAATCGCGAGATCGCCGACCCGGCCATGCGTTTGGCGTTCCGATTCGCCTACCTCTGCGGCGACGGACCGCTCATCGCGGATCTCATCGAAACGCAATGCGCTGGAACCACCTTGGATGTCGAGGCGACGGACCACCATCCCCGTCCCCAGCTTCCACTCGAACCGCTGTCGCCGATCGAGACTTCCCCGTCGGTAGGTGATTCCGCGCTCCAACTCGGATCGGCGTTGGCCAAGGTCGCCGCCGCGGCGGGGTTGCGAGTAGCGCCACCGCCACGGTTGGCAGTCGCGCCCGACGGGCACATCGCGCTCGCCGAGTACATCGCCGCCGCCGAGGGGCGTTATGGGCGCGCGGTACGGGAGGGACGGGTGCTGGCGGTATGAATGAACCGAGAGACGAGGCCTGGTCGATGGCAGCGACCACGCAGGACGGATCGGCGGCGGGTCGCGGCGCATGGTCGGACTTCCGCGCGCGGGTGCGGTGGACTCGCGGCGCGACTGGTCGGCGGCCTGGGTCAGCACGGCGCGAGGGCCATGGGGCTCGACCATGACGACATCCGACCAACCGACGGTCGTAGTACGGATGGCCGATGCCGGTGACGTCTACATGTCCTGGCGGTGGGAGGACGATTCCGCGCCGCGCGGCGCCGCGATGCTGCCGGGTGATCCGATCACGGAGGCCGTGCGGGCGCTGACCGACGCGCTGCCGAACCCCACCGTGCCCGGCGGGCTCGAGCACGCCCTCACGGCCGGAGCCTTCGCCTCACCCGATGCGGAATACGCACTCGCACAGTCGCTTTCCCGGGCGCTGCTGCCGTACGGCCTCGCGGAGCAGTTGCACGGGCTGTACACGCGCGGAGTCCGTCCGCACATCCGGCTGCAACCCTCGCCGCGGGTGGCGCAGGTGCCGTGGGAGATCATCGCGCCCGACCCCGCCTTGCGGCTCGTCGATTTCGCCGACGTCAGCCTGCTCGCGCCCGCGGGTGTCGTGCACGCGCCGGATCGTCGCCCGCGCTCTTGGGCCACCGACCGCGAGCGGCCCGTGGTGGCGGTCCTCGATCCGCGAGTGCCGGGTTTTCGCGCCGACTCCGCCCTCGGTTCGGTCCTCGGGCGGATGGACGGCACCGGCCCGCTGGCCGAGCGCGTCGCCGAACACATTGCGGGGCAACGTCTCCGGCCTGTGGTGGCAGATCCCGTGGAAGTCTTCCGCCGCACCGACTTGGATCGCGCGTGGCTCTCCGAAACGCTCCGCGCGGGGGCTTCCCGGCTGATCTACGTCGGTCACGTCACGGCCGCGACCCCGGAATCCGGTCAGAGCGAGAACGCCGAACTACACCTGGCCTGCACCGCAGACACCACCGGTTTCGCCGAACCGCTGCGCGCGCACCGCCCGCTCTCCGCCAAGGACCTCCTGCTCGGCACGCACACCCTGGACCCAGAACCGGTTGCGGGGCCGGACCTTTGGCCGATTCCGAGCCGGGTCGCCCTGATCGCCTGCGAAAGCGGCGGCGACCTCCGCTTCACCGAAGCGCTCGGCCTCATCGCCGCCATGATCAACGGCGGCGCCGAACTCGTCACCGCCACCCGCTGGCCACTCCCCACCGACCTGGCCTTCCAACGCCTCGCGGGCGCCACCACCGCCACCCCGCTACAAGACCTCATCCGCGCCATCGACACCGCCCACGACCACCCCACCCCCCTCCTCCCCCTCACCACCTGGCACCGCACCCGCCTCACCACCTGGCGCGAAACCGGCGCCATCCACCACTCCCCCCTCCTCTGGTCCGCGATAGCCACCTTCCACACCTGACCCCACCCGCCCCAGCGATTGCCCTCTTGACCAATCCGCGATTCGGCAGACCAGATCCTTGATTTGCGTATAACGTCCGTGTTATGAATTGGGGAGAGGTGGAGCTGGAACCGGAGGTAGTCCAATGGTTCAGATCGCTGAGCCACGACGATCAGGAGACGGCAGCGTTCTATGTCGATCTTCTGGCGCAGCGCGGCGCGCTACTCGGCGAGCCGTATACGCGGCAGCTGAACGGCAAGCTGCGCGAACTCCCGTTTCATCTCTCCCGGGACGCGGTGCGGATTACCTACTGGATAGCGTCCGGCAGACGCATCATCTTGCTGACGGCATTCCGCAAGCAGCAGATGCGAGAGACCGCCGAGATCGAGCGGGCCGTACGAGCGATGTCGCGATGTATCGCGGAGGCTCACACGGCGGAGGAGGACTGATTCCGATGGGTGAACGGAAGAGCTGGGCCGACCTTCGTTCCGAACTCATGGATCGCCCGGGAGCTGGAGCCGCGTACGAAGCGGCGCGAATCCGGTTCGAACTGGGGGCCGCGGTTCGTGCGCGACGCGAGGAGCTCGGGATGACCCAGGCCGAACTGGCCGAGCGAGCGGGCTTGAAGCAGCCCGCCGTGGCACGGTTCGAGGCGGGCGGCACCATGCCGACGATCCCGATGCTGGAGCGGTATGCGGAGGCGTTGGGGTTGCGGCTGGAGGTGCGGTTGCGGGAGGCGGGGTAGGCGCCCTCCAATGACGTCCCTCGGCGCTGCCCCGGACAGTCACAAGGCGGGCGGGCCGGGGTCAGTGTTCGTCGTAGTGACCGTCGTGGGGCGCGTGGCGGTGGCCGTCGTGGATGTAGTCGATGTGGTCGCCGTGGGGAACGGCGACGTGGCCGCAGCCTTCACCGTGCACGTGGTCGTGGTTCGCGGCTTCGGTGTGACCGGAGGGTTCGCATTCGTCGAAGTGGCCGTCGTGGGCGCGGTGCAGGTGGCCGTCGTGGACGTAGTCGATGTGGTCGCCGTGCGGGACGGCGACATGGCCGCAGCCCTCGCAGTGGGTATGCGCGTGGCCGGTGTGCTCGGAGTGTGCCGCAGTCATCAGAAAGCCTTCTTCCATCGTGATGGACAGGTGTATCTGTGAACAAGAACACATTAACACTCACGCATGAATAGCGGTTGCCGAGCGTGCGCTGCGAGGATTGCTCGACGCGGGAGCAGGGCGGCTGATCGGTCCACAGATTCCGCCGAAGCACGGCGCCCCGCGGAGCGTCGCCGAAGGACGGCGGCCCGCAGCGAACAGCGGCGGCTGCTCACAGCACCTGCGACAGAAACTTCCGCAACCGCGGCGTCTCGGCCGCGTCGAACAACGCCTCCGGCGCGCCGGTCTCAACCACCTGTCCCTGGTCCATGAAGACCACCTTGTCCGAGACGCTGCGCGCGAACCCCATCTCGTGCGTCACCACGATCATCGACATGCCGCCCGAGGCCAGCTCGCTCATCAGTCCGAGCACGCCCTTGACCAGCTCGGGATCCAGTGCCGAGGTGGCCTCGTCGAAGAACATGATCTCCGGCCGCATGGCCAGCGCGCGGGCGATCGCGACCCGCTGCTGCTGGCCGCCGGAGAGGTTTCCCGGACGCGTGTCGGCTTTGTCGGCCAGCCCGACGATCTCCAGCTGCTCGATCGCCAGCGCCCGCGCCGCGTCCTTCGACAGGCCGCGCAGCTTGCGCGGCCCGAGCGCGATGTTGTCCGCGACCGTCTTGTGCGGGAACAGGTTGAAGTGCTGGAACACCATGCCGATGCGCTGGCGCAGCCGGTCCGGGTCCTCCCGCAGCACCGACTTCCCGTCCAGCAGCACATCACCGCGGTCGGGCTCGTGCAGCCGGTTGAGCACCCGGAGCAGGGTCGATTTGCCGGAGCCCGAGGGCCCGATGACAGTGGTGGTCGTGCCCGCGTCGACGTGGATGTCGATACCGCGCAGCACGTGGTTGCGGCCGAGGGTCAGGTGCAGGCCGGTTCCGGTCAGAGATGCACTCATGGTTCAGCGCCCTTCGGTGATGGTGGCCTGCTCCAGCTCGTCGATCGGCTGGTCCGGCCTGCCGGTGCGCATCCGGTGGTCGATGTAGTTGACGAGGTGCGTGAGCGGGATGGTCAGCACCAGATACATCAGACCCGCGGCGACGAGCGGCGAGAGATTTCCGGTCTGCGCGTTAAGATCTCGGCCCACCGCGAACAGTTCGCGCTGGCTGGCCAGCAGGCCGAGGAAGTAGATCAGCGAGGAATCCTTGATGAGCGCGATGAATTGGTTCATCAGCGCGGGCAGCACTCGGCGCACGCCCTGCGGGATCACCACCAGCGTCATCGCCTGCCGGTAGCCGAAACCAATGGCGCGCGCCGCCTCCAGCTGCCCAGCCTCAACGGATTGGATTCCGGAGCGGAAGATCTCGCCGATGTAGGCCGAGGCGAGCAGCGCCAGCGCGACCGCGCCGAGCCAGTACGGATTGTTGCCGGTGATGTTGCGCGCCACCGGCCCGATGCCCAGGCCGATGAGCAGGATGATCACGACGGCGGGAAGTCCGCGGAAGATGTCGGTGTAAACCCGTGCGGGCCAACGCAACCAGCGCGTTCGGGAGATTCCGGCGACGGCGAGCAGCATGCCGATCACGGTGCCGAGCGCGCCCGAAACGAGGGCCAGGATCAGCGTATTCGGCAGACCGGTCTTGATCAGGTCGGGAAAAGCCTTGCGGTACAACGACCAATCGAAGAACGTCTCCCGCAACTGCTGCAAGGTCGACTTCGGCGCGTTCTGCTCCTGGCTCTCTTCCGTCCGATTCTCCGCGGCCAGCGCGGCGAAGTCGGGCAGCTGCGGCGTCGGCGCGGCCTTGGAACCCGGCTTCCAGCCCGGCGGCAGCTGCCTCGGCACCCAGTCGCTGTAGAGGCGGGCGTAGGTGCCGTCCGCGATCACCGCGTCCAAGCCGCTGTTGAGCGCGTCGGTCAGCGGTTTGTTGTTCTTGCTCACCGCCCAGGCGGCGAAATTGTCCAGGCTGAAGGCGTTCTGGACCACCGAGGTGCCGTCACCTGGCTTGATCGCGCCTTCGGCCTGCGCCGAGGGCGCGACCCAGGCGTCGACCTGACCGGTCTTCAGGTTGGCGTAGGCGGTGTTGTAGTCCGGGAACTTCACCGGGTCCAGGCGCAGAGTGTTGACCACGTAGTCGTCCTGCACCGTGCCCTGCACGACGGCGATGCGGGTGCCCGGCCCCAGATCCGCGAAGCTCCTGATCGGGCTGCCGTCGGCGACCACGAGGGCGAAGTAGCCGAAGTCGTACCCGTTGGTGAAGCCGACCAGTTCACGGCGGGCGTCGGTGGTGGTGATGTTGGACGAGCCGACGTCGAAGCGCGCGCCCGCGACTTGCGCGAGCAGTCCGGAGAACTCGGTGCCCGAGAACTGCACCCGCAGACCGAGTTTCGCGGCTACCGCGCGCAACAGCTCGTTGTCGAAACCGGTGAAGGTCCCGGCGGAGTTCACGCAGATGCTCGGCGGCGCGTCCGAGAGCGTGCCGACGCTGAGCGTGCCGGGCGTGATCAGCCCGAGCTCGGTCACATCGATGGATTCCAGCGGAACCGTGTTCGCGGTGGTGTAGCGGTCCGGCCCCGCGGTGGCGGATGAGGCGAGGTTCGTCGGCGCCGCGGACGCCGCGCTCAGTCCCGGCGGCGCGCAGAGGTCCCTGGTGTCGGCGGAATCGTCGCCGGAACCACAGCCCGCCACCGTCAGCCCCACGGCGAGCAGTAGCAAGGTGATCAGGGCACGACGCCGTGCAGCGGGCAGACCAGCCATGTTCCCGACCATAGCGGGGATGCACCGCAAACCCACAGTTACGCGCGGCCGACGCGACGAGGGTCACTCGGGGCGGAAACGCACGGCTGTGCGAGAATCCCTCGGGAATTTGCCCCGGGTACGCGGACATTTCGTCGGTGCACTTGGTCCCGTGGCTTGTTCATTGTTCACACCGATCGAAACTGCTCGACGTTCCACCGATGCAGCAGGCGGCCGACTTCGCCTCGGCACCACCACGATCGGACAGCGAGCGATCACCGCTGTTACCGCTTCTCGAGACTGTGTCGGGACTGAATCAGAACCGTTCGACCTCGAAAGGAAACAGGGCTAGTGAACTACCTGGATTCACGTTCGGCTTCGGCGGGCTCCGCGTCGAGGACCGGGGGCGCCTCGTGACGGCCGCCAACGAGATCATCGAGCTGACCGACGACGACTTCTACCAGGACCCGCATGCCGTCTACCGGAGGTTGCGCGAACGCGGTCCCATCCACCGCGTCCGCTTGGACGGAGTGCTGAGCTGGCTGGTCGTCGACCAGAACGTCGCCAAACAGGCCTTCGTCGAGCCGAATCTCAGCAAACGGGTCACCTCGCCGGAAGGCCAAGCGGCCATCGCCAAGAACGGCGGAGCCGAGAAGTTCGCGGGCGCTGTCAACGAGAACATGCTCTTCGCCGATCCTCCGCAGCACACCCGGCTGCGCAGCCTGGTGGCGAAGGCGTTCGCCAGCCGCGCGGTGCGTGACCTCGGCCCCCGTATCACCGCGATCGCGGACTCGCTGCTCGACGAGCTGAGCGTCAAGGAATCCGCCGACCTCCTCGACGACTACGCGTTCCCGCTGCCGATCATGGTGATCTGCGAGCTGCTCGGCGTGGCGGACGACGACAAGGACGACTTCCGCGCTTGGACGGAGATCGTGGTGAACGAGTCGGCCAGCGTCGAGGAGCGGACCAGCGCCGGGATCAGCTTTTTCACCTATCTCACCGAACTGATCGCCGTGCGCACCGACAACCCCCGCGAAGACCTGCTCTCCGAGCTGATCGTCGCAAAGGACGACGGCGATCGACTCGATCAGCAAGAACTCATCTCGATGCTGTTCCTGCTGCTGGCCGCCGGACACGAGACCACCGTCAACCTGATCGGCAACGCGGTGCTCGAGCTGCTGCGCGATCCGGCCACCGCCGAACGGCTGCGCGCGGACCCGATCGGCGTACCGGCCTTCGTCGAGGAGATCCTGCGCTGCCACGGTCCGGTGCATCTGGCGACGGCCAGGTTCACCACCGCGCCGATCACGTTGGGCGGTCGAGACATCGACGCGGGCGAGTTCGTCATGATCTCCCTCGCGGCGGCCAACCGCGACCCGCGGCGATATCCGGACCCGGACGGCTTCGAGCCCGACCGCACCGACAACCGGCACATCGCCTTCGGCCACGGCATCCACTACTGCGTCGGCGCGGCGCTGGCCAGGATGGAGGCCACCATCGCGCTCACCCGGCTGCTCGACCGGATTCCCGCGATGTCGCTCGACGGCGATTTCGCCGAACTCAGCTGGCGCAAGAGCCTGCTGATCCGCGGCCTCGCCGCACTGCCGGTCCGCCTGTCGCTGCCCGTCGAGGGGGCAGCGGCCGGTGACCTCCGGTATTCGGCGAACTGACCGCGGTGGAACCCGGACTCAGGCCAGTCCGCTGACCTGTTCCGGGTTCACCTCGTCGCGCCAGCGGATGGCCTGCTCGAGTTCGCCGAGGTCGTAGCCGGGGCCGCTCACACCGACGGTGAAGAGCCCGACCCCGGCCTCGACGAACTTCGGCGCCTGCTCCGCGCCTGGCCACGGCACCGAGCGCTCGATACGGGACACGTCGGCGCCGATGGCGGCGGCGTGCTGCGCGAGCACCTGGTTCTTGTGCTTCAGTCCCGCGAGGTCGGCGAAGCTGTGCCAGATGTCGGCGTACTCGGCGACCAGGCGCAGTGTCTTCCGCTCGCCACCGCCGCCGATCAGGATCGGGATCTCCCGGACCGGCTGCGGGTTCAGCTTCTTCAGCCGCGCGGTGAGCCGGGCCATGCTCTCCTTCAGCAGATCCAAACGGCTTCCCGCCGTGCCGAATTCGTAGCCGTACTCGTTGTAGTCCTTCTGGAACCAACCCGCGCCGATGCCGAGGATCAGCCTGCCGTCGCTGATGTGATCGACGGTCCGCGCCATATCCGCCAGCAGTTCCGGATTCCGGTACCCGCCGCCGGTGACCAGCGCGCCGATCTCCACCCGCTCGGTCTGCTCCGCGAACGCCGCCAGCATCGTCCAGCACTCGAAGTGCGCGCCGACCGGATCCCCGCTGAGCGGATAGAAATGATCCCAGTTGAACACGACGTCCACACCGGCGTCCTCGGCCCGCAGCACGGCATCGCGAATCAACCCGTACTTGGGCGCATGCTGCGGCTGCAGCTGAACTCCGATCCGAACCGGTCGACTCATCTCAGGCCCTCCTCGTCGCTCGCTGGTCTCCGCGATCGAGGCTACCGGCGCGAGGCCGCATCATCATGAGATCGACCGGCTCCGCCGCACCCGGTCGCAATGTTCGGCGCGAACCCCAGGCGCTGCTCGAAGCGACCTGAGAGGTGGTGGTCGACATCGGCCACAAGTCGCGCATGCCGGGATCGCTCTGCTGGCCATAGTTCGGCTGGGGCACAAACACCCTGTGCCACAAGACGATCCGGCTAGCGAGCCTGCTCGACAAGGCCCCCTGGCCAGTTACCTCGCAACAAGGATTACTTGGCAACCAGGACGGACCTCGAGCCCGCCCGAATACGGAATTCGGATTGACACTGGTTCGAGGTCCGGCCGGGTAGCCCGCACCCGGTAGCTTCCGTCGCTTCATTTCAAAGATCGTGACATTCCAAACCGGCCAGTCCAATCTCCAGGAAAGGTGGCCCGAGTCGGCGCAGATACCAGCTGAAGTCGGTGATCCGCCCAGAATCGAGAAGGGCCCGATCAGCGTCGAGTATGAACGTTACTGTCATCGCCTTCGGGGGCACCAGAAAACTACCACCGAACTCGGAGTCGATGAAATGCGCCGAAAGCCCGACTGTCTCCCCACGGTCGTGGTGCCGGCAAATATTCTCCAGAACAGTGTCGATATCGTCGAAGGTCCTCGACTCCCATTCGAAATCGTCGGTCAGATGAAAATTCACACTGCCGCCCGAATCGAGCGTCATACCGCTTTTCGCAACAGCATCCAGAAGCACCGATACTCGAATCGGATGTTCGAATTGAAAATCAATGTCTACCATCTTACCCATGGGACACCAACGTTCCTAACCGCTAGCCAGCACCCTCGATGGAGGGAATGCTTTCTCCCCAACCACAACTTTACCTCGCAAGGGATCGGATACTCCACCCGAATTCCGCACCGTTCGGAGCTGTGCACGGTGAGCGACTCCGATCCGAGCGAAGTTACGACACGTCGGTCGATCCGGACATACTTCGACTCGAGCCGAACGGAGTAATGAAAGGAAAGGAATCGAAGAACTCGCCGAGAACCTCGGGGTGGCTTCGAATTGCGACTTCGGCAGCCCTCCTGGTTATCGGCGGATCGTAGACATCAACTCCCCTCTGGAACGCGATACCATAGATTGCCGGCTCGATGAGCGAAACCGCACCGTCATCCGGGGAAAACCCGATAGTACGAACAACACCAGCTAATGAACCTTCATATTCGACCAACTCGAAGATATACGGCGGGATATCCTCCACCCGATTCGACATCACTACATGCAGGGACCACTGTTTCATTTCGTCGAGACTTATAGCTCGACAAAACAGGCACGTCAGAACAAAACAAATGGTTCTCGGATCCTCTTGGGTCAATCCGTCTACATTCCGTGTCACCCTACCACCCTTCACCCTCACTAGATCGACCCCATCAACGTGCAGAACGCGAGCAGAATCGGAACATCCGGAAAATGCCGACACCGGGCGGATCGAATCAACTTATTCACCCCAGGGAAACCATGACAACTCTGCAGGCAATTTCTCAGGGTCCGAGTATATGGCCGTCAAGCCCTTCCTCAGAATTTCCGGAGCGACGCGAGACTTCCCCGGAAATCTTCTCTCATGTGCAACCTCATAATAAGAAACCATCGAGTCGTCGAGCGAGTCACCACAAGAACAGAACTGCCCACCACTCCCCCATACAACCAGCGTACCGAAGCCGGTATTCAGATCGACACCGACTCCTACATTTGCGACATGAATCCCGCCCGAACCGATTACGAATATCGAGCCAAAATTTCGAGTTGGATCAGCTGCTTGAATCAAGTAGTCGACGATGGCCGCCAACTCGTCTCCTGAGCGTGCGACAACGAGCGTTTCACGATGCTCCGGCAAGAACCCGAATTCTACGGAATAGGACATAGTCACCAATCGATTCTGACGTGCCTATCGTGCGATACCCGAGTAAACATTGGCGCCACCACGGCAGGTCCGGCGGAGCGGATCATGAGTTGGCGGTTGCCCTCCTCCAAATCGGTAGTCCTCGCCCATGACCCGTATCCACTGCGCAGCGTTGACCACAGAGATCATTCCCCGCTCCCAAAAGCACGACCGTTTCTGATGTCTTCTATCAGCCGTCGGTAGTAGCGTCCGGCTTCATCGACTCGCGCTCGATCGTCCGAACGGAGATTCCGCCTCTCGTCCGCGAGCAGCTTCTGCGCCGCCAGTGCCGCATCGATTACCGCTCGGTCCGGCTCTTGCTTCTTGTACTCCGCCGAGATACGCGCGCTGTACGCGCCGACAGCCGAATTGATGAGATCCAGCACGGCTTCATACGCGGCGACATCCATGGTGTGCCATTCGTACGACGGAAGTGCACCGGTTACCGAAGACTTCCAAGGCTGCTCGTCCTGCCCGGTCATATGCGTCCCCCAACTTCCCGGGACACCGGCTCGCGGCGCGCCCAGCGTCGATCCTACTGTCCGCCTTGCATTCGTGCCGCTGGCGCACTATCGGATCAGCTGAGAAGGGGGATTGCCCTGGCTCGGCGTCTGCGCGACGCGGCGGATCCGGAACGGGTGTTCGTGTCGGATCTGCCCCGTCGGCTGCGGTTGGTCGACGACGAGCCGGTTCCCGCCCGCCGATAGCGGCGGACCATCGGTTACTGCTCGTCTCACCCCTGGTGGGAAAGCGCCGAACTCGCGAGCGGTTCCTCGACGAATCGGGACGCCCGCGCGCCGGACTCGGCTGCGGTGAGATCGAGCGACCGATACCATCGTCCGGACCGTCCGCGTGCGACGGTGACCCCTCTACTCGGATCGTCCGGCACGTTCCTGCCGGTGAAGGGATGTGATCTGCCGTGGCTACGGTGACCTTCGAGCGGGCTACCCGCCTCTATCCCGGCGCGACCAAACCGGCCGTCGACGAGCTGAATCTGGAGATCGCCGACGGCGAGTTCCTGGTGCTGGTCGGTCCGTCCGGCTGTGGGAAGTCGACCTCGCTGCGGATGCTCGCGGGGCTGGAGGAGGTGAACGGCGGGCGCATCCTGATCGGGGCGAACGACGTCACCCACGCGGAGCCGAAGGAACGCGACATCGCGATGGTGTTCCAGAACTACGCGCTCTACCCGCACATGACGGTCGCCGAGAACATGGGCTTCGCGCTCAAGCTGGCCAAGGTCGCGAAGGCCGAGAAGGACCAGCGCGTGCTGGAGGCGGCCAAGCTGCTCGACCTCGAGCCGTACCTGGACCGCAAGCCGAAGGCGCTGTCCGGCGGCCAGCGGCAGCGCGTGGCGATGGGCCGGGCGATCGTGCGCCAGCCGCAGGTGTTCCTGATGGACGAACCGCTGTCGAACCTGGACGCCAAGCTGCGCGTGCAGACCCGCACCCAGATCGCGCAGTTGCAGCGGCGGCTCGGCACCACGACGGTGTACGTCACCCACGACCAGGTCGAGGCGATGACCATGGGCGATCGCGTGGCGGTGCTCAAGGACGGCCTGCTCCAGCAGTGCGCGACCCCGCGCGACCTGTACCGGGATCCGGCCAACGCGTTCGTCGCCGGTTTCATGGGCTCGCCCGCCATGAACATGTTCACGCTGCCGGTGTCCGACGGCGCGGTGGCGCTGGGCGGGCACGCGCTGCCGGTGCCGCGTTCGGTGTCCGACGCCGCCGAGGGCAAGGTCGTGGTCGGCATCCGCCCCGAACACTTCGAGCTCGGCAACGGACTCGGCAAAGGCATCGAGATGGAAGTGGACGTGGTGGAGGAGCTCGGCTCCGACGCTTACATCTACGGCCGCACCATCGCCGAGGGGCAGATCAACGGTGCCGGGGAAACCATTGTGGCGCGGGCGGATTGGCGCAACCCGCCCGCCAAGGGCACCCGCCTGAAGCTGTCGACCTCGCCGGAGCACACGTACTTCTTCTCCGCGGCCGACGGGCGTCGCCTGAACTGAGTTCCGGGGCAACCGCCATTTCTCCTCCGTCGGTGGAGAAATGGCGGTTGCGCTGGTCTGGGGGGCATATCGATCTTCGACAGCCGCCTTTCTCTCCGGTCGGATTCCACCTCGGTTCCGGTGCCCGACGCGGCGCGTCCTCCGATGGGCCGAATCACGGTCCTACTCAGAGCGTTCGCGCCGCTTCCGGAGGTAGTCCTCGTTCACTCGGATTCCGAGTTCCTCCAGTTCGATTTCCTTGCCTGTCGCGCTGCGCACCTCGACGCGGACCGGCGCGCCGGTCGCCTCCTCCACCAGCAGCAAGGGGGCCGGTCCCGGCTGCAAATAGGCGTCGCCCCATTGCATCAGCGCCAAGACGGCGGGAAGCAGGTCGCGGCCCATGGGGGTCAGCACGTATTCGTGGCGGGTGCGTTTGCCTTCTTCCTGGTACGGCTGCTTGGCGAGCAAGCCCGCCGCGGTGAGTTTGCGCAGCTGGGCGGCGGCGGCCGCGTCGGTGATGCCGACCCGGGCGGCGAAACCGTCGAAGCGCCGGGTTCCGTAGTAGGCCTCGCGCAGGATCAGGACGGCCGAGCGCGTGCCGACGAGGTCCATCGCCTTCGCGATCGAGCAGTCGACGGCCTGCCACGAGCTGAGATCGGCCAAGGGTCCTTCCATCACGGCTGCCATGACGCACATCATAGCGATTACTGGCTTGAGTCGAATATATCCAGGCGTTAACCTGACTATAAGACGATGGAGCCAGGGTGAAAAAGCCCCGGTCACAGGAAGGATCCACCATGAGAGACGCGGTGATCGTCGAAGCGGTGCGCACGCCGATCGGCAGGGGGAAACCGAATGGGGCGTTGCACGACGTGCACGCGGTGGACCTGCTCGCGCACAGCCTGCGCGCGGTGGTCGAGCGCAGCGGTACCGATCCCGCGCTGATCGATGACGTGATCGGCGGTGTGGTGACACAGGTCGGCGAGCAGGGCGCGAATGTGACGCGACGGGCGGCGCTGGCCGCGGGCTACCCCGAATCGGTGCCCGCGACAACGGTGGACCGGCAGTGTGGCAGCAGCCAGCAGGCCATCCACTTCGCCGCGCAGGGCGTGATGGCTGGCGCGTACGACATCGTGGTCGCCGCAGGCGTCGAGTCGATGGGCCGAATTCCGATGGGCGCCAACCTCGTCGGTTCCGAGGACGTCTCGGGCGTGGCGTTCGCCGAACGCTATCCGGAAGGTCTTGTACCGCAAGGCATCAGCGCGGAACTCATTGCCGCGAAGTGGGGACTCACCCGCACCCAGCTCGACGAATTCGCGCTGACGAGCCACGAAAAGGCCGCCCGGGCAACGAAGAACGGCTTGTTCGCCGCCGAACTCGCGCCGATCAACGGACTGGAAACCGACGAGGGCATCCGCGTCGGCAGCACCCTCGACACCCTCGCCGGACTGCGACCCGCCTACTACGACCCCGCCATGGCCGAACGCTTCCCGCAGATCGGCTGGCAGATCACTGCCGCGAGCGCCAGCCAGGTCAGCGACGGCAGCGCCGCGGTGCTGATCATGACCAGCGAACGCGCCGAGCAGCTCGGCCTGCGCCCGCTGGCCCGCCTGCACAGCTTCGCAGTCGCGGGCGACGACCCGCTCATGATGCTCACGGCGGTGATCCCGGCGACCCGAAAGGTGTTGCAGCGGGCCGGTCTTCAGCTCTCCGATATCGACCTCGTCGAGATCAACGAGGCGTTCTCGCCGGTGGTGCTCGCGTGGGCGCAGGACACCGGGGCGGATATGTCGAAGGTGAACGTCAACGGTGGGGCGATCGCGATCGGTCATCCGTTGGGCGCCTCGGGAGCCCGGCTGATGACGACACTGGTGCACGCCATGCGTGATCGCGGGGCGCGGTACGGGTTGCAGACGATGTGCGAGGCAGGTGGGCTCGCGAACGCGACCATTCTCGAGCGGTTGTGAGCGAGTGGGCGCCCGGTTCCGCCGGGCGCCCACTCTCGGCACGATTGGTGGACGAGCTGGTCGGAGCCAGGATCTAGCCGACCACGAGTGCGACGAGGCATCCGAGTAACCAAGACTCGATCGCCAAGGGAACCGCCACCAGTGGCGTCCATCCGATCGGCCTGCGGGTGCGTAACTTCGAGACGACCATCGCCGCAGTCGCCACACCCGCCGCGGCGATGCCCGTCCAGGCGAGCGCGTAGGCGACCGGTAGATACCGCTGTTCCTCGTCTACGAGGAAGTCGTACAGCGGGACGAGAAGTGCTGCTGCCCAGCCGACTCCGAGGGCGATCAAGGTGGCGAGGGCGGGACGAATTAGGTCTCCCAGGTGCCTCCCCAACGCCGAGCTCATACGTCCAGGGTGCCCGCACAGGTGCCTGGACAATCGCGCGAAGGTCATCGCTTGCCGTGCCGACCGGCTTGCCGGTCGATATCCGCGACGCCGACGCCCGTACCCTGGCGAGCGATGACTGCCGCCACCTTTCCCGAGCCCGTCGTCTACGCGATTCCGCTGCGCACGCGGTTTCGCGGGATCACCGTGCGGGAGGGGATGTTGATTCCCGGGCCGCTGGGCTGGGGGGAGTTCTGCCCGTTTCCCGAGTACGACGATCGGGAGGCGGCGGGCTGGCTGGCCACGGCATTGGAGCAGGTGACGGCCGGCTGGCCGGAGCCGGTGCGGGAGCGGATTCCGATCAATTGCACGGTGCCCGCGGTCGATCCGGAGCGAGCGCATGGGATCGTCAGTACGTCGGGATGCCGCACGGCGAAGGTGAAGGTCGCCGACCACCCGGATTCGCTCGCCGAAGATCTGGCACGGGTCGAGGCGGTCCGCGACGCCCTCGGGCCGGGCGGCGGGATTCGGGTGGACGCCAACGCGGTGTGGGATGTAGACACCGCGATCGCGCATATCGCGCGAATCGACCGCGCCGCAGGCGGTTTGGAATACGTGGAGCAACCCTGCCGCACCATCGAGGAACTCGCCGCGGTGCGCAGGAAGGTCGACGTGCGCATCGCCGCCGACGAATCCATCCGGCGCGCGGAGGACCCGCTGCGCGTCGCCGTGGCGGGCGCGGCCGACGTCGCGGTGTTGAAATGCACACCGCTGGGCGGCGTCCGGCGCGCGCTCGAGGTCGCGGCGGCAGCTGGACTGCCTTGCGTGGTGTCTTCCGCACTCGAGACCAGCGTCGGCCTGGGTGCGCAGCTGGCGCTCGCCGGTGCGCTGCCCGAACTCGACTTCGCTTGCGGACTCGGCACGCTCTCCCTCTTCGAGAGCGACGTAGTCACCGAATCCCTGCGTCCGGTAGCCGGTTTCCTCCCCGTCCCGCGCACCCCCTTTACACCGGACCCCGACCTTATAGACCGCTACCGCCACCCCGACCCCGAGCGAGTCGCTTGGTGGCACGCCCGTTACGAGCGCGTCCGCGCTTTGCTCCCCTGACGAACCCTGCTCGGCCCTTCGACGACCCTGGCCATCAAGACCACCATTTCTCTATCGACCGTAGTCGAACGGATCTGACGCGCGAGAAAAGGCGGTTTCGGCGGCCCCGAAAGCAACCATTTCACTACCGTCGATTGCGGACGCCGCCCGCTCAGCCGAATCGGACGCCGCAGCTGAGCATTGCGGTTCGCAGCACTAGGGCCGCTTCGGGGCCGATGACGCCGTCCACCAGTTCGAGGTAGCGGGTGCAGAATTCGGGGCCGTGGGGGGCGACTTTGTCGGCGGCGGGTTCCAGATGGTGGGCGAGTTCGTGCAGCACGACCAGTTCGCGCAGAGCCCACGCGGTGCCGCCGGTGTGCAGCGGCACCGCGAGGACCGCGTCGGCCGCTTCGTAGTGAGCGGCGGTCGCTCCGGCACGCGACCGCACCCGAACCGGCACCTCGGCTCTATCCCATTGGGCCCGAACCCAATTGAGGGCGAGCACTTTCTCAGCATAGGTCTGGACCGACGCGACCGAGGCGAAACGGCGTTCGATGGGCAGCGTGATGTGCGAGCCGTAGAGCTCGACCGTTCGGTTGCCGTGCTCGTCGGCCAGATCGAACATCCCGCGAACCAGCTGCTCGGCGTCGTAAACCTTGGCGCGCTGCACATCTCGCACACTCATCGCCGCGGAACCGGTCGCCGCCTACACCCCACCCGACGGTCCACGCCTCCGCTACGCCAGTCCTGGGTCGAGCCGAAACCTCCCCTACTTCGTACGTTCCAGCGCTTGCCCGATGCCACCGGACGAATCACCCTCCCGCGCCCGAGGACAACTGCCCACGCACCCCACCCAATTCCGTCGACGTCCCCAACCGCGCCGCCTGGCCAGCGCGATCACCAGCGCGCCGGGCGGCTGCCGAGTGCCCGGCCGACGCCTGCGGACCGCGCCACGTTCCGCGAGCCTCCGAGGTGCTGGTGTAGAAGTCGGCGAGTTCGAGTTCTTTGTCGCGCAGGGCGAGCGCGGTTCCGGCGGCTGCGGTTTCCGGCGCCACCGCTTCGGCTTCCACTTCCGATTTCACCTCGGCGAGCCGGCGGCCGATGCGCGCGGCGAAGGCCATCTGGAAGTTCAGCCGGGCGGTCACCGGCGCCGCCGGGGCTTGGACGCGGCGCTGTACCGTGCGGCCCCAGCGCTTTTCGCTGACGACCTTCTCGACGGTCGCCGAACGGTACTGCCCCGTTTTTATGTAGTAGTCGGACGCGCGCACCATCTGGACGAGCAGGCTGGCGTAGAGCGCCTCGCAGGTGTCGATGTCGGTGTCGAAGCCGTAGGCGTAGACCTGGGTGGAGGTGCGGGCAACATCGCAGCGCACGTCATTGGCGTGCGCGATCGCGACGAACAGCTGCACGTAGGTGCGCAGCCCTTTCTTACCCGGCTCGCCGATCGGGATGACCCGCTGCACCGGCGTCGGCCTGCGCTCGCGCCCGGCTATGTGCGCCCGCGCCACCGCGAGATCGATCGAGGAACGGGTGGCCAGCCGCTGCGCCGCGGCGAGGAACGCCTCCGCCTCGTGCTCGTTGTCGGTGGCCTCGGCCTTGCGCAGCAGACCGCCGATGCGTGTGAGCATCCGATCGGGAACCGCATTCGGCGAAGTCATCGGCAGCCAGAGTAACCGCGAACGCCGACACCGTCCGCCCGCCGCCCACCCCTGCACACGGGCCAGCCGCTCCCCGCCTCGCCGGCGCCCGCCGCCCGCCCCGCACCGTTCGGCCGCCCGGCGGACCAGCCACGCTCGCCCGCGGGCTGTCTCCGCAACGCGAACGTGAGCTCGGCATCTTCCGAACCGCGCAGCCGGACACGGCGGCCACGCACAGCCGCACAGCACCGCCCCGACATCCTCCAAGACCTGCGCATCTGGACCGCTCTTCGGGCGTGGCGGGTGAACACCATGTATCTTCCGTTGTGCAACCGGCAGGGTGTGCTGCTGCTCACGTCGTACCCATGGAGTGTTCGCGATGGCTTTGAAGAAGGTGTCGTCCCTACGTTCGTCGCTCGTATCGAGGGCTGCGCTGGCGGCCGCCTCGGTGGCGCTGCTGACGGCGACCTTCACCAGCGCGTGCTCCAGCGACAGTGGCGGCAACCCGACGAGCCAGAACCTCACCGGCCGCGGCCCGATCACCTACGTCGAGGGCAAGGACACCACCGAGACCGGTGTGGTCAAGCAGCTCATCGAGCGCTGGAACGCCTCGCATCCCGACGAGCAGGTGACGTTCAAGGAGCAGTCGAACGACGCCTCGCAGCAGTACGACGACCTGGTCGAGCACATGCGCTCCAAGCAGTCCAACTACGACGTGGTCGCCCTCGACGTGCCGTGGACCGCGGAGTTCGCCGCCAAGGGCTGGATCCAGCCGCTGAAGGACTCCTTCGCCATCGACACCTCGACGCTGCTCTCCCCGCCGGTCGCCAGCGCCACCTACAACAACACGCTGTACGCCGCGCCGCGCAACACCAACGGCGGTCTGCTGTTCTACCGCAAGGACCTGGTCCCGAACCCGCCGAAGACCTGGGGCGAGATGCTCGGCCAGTGCCAGATCGCCCGCGACAACAACATCGGCTGCTACGCCGGACAGTTCGCGCCCTACGAGGGCCTGACGGTGAACACCTCCGAGGTGATCAACGGTTTCGGCGGCACCTTCGTCGGCGCGGACGGCAAGACGCCGACGGTGGACAGCCCGCAGGCGCGCGCCGGTCTGAACACCCTGGTCACCGCCTACAACAACGGCGACATCCCGAAAGAGGCCATCACCTTCAAGGAGCCGGAATCGGCCAACGCCTTCACTCAGGGCAAGCTGATGTTCCTGCGCGCGTGGCCGTCCACCTTCGGTGACGCGGGCGCCGAATCCTCGCTGGTCAAGGACAAGTTCGCGGTCGCGCCGCTGCCCGGCGAGAACGGGGTCGGCGCCTCGACGCTCGGCGGCTACAACGCGGCCATCAGCGCCTTCTCCAAGAACAAGGCCACCGCGCTCGACTTCCTGCGCTTCCTGATCAGCGAGGACGCTCAGCACATCATCGCCTCGGGCGCTCTGCCCTCGGTGCGCGCCTCGATGTACGACGACCCGGCGCTGATCGCCAAGATGCCGTACCTGCCCGCGCTCAAGGAATCGATCGCCAGCGCGGTGCCGCGCCCGGTAACCCCGTTCTACCCGGCGGTGTCCAAGGCCATCCAGGACAACGCCTATGCTGCCCTGACCGGAAACAAGTCCGTCGACGACGCGATCGTGGGGATGCAAAAGGGCATCGAGACCGCGGGATCGTAATCGATTGCGCAACGGACCCGACCTACCCGTAGGAGAGAGATAACGGTGTCGGATCCTTCGGGAGCGGCCACACGCGTGCCGAGCGACGAATTCCTTCCGCGCAAACGCGGTTTCGGTGCGAGCCTGGCCTGGGAGCTGCGCCGTTCCGGCAAAGCCTGGGTGTTCGTCGCGCCGGTGCTGGTCGCGCTGGCGGTGGTCATCGGCTATCCGGTGTTCCGCGCGCTGTACATGTCCTTCCAGAAGGACTCCGGGCTCGACCCGAGCACGGGCATGTTCGTGGAAGGCGGCAACGCCGGATTCTCGAACTACACGCACTGGCTGCTGCAGCAGTGCAGCCTGCCGACCGGCGAGACCATCGCCTGCCCCACCGGCAATCTGGGTTCGCAGTTCTGGATGGCCATCGGCGTCACGCTGTTCTTCACCGTGATCACGGTGGCGCTGGAGGCCGCGATCGGTCTCGCCATGGCGATCGTCATGGGCAAGAGCTTCAAGGGCCGGGCGCTGCTGCGCGCGGCGGTGCTGATCCCCTGGGCGATCCCGACCGCGGTCACTGCGCGGTTGTGGGAGTTCATGTTCCAGTACGACGGCGTGGTGAACCGGGTGCTCGGCACGCACATCCTGTGGACCTCGGATCCGTGGGCCGCGCGGTTCGCGGTGATCGCCGCCGACGTGTGGAAGACGACGCCGTTCATGGCGCTGCTGCTGCTCGCCGGTCTGCAGGTGATCCCGAACGACCTGTACGAGGCGGCCAAGGTCGACGGCGCCTCGGCCTGGCAGCGGTTCACCCAGATCACCCTGCCGCTGCTCAAACCCGCACTGCTGGTGGCGATCCTGTTCCGCACCATGGACGCGCTGCGCATGTTCGACCTGCCCGCCATCATGACGCTGGGCAACCCGTCGACCCGCACGGTCTCGATCCTGGTCGTCGACCAGGTGCGCCAGGGTCCGAACAGCGCGGCCGCCCTGTCCACCATCACCTTCCTGCTGATCTTCGCGGTGGCCTTCGTGCTGGTGAAGATCCTCGGCGCCAACGCCGTTCGCACTCAGGAGGCCCAGCGCGAGGGGAAGGTGCGCGCATGACGACGAGTGATCAGGTGCGCACCCGCGAGACAGGAGGCGCGCCGATGGCGACCGAACCGACCACCGTCCGGCGCGCACCGTGGACCAAGCGGCTCGGATCGGCGCGCATCTACCTCGGCGTGCTCGTCGTGCTGGTGTGGGGGCTCGGTCCGTTCTACTGGATGGCCGTCACCGCATTCCGCGATCCGGTCTACCAGTTCGACAACACGCCGTGGCCGACGCACGTCACGCTGGAGAACTTCCGCAACGCGTTCGACACCAGCCGCGGCAACGACTTCGGCAAGGCGCTGATCAACAGCGTGATCATCGGCGCGTGCACCACGGCGATCGCGCTGGTGATCGGCATCTTCGCCGCGTACGCGTTGGCCAGGCTGACCTTCCGCGGCAAGTACGTGGTGGCCGGGCTGATCCTCAGCGCCTCGATGTTCCCGGTGGTCGTGCTGGTGACGCCGCTGTTCCAGCTGTTCACCAACCTGGGCTGGATCGGCGAATACCAGGCGATGATCATCCCGAACATCTCGTTCGTGCTGCCGATGACCGTCTACATCCTCGCCTCGTTCTTCACCGAACTGCCGTGGGAATTGGAAGAGGCGGCCCGCATCGACGGCGCGAGCAAGATGCAGGCGTTCCGCCTCGTCATGCTGCCGCTGGCCGCGCCCGCCGTGTTCACCACCGCCATCCTGGCTTTCATCGCCGCGGTGAACGAGTACCTGCTCGCCCGGCTGCTCTCCAGCGACCAGACCGAGCCGGTGACCGTCGCGATCGCCCGCTTCTCCGGCAACAACCCGCTCGTGCAGCCCTACGCCGCGATCATGGCGGCGGGCACGATCGTCACGATTCCGCTGGTGATCATGGTGCTGCTGTTCCAGCGCCGCATCATCTCGGGTCTGACCGCGGGCGGCGTCAAGAGCTGAGTTGTTGGCGCGCTGGCGCGCGCGTGTTCGCGGCCTTCATGTCTCGAACGGTCGCTCGTCAGGCTCGCTCCCGACGGGGCTGGTGGGGCTGGATTGTTTCGTTGGGTTGGCAGGTTCAGCCGCTTGAAAATGGGGCGGCGTCGAGAGCTGAGTCTTTGGCGCGGGGGTTCGCGGGCCGCGGGATGGCCTGTGGAATTCGGGTTACTTTGTCTAAGAAGCGGAATGCTGTGGACTGTGTGCGGCATCGAACCGCGTGGGCGGGGTAAAGTCCGGTCATAGTTCGGTTCGGCGATCGTTGTCAGTGCAGGTGGGTTCGACCGACGCTCCGGGAGGAGATGATCGTGAGCTCGTTCGGCAAGCGACGCGGCAAGCGCGGTGCCGGGGGCAAACCATCGCAGGCGGCACACGCCTCCATCGCGGGCTTCCGGGAACGGCGTAGAACACCGCCGCCCCGCGAGCGGAAAGCGCTGGCGCCCAAACCATCCCGGCCCACCGCCAAACCGACGCCGGCGACGGATCCCGACCGGCCGCCGCGCAGCCGCGCCGAACGTCTCCGTCGGCTCGCGCTCGCCCTGTTCGTCCTGTTCGTCGCGGTACCCTCGCTGCTGTTCGTGCTGGTGTACTGGAGCGCCGAGATCCCCGATCCGGCCGCGGTGCAGACCAACCAGATCGCCACCATCCTGGCCTCGGACGGCAGCACGGTGATCGCCAAAGTGGTTCCGCCGGACGGCAATCGGAGTCCGGTGCCGCTCTCCGAGGTGCCCGAACCGGTGCGCGACGCGGTGCTCTCCGCGGAGGATCGCGATTTCTACACCAACCCCGGCTATTCGACGTCGGGCTTCCTGCGCGCGGGCCGGGACAACCTGTTGGGCAAGGAGGACGCGGGCGGCGGCTCGACCATCACCCAGCAGTACGTGAAGAACGCCTTCCTCGGCTCGGAACGCACCCTCACCCGCAAGATGCGCGAGCTGATCATCGCGGCCAAGATGGCGCGGCAGTGGAGCAAGGACGACATCCTCGCCGCCTACCTCAACACCATCTACTACGGGCGCGGCTCCTACGGCATCGCCGCGGCGTCGAGGGCGTATTTCGGCAAGCAGCCCGCGCAGCTGACGCTCGCCGAGGGCGCGGTGCTGGCCGCCCTCATCCGCACGCCGTCGATCCTGGATCCGGAGACGCACCTGCCGGAATTGAAGGCGCGCTGGCAGTACGTGGTCGACGGCATGGTCGAGATGGGCGTGCTCGCGCCGGGCCACCGGGACGCCACCGTCTTCCCGACGATCCTGCCGATCACCGATATCCCCGACGCCAACGCCGCCCGCGGCCCCGAGGGCTTGATCCGCACCCAGGTGCTTCGCGAACTGCGCGCGTCCGGCATCAGCGAGCGCGAGCTCAACACCGGCGCACTGCGGATCACCACCACCATCGACGCCAAGGCCCAGCAGGCCGCGCTCACCGCCGTGCACGACCGGCTCGGCCCGCAGCCGCCGCACTTGCGCGCCGCGGTGGTCTCGATCGATCCGCGGTCCGGCGCGGTGCGCGCCTACTACGGCGGCGAGGATGGCATCGGCTACGACTTCGCGCAGGCGCCGCTGCAGACGGGGTCGGCGTTCAAGGTCTTCGCCGTCATCGCCGCGCAGCAGCAGAGCATCCCGCTCACCCGCGTGCTGGACAGCTCGCCGGTGACCGATCGCGGCACCAGGATCACCAACGTCGACGGCGAATCCTGCGGCAAGTGCAGCATGGCCGAATCGCTGAAGCGTTCGCTGAACACCAGCTTCTACCGGCTGACCATGTCGATGCTCGGCGGGCCGCAGTCGATCGCCGACGCCGCGCACCAGGCGGGCATCCCGGAGGAGATCCCCGGCGTGGCGGGCAAGACCCTCACCGAGGACGGCGGCCCTCCGCTCAACGGCATCGTGCTCGGGCAATATCTGGTGCGCCCGATCGACATGGCCTCGGCCTACGCGACCATCGCGGCCTCGGGCATGTACCACCAGCCCTACTTCGTGCAGCGGGTGGAGACCGGTGACGGGCGGGTGCTGCTCGATCGCGGCGCGCCCGAGCAGCAGGTCGGCGAGCAGCTGCCAGCTGGGGAGCAGCGGATAAAGCCGACCATCGCGGAGAACACCATCGCCGCGATGATGCCGATCGCCGCCTATTCCAACGGGCACGCGCTGGCGGGCAATCGACCGTCGGCCGCGAAGACCGGCACGACCCAGTTGGGCCAGTCCGACCAGAACAAAGACGCCTGGATGATCGGATTCACGCCCTCGCTGTCCACCGCGGTGTGGATCGGCAGCGAGCAGTCGCAGCCGATTCACACCGCGCGCGGCGCCGACATCTACGGTTCGGGTCTGCCCGCCGACATCTGGAAGCAGATGATGGACGAGGCGCTCGCGGGCACGCCGATCGAGCAGTTCCCGATCGCACCCGCGGGCGGTCCGGCGGGTGGGAACCAGCAGCAGCCCTCGGGCAATCCCTACGACATCCTGAACCCGAATCCCGCTCAGCCGCAACAACAACCGCAGGAGCCGTCGATCGTCATCCCGCCCGCGCCACCGGAGCCGCGGCAGGTCGAGATCTTCCCCGGACTGAGCGTTCCGGTGCCCGGCTGACCCGCCTCCGGCCAAATAACTGTGACCGAACCCATCTCGAGTCGATCTTGTGACCTAGCGTGCCTCCGGGGAACGCATGACATGGCAGCATCGTTTTGCCAGAGTGAGAGCGCGACCGAGCGGCGCCGAGGTGAACATGGGGCGACGCCCGTCCCACGGCGACGATGCGGAAGGATATGCGCTCGAGCGACGACGGCAGCGGCGCGAGCGACCGGCCGAAAGGCGGTAGCCTGCGGACCAACTACAGGGGCCCGGAAGCGCCGCCAATTGAAAACAGACTAGACATAGGGGCTACGCCGGTGGATTTCAATGTCGTTGACCGTCCCGAGACGCTGGTGGCGGGCACAGTACTTCGCAGCCCGGCGCTCGCGGTCGAGGGGCCACGCCGCGCGAAGGTGGAGGAAGCGTGGAAACGCATCCTCTCGCGCCGCCTACCCGGGCCCCCGACCACCGCCTATGTCGACCACGCGCCGGAGATCAATTCGTATCTGACCCACATCGTGGGCTACCGCTGCCGCAGCCTCGACGACCTGCTGCCCGGCGATGTGCTGGCCAGGGTGCCCGCCGGTCGCTTCGCCCGTTTCATCGCGAGCGGCGACGATCTCGGCGATACGATCGTCAGCATTTGGCGGGCGGTATGGGATGCCGAGGCGGCGGGCCGACTCGTGCGCTCCTATTCCGGCGATTGGGAGCACTATCCCGACGACCGCACCGCCGAAGTCTTCGTGGCGCTGGCCGACGAACCGAGCGACGGGTAGGACAAAGCAGTGGATTTCGAGATCGTCACCTTGGATGAAGGCTTGGTCGCCGGACTGACCATCCCGCTGGCCGGCCGTGAGGTGGCCGCCCGCGACCTGGACCTGGTGAATTTCACCTGGGACCGCTACCTCGCCAGGGAGAAGAACGTACCGCGCGTCGCGGCCTACATCGGCCAGAACGACCACGCCGTCGCCGTCCTCGGCTACGAGGTCGCCTCGCTGGACGATTTGGACCAAGGCGACGTCGTGACCCGCATCCCGCACGGCCGCTACGCGAAGTTCGTCGTCTCCGACAAGCCCTACGACCTGCTGCGCACCGCGTGGGCGCAGGTCGCCAAGGCCGAGAGCGCGGGCATCATCACCCGCTCCCACACCGCCGAGATCGAGCGCTACACCGGCCCGACCTCGGTCGAGGTCTACGTATCGCTGGACTGAGTCCGGCTTCGACGCGGCGTGTCCGCGGCCCGTCTCGATCGGGTCGGGGCACGCCGCTCGCGTAGTCCAGCCGACACCTCTCACCGTGTCGGCCGCACCTCACAGCACCCGCGAGACCTGGTACGCGACCCCACCCTCGATCAGGTATCCCGAGCCGACGCAGACTATGTCGTTCAACCAGGCGTACTCCTTCGCGCCGGTCTCGAACATGGGGGCCGTGCGCCAGTAGTACTCGGCAGGGTCGACCTGACGACTCTTGACCGGGTCGGCGATGTCCGCGCGCAGTTCGGCCGGGACGATCCAGCGACCTCCGTAGGTCATGTGCACCAGAGCGCCGTCATCCGTGCGGAGTGTCAGCCGGACATCCAGCGACATCCCTCCGTCGGAACGGAACAACGCCCAGTCACCGCCGCCGGGCAGCACCTCCCCGCGTAGCTCGGGGCCCGAGAACGACCCGCCCGCCGCGCCGAAATAGACGCGCTTGCCGAACGGGCCGTCACCGATGGTCAGCCGTGGGGCCAAATCGACCGCCATGTCGAAGAGGTGCGTTGTCGAGATCTCGTCGACGGCCTTCAAGCGCGCGTCCGACCTCATGTCATCACCTGTGCGAGTAGTCATGAATTTAAACGTACGACCTATCGTATGTTTAAACAAGACATGGCATGATGAAGACGATGAGCGAACTCGAGCAGCAGCACAGCGCACGCGGCGACTTCCGTTCGCCGGAACGACCGGAGCCGGTGATCACCGATCAACGCCTTCTGCGCGGCGCGCAGACCAGACGCACGATCGCGCGCCATGCCGTCGACGTCGCCTCCCTCGAAGGGCTCAACGGACTCAGCCTCGGCAGGCTCGCCACCGATCTAGGGCTCAGTAAAAGCGGTGTCCAGACGCTGTTCGGCACCAAGGAGAACCTGCAACTCGCCGCGATCGACAGCGCGCGAGAGCAATTCGTCGACGCGGTCGTGCGACCGGCCCGCGGCGCGGCGCACGGTACGGCGCGACTGCGCGCGCTGATCGAACACTGGATCGATTACGCCACGGCACCGCTCTTCCCCGGTGGCTGTTTCCGAGCGGCCAACATCGCCGATTTCGACAGCAGGCCGGGCCCGGTCCGGGACGCGCTCGTGCGCGATCAGACGGCGTGGGTCGATCTACTCGCGAGCGAGTTGCGCATCGCAGCGGACGCGGGCGAGATCGCCGAGCTCGACGCCGATTTCGCCGCCTTCCAGATCGACGCGGTGCTGTGCGCCGCGAACACGGCGATGCGCCTCGGCGACGCGGACGCCGCGCACAAGGTGCGCCGGGTAGTCGAAGGATTCCTCGCGCCCCCACGCTGAATATCACGGAATTCGACTGCGGCACAATGGCTCCCGGAAACGGCGAAGCCGGTCGCAGAGTTGGTCTCCGACCGGCTTCCCTGAGGCCGAAGCGGACCTGTGCAGTCCGCACCCGCGTGCTCAGACCGTCGCGTCCTGAGCCGTGGCGGTCACGACCAGGCGGCGACGCCGGCTCGGCACCATCAGGGTCGGGTGGTTGACGCTCCACGCGGCGCCCTTGCAGATCAGCTCCTTCACGCGCGCGCCCTTGCGGCCGACGTCGACCTTCGAGGTCGGCTGATCCTCCTTGGTCACCTTCTGCACGATGGCATCGTGGCGGCCGAGGCTGATGCACTGGCTGTTGTAACCGATCGGGGCGTCCGGGACCGCACGTCCGGTCAGCCGGGCGGCAATGGCATCGGCGCCCAGCCAGGCCATCGGGGAGGCGGTGGCGCAGCCCATGCGCAGCGTCTTGCCGCCCACTCCGGCGGCGTGCGCGGCATCGCCGACGGCGTAGACGTCCGGGTGCGAGACCGAGCGCAGGGTGGCGTCGACGACGATGCGCCCGGCCTCGGAGACGGTGAGCGTGCTGGCGGCCGCGATCGGGTGCGCGGCGAAACCCGCTGTCCAGACGGTCATCCGGGCCGGAATCTCCGCACCCGATCTGGTGACCACGCCGTCCCCGGTGACGCGGGTGACGTCGGCGTGTTCGTGCACGGTGATGCCGAAACGCTCGAAAGAGGCGCGCAGGTGGGTCTGCGCCTTCTCGTCGAGCCAGTCACCGACGCCGCCGCGCGCCGCCACGGCGACCTTCAGATCCGGGCGCGCTTCGGCGATCTCGGTCGCGGCCTCGATGCTGGTCAGGCCGCCGCCCACGATCAGCACGGTCTCGCCCGCCACCAACTCGTTCAGGCGCTCCCGCAACCGCAGTGCGGCCGGCTTGCTCGCCACATTGTGAGCGTGCTCGGCGACGCCGGGCACGCCGAAATCGGCGATGGTGCTGCCCAGGGCGTAGACCAGGGTGTCGTAGGGCAGCGTCTCGGCGCCGTTCTCGCCGATCAGCCCGACGGTCTTGCGATCCGCGTCGACCGAATCGACCCACGCGATTCGCACCTGAACACCGGTGCCCGCGAACACCTTCCGCAGCGGGCGGACCGGCAGGTCCTGACCGGCGGCGAGCTGGTGCAGGCGGATCCGTTCGACGAAATCGGGATCGGCATTGACCAGGGTGATCTCGATGTCGTCGCGGTGTAGTCGCTTGGCCAGGCGGCCGGCGGTGATGGCTCCGGCGTACCCGGCTCCGAGGACGACGATGCGGTGCTTCATGGTTTTGCTCCTGTCTCGGTGGGTTCGATACCTGAACCGGACAGGGCTACGAATGCTGACAACTACCGACTGTGATGTAGGTCACCACAATTCGGGCAGGGGCGCTCCCGGCGCGTAGGCGGCCCACTGGCGGTTGGCATGTGCCAGCTTGTCGGGGTTGACGTGGGCGTGCACGGCGGCGATGCCGTCGACGGTGACGTGCAGGACCACGATGCCGACGACCCGATCCTCCGACACCAGCACCAGCGCGGGCATCCCATTGGCGATGGCCGCGAACATCTCGGGCTTGCCGCCGAGCTTGTCCCACGTACCGTTCGAGGGCTTGATCGCGAGACGCACGAACCGCGCGATGCGCTCCGCGCCGAGAAGCGGCCGGCTCAGCGTCGCGATGAATCCGCCGCCGTCGCCGAGGATGGAGGCATCGTCGGTGAGCAGTGCCACCAGCGTCTCGGTCTGTCCACTGACCGCTGCGGCCAGGAATTCCTCGACGATCCGTCGAGCGGCGGCCTCGTCGACCTCGATGCGCGACCGCTCCATCGAAAGGTGCTGTTTGGCGCGGCGGTAGACCTGCTGGCAGTTGGCTTCGGTGATGTCGAGCAAATCGGCGATCTCTTGGTGCGGGTAGCCGAAGGCCTCGCGCAGCACGTACACCACGCGCTCCTTGGCGGTGAGCCGCTCCATGAGCGTGAGCATGGCGATCGATACCGATTCCCGCTGCTCCACGGTGTCGGCCGGACCAAGCATCGAGCCGCCCGCCAGCACCGGCTCCGGAAGCCATTGCCCCACATAGGTTTCCCGGCGGGCGCGGGCCGAGCTGAGCTGGTTGAGGCAGAGATTGGTGAGCACCTTGGTCAGCCACGCCTCGGGCGTCTCCACGTACTCGCGGTCGGCGGCCTGCCAGCGCAGGTACGTCTCCTGCACCGCGTCCTCGGCATCACTGGCCGAGCCGAGCAGGCGATAGGCAATCGCTTCCAGGCGGGCCCTGGAGCCTTCGAACAGATCGGCCTCGCGCGTGAGCAACATGCCGCCATCGTCGGCCATGCGTACCGGGCACGTCCACCCGCGCCCGGCCGGACCTTCGAATCCGGGCACGAACTATGCGACCTCCCTGCGGAGTTCGACTGCGACACAACGGATCCCGGAAACGGCGAAGCCGGTCGGAGAGTGGTTCTCCGACCGGCTTCCCGCGTCGACGAGAGGGCTTACTCCGCGTCGATGATGAACGCTTCCAGCTGGGCGCGGGCGACGTCGTCCGCGAGCTGCTTCGGCGGGGACTTCATCAGGTAGGCCGAGGCCGGGATGACAGGTCCGCCGATGCCGCGGTCCTTGGCGATCTTGGCCGCGCGCACCGCGTCGATGATGATGCCCGCGGAGTTGGGCGAGTCCCACACCTCGAGCTTGTACTCCAGGTTCAGCGGCACGTCGCCGAAGGCGCGACCCTCGAGGCGCACGTAGGCCCACTTGCGGTCGTCGAGCCAGCCGACGTGGTCGGACGGGCCGATGTGCACGTCGTTGGCGCCCAGTTCCTTCTTCAGGTTGCTGGTGACGGCCTGCGTCTTGGAGATCTTCTTGGACTCCAGGCGCTCGCGCTCGAGCATGTTCTTGAAGTCCATGTTGCCGCCGACGTTGAGCTGCATGGTGCGGTCGAGCTGCACGCCGCGGTCCTCGAACAGCTTGGCCATCACGCGGTGGGTGATGGTCGCGCCGACCTGGCTCTTGATGTCGTCGCCGACGATCGGGACGCCCGCGTCCACGAACTTCTGCGCCCACACGGGGTCGGAGGCGATGAACACCGGGAGCGCGTTGACGAAGGCGACGCCCGCGTCGATGGCGCACTGGGCGTAGAACTTGTCCGCTTCTTCCGAGCCCACCGGCAGGTAGGACACCAGGACGTCGACCTTCGCGTCCTTCAGGGCCTGCACCACGTCGACCGGCTCGGCCTCGGAGAGCTCGATGGTCTGCGCGTAGTACTTGCCGATGCCGTCGAGCGTCGGGCCGCGCTGCACGACCACGTCGGTCGGGGGCACGTCGGAGATCTTGATGGTGTTGTTCTCGCTGGCGAAGATCGCCTCGGCAAGGTCGAAGCCGACCTTCTTGGCGTCCACGTCGAACGCGGCGACGAACTTGACGTCGCGGACGTGGTACCGGCCGAACTTGACGTGCATCAGACCGGGCACGGTCGAGGTCTCGTCCGCGTCCTTGTAGTACTGCACGCCCTGGACCAAGGAGGAGGCGCAGTTGCCCACGCCCACGATGGCCACGCGAACTTCGGTGGCGTTCTCAGCCGTATTGATGTCACTCATGGCCGATGGTTCCCTCTTTCTGTGGTGCCGCCTTCGTTGATTGCTCCGCCGCAATCAACTCGTTGAGCCAGCGCACTTCGCGCTCGCTTGATTCCAGACCGAGTTGGTGGAGCTGGCGGGTGTAGCGATCCAGCGACCCGCTGGCCCGTTTGATCGCTTCCCGCAATCCCTCTCGGCGCTCCTCGACCTGCCGGCGCCTGCCCTCCAGGATTCGCATCCGCGCTTCCGCGGGAGTGCGACTGAAGAACGCCAGGTGGACGCCGAAGCCGTCGTCGGTGTAGTTCTGCGGTCCGGTGTCGGCGAGGAGCTCGGTGAAACGCTCCCGCCCCGCCGGGGTCAGCTGATAGACCCGTCGCGCGCGGCGCATGGTGACGCCCGCGACGTTCTCCTCCGCGATCAGCCCGTCCGCCTGCATGCGCCGCAGCGTCGGATAGAGCGACCCGTAGGAGAAGGCACGAAACGGCCCGAGCAGACCCGTCAGCCGCTTGCGCAGCTCGTAACCGTGCATGGGCGCTTCGAGGAGCAGCCCGAGAATTGCCAGCTCGAGCATCGGGCGTCACCCCCTGACTGTTGTGCAGACCTAACCAATGGATGCGACTTCCGAGTATATCGCGCCGATATAACTGGGCACAGCGATGGGCGATACATGCGGTGTGTGCGCAGGTCAGCGACCGGGCGGGCGGACTTCCAACGGTTCGCCGTCGAACAGCACGGTCATGAAGCCGCTCTCGTCGACCTCGTTGCGGACGAAGATCTGCAAGCGCGGCTGGGCGTTCTTCTCGGCTTCGCGCTCGATGCTCACGTGCGAGATGGGACTGCCAGGCAGCAGCAACGACTGCGGGGCCCCCGCGAGCAGCCGGGAGACGACCGGCAGGTCGATGGTGGCGAGGTCGACGGTCGGAGTGTCGAGCTTGCGCGCCTGCGAACTGCTCGACGCGTCGAAATCGCCGTCGAAGTGGAAGTACTGGGACCTGTTGTTCACGTTGCGATAGAAGATCGCGTACCGCGGATACACGGTGAGATCGTCGACGACCGTGTCGCCGAACTCGGCGCGGTACCGATCGATGAAGTAGGCCAGGCCGGGGCCGGTGGTCAGGTCCGGCAGCGGATCGGCGGCGACGCGATCGGCCCCGCCGCGGCCGACGCAGCCGACGAGCGCGCCGAACAGCGCGGCCGCGAGCAAGATCGCCGCGGGCAACCACCACCCGCGGCGGCGTCCGCCACGCACGACCGGCGCGTCGACCAGGTCGCCGGGGATCTGCAGGTCGGCGATCAGCTTGTCCAGCTCGCCGAACGACTGCGCCTTCATCGCCGCCTTGGTGCGGGCGGTGTGCTCCTGCTCGGTGAGCTGGCCGTCGGCGAGTGCCGCGTCGAGCAGACCGCACACATCGGCGCGATCGGTGTCGCGGGCCCGCAGCCGAGCGGTGTTCGACGCCATCCCGCCCCGGTTCATCGGACCTCCCAGACCTTCAGCACTTCGCCCGCGGGCGTGAGCACGACGCGACCGTACTGGCCGCGCTCGTTCTTCACTCGAATCTCGACCAGCGGCCGACCCGGCGCCGTGCCGGAATCGTCGGCGGAGACGTCGATCGAGTCGACGACGCCGTCGGGCACCTTGGTCAACCTGGGCGCGTCGGCGAGCACCTTGCCGATCGCCGCGACATCGAGAACGGCCAGGTCCACCGTCCGGGTGTCGGGATCGCGCGTCGTGACGGTGTCGTGCCGCCGCTCGAATCCGCCCCAGTAGTCCCAGTCGACGGACCACCGCGGGCCCTCCGGCGCGACCCGCTGCACCGAGGCGAAATTCTGGTGCAGCGCGAGTTCGTCGACGATGGTGTCGCCGAACTTCTCGCGATACCGGTCGCGGAACAGCGTCATGCCCGCGACCGTGTCGAGTTCGGGCGTCGGCAGCACCAAGGGCTGCACCGGATTCGGATCGAGCGTCTGGCGAGACGTTGCCGTCACCCCGGCATCGTCGCGTCCCGCGGCGACGTAACCCGCCCACACGCCGAGCACCGCCGTGACACCTACGGCGACGCGGAACAAGAGCCGACGGCGCGACCGCGGTGGGGTGGGCGACGGCGCGGCGGCGCGCTGCAGATCCGCGACCAATTCCGCCAACTCAGCGAGCGTTTTCGCCTCCGAGGCGAGTTCGGTCGCCGCCTCGTGTTCCTCGGCGCTGAGCTGCCCGTCGCCGAGTGCGCTGTCCAGCGCCCGAACGGTGTTGGCGCGATCGACATTTCGCGCCCGGGTGTGACCGGCGTAACCCGCACGGGATCGACCACGTCGCAACGGTTTCCGTGACACGCCGCGTGGCGTCAGATCTCGCGCGGCCGCCGGGACCTGGAGATCGGACGTCAAACGCGCCAGCTCACCGAGTGTTTTCGCCGCGGATGCCTTGGCCGTTCGCTCGCGATACTCCTCACCCCCGAGCTGCCCCTCCGCATAGGCCGCGTCCAACACCCCGCACGCATGGACTCGATCGATGTCTCGCGCTCGCATGCGCCCGTCATTCCCGGTGGACACCACCGAATCGTAGACGGCCCCGACCCTCGCCACCGGCGAAATCCCTATCGACGAAGGCCGGTGCGCCGCCCGAACCAATGCCCCGCGCGGCCTAGATAAGCCCGGTGGACCGAGGCGCTCGCGCCCGCGCCCCGCTACTCTGGTTGGCGTGCGAATTCAGCGGCAGGTGGTCGACTACGCGCTCCGGCGCCGGTCGCTGCTGGCTGACGTCTATGCGGGCCGGGTCGATGTCGCCGAGGTGTGTGATGCAAATCCCTATCTCCTGCGTGCGGCGAAGTTCCACGGTCGGGGGAGCGAGGTCACGTGCCCTATCTGCCGGAAAGAACAGCTCACCCTCGTATCCTGGGTCTACGGCGACGGCCTAGGACCGGTGGCTGGTTCGGCTCGCACACCCGAGGAGCTCACGCGCCTCGCCGAGACTCGCGAGGAGTTCTCGGTTCATGTCGTCGAGGTATGCCGCAGCTGCAGCTGGAATCATCTGGTGCAGTCCTACGTGCTCGGCAACGCCCCGGCGCCTACGCGTCGCCGTACGGGTACCCGAGCGAACCGACGTACCGCCGCCGAGTGATGTGCCTGGTCATCTGCCCGTTGGGTGACATGCGGAGCCCACACGTGTCCGCTGCGGTGCCCGTGACCGCACCGAGCCAGCCTGACCGATACGAGTTATGGAGATCTTGTCAGTGAATTCGCCTTACGAGACTTCCCCCTACGGCGATGAACCGCACGGCGGCCGTACTCAGCGAAGTTCACAACCGGCTCCGAACCCGTCACCAGGCCAGCGCCAAGCGCCGCCGCCCGGTTTCCGTCCGCTACCGCCCCCCGGCGGTCCGCGCCCGGGTGGCCCGCAGGGCGGCCCGCGTCCCGGCGGTCCACAGGGTGGACCCAACGGTGGCGCGCGCGGTCCGCAGCCGCCGCACCGTCCCGGCCCGCCGCCCCAGGGCCGTCCTCCACAAGGTCGTCCCCCGCAGGGTCGTCCGCCGGAGGGTCGTCCGCCGGAGGGTCGTCCGCAGCCGCCCGGCGGCGCCGCGGGCGCGACCCAGCGCATTCAGCGGCCCGGCCAGAATCCGCAGGGCGCGCCGCGACCCAGCTCGCTGAGCGAGGCGGTCGCCGAGCGCGACCGGCGGTCCGGTCCGAGCGCCGCCGTCCGTCCCGCGGGCGGCGCGCGGCCGAACACCGGCCAGCGGCCCGCGATCGACCGCGATCGTCGTCCGAACGGTCCCGTCACCGGGGAGCGCCGCGCCCAGTCGGGTCAGCCGCCCTCGGGCCCGCCGCCGCGTCGCAACGGCGGCGGTGACGGTGGTTCCGGCGGGGCGGGCAAGCGACCCGGTGCGAAGCGGATTCCATGGAAGCTGATCCGCCGGACCCTCTACGTGTGCATGGCCCTGGCCATCGTGGTGCCGAGCGCCGTCTTCCTCGTCGCCTACAGCACGGTGTCGGTGCCGCAGCCCGGCGACCTGAAGACCAACCAGGTCGCGATGATCTACGCCAGCGACGGCAGCACGGTGCTGAGCAAGGTGGTTCCGCCGCAGGGCAACCGCACCGACGTGACCATCGAGCAGATCCCGCCGCACGTGCGCAACGCGGTCATCGCGGCCGAGGACCGGGATTTCTACACCAACCCCGGCTTCTCGATCTCCGGCTTCGTGCGCGCGGCCCGCGACAACGTCATGGGCAAGGAGAGCGCGGGCGGTGGTTCGACGATCACCCAGCAGTACGTGAAGAACGCGCTGGTCGGTGACGAACGCTCGCTCACCCGAAAGATGCACGAGCTGGTCATCTCGGCGAAGATGGCGCGGCAGTGGAGCAAGGACGAGATCCTCGCCGCCTACCTGAACACCATCTACTTCGGTCGCGGCGCGTACGGCATCGACGCGGCGTCCAAGGCCTACTTCGGCAAGCCGGTCCAGGATCTGACCGTCGCCGAGGGCGCGGTGCTCGCCGCCACCATTCAGCTGCCGTCGCTGCTCGATCCGGAGAAGAACCCGGAGGGCGCCAAGACGCGCTGGAACTACGTGCTCGACGGCATGGTCGACGGCGGCAACCTGAAGCCCGCCGACCGGCAGGGCATGCAGTACCCGCAGGTGACCCCCGTCGCGCAGACCCAGGACAAGACGCTGGATTCCGGTCCCGAGGGCCTGATCAAGACCCGGGTGCTCGAGGAGCTCTCGGAGGCGGGCATCAGCGAGCAGCAGCTCAACACCGCGGGTCTGCAGATCACCACGACCATCGATCCGAAGGCGCAGCAGGCCGCGGTCGACGCCGCGACGAGCAAGATGCAGGGCGAGCCCGAGCAGCTGCGGACCGCGGTGGTGTCGATCGACCCGCGCACCGGCGCGGTGCGCGCTTACTACGGCGGCACCGACGGCCAGGGCTACGACTTCGCCAACGCGCCGCTGCAGACCGGTTCCTCGTTCAAGGTGGTCGGCTTGGCCGCGAACCTCGAACAGGGCATCCCGCTCTCGCAGATGTACGACAGCTCGCCGCTGACGGTGAACGGCATCAAGATCACCAACGTGGAGGGCGAGTCCTGCGGCATGTGCACCATCGCCGAGTCGCTGAAGCGTTCGCTGAACACCAGCTTCTATCGGATGCAGCTGGACATGGGCAACGGTCCGCAGAAGATCGCGGACATGGGTCACAAGCTCGGTATTCCGGAGGAACTGCCCGGCGTCGGCAAGACCCTGTCCGAGCCGGATGGTTCCGGCCCGAACAACGGCATCGTGCTCGGCCAGTACCAGGCCCGGCCGCTCGACATGGCCTCCGCTTACGCCACGCTCGCCGCGTCCGGCGTGTACCACCAGCCGCACTTCGTGCAGCGGGTGGTGACCGCCGACGGCCAGGTGCTGCTCGATCGCGGTGACGTCGCGGGCGAACAGCGCGTCTCGGCCGCCGTCGCCGACAACGTGACCGCGGCGATGAAGCCGATCGCGCAGTACTCGCGCAACCACAACCTGGCGGGCGGCCGCGAGTCGGCGGCCAAGACCGGTACCGCGCAGCTGCTCGACACCGGCGAGAACAAGGACACCTGGATGGTCGGCTACACACCGTCGCTGTCCACCGCGGTCTGGGTCGGCAGCGTGGACAACTCGCCGCTGCGCAACTACGCCGGCGCCATGATCTACGGCTCCAGCCTGCCGTCGGACATCTGGAAGGCGACCATGGACGGCGCCCTGCAGGGCACACCGGTCGAGACCTTCCCGAAGCCCGCGCCGATCAAGGGCCAGGCGGGTGTCCCGGAGTGGACCGCGCCGTACACCCCGCCGTCGACCGTCGACGCGCCGGTGCCGCCGGTGGTGATCGCGCCGACCCAGGTGGAGATCCTGCCGGGCATCACCATCCCGGTCCCCGGCGTGCAGCCCAACCCGCAGACGCAGCAACGTCCGCAGCAGCGTGAGCAGGATCCGGGCCCGCTGCCCGGCCAGCCGGTCGCCCCGACCGGCGGTGGCTCACCGACGCAGACCGGCTCGCCGCGTCCGGGCGGAACCGGAAACGGCGGCGGTGGAGCGGGCGACAGCGGCGACGAAGAAGGGTCGAACAGCCCGCAGCCGACGCGCAGTCGATAACAGCCGAGGCCGCCCGGGAGAATCCCGGGCGGCCTCGCTGTTTGTCCAGTGCACGCGACTGGCCGCGCCGTCGTCGGCCTGAAGCGGCCTGGCACCCGACGGGATCAGACGCGGGTGATGTACCAGAATCCGTTCGGGTCCTGATAGCAGCGGTCGTGCACGCCGGCCCAGGTCAGGCACTCGGAGTACGAACGGTAGCCCTCGAGGACGACCCAGTCGCCCTCGCCGACCTTGACGCACCTGTCGCGGACGCCTGCCCATGTCAGACACTCCGCATACGACGCGTACCCGGCTGATGCGTTCCCCGCGAGTCCGAAGACCGCAGCGCTCGCTATGGCGAGCACCGTCAGCAATTTCTTGAACATATAGCCCCAACGGCAGCCGTGTGCGCCGGTTCCATCGACCGAGTGCTGCCAGTCGCCCACACTCCTGTCACGTCGGGGCCGTACGTCGGCTCAGGCGGACCTACTAGGCTCGGGTTCCGTGACCGATCAGCAAGTGGTGGACGTGCGGACGGGAGAGGCCGCGCGCTCCAGCGGGGGCTCTGGTGGCGGGACACACTACGTGGCGCCCGCGCCGCTCGCACCGGACCTACGCTCGGCCGACGCGCGGGATCGCCCGAGCCGCAACGATTCCCTCGCCGCGCAGCTGAGCACCGTCGTCGGCGGGCCGGTGGGCGATCACGCGCTGATCGGCCGGGTCCGCTTCTGGACACCGATGCGGGTCGTCTTCGCTTGCACTGTGATCTTCCTGGCGCTCGGCTGGGCCACCAAGGCGGGCTGCATCCAGCAGACGGACGCCGGTGACGGCACGCTGACGCTGGACTGGAACAACGGCCGCCAGTACGTGGCGATGTGCTACTCGGACACGGTGCCGCTGTACGGCGCCGAACGCCTCGACGAGGGCGCGTTCCCGTACAAGAAAGCCTGGGTCGAGAAGACACCCGACGGCGGGCGCGAGACGCGGTACATGGAATACCCGGTGCTTTCGGGTCTGTACCAATACGTGTCCATGCAGATCGCCAAGACCTGGGACGCGCTGCCGCTGCCCCGCGCGCTGCAGGTGGTCATCTACTTCAATGTCGTCGCGTTCGGCCTGGCCCTCGGCTGGCTGGTCACCGTGTGGGCCTCGGCGCTGCTCGCCGGACGCCGGATCTGGGACGCGGCGCTCGTCGCGTGCTCGCCGCTGGTGATCGTGCACGCGTTCACCAACTTCGACGCCCTCGCGACCGCGTTCGCCGCCACCGGCCTGCTGGCCTGGGCGCGGCGCAGGCCCGTCCTCGCCGGTGTGCTGCTCGGGCTCGGCGGCGCGGCGAAGCTCTATCCGCTGCTGCTGCTCGGCCCGATCGTGGTGCTGTGCCTGCGGGTGGATCCGATGCACCGGGTGCCGAGCACGCGGCTCGGGCTGCGGATGCGCGATATCGACGGTTGGCGCGCGGCGCTCACCTGGGTGCGCGAAACCCCGTACCGCATCCAGTTCCTCAGCTTCCGTCCGCTCGGCGCGGCGATCGTCGCGGTGGTGGCCGCGGCGGGCACCTGGCTGGCGGTGAATCTGCCGATCGCTGTGCTGTATCCGAACGGCTGGCGCGAGTTCTTCCGGCTCAACACCACCAGACACGCCGACCCCGACTCCATCTACAACGTGATCACCTCGTTCACCGGCTGGACCGGATTCGACGGCGAACTGAACCACGGCGAGGCGCCGACCGTGCTGAACGCGGTCTCGCTGCTGCTCTTCGTGGTCGCCTGCGCCGCGATCGCGTATATCGCGCTGACCGCGCCGCGCCGCCCGCGCCTGGCCCAGCTCTGCTTCCTCGTGGTCGCGGCGTTCCTGCTCACCAACAAGGTGTGGAGCCCGCAGTATTCGCTGTGGCTGGTGCCGCTCGCCGTGCTCGCGCTGCCGCACCGCCGAATCCTGTTGGCCTGGATGACGATCGACGCGCTCGTCTGGGCGCCGCGCATGTTCTACTACCTCGGACTCGATCGCAAGGGTCTGCCCGAGCAGTGGTTCACCGGCACCGTCGTCCTGCGCGACCTCGCGGTGCTCGGGCTCTGCGCACTGATCGTCTGGCAGATCTACCGGCCGGGCGAGGACCTGGTCCGCCGCGATTTCGTGGACGACCCGGCGGGCGGCGTCATCGACCGCAGCGCCGATCCGCTGCTGCCGTGGTTGCCGGAATTGTTGCGCCCCAAGGCGACTCCGTCCCGCACCGGCTGAGCCGCGCGATCGTCGACCGAAGGTGACCTATGGTCGGTCCGAATAGCTCACGGTCACCTTCAGTCGGATTGCGCCCATGCGGTATTCGACCGAAGGCGGCCGGTAATGGCTGACGGTCACCTCGATCGGTAGCTACTCCGAACGCAAAAGCTTTGCCGCCCGCTGCGGATCGCTTGGCAACAGATCCAACTCCAACTGCCAGGCGCTCCCGGTCCACGGATCGAACAGCGGGGTGTCCTCCACAGTCGGCAGGTGACGGCAGGCCTGCGACAGCGCCGCCACGGTGCCGTCCGGTGATTCGGACTCGTCGCTGCCGACGATCACGATGGACAGCCCGATCAGATCGCCACGCAGGGTCAGCGCCGTGATGCGCTGGGCGTCGGAGGCCTGGTATCCGTGCGGGAAGTCGGCCGCGAGCAGCACCCGATGCTCGGCGGGCGGTGTGAAAGCGCCGCTGTCGTAAGCCATTTCGGCCAGCTCGGCGGCGTCGACAAGGGCTTGCAGCCGCGCCGAGATATCGCCGTGGTCGGTGATCGGCGGACCGTTCAGCACCGCTCCGAGCGGCGCGAGCAGTCCGGTGAACGCCCCGGTCAGGTCGATGGCGTCGATGCGGGTGCGCCTGCCGGGGTCGGACGCGAGGAGCCGGGCCAGCAGTGCGCCGACCACCGGAACGACCGCCGCCGAATGCTCGGTGTCGATCCACAGCGGCCTGGTCAGCGGCACCGGCACGCAGTACGGGATGCGCAGCGACCCGCGTTCGATCGCGTACAGCTCACCCAGCCGGATGCCGTCGCTCGGCTTCGCGCGGCCCTCCCAGGCCGGTGACGACCAAGAGGCCAGCGCGGGCGGCAGCAGCCGGTCGGCCTCGGCGAGCTCGCGCATCAGATGCTCGCTGTCGCGCCGATGATTGCCCTCGGCGACCGCGACGAGTTCGTCGCTGCGGCGTTGTGCCTCCTGGCGCTTGGCCTCGGCGACGGGGGTGTTCCTGGTCGCGGGATCGGAGACCGCGGCCGAGAGTTCCTCGTCCAGCCGTTTCGCCGCGTAGTCCCGTGCCGAGATGAGCGCGGCGGCCGAGCGGGCCGCGTCCTCGAAGATCATCCACAGCCGTTCCAGACCGTGCGACACCTCCAGCCCGGGACCACCGGTCGGATGCTGGGCCTGCTGCGGCCCGGCGATGGCGTCCCGGTCACTCGCGGGATGCGGGGCGTGCGCCGCGGCATCCGGTCCACCGGACACCTCGACGCCGTGCGCTGGCAGCAGCACCGGCAGCCCGCCCGCGTAGCCCTGGCCGACGGCGCGCACCTTCCACGCGTCCCCGCGCCGGTAGACCTCGAGGCAGATCAACGCCGCCTCCCCCGCCGCGGGCGCGATCGCGAATTCCGCGGTGACCGTGCCGTTCTCGGAGAGAGACGCGGTCACCGGCCCGAGTTCGCCGCCGCCAGGCGCCGCGGGGTCGGCGCTGACCACCAGCAGCACCGCCTTGGCGTCGGCGCGCACCTCGGCCAGGGTGATGCTCACCTCGTCGCCGTCCAGCGCGACGCCGCCGGTGTTCGGCTGGTTGTAGAAGACGAAGTCCGACGCGTCGAACACGCGCAGGTTCTCCGCCACCACCAGCGCGGAAACATCCAGCGCCGCACCGGCTTTCGCACTGAACCGAAGCACCTGACCGTTCAGCGGGATGTTCTGACCCGCCTTCAGTTGAATCACGTTGTCCGCCATGCTCTTCGCGTGTACCTCCGGCAAGCCTGCCTCAGAGGAAACGGCCGAGCTGGGGAATCGCCTCGCCGGGATGTTTGGCCTGGAAGCCCTCGCCGAGCGCCTGCATCTTCCAGTCGCCGCCGACCCGGAACACCTTCGCCATCGCCATCGCGGTGAACGCCATGCCGCCCGCCATGGTGTACCTGGCGAGCTCGGCGTTGTTGGAGCCGTCGACGAGACGGGTGAACGCGTTGCGCACCTGCTCGAAGGTGTGGCCCTTGTAGGAGGTCACGATGAACACCAGCGAGGTGATGTGCGCCGGGATCCTGGTCAGGTCGACCAGGATGACCTCGTCGTCGCCCTCGCCCTCGCCGGTCAGGTTGTCGCCCTGGTGGCGCACCGAGCCGTCCTTGGAAGAGAGCTGACCGTAGTAGGCGTAGTCGGCCGGGTTTCCGTCGGCGAACATGATCACCGAGGCGTCCAGGTCGATGTCGACGGTCCGGTTGCCGAACATGCCGCGGGTTTGCACCGGATCCCAGCCCAGACCCATCTTCACGAAGGTCAGCGCCTGGCCGCCCTCCTTGCGCAGCGTGACGCGCTGACCCTTCTGCAGGCTGACCGGGCGGTCCTTGCTCAGGCTCACCTCGCCCGTCGGCTGCGCGGCCTGCTGCGGTGCGGTGGCCGGTCCGGGCGGCGGCGGGTAGCCACCACCGGTCGGGGGCGCGTACCCGGATCCGGGCGGCGGGTACGAGCCGCCGGTGGCGGCGTACTGCGGCGACTGCTGGGCCGGGGCCGTCTGCTGCGGGTAGTGCGTCGGCGGCGCCTGCTGCGGGGCCTGCTGGGCCGCGGGCGACTCGTCGACGGACACGCCGTGATCGGTGACCAGCGCCGCGAAACCACCCGCGTAGCCCTGGCCGACGGCGCGCACCTTCCAGGAGCCCTGGCGGCGGTACAGCTCCAGCGCGATCACGATGGACTCGGTGTCGAGCCCGTCGATCCGGTACTCGTACAACGGATTACCGCCGGCGTCGGAGACGATGGCGATCGGCGGCGCGGTCCTGCCGAAATTGCTGGAGGCGTCGTCGAGGGTGATCACCGCGCGGATCTGCTCGATCTCGGCGGGCACCGCGTTCAGCGACACGGCGAGCGAGGCGGGCTGTCCCGCGGGCGCGGGCTGCAGGTTGACGCCGGGGCCATTGGGCTGGTTGAAGAAGACGAAGTCCGCGTCCGAGCGGACCTTGCCCCGCTCGGTCACCAGCAGTGCGGACAGGTCCGCCGGTGCCGACAGCTGGACGGAGATCACCACATCGTTGGTGGCCAGCGGGCCGTTCTGGCCCTTGGCGAGTGTTGCGGACAAGGTCGACCCTTCGCTTGTCGGTGCGTACGTTTGCCACTCTACGAGAAACGGCCCGGCCACCGCCGAAGTAAACGCCGCGCGGGGCGTTGCGAACCCTGTGTGTCCGTTACAGTGACCGCTGGCAGCGGAACGCGACGACGACCCACGTTCCCGAACTGAGACAGCAGGGCAAACTCCCAGATGGCACAACTTTTCGAACAGTCGAAGAAGGTGGTCGAGGCCCATCTCGCCGGAACGAGTGTCCGCGCGATCGCCGGGTCGATGATCGCCTACGAAGGAAACGTGCAGTTCAAGGCCGCCGGATTCGGCGGAGGCGACGGCGTGCTCGCCGGACTCAAGCGGCGCGCCACCGGCGAGAAGCTGTCGCTGATGGAATGCGGCGGTAACGGCAGGGTCTTCTTCGCGGTGAACGGCCAGCACGTGTCGGTGGTGAACCTGAACGGTGAGACGTTGCAGGTGGAATCGCAGCAACTGCTCGCGTTCGCCGGGAATCTGCGCACCGACGTGCGTTTCGCGGGCTTGCGCGGCGCGTCCACCGGGGCGGGGCTGTTCACCACCACCGTCACCGGCCAGGGACAGGTCGCGCTGCTCTCCGCGGGCGGCCCGCTGATCCACCTCGAGGTGTCGCCGCAGTATCCGCTGGTGGTCGATCCGGACGCGTTCGTCGCCGCGCAGGGCAATCTGAACCAGTCCTTCGTCACCGATGTCTCGTGGCGGACCATGGTCGGTCAGGATGCGGGCGAGGCGTTCTCGCTGCGCTGGGAAGGCCAGGGCGTCGTGTTGATCCAGCCCGCGGAACGGTAAGGGGCCGGGGATGTTCGAGAAAGTCAACGGCAAGGTCGTCAAGGTCGACGTCGGCATGGCGGGCGGCGTCGTCGCGCGCAGCGGCGCGATGCTGTACTACAGCGGCGACGTTTCCTTTGCGCCGCACCAGATTCCGGGCGCGCAGGGCATGGGCGGCGGCGGGCTGATGGGCATGGCGGGTCGCATGATGGCGGGCGAGCACGAGCGCACCATGCTCGCGCAGGGCAACGGCCAGGTGCACTACGGCTTCGCGGGGCTCGAGGTGCACGTCGTGCAGATGCAGCCCGGCGCGTCGCTGCGGGTGGAAGCCTCACGGCTGCTTGCCAATACCGCTGGCCTGCAGAGTTCGATCGTCTCGGTGGCGAGTTCCGGCGGCGGTGGCGGCGGCGGGCTGATGGGCGCGCTACGCGGCGCGGCCTCCGGTGCGCTGACCGGGCAGGGCATGTTCACCACCCAGCTGTCCGGGCACGGTGCGGCGGTGCTGCTCGCGCACGGCGGATTCCTGGAACTGCAAGTGGGCGGGCCGAATCCGATCGTGGTCGACCCGCAGGCGTTCGTCGCCGCGTACGGCAATGTGCAGACCGAACTGAAGACCGCGCTGAGCTGGCGTGACGCGGTCGGGCGCGGCTCCGGCGAGGCGATGCAATTGCATTGCGTCGGACAGGGTGTCGTCTACGTGCAGGCCTCCGAAGAGAAGTTGTGACCATGGCCCAGATCCTGAACCCGATGACGCTCGGCGAGAGCGACAACATCCCGGGCAACAGCTACGCCTACTGCATCGACCTCGACAAGCCGTGGTTCATGCGCAAGGGCGCGATGATCGCCTACTACGGCCAGATGAACTTCCAGCTGCTCACCCACGGCCTGCACGGCGGGCTGATGCACATGGTGTCGCAGCAGTTCTCGGCGCCGCTGTTCACCAACGACTACGTCGTCGCCGAGGGCCACGGCAAGCTGATCATCGGCGACCGCGGCTACGACATCAATTCCTTCGATCTCGACGACGGCAATCTCACCATCCGCGCGGCCAACCTGCTCGCCTTCGAGCCGGGTCTCGCGCTGAAGCAGTCGATCGTGCCCGGCTTCCTCACCCTGATCGGCACCGGCAAGTTCCTCGCCTCCTCCAACGGCCCGGTGATCTTCGCCGAACCGCCGCTGCGGGTCGACCCGGAATCGCTGGTCGGCTGGGCCGACTGCCCCTCCCCCAGCCACCACTACGACCACCAGTGGGTCTCCAGCTTCCTGGCGGCGGGCGCGGCGCGCTTCGGCGTGAACTCCGGTGAGGAACGGCAATTCGACTTCACCGGCGCGGGGACGGTACTCATCCAGTCCAGCGAGAAGGTCATGAGCGACTCGGTGCTCGTGCGCACCATCGAGGGCCAGCTGCAAAGCGGCGTCACCGTCGGCGGCCTGCAACGCCTGCAGAGTGTGATCGCCCAGCAACTCGCGGGCCAGCAGCAGTACTGAGTTCGCGGACCGGCGCGACTTCCGCGCCGGTCCGCACACAGCCGGACGAAACCCGGCATCCAGCCCGACCGAAATGCGTCCGACAAGCCGCGGTCAGCCAAAGCTCGCGAAGTCCGATAGCTCGTCCAGCCGCTGCGTCAGCCTCACGGCGGTCGCCCCGATGACGACGGAGGTTATGCTCCGAGCGCTAGCGCACATCGATCGGCCCGGTGACCGCGACGCGCGATCGACATCAAAGCCCGCGCCACACCTGGCATGGCTGTCACGCTGCGCTCCACCTCAAACGAGGGTGTTCCAGTAAGCATTTCAAGTTGTGCGACGCCCTGGAGTATCGGCGGCCGGATGAGCGGCCGAGGGAGTTATCTGGGGTGTCGTCGAGGAGAAGGGGCGTGGTTGGTGGAGATGAGGACTATGCCCGACCGCGTTCACTTTCTCGTAGAGGTGGATCCCCGGTCCGGAGTCCACCGACTGGAGAAGGCCATCAACGGGCTCTTATGTCGAGCAGCAGCAACAGTGATCCAATGCTGACGGGCCGGAAGTACAGGCTGGAATTCACGCCGGACAGGCCGAATTCGCCGACACCATCGGCGCGATCTGCAGGTCGGTGTGGAACACCGCACTGCAACAGCGCCGTGAGTATCGCCGCCGGGGCGCATGGATCGACTACAACGAGCAGGCTGGACAGCTTGCGGATGCGAAAACCGAGCACCAATGGTTGAAGGCTGCCCCGTCGCATGTGTTGCAGCAAACCATTATGGACTTGGACCGGGCCTGCCGGGAGCACGGCGCGTTACGAGTGAAGTGGCGTTCTGTGCGTCGTTGGTTGCCGTCGTTCCGGTTCCCTGACCCCAAGCAGATCACCGTGGAGCGGCTCGGCAAAAAGTGGGGCCGAGTGAAGTTACCGAAGTTCGGTTGGGTGCGGTTGCGCTGGTCACGCCGACTCGACGGCGCGGTGCGTTCGGCGACGGTGTCTTGGGACGGCGTCAGCTGGTACATCTCGTTTCTCGTCGAGGATGGCCGCACCACGCCGGAGCGGCACGCCAGCACCACGGCTGTGGGCGTGGATCGCGGCGTGAGGGTGGCGGTTGCGGTGTCCGACGCAACAATGTGGAACCGTGAGTTCCGCACCCCGGGCGAGGCCGTCCGGTATAGACGTTTGCAGCAGAAACTCGCCCGGCAGCACAGGGGCAGCGCGAACCGGTGCAAGACCATCGCCGCGATGCGGGCGATCCGGCGGCGGGAGCGCAACCGTCGGGCCGATTTCTGTGCGTGGACCGCAAACCAGCTTGCCACCCGACACGGCCTGGTCGCCATCGAGGACTTCCGCACAATGAGCATGACCGCCTCGGCTAAGGGCACCATCGAGCACCCCGGTAGCAGAGTAGGGCAAAAAGCCGGGCTGAATCGCAGCATTCTGGACAAGGGCTGGCATGCCTTCGAGCGGGCCCTTGTCAGCGTGTCCCGCTACACGGGCACCCACGTTGTAAAAGTCCCTGCCGCGTACACGTCACAACGCTGCTCGGTGTGCCGCAGCGTGGACCCGGGAAACCGTGAGAGCCAAGCGGTGTTCCGGTGCGCCACCTGCGGATACAGAGAGCATGCGGACGTGAACGCAGCAAAGAACATACTGGCGGACGGGCTGTCCGTGTCAGCCTGTGGAGACCTCGCCGTTGAGCAGTCGATGAAGCAGGAACCCGGCGGGAACCCGCGAGGTACTACCGCCCCAACCGTGGCCTAGGCAGGTTGGAATCCCCCGGCTTCTGCCGTGGGGAAGGACGTCAAGAACCAGTTGATGATCTCCTCGCCCGCGAGGATGCCGGTGGCGCGGGTGATGGTGAGGTTGGGGCTGGTCCAGTTGAGTTGTTCGAGTTCGCCGTGCCGCGGGCGGATGGCGGAGTCGGCGGCGCGCAGCATTTCGGCGTCCAGCGCGCCGTCACCGGCGGCGAAAGTCTTGGCCGCGTCGGTGAGTTCGCCGGATTCCATGAGGCGGCGGCGCACCTCGGCGACCGCGACGCTCTTGCAGACCGACTGCGGCATCGTGTAGATCTTGCGGCCCTGTTGAGAGGCCGACCAGCCGCGCTCGCGGCACCAGGCGTCCCATTCGGCCAGGAAACCCTCGGGCACCGCCTTGGGCTTGACCACCAGGTAGCAGAACAGATGGTCGGCGACGCGGAACTTCGTCACCCAGGAGTCATCGATCCTGGCGCGTAGCTCCGCGCTCACCTCCGACAGGGTGGCGCCGCTCTGGCGCACTCGCACGTCGATGTCGATGCGCCAGCGCATGTCCGGGACGCCGTCCACCAGGATGTTGCCGCCGTTGCTCGTGATCGCGTAGCGCCAGGGCGCCCCGGGTAGTCGAATCCGGTTGAACTGCTTGATGGTCCGGGTCGTCGTCGGGATGACGGCCGCCGGTTGGGTGAGCGTCTGCATGCGCAGCGCCGCGGCCGTAGTCATGAACGACAGCGGCGCGCCCTCCAAATGCTCGACGCACACCATCGGCACCTCCGAGGCGGTGCTGAAGGCGTTGCGCGAGTAGATCATCGTGCGGTCGAGATCGGTGGCGACTAGCGCTTGTCTTCGTGGTCTTACCAATAGCATCTACTTCGGTACTTCCTTGATCAAACCCATGCACGAGTACGCCAGATCGGGGACGACCTCGACGGGCACACCGCGCGCGGCGGCGAGCATCCGGATGTGCGCGTGCTCGGGGGCGTCGGCCTCGCGGACCAGCACCCGCCACGGCACGCGGCGCAGCAGCACCCGGGTGGTCTCACCGACCCCCGGCTTCACGAAATTCACACTGGCGATGCCGTATTCGGCACGCACCTTCTCCACCGAGGACCAGCCGGTCCAGGTGGGAGTCCGATCCGAGCCGAGCACCGCGGCGAGTTCGGTGGGCACGCGCGGGCGCACGGCGTCGAAAGCGCCGGTGACGGCGTCGAGCAGGCGCCCGGAGACGTCGTCGGCCGCCAGTTCGCGATAGAACTTCGCGCCGTGGAAGTCACCGGGCCCGATGAGCGTGTCGTTCAGCACGGTGCGCGAGATGAGGCCCGACACTGTGGAATTCAGGCACGCGGAGGCGATCAGGAAATCGTCGCGGGTGCCGTAGGTGCGCACGCAGTGGCCGGGATCGGCGAGCACGGCGAGCTCGTCGTCGAATCGAGCGCCGCCCGCCGCGTGGTAGGCGTCGAGCGCCTCGGTGAGCTCCTTGGTGATCGCGCCCTTGCCGGTCCAGCCGTCGACGAACACCACCGAGGCCGGATCATGATGCCGGGCAAGGTAATCCAGCGCGGTCGCGTCGATGCCGCGGTCACGGACGATGGACACCGCGTAGTGCGGCACGTCCAGGCCGGGCAGTCCGTCCCCACGTCCGGAGCGCAACCAGCGCTTCATCAGAATCCCGACCGGCGTGCCCGCGCGCGCGAGCGACACCAGCACGATGTCCTCGCCGCGCTCGGCGACCACGAGTTCGGCGACGGTGCCCACGGCGAGCGCCAGCCGCTCGGCGCTCTCCGCGAGCACCTCGTCGAACAGACCGCGATAGGCGGCGTCCGGCTGGTATTCGATCGGCAGCGATTCCGCGTAGTGCGCGACGCCCGCTTGGATGCGGCGCTCCCGCTCGGCGATGTCGGCCTCGAGGTCGGCGTCGGACAGATCTTTCAGCAGCCAGGAGACCTCGTCGGCCGCGTACGAGCCGAAGTCCGGCCCGTACAGGGGTGCGGGTAGCCGAGGCTCCCCGGTCGCTTCCGGCAACGTCGCGGCACGCACGGCGCGGTTCGTCTCGACCTCCTCGTCGACGTTCGCGGCCTTCGCTGTCGCACGCCGCTCGATGTCCAATTTACGCGGATCGGCGCCCGGCACGAGCGCGACGAGCACGTCGGCCCCCGAAGCGGTGAGAACGTCGACCAAACCGCCCTCCGCGATCAGCTCCGGCGTGTCGGCGGGCGGGTCGAGCACCACGATGAGGACCGGATCATTCCCGGTACCACCGTGCACGCCCGCGCCCGGCGCACCACCGCGCGCATCGCATGCGGCGCGCAGGTCGTTCTCTGCGCCCCACGCGTCCGCATCGGCGGCCCGCACGCCATCATTCGCAACCCAGATGTCCTCGCCGGCGACCCCCACATCCCCGCCGGCGGCCCGCACGCCATCTCCCGCGACCCGCGCATCGTTGTCGACGGCCGACACGTCCTCGGCCACGACCGAACTCTGCGCCGTGAGCTCGCGCAACTCCGCGTCGAAATCCTCCGGCCAGCAGGCGTTGTAGAGATACCGCGGCGCGTCCGCGTCGGATTCCGGTGCGACGAAACGGAACCCGCGCCGCAGCGGATATCCGGGCTCGTCCAGCACGTAGGCGGGCGAGCGGGTGGTGGTCTGATACCTCGTCGGGATGCCCGACTCGGCCAACGCCGCCGCCAACCGCAGCGGCAGGTACATCAGCTCCTCGTGCCCCAACACGATGACCGGACGATCCGGCGCGTCCACGGCCAGGCGCGCGGTCAGCACCGCGGCCGCGGCGGCGACGGCCGATTCGAAGGCCGGGGCGTCGGAATCCAGTATCCCGTGCCGTCCACCCTCGGGCACCGAATCGGGCCAGGGCAGCTCGATGCGACCGAACGAGCCACGCTGCGGCGCAATGGGATTCAGCGCCGGATCGGGCATCGAGGTGACGGCCTCGATCAAGCCTTCCGGCAGCTTGGTCAACCCCGAGGCCAGGCACACGGTGTCGATGCGGGCACCGAGTTCGGCTGCGGCGCTCTCGAATACGGCCCGATCCTCGGCGGTGCGCATGTCCACCAACGAGGCGAGCACGTAGTGCGAGCGCGGGGCGAAGTCGTGCAGCGCGCGCACCGCGTCGATCGCCGTAGCGCCAGTGGAGATCTCGTCGTCGACCAGCACCAGCGGCAGGTCGTTGCGGAAGATCTCGGCGGGCGCGGGTTGCAGCAGGTGCGAGGTGGCGTGCGAGTGCCCCTCCTCGAAACCGGCCAGGGTGTCGGCCTCCGGCACGTCACGGCGCGTCGAATGCAGGTAGCACCGCGCGCCGATTCGCGCCGCGACGGTGTGACCGAGACCCGTTGCGGTCTCGGCGAATCCGAGCACGACCGCGCCCGACTCGTCCGCCCGCTCGGTCAGCGCGGCGCGCACCAGATCACCGAGCCGGTTGCCCGCGTCGAGCACCACCCGCGGATCGGTGGGCAAATGCTTGCCGAGCACCGTCGAGACCAGCAGGTGCGCCCGGCGCGGATTGCGCCGCAAACCGGGCTCGATCAGCATCTCGATCGACAGCTCGGCGGGCAGCACGCCGTCGGAACTCGTGCCGTGACAAGACAGATGATGCAGTTCGATACCGAGTGTTCGGGTCGCCCACGGCGAGGTCATGCCTGCGCCTCGCCGACGCTCGGCTCCTGCATGCGCGATGCACGCTGGCACATGATTCGCGCACTCCGTTCGCTCATACCTTCACCAACGCCGTGAGCAGATCCACGAAAGAAACTCCCTTGTTCGCCACACCGAACACGCGGGCGCGCAACAGCGTCTCGCGGGCCCAACTGCGGTGTGGCCGCATCTCGTTCATCTTGTTGCGGTAGCCCGAGGCCGCCACCCCGCCCACGTCGACCTGGAGGATGTCGAGCGCGTCGGAATACTCCTCGTGCGACACCACCGACAGCGCGTGCACCGCCGCGACGTGCGAGGGGTGGATCACCGTCTTGCCCTGGATGCCGTTGGCGCGGTCCAGGGTGATCTCGCGCAGCAGTCCGTCCAGATCCCTGCTGACCAGGTACTGCCGGAACGGCACCGCGTCGGACTCCTCGAACGGCGCGGTCCGCAGCAGCGGACGGAACATCCGCTCGTGATCGGCGAAGTACTCCCACACCGGTCCGGTGATCACGAAGCCGGTGCCGTCGGCGCGGCCCAGGTAGTTCACGATGTCGGCGATGACGTCGGCGACCACCCGCACGTCGTAGATGGTCAGGTCGCGGTCGCGGCGGATGCCGAAGGTCGAGCACATATCGGTGGCGCCGACCCGCACCGCGAGCACCCTTTCCCGGTGCTCGGCCAGCATGGCCGCGATGTTCGTCAACTCCTGATCGCGGGTCTGGCGGTGCACGAGGGCCGCCGATTCGAGCACCGGCATGCCGTAGAGCGGCCGACCCAAACGTTCGGCCGCCGCTGCCAGCGCGTCCAGATAGGCCCGGCCGGTGGAGCTGTCGAACTTCGGGAAGACGAAGCCGGTGAGCGCGGGCGCGCCAGCCCCGAGCTGGTCGACGATCTCGCCGATGGCGCCGGCTTCGCGCACCCGAATGAACAGCAGCGGATTGGGATCCGGTCTGGCCGCCAGCTCGCCGAGTGCGTCGACGGCCTGTTTCTTCGCCAGCTCCACCTCGTCGTCGGCGACGGCGTCCTCGAGGTCGATCACCATCGAGCAGACGCCGCGCTCGGCGCGGCGCCGGATGGTCTCGGCGAGATCGGGTCTGGTGGCGGGCGCGTAGAGCGTCGCGCCGAGTCCGTACGCGAGCATCTCCCGGTCGGTGTGCTCACCGAACGGTTCGGGCTGCCGGTGGAAGAGATGTCTGGCATCGGGGCCTTGCAGCTGCCGAAAGTGGCGCAGCGGCAGTCGCTTCCGCAGGGATACTTCCTGCTGGACGGCGACGGGAGCGGTCATCGGTGCTCCGTCCTCATTCTCGTCGTGGTCCTGCTTGTTTTCTCATTCGATCCACTACTCCGGCTATGAATTCGGTGACGGCATCCAGTTCCGCCACATAGGCCCAGTAATCGGGGTGCCGCCCCGACAGTGTTTCGGTGATTCGTTCGATTCGTTCGGCCTGCGCGTCCAGCACAGATCCCCATTCGCCCGCGAGCCCCCGACTCATCGCGAGCATCTGTGCGTCCCGCAACCTGAATCGTACGGCCTTTGCCTTGTCTTGCGGGTCCTCGCGAACCGAGCGCAACAGCTCGAGCCGCTTGGTGACGGCATCGATCAGCTGCTCGGCCTCGGTGAGGCTTCCCCGCGCGGTAGAGGTCAATTCAAGGGCTGACTCCGGATTCTTCGCGACCGATGCGGCGCGCGCCCTGGCGAGAGCGTCGGCTGCGGCATCGATGGCTTGCTGGCTTTCCCGCCCATTGTTGGCCAGATCCGCCGAACTCGCAGCATTGAATTCCCGCAGCAGCGCCGAGTAGGCGGGCCCGAGCCGCTCGGACCGGTTGCGTACGGCGGCCAGCCTGGTATCCACCGAGGTGAGCGCGGTATTCGCGGCGCCGAGCCGAGATGGTGCCTGCGCCAACGCTTCTGCCAATTCCTTGGTGACCGCGTCCAAGCGGTTCGCGGCCGCGCGGACGGCGCCCGAACCACCGCTCACACCTGCCGATTCCAGTGTGACCAGCGCCTCATCCACGGCGGCCGCGCGCGACCGCACCGAGGGGTAGTCGGCGTACTCGGATTCGGCGGCCTGCCCGCGCACCGCGGCGGCCGCGACCTTCACCTGCTGCGCCAGCTGCGGCACCGACCGCACGATCGCGACGGCTTCCTCGAGCCGAGCCTGATTGCCTCGATAGAACTCGTCCACCGCGCGCGCGGCCTCGACCAGCTGCCGCGTGACGGCGTCGGCGCGCTGCTGACCGTCGGCGACGCTCGTGCCGTCGCGCTGGGCCGCCTCGAGTTCCTCGCTCAACGCCAGATACGCGCCCGCCGCGTCGTAACAGCGGCCGCGCACCGGATCCCACGCCGCCGAGAACCCCCGCTCGGAGAAGACTTCCTCCGAGGCGTGCACCGCGGCCTCCGCCGCGCTCTGCCGCCGGTCCATGTCGAGGAACGCGTCCGCGAGCCGGGCTCGCGCCTGCTCGATCCATTCGCTGTTCCCGGACGACCGGAACCAGCTCCGCCTGCGCCCTACCACGCCCCGATGGTAGGAGATCTTCCTGTTCGCCGGGGGTTCCCCCAGTTCCTACGCAAGTTCGGCGAAACCTACTACTGTCGTAAGTCGTACCCGGCGATTCGGACATGCTGGGAACCACAGACGGACTAATGAAAGGGATCCCCGCATGGGTGTCAGTTTGTCCAAGGGCGGCAACGTCTCGCTGACCAAGGAGGCGCCTAACCTGACTGCTGTTTCCGTCGGCCTGGGGTGGGATATTCGGACCACTACCGGTACCGACTTCGACTTGGACGCCAGCGCGATCGCGACCGGTGGCGACAAGAAGGTGCTGACCGACCAGCACTTCGTCTTCTTCAACAACCTCCGCTCGCCGGAGGGCGCCATCGAGCACGCGGGCGACAACCGCACCGGTGAGGGCGAGGGCGACGACGAGGTCATCAACGTCGACCTGGCCAACACCCCGCCGACCATCGAGAGCATCTTCTTCCCCGTCTCGATCTACGACGCCGACACCCGTCAGCAGTCGTTCGGTCAGGTGCGCAACGCCTACATCCGCGTCGTGGACCGCAGCAACGGCACCGAGCTGGCCCGCTACGACCTGAGCGAGGATGCCTCGACCGAGACCGCCATGGTCTTCGGTGAGCTGTACCGCAACGGCGCCGAGTGGAAGTTCCGCGCCATCGGCCAGGGCTACGCCTCCGGCCTCGCGGGCATCGCCCGTGACTACGGCGTGAACGTCTGACGAAAACACGCACAACACGAGGGGGCTCGGGCGACGAGCCCCCTCGTCGTGCGACCGGGGCAGCTATCGCGCCGGTCGCATTCGTTGGACATCCGGCGGTTCAACGGCCACGCTGGTATCGATCTCGCCGTTTCAGTTCCCATTCACGAAAGGTCCACGCGTGGTCCTGCGCATCTTCGGCCTGTCCGGCCTCGTCACCGTGGCGTCCCTGGTGGTGGCGTTCTTGTACGGTGGCCCCACCGCCCTGGCGCTGTGCGCGATCCTGGGCATCCTCGAAGTCTCTCTCTCGTTCGACAACGCCGTCATCAACGCCACCATCCTGCAGCGGATGAGCGATTTCTGGCAGCGCATCTTCCTGACCATCGGTGTGCTCATCGCCGTCTTCGGCATGCGCCTGGTGTTCCCGCTGGCGATCGTGTGGATCACCGCGGGCCTGGACCCGGTGCAGGCCCTCGACCTCGCGCTCAACCCGCCCGCGGGTGACGCGCCGTACTTCCCCGACGGCAGCCCGAGCTACGAGACATTGCTCACCGACGCGCACCCGCAGATCGCGGCGTTCGGCGGCATGTTCCTCGCGCTGCTGTTCCTGAACTTCATCTTCGAGGAGCGGGAGATCACCTGGCTCGGCTGGCTGGAGCGGCCGCTGGCCGCGGCCGGCAAGCTGGACATGCTCTCGGTCGTGGTGGCGGGCGCGGGCCTGGTCCTGACCGCGGAGCTCCTGGCCGCCGACGACAAGCGCGCCACCGTGATGGTCGCGGGCGTGCTCGGCATGATCGTCTACATCGCGGTCGACGGGCTCGGCTCGATGTTCCACACCGAGGAGCACACGGGCGGACCGTCGGAGCTGGCCAAAGCCACCGGTAAGGCGGGCTTCTTCCTGTTCCTCTACCTCGAGGTGCTCGACGCCTCGTTCTCCTTCGACGGCGTGATCGGCGCGTTCGCCATCACCTCCGACCCGATCATCATCGCGCTCGGCCTCGGCCTGATCGGCGCCATGTTCGTCCGGTCCATCACGGTGTACCTGGTGCGCAAGGGCACGCTCTCGGAGTACGTGTACCTGGAGCACGGTGCGCACTGGGCGATCGGCGCGCTCGCGGCGATCCTGCTGATCTCGATCGGCGTGCACGTCAACGAGCTCGTCACCGGTGGTATCGGTGTGGCGTTCATCGGCGCCGCGTTCATCAGCAGCGTGCTTCGCAACAAGCGCGAGGGCGGCGACGAGGAGGAACTCGAGAGCGAGCGAGCTGCCACGCCGGTAGGCTGATTTTCGGCAGGCAGCCGACGAACTCGACGCGGCAGCGGCCCCTCCGAAGGAGGAAGCCGTTGCCGCTTTTCTTTTCCCGAGGGGGACCGCGCATGGCGTCCGAGCAGCAGTCCGGCGGTGCGAATTCGACGAAGGTGACGCTGTCCAAGGCGACGCCGAGCATCAATCTCACCAAACCCGGTGAGCAGCAAGGGGTCTTGCGGGTCAATCTGAACTGGTCGCGGGCGGCCAAGGGTTTCTTCCGCAGATCCAAGCCGGTCGATCTCGACCTCGGCTGCCTCTACGAACTCGCCGACGGCTCAAAAGGTGTCGTGCAGGCGGTCGGCGAGAATTTCGGTTCGCTGCGGGACGAGCCGTACATCCAGCTCGACGGCGACGACCGCAGCGGCGCCGTCACGGCGGGCGAGAACATGCACATCGATCTCGCGCGCCCCGAATTGTTCAAGCGCATCCTGATTTTCGCCTTCATCTACGAGGGCGTGCCGAACTGGGCCGCCGCCGACGGCGTGGTCACCCTGTATCCCAGCAACGGGCCGCAGGTGGAGGTGCGCCTCGACTCCCCGGTCGACGGCGCCCGCTCCTGCGCCATCGCCCTGCTGCAGAACAACGGCCGCGGAATCACCGTGCACCGAGAAGTGCAGTACATCAACGGAACCCAGCGCCACATCGATGAGGCCTACCGCTGGGGAATGCAATGGAGCAGCGCGAGCAAGTGACGGCCAGGCCCTGTCTCGAAGTCCGGCCGGATGGGACTTCGAGACAGGGATTAGAGCATCCGGCGGGGCCTGCTCATCGCCCTGGCCCGGCGCACCGAGACGCGCGACCACACGGCCTGCTGGAACGCCAGCGTCGCCCATCCCGCGAACGCCATGCCGGAGAGGTTGACGATCAGCTGCAAGGTGCTCCCCCAGATCGCCTCTTGGACACCGAAAGCCACACCGAGCGCGATGTTTCCGGCGGCGGGCACCGTCGTCACCGAGATGAAGACACCGGCGAGCCCGGACGCCTTCGACGAGGTCAGGGCGAGCACGCCGGCGGCGGCCGCGATCACCGCGACGATGAACGACCACTTGTCCGGCGTGTAGATGAACGCTGTGCCCGGGCGGGGCCCAGTCACGTCCTCGATGGTGATCCAGCCGAGTCCGCGTCCGATCAGCACCAGCACGAACGTCACGACGATGGCCGCCGCGAAACCGAGCAACAACGTGCGCACCGCGAGTCCGAACAGCACGAAACGGCGGCGCACCAGCGCGACGCCGAGCGCGGCGATGGCCCCGAACTCCGGGCCGAGCACCATGGCGCCGATGACCAGGATCTGCGAGTCCAGCACGATCGCGATGGCAGCGATCACCGTCGCCAGCGTCATGAAACTCAGGTAGGTCCAGTTCAGCTCGGTTTCCTCGTACGAGCGCTGTGCGACGTCGGCCCACACCACCGCGTCGGCGCTGCTACCCGGCGTGCGCACCTCGGCGTCGAAACCGCTGCGCGACAACCACGTTCGCACCTGATCGACCTCGATACTGCCCGCACGATGAACCCCGAGCGCGCGCAGCTTCTGGATAACGTCGTTGCCCGCCTCCCGCGCGACATCCGCGAGCACCAGGTCACCGGGCGGTTTCAGCGACGAACCGCGCACGACGGCCAGCCCGCTCACTCCGGTGTCCCTGTCGAGGATGTCGATCACGTCGTCGGTCATCTCTTTGGGCGACAGGATCCGCATGTGCAGCATGCGCCCAAGTGTGGGGGGGCGGGTGCGCCTGCACAACGGGTGGTTCTCCGGGTGAATGCCTACCAACGGAAAAGACACGGCCTGACCGTGCGCCGTCTCCGCGCAAGTGCACCCCTCAGTTGGTGGAGTGCGGGCCTGGTTCAGGCGGCGACCAAGTCCCCTCGGTCCGGGCTCGTCCGCGCGGCCTTCTCGTCCGCCCCGCGCAAATCGGCCCTGATGAACAGGAAGAACAGCGCGACGAGCAGGGCCGCGCGGCCCCACACGCCGAACTGGACGACGACCTCCTGGGTTTCGAACGGCGCACCGGAGCCCATGGCGTAGAAGTAGCGGAACACGCCGATCCCGATGGCCGCGTCGGCGAGCAGATACGCGCCGATCACCTGCCACGGCACCGCGAGCAGCACCAGGAACGGGATCAACCACAGCGTGTACTGCGGTGAATGCACCTTGTGGAAAACCAGGAATCCACACAGCATCGCGCCGCTCACGCCGACCCACGGGAAGACACCGGTCGCGCGATAACGCTTCCAGCCCAGCCAGACCGCGAGGACGAACGCGGCGAGGATCAGGGTCGGCGAGGCGATGGAGACGCCGTCGTGCCAAGCCTGACTGGTCTCGGACTCTCGCCCATACAGCAGGTGGTGTCCCCAGTACCAGATGGAGTTGGTGGTGATGTCGGCTTGGCGCAGCTGCTGGAAGGTGATCGACGCCCGCCAGCCCTCGTATCCGATCAGCGCGAACGGCAGGTTCACCGCGACGACGGTGCCGATGGCCGCGCCCGCGGTCAGCAGCGCGCCGCGCACGTCCAGGCCGGAATCGTCGTCGGGATCGCGCTCGCCGCCGCCGGTCAGCACGTAGATCATCAATGGCAGCACGAAGATCCCCGGATACAGCTTCAAACAGAAGCCGAGCCCGAGCAGCACGGCGGCGAGCACGCCGCGGGTCCGCAGCGAATACCTGGTCGCCGTGGTGACCACATAGACGGCCGCGACCGCCGTGCAGACCACGGGCAGCTCCCAGTTGTGGAAGGCGTAGAGCACCAGCGGCGGACCGATCGCCCACAGCAGCGCGGCGCGTCCCGCGAGCCGGGCCAGGAACCAGGCGGTGAGCAGCGCGAAGGGCGCGAGCAACAACGCGGAGAGGCGCAGGAAGCCGGCGTCGTCGTCCGCGCCGATCGCGCCGACCCACATGAGCGTGCCGCTGAGCACCGGGTATTCGACCGCGCCGCCGGTGAGCAGGCCGTCGTCGGTGATGCCGCCGTCGACATAGGGGAAGACGTGCCGATCGATATCGCGGCCCAGCCAGAGGAACTGGATGTCGGAATAGCAGACGTCCGAATCCTTGATCACGTCGAAGACCGCGCTGCGACCGTTCTCGTAGAACGGAGCGCCCGCGCACCTGGCCTTGTTCGCGTACGCGAACGCCAACGTCAGGCCGCACAGCAGCACGATCACCGCGGCCAACGCGGTCCGGCGGTGCATGCGCCGGGCCTGCACCTGGGTGGCGGCGGGTCCGGTCGACATGTGACCACCTTATGTGCCACACCCGCACCGCGTCATGACGCGAAACCCCGCCCCAGGCAGGTGTACTTGTGCGGGTACGGCCCACGAGCAGACCGTGATCTCCCGTTGACTGACATTCACCCGGAGAACCACCCCTTGGCAGGTAAACCTGCCCCCATCATGTAGCCTTACCGGGTTGCTGACGCAACGACCCTCCTGCCACGGACCGTCCGTGGCCGTTTCCTAGTCCACAGGAGGTGATTGGTCCGTGCGTCATTACGAAGTGATGGTCATCCTCGATCCGAGCCTGGACGAGCGCACTGTTGGTCCGTCGCTGGACAACATGCTGAGCGTCGTCAAGACCGAAGGCGGCAAGATCGACAAGGTCGACATCTGGGGCCGTCGCCGGCTCGCCTACGAGATCCGCAAGCAGGCCGAGGGCATCTACGCGGTGGTCGATCTGACCGCGACCCCGGCCACGGTGAGCGAGCTCGACCGCCAGCTGGGGCTCAACGAGTCGGTGCTGCGCACCAAGGTTCTGCGCCACGACAAGTAGTTCCACCGCGCTCGTCAGCGTCGGTGCCTATCTCTAGGCTCTAGCGCAACAAAGCGAGTGCATGCGGACTGCACACCGAGCAGGAGGAACCCATGGCAGCAGGCGACACGGTCATCACCGTCATCGGAAACTTGACGGCCGACCCCGAACTGCGTTTCACGCCCGCGGGGCAGGCGGTCGCGAACTTCACCGTCGCGTCCACCCCCCGCGTGTTCGACCGTAATACCAATGAATGGAAAGACGGCGAAGCGCTTTTCCTGCGCTGCAACATCTGGCGCGAAGCCGCGGAAAATGTCGCCGAAAGCCTGACCCGAGGCGCTCGCGTCATCGTGAGCGGACGGCTCAAGCAGCGCTCCTACGAAACCCGCGAGGGTGAGAAGCGCACGGTCGTCGAGCTCGAGGTCGACGAGGTCGGCCCCTCGCTCCGCTACGCGACGGCGAAGGTCAACAAGGCCAGCCGCGGCGGCGGTGGGGGCGGCGGCTTCGGTGGTGGCGGTGGCGGTAACTACGCCTCTTCCGGTTCCGGCAGCAGCGGTGGTGGCGGCGGTCGTTCCGGCGGCGCCGAGGACGACCCCTGGGGCAGCGCGCCCGCGGCAGGTTCCTTCGGGGGCAGCCGCATGGATGACGAACCGCCGTTCTGAGACGGCTTTCATAGGCCCGGATCACTTGGGCCACAATAATTTTGGAGTAAAAGACCATGCCTAAAGCGCCCGCGCGCGAAAAGGTGCTGAAGAAGAAGGCTTGCGCTTTCTGCAAGGAAGCCAAGTCCGGCACCGTTTCGATCGATTACAAGGACACGACGCTGCTGCGCAAGTACGTCAGCGACCGCGGCAAGATCCGCGCCCGCCGGGTGACCGGCAACTGCGTGCAGCACCAGCGCGACATCGCCGTTGCCGTGAAGAACTCGCGTGAGGTGGCCCTGCTGCCTTACGTGTCGACGGCTCGCTGAGTAAGGGAGGCACGCAAATGAAGTTGATTCTGACCGCTGATGTGGACAACCTCGGTGCCCCCGGCGACACCGTGGAGGTCAAGGACGGCTACGGCCGCAACTACCTGCTGCCGCGCGGCCTGGCCATCGTCGCCAGCCGTGGCGCACAGAAGCAGGTCGAGGGCATCCGCCGGGCGCAGGACGCCCGCAAGGTTCGCGACCTGGACCACGCCAACGAGCTGAAGCAGGCCATCGAGGGCCTGGAGTCGGTCTCGCTGAGCGTGAAGACCGCGGGCACCGGCAAGCTGTTCGGCTCGGTGACCCAGGCGGACGTCGCCGCGGCCATCAAGACCGCTGGCGGCCCCGTGGTCGACAAGCGCAGCATCGAGCTGCCGAAGGCGCACATCAAGTCGACCGGCAAGCACGGCATCGTGGTGCACCTGCACCCGGACGTGGTCGCCAAGTTCGACCTGCAGGTCGCCGCCGCGAGCTGAGTCCGCACCGCCCCCGGGCGGTTCGCGCTTCACGTCGAAGACCACCCCCGTGTTCGCTCGGGGGTGGTCTTCGGCTTGCCTTTTCGCGTCCCGATCTTCTGTTAGCCGGATATTTGCCCTGATGCAGGGCGGTGAATTGGGGCACTACCGGCTCGCGTCGGCTATCGCCTTTCACCTCCGGTTATTCGGCCTGTGGATTACTGACCAAACCGACCGATCGCAATGTGACTCAGCCCATAGCGTGCGCACCCGCTGTTTACCCAACACGCCCGGCTGTTCATCTCGGGCGACACGCCGAGGTGAGATCTATCCACACGTGGATGGATGCGGAAACGTGCATCCATCAGCGGCTTTAGTGGGAGTGACCTGGGTTTTCCCCAAGTTGTACACAGGGGGTGCACACGGTTTGGTAAACAGTCCCCAACTTATCCACAGTTGTGTGCACAGCTCGGTTTGGCGACCTCCCACCGAGTCGCCTAGGTTCGTCGCATCGCCCGGATCGGGCCGTACGGAATGGCGCGAATTCGAGCTGTCGCGATAGTTGCTGGTCGAGGTCGACGCGGCTGTGGCAAACGCGTCCGTGGCTGTGGCAAACGTGTCAGAGGCCCGGAGTAAGAACGAGTCATCGATACGGTGAAATCCGATCGTGGGGTAGAGAGGACGGTCGAGTCTGGTGACGACCACCGATGACCGCGGGCACACCGACTTCCCGCCCGAACCTCCCGGCGAAGACTTCGGCCGTCAGCCGCCGCACGACATGGCCGCCGAACAGTCCGTCCTCGGCGGCATGCTGCTGAGCAAGGACGCCATCGCCGACGTCGTCGAAGTCATCCGGCCCGGCGACTTCTACCGCCCGGCGCACCAGGCGGTCTACGACACCATCCTCGATCTCTACGGCCGCGGCGAACCCGCCGACCCTGTCACCGTCGCCGCGGGCCTGGACCGCCGCGGCGAACTCAAGCGCATCGGCGGCGCGCCGTACCTCGTCACCCTCACCCAGACCGTTCCCACCGCGGCCAACGCGGGCTACTACGCCGAAATCGTCGCCGAGAAGGCGATTCTGCGCCGCCTCGTGGAGGCAGGCACCCGCATCGTCCAGTACGGCTATGCGGGCGCCGACGGCCAAGACATCGCCGAGGTCGTCGACCGCGCCCAGGCCGAGGTCTACGAGGTCACCGAACGCCGCACCACCGAGGACTTCCTCCCCCTCGAGGAGCTCCTGCAGCCCACGATGGACGAAATCGACTCCATCGCCTCCCGCGGCGGTATCTCCCTCGGCGTCCCCACCGGCTTCACCGAACTCGACGAGATCACCAACGGCCTGCACCCGGGCCAGATGATCATCGTCGCGGCTCGACCTGGCGTGGGAAAGGCACTCGCCCTCGACACCCCGCTGCCGACCCCCACCGGCTGGACCACCATGGGCGAAGTCCAGGTGGGTGACGAACTCCTCGACGCCGAAGGGCGCCCCACCCGCGTCCTCGCCGCCACCGAAGTCCTCACCGATCGGCCCTGCTTCGAGGTCGAATTCTCCGACGGGACAGTGATCGTCGCGGATGAAATGCACCAGTGGGTGACCCGGTCGGCATTGGATGTGGTCAGGCCGATCGCGGTCCGCACCACAGGAGAGATCGTCCACACCCTGCGCGACCTCACGGGCGACCTCAACCACTCCGTAAGCGGCACAGCCCGTTCCGCACCGCGCCGAATCGTCGACGTGCGCAAGATCGACAGCCTCCCGGTGCGCTGTGTCGAGGTCGACAACGCCGATCACCTGTATCTCGCCGGGCGCTCGATGATCCCGACGCACAATTCCACGCTCGGCATGGACTTCATGCGCAGTTGCTCGATCAAGCACGGGCTGGCCAGCGTCATCTTCTCGCTCGAGATGAGCAGGACCGAGATCGTGATGCGTCTGCTTTCCGCGGAGGCGAAGATCAAGCTCGGTGATATGCGGTCGGGGCGGATGAGCGACGACGACTGGACGAAGCTGGCTCGGCGGATGAGCGAGATCAGTGAGGCGCCGCTGTTCGTCGACGACTCGCCGAACTTGACCATGATGGAGATTCGCGCGAAGGCGCGTCGTCTCAAGCAGCGCCACGACCTCAAACTCGTCGTGGTGGATTACCTCCAGCTGATGACCTCCGGAAAGAAGGTCGAATCCCGCCAGCAGGAAGTCTCGGACTTCTCCCGAAACCTCAAGCTGCTCGCCAAGGAACTCGAAGTCCCGGTGGTAGCCATCAGCCAGCTGAACCGCGGACCCGAACAGCGAACCGACAAGCGGCCCATGGTGTCCGATTTGCGTGAATCGGGCTCGCTCGAGCAGGACGCCGATATGGTCATCCTGCTGCACCGCCCCGACGCCTTCGAACGGGACGACCCGCGCGGCGGTGAGGCCGACCTGATCCTCGGCAAGCACCGTAACGGCCCGACCGCCACCATCACCGTCGCCCACCAGCTGCACCTGAGCCGGTTCGTGGACATGGCCCGCGGCTGACCGGAGCTGTAGGGTCGGCCCTTCCGTCTGTCAGCTCGACGTTTGTGGTCCGACTGTCCGGTGATACCGGAGATCGGGATGTCCGAATCTCTTGCGGCGCAGCAAATCACGCATCCACCGCAGAGGCTTCGCGTTCACTCACTTTGCGAACTCGAGTGGTCCTCGCGGTGACGCGCTTGCCCTTGTGGTTTTCGGTGCGAAGTTCAGCGACGGGGTTACCGTCACGGTCGACGAGTGTCGAGTGGGGTTCGTTGTCGGTGAAGGCGTGGCGTTCTCCCCATTGACGCAACGCCACGACGAGGGTGAAGAGATCCTGCCCGGCTTCGGTGAGTTCGTAGATGTGCCGCTTGCCGCCGGGTGTGGCACTCGTGGCGAGGATGCCATGGTCGACGAGCCTGCGCAGGCGGTCGGTGAGGATGTTCCGGGCGATACCGAGCCGCTGCTGGAATTCGGTGAAGGTCGCCGCGCCGTCCATGGCGTCACGCACGATCAGCAGGCTCCACCGGTCGCCCACGAGGTCGACGGCTCGCGCGACGGGGCAGGTGGGATCGGTCCACTCGCGGCCGGAACCGAGTGTCACGGTCATGAGTTACCTCCCAATCGGTTGCAATTCGAAACCATTATGCCCTACCTTCAAATGGTTGCATTTTGCTACTGATTGGGAGGTGTGGTGGCACAGAGGGTCTCGCGTTCGCAGCGATTCATCTTGGCGCTGGTGTGCGCAGTGGCCGTGTCCACGATCTATGCGGTCCAGCCGGTACTGGAGACAGCGGGCACCGGCCTGGAATTGGCGCACGATTCGCTGGGCGTGCTGGTCGCCGCCGGGCAGGTCGGCTACTTTGTGGGTCTCGTCCTGCTGGTCCCACTCGGAGACGTAGTGGATCGTCGCCGGCTCATCACCGCCCTGCTGGTACTCACCGCCGCGGGCGCTACGGTCGCGGCTGCCGCCCCGAACAGCGCCGTCGCGGTGACGGGGCTGGCGGTCGCGGGTCTGTTCGCGGTCGTGGTTCAGGTGACAGTCGCCTATGTCGCCGCGGTCTCCGCACCGAGCGAGCGGGGCCGCAATATCGGCGCGGTCACCTCCGGTGTGGTGATCGGCATCCTCGGCGTCCGTGTCCTCGCGGGTGTCCTGGGCGACACGGTCGGCTGGCGTGCCGTGTACGCGCTGCTCGCCGCACTGTGCGTGGCTCTGGCCCTCGCTGTCCGCACGACACTCGACCCCGACCGCGGCACTTCCGGCGTCCGGTACGCGCAGGTCCTGGCATCGATGGGGCGGCTCGCGCGCACGGATCGCCTGTTCCGGAGCCGAGGACTGATCGCCTTCTTCCTTTTCGGGTCCTTCGGAACACTCTGGAGCGGGCTCGCCCTCCCCCTCGGCACCGAGCCCTGGAACTTGGGCACCACGCAGATCGGCCTATTCGGATTGGCGGGCCTGGCCGGAGCGCTCGGCGCCGCCCGCGCGGGACGATGGGCCGACTCCGGTCACCCACAAGCGATCACCGGTTCCGCACTGGCGTTGCTCACCGCCTCCTGGCTGCTCATCGCCCGGACCGAAGCAACACTATGGCTGCTCATCATCGGCATCGTCCTGCTCGACTTCGCCGTCCAGGCAGTACATGTCAGCAGCCAACACCTGCTCACCGCAGCGCACCAGCACCACGCCAGCAGCGTCATAGGCGCCTACATGGCCTGCTATTCCCTCGGATCCGCACTCGGCGCGATCACGACCACCTGGGCGTACAGCACCTGGGGATGGTCGGCCTCCTGCTGGGTCGGCGCGACCTATTCCCTCTGCGCGCTGGTTGTGTGGGGACTTGCCCAGGCTACCGGCGCGGTGTCGGTGAGCGGCGAAGGCTCGAAACCGGCGGCCCGTCCGGCAACGGCTGCGGTCGCCGGTCCTTCTCTGTTGCGCCGATCTTGTCACAGATGCGCTGCACCGCGAGATTCGACTCGTTCGTGCCGATCTCTACGCTGGTGAATCCGGTGTCGTGGATCGCGTCGACGAGGGCGGCCACCGCTTCGCTCGCGTAGCCGGCTCGCCGGTGACTGGGGCCGATCCACCAACCGATGGACGGGAACGACGTCTGGTCGTCGCTGAGGTGTACAGTCGCGCCACCGATCACGGTTGTGTTCGATCGCGACTCGATCACCAGAAGCCCGAGAGTCGGGTAGCCGTGCCCGACCGCCTTGATCAGTGCCCGGCCATTTCGTTCTGTCCAACCGTTGCTGGCGAGCATCGCATCGTCGATCGTGGCCGCGAGCGGGACGGCGTCCTTCGGCATCGGTCGGCGCAGAGTGAGCCGGGTGAAAGCGAAACTCTCTGCTGTGTAGCAACTTTGGACATTCGACCGATAGGGGACTCGGGTGCGGCGAGCGCGCTTATCTCGAGTTGGAGGTCGACGATGTCTCATTTGAGGAGAAGTCCGCGCACGGTTCGGCAGTCGGTCCTGCTGGCCGCAGTCGCCGGGACGGTGATGCTTGCTCCGGCCGCGCTGGTCATACCGGCATTCGCAACCCCTGATCAAACCCCGGCTACTACCGCACCTGTCACCATCGCGCCCGTGACGACGGTGCCGCCCGTGACGACCGCGCCACCGGTGACGACCGCGCCGCCGGTCACCACCGTGCCGCCGGTGACGACCACGCCGCCGGCCACCACCGTGCCGCCGGTCACGACCGAACCGCCCATGACGACTCCGTCATTTCCGAAACCTGTTGAGCCGGAGGACCCCTACGGCCCCGACGGCTTCGACGGCTGGGGCTACGACCGGTGGGGTTACGATCGCTGGGGTTACGACAGGTGGGGCTATGACCGGCAAGGCTACGACGAACAGGGCTACACCTCGCAGGGCTGCGCTCGTTCCGGCGAGGACCGGCCGGATGCCGACCGGCTGGCCTGCGAACTGCGCAGGACGCGACCTTCCACCGGCAGCGCGGGCAGCTGAAACCTATAGCGCTGCTGTTCGACACCCGCGCATCGACTCGGAGCGCAGACGACCGCGCCGCGTGCGACGACCGTGGGTACTCGGTCGTCGCACCTATGACGAGTGCCGACGGGAGAACGTAACAGGACCTCTCCGCCGGAGTGGTTGCCGAGCGTATGCGGCTAGCGGCATCACGCGTCCAGGCCGGACCGGCCTCCTCGACCGGTGTGGTGATCGAAGCAGCCGCCGCGTTCCCTGGCCGCACGTCGGCGGGTACTGCCCTCGGCGGCGAGCTCGTCGCCGTGGACATCCCAGCCACCGAACGGCGCCTCTCCATCACACAGCACCAGGAAAAGCCCGTCGTGCAAGGGATTTCGGATAGATCCGAGGTAGTTCACGATAGGTCAGCCTACGGCCGGAGGATCGGTCGCGGTCGACCTTCGGCTCACCCTGCCGAACCCGCCGACACCGCGAAAGCTTCGCTGTTCGCGACAGGGGATCTCAGTCGAGGACGGCGAACGCCTCGACCTCGACGAGGACGTCGGGCTCGAAGAGGTAGTCGACGCCGATCGCGGACAAAGGCGGTAGCGGCCGCGGGATTTCGAGTTCGTCCGCGACGCGCTCGATACCTGCGATGAAGTCGTCGTACTTGTCCGGGGTCCAGTGGGTGACGAAGAAACGGAGACGTACGACGTCGGCGAAGCTCGCTCCGGCGCCGGCCAAGCCGCGTGCCGTGTTGCGTAGCGCGTGGGCGAGCTGGCCGGCGAGGTCACCGGGAGCGACAGGTTTGCCCTCGGCGTCACGGGCGATCTGGCCCGCCACGTGCACCTGACGGGCGCCCGTGCTGATCGAAACATGGTGGTACGGAACGGGAGCGAACATGCCGTCCGGGGTCAGCAGCTGCACTGCCATGGTGTGTCCCTTCATGGTCGGAGTAGGTATCTGATGTCTACCTGGTACTCGAAGGGAACTTCAACGAGACTAGGTGTCATGCAGGAAACCGCTCCACACAGTTCGGACAGTCCTCAACTCACCGAGCAACACCGTGAGCTGCTCGACCAGGTGCTCGACAAGTGGTCGCTGCAGATCCTCGACGCCCTGTGCGAGCGACCGTTGCGTTTCAACGAGCTCCGCCGGGCGATCCCGGTCGTGACGCAGAAGCCGCTCACGGCGGCGCTGCGGCGCCTCGAGCGCAACGGGATGGTCGAGCGCGTCGTCACAAGTACGCGGCCTGTCGCCGTCGAGTACCGGATCACGCGGATCGGGAAGTCGTTGCAGGACCTCATCGACGCGCTCCTGCACTGGACCACCGCCACATTGCCCGCCGTCGAGCGGGCCCGTGCGCGCTTCGACGACCAGGAAGAAGAGCTGTCACTCACCACCGACGTCATCCGTCGAGAAAGCGCAGCAGTTCCGCGGTGACGAATTGCGGGTTCTCCTCGACGAGCCAGTGTCCCGCGTTCGGGACGTCCACCGCGCGAACGATATTGGTGATGCGCGGGGCCGCGGTGGCGCGGACCGGGTCGAGTTGTCCTTGGGCGGTCATGAGCAGGGTCGGGACGTGTACCGGTGCGGCGGCCGTGGTGTCGCGGACGTCTTCGTCGAGGGCGCGGTAGAGCTCGAAGCCGCCCGACAGGACTTCGGGTCGACGGTATGTGCGTGCGTACTCGTCTATTTCGGCGTCGGTGAACGGGGATCGGTCGGATGTGCCGCCGAAAGCCGTTCCACCGTAAGAGACTTGCGGATAGAACAGGGCGAGATACTCGCGGACGTCGTCGCCGACCACCGCCTCGGGGACCCGCCGCTGGGAGTGTAAGGCGATGTGCCAGCTCAGTGTTCGGTATGTCGGCGCATCGATTCCGGGGCCGGGGAGCGGCAGGTCGAGGTAGCCGAGGCGTGCGGTGTCGGCGGGGAACTGTGCCGCGTACTGGAACGCCACGGCGGCGCCGAAGTCGTGTCCGACGACGCGGGCGTCCCGCACGCCGAGCCGATCGGCGATCAGGGTGTGCACGTAGCGCGCCAGGGTGGCCTTGTCGTAGCCGGTGGGGGAGCCGGTGCTGTCGCCCAATCCGGGGAGGTCGACGGCATAGACGGTGTAGTGCTCGGCGAGCGCGGGCATGATCGGCCACCAGCCGTACCAGGTCTGCGGCCAGCCGTGGATCAGCACCACGGGCGGGCCGCTTCCGCCGGTCACGTAGTGCATCCGGACGTCGTCGACGTCGGCGAATTCGTGCCGAAAAGTACTCGTGAACTGCGGGTCGTCTTGCGTGATGGCAGCGTGGGCGGGAACGTCGTCGGCGGCCGGCGTGCCGCAAGCCGCGGTGTAGATCGTGAGCAGGAGGGCGAGTACGGCGGTCGCCACCCTGCGCGCGGAGAGGCGCGATGTGGTGATCATGGGTCCTCGATTCGAGAATGCGGGTGGAGTCAGCGCCCGGTCGCGCCGTCGATCAGTTCGCGGAGGATGTCGGCGTGGCCGGCGTGGACACGACGAGTCTCGCCAGGCCGACCAGGAACTGGCACGCATTCTTGCGGTTCCGGCAAGATGAGCCGGTGGACCGCGATACGGAAAACGTGCTCGACACAGTGGGACCGAGGTTGCGCGCGCTGCGCCGCGAACGCGGCATCACCCTCGCCGATCTCGCCGCGACGACCGGCGTCTCGGAGAGCACCCTGTCGCGGCTGGAGAGCGGGCAGCGCCGGGCGACCCTGGAATTGCTGTTGCCGCTGGCCCGTACCTACGACGTCCCGCTGGACGACCTCGTCGGCGCCCCGCGCACCGGCGACCCCCGCATCCACCTGAAACCGATCCGGCGGTACGGGATGACCTTCATTCCGCTGTCCCGGCGTCCCGGCGGTGTCCAAGCGTTCAAGATGATCATCCCCGCTCGGCCGAAACCGCTCGAACCGACACCGCAGACGCACGAAGGCTACGAATGGCTGTATGTGCTCAACGGTCGTCTGCGCCTAGTGCTCGGCGAGCGCGACCTGACGTTACCCGCCGGTGAGGCAGCCGAATTCGACACGTCCGTACCGCACTGGCTTGGCAGCGCCGACGGCGGCGTGGTCGAGCTGCTCATCCTGTTCGGTCCGCAAGGGATGCGCGCGCACGTGCGCCCAGGCTCTGATCGGCCTTCTTCCGGATCATCGTGACAACGCTTGCCGTGGCGCGGCGCCTACCCTTTCACCAGCTGGGCGAGACGATCCCAAGCCGGGGACGAGACTCCGGCCTTGGACAACGCGGCCAACCGGGCGATAGTCGAGTTGTGGGCGGCATGGGTCTCGCTGTGGTGGTTGGCGAACCAGTTCCGGGTACGGTCCGCGAGGGCGAGCAGGCGGGGATCGTCCGGCGGCCAGTCGTAGGCGGCGTCGTATCCGAGGTAGAGGGCGCGGCCCTCGGGATCGGTGATGTGCTCGCGCTTTTCGGCGATCCACGCGGCGGCGTCCTCGGGTGCGGCTGTTTGCAACAGGATCCAGCCGTCGCGTTCCAGGCGAAGCTGACGCTCGCTGACGCCGAGCTCGCGCAGCTCGTCGAGATAGTCGGCGACTTCCTCGGAGACGAAAAGCCGGTCGCCGCTACGCAACTGGGCGAGTTGATCGCGGGTTCGCCGCAGCTGCGCGATGCGGTCGGCGAGGTCGTGGTCGATCTCGGCGATGGCTGCCGTGAGCGCGTCCGGATCGGCGCCGAGGAGGTCCTCGATGCGAGCCAGTGGCACGCCCGCATGGGCCAATGTCCTGATCTTGACGAGGGTGATGGCGTCTTGGGCGGTGTAGCGGCGATACCCGGACGAGTCGCGGTCGGGCTCGGGGAGCAGACCGCGCTCGTGATAGTGGCGGATGGCTTTGATGGTCACTCCGGCGTAGTCCGCGAGCTGGCCGATCGTGATCATGGTCGACATCCTCGCAGGTCGTTCGGAACGGTCAGGCCCGTCGGGTCAGGCGGCCGCCTGCGTTGTGGAAGCGCGCTCGACCCTCGCGGACATCGTGGTAGGAGACGAGCAGCAGTCGCAGGTATCCGTCGAAAGCCTCCAGCGGGTATCCGGCGGGCGCGAAGAGGCCGGGCTGGATCGGCACGTAGCGCTGCGGCGGTGCGGAGGTCGTGCCGCCGGTGAACTCGGTGAAGATACGCTCCTGGGAGGCGTCGGCCGGTTCGTAGGTCACCCGCTCCTCGAGCTGACCGTCGACGATGTCGACGTCGATGCGAAGCTGATTGGAGCGGTAGGTGCCCACGTACGGGGTCAGATCGACGTCCTGCGCCAATTCGGTGACGAGGGTGGGGATCTGGACGCCGAGATGCTCGCGCACGAGCCACTGCAACAGTTGGTCCTGCAGCATGATCGCCCCGGGGGTGTTGCCGAAGGCGGTGAAGACCAGGTCGTGTTCGGGCACGACGCACAGGAGGGACACCCCGCCGGGCGACGCGCCCGACATGGCGAGGACGGTCGTCTCACCGAACGGATACAGCACCCAACCCAGGCCGATCGGCGGGACGTTCGGGCTGGCCATGTCGTAGGCGACTTGCTGCATCAGCGTGGTCGACTCGGTCGAGAGGACGCGGGCGCCGGTGGGCGACACACCGCCCGCGAGGTGCGTGCGTCCGAAGGCCAGCAGGTCGGCGATGGTGCCGATCGGTGTGCCGCCTGCCGGTCCCCAGGTTTCGGGCAACGTGAACATGCCGGTGGCCGCGGCCGCCATGGTCTCGTGGTCGTTGAAGTGGCCGACCGCGGTGCTGCGCAGGATGGCCTGCTCGGCCGAGGTGCTGGAGTTCGTCATGCCGACGGGGCGGTAGATGTCGCGCGCGAGCAGCTCGGGGAAGGGCAGCCCGGTGACCACTTCCAAGAGGCGGCCCGCGACGATCATGCCGCCGTTGGAGTAGCTGAGCTGCTCGCCGGGTTCGAACAGAGTGCCGCCGCTGCTCGCGAGGCCATCGACGTAGGTCTTCAGGGCGTCGCGACCCTTGGCATCGGGAAAGTACAGGTCGGCGTCGATGCCGTTGGTGTGCGAGATCAGGTGCCGGACCAGGATCCCGTCCGTCGCGCCCGGAGCGGCCAAGGCGAATTCGGGGAGGTACTTCACCACCGGCATATCGAGGTCCAGGAGTCCGCGCTCGACCTGCCGCAGGACCAAAGTGGTGGTCAGGACCTTGGTGACAGAGCCGAACAGGAATCCGGTGTGTTCGAGCATCGGTGCGCCGGTGGTGACGTTCGCGGTGCCGTGCGCGACGACGATCTGCTCGCCCGCGTGATAGACGCCCGCGAGGAAACCGGGGACGTTGTTGGACTCGCAGTAGGACTCGGCCTGTTCGCGGATCTGGGCTTCGACGGTGTGGAGTGCGTTGTTCATACGAAGGATCGTCGAACCCTGCCCCAGGGGCAAGGTCAAGACCGTTCGACGGACGCGTTCATACATCGCGCGAAAAAAGTTCGGCGGCGGGTGTCGAGAACGTCGTGACGGTTCCGTCCCAGGGGTGAGCGACCAACTAGGGTCGCAAGCCGAAGGGAGAATCTCATGGCCAAGTACCTGCTCCTCAAGCACTACCGAGGCGCCCCGGCGGCCGTCAACGACGTGCCGATGGACCAGTGGACGCCCGCCGAGATCGAGGCACATCTGCGGTACATGAACGACTTCGCGGCCCGCCTGCAAGACAGCGGCGAGTACGTGGACGGCCAAGCCCTCGCGCCGGAGGGCGCCTGGGTCCGCTACGACGGCGAGGGCAAGCCGCCGGTGACCGACGGCCCGTTCGCGGAGACGAAGGACCTGATCGCGGGCTGGATGATCATCGACGTCGACTCGTACGAGCGCGCCGTCGAGCTGGCGGGCGAGCTGTCCGCGGCGCCCGGCGCGGGCGGCAAGCCGATCCACGAGTGGCTCGAGGTTCGGCCCTTCCTGACGGCTCCGCCGACCGTCACCGAGTGATGGCCGCCGACGCGGTGGACGAGTCCCAGCTGCGGGACCTGATTCCGGGTGTCTTGGCGGCTCTCGTCCACCGCGGGGCGGACTTCGCGACCGCCGAGGACGCCGTCCAGGAGGCACTGGTCCGTGCCGTCGAGACCTGGTCGAACCGGCCTCCCGACGACCCCAAGGGCTGGCTGGTCACCACGGCGTGGCGTTGCTTCCTCGATCTCGCCCGCTCCGACGCCGCGCGGCGGCGCCGCGAGCTTCGGGTCTCCGAGGAGCCGCCGCCGGGACCGGCCGCCACCGTGGACGAAACGTTGCGGCTCTACTTCCTTTGTGCGCACCCGAGTCTCACGCCCGCGTCGGCCGTCGCGCTGACGCTGCGGGCCGTCGGCGGCCTGACGACCCGGCAGATCGCGCAGGCGTACCTGGTGCCCGAGGCGACGATGGCCCAGCGGATCAGCCGGGCCAAACGCACCGTGAGCGAGGTCCGGCTGGATCGTCCGGGTGACCTGCGCACCGTGCTTCGGGTGCTCTACCTGGTGTTCAACGAGGGGTACAGCGGCGACGTCGACCTCGCCGCGGAGGCGATCCGGCTGGCCAGGCAGCTCGCGGCGACCACGGGTGGTGACCCGGAGGTCGCGGGACTGCTCGCCCTTTTCCTGTTGCACCACGCGAGGCGCCCGGCCAGGACACGCGCCGACGGCAGCCTCGTGCCGCTGGCGGATCAGGACCGCGACCTCTGGCGGCGCGACCTGATCGCCGAGGGCATTGCGATACTCCAGGCGGCGCTGGCCCGCGACCGGCTCGGGGAGTACCAGGCGCAGGCCGCGATCGCCGCGCTGCACGCCGACGCGCAGACAGCCGAGGAAACCGACTGGGTGCAGATCGTCGAGTGGTACGACGAACTGGTCCTTCTCACCGACAGTCCCGTCGTCCGGCTCAACCGCGCGGTCGCGGTCGGCGAGGCGGACGGACCCCAAGCGGGCCTCGCCGCACTCGCCGAACTCGACCCGAAGCTCCCGCGGTACACCGCTTCGTCCGCCTACCTCCACGAGCGCGCTGGCGACACCGCCACGGCGGCAAGGCTTTACGTGGAGGCGGCCGCGCAGGCGCAGAACCTCGCCGAGCGCAACCACCTCACGCTTCGCGCAGCGACCCTCCGGCAGCGCCTCTCCAGCGAAGGAGGCTGAGCGCCACCGCGTATCCCCTGGTTCGAGATGTCGGCTGGCGCCTGTAACGACTGCCCGGCACGCTCGCGCCGTACGGCGGGCGATATCTCGTGCACGATGCGCGGCGCGCGGCAGCCCGGGCGAATCACCCCGGAAGGTCGTCGACCGATGCCGATTCCGTGCGAGACAGCGTGATTCCGAGATTGGCGGCGGTGCGGTCGAGTTCGTCGTCGTCGCCGTGCTGCAATTCGATGGCGGATCCGGCGGAGAGGACCTCGACGTTGAGGCACAGCGACTGGAGTTCCTTGAGGAGCACCTTGAACGACTCCGGGACGCCCGGCTCGGGGATGTTGTGGCCCTTGACGATCGCCTCGTAGACCTTCACGCGGCCCACTATGTCGTCGGACTTGATGGTGAGCAGTTCCTGCAGCGTGTACGCCGCGCCGTAGGCCTGCATGGCCCAGCACTCCATCTCACCGAAGCGCTGACCACCGAACTGCGCCTTACCACCGAGCGGCTGCTGGGTGATCAT
>NZ_JBFAHS010000008.1:0-289817 GCF_040654315.1 Nocardia sp. NPDC050713 | reverse complement strand
TAACGTGTGGAGGTGACTGGTACTAATCGGCCGAGGACTTACCAACAAAGAAGCTACGCGTCCACTGTGCGGTATCTGAAACAACACACAGACACCGTGTCACCGGTATTCGATCGAATCGTTTAACCGATTCCGTCGAACCGTGATCGGGGAGCTCGAGGGCCAAGCCCTCGAGGATCTTCCTGCTCGGGTGCATGGTGTGTGGATAGTTTCATAGAGTTACGGCGGCTATAGCGGTGGGGAAACGCCCGGTCCCATTCCGAACCCGGAAGCTAAGGCCACCTGCGCCGATGGTACTGCACTCGACAGGGTGTGGGAGAGTAGGACACCGCCGGAACATCATTGCGAAAGGCCCCCAGCATCAGCTGGGGGCCTTTTTGCGTTTGGGTGAAACGGCTTTCAGCACAGGGGGTTTCGGCCCGCTACACTCTCGCTGGGAGAGTGGAACTCGGGAGTGGGGGAAGTGCATTGAGTTTTCCAGGTGGTTTCGACAAGCCGGAACCGGCGCCCGCACCCGGCTCGTACCCGACGCCTCCCGCGTATCAGAATCCCGGATACCACTACGCCCCGGGATCGCCGCAACACGGATTTCCGCAGGGCTACCCGGCGCCGAATCCGCAGGGCTACCCAGCGTCCGGTCCGCAGGGCTATCCGCCGCCGGGCTTCCCGCCACCGAGGCGAGGGCGCGCCGGCGTCGTAGCCGCCGTGGCGATCTTGGGCGTGCTCGTCCTGATCGGCGGCGTCACGGCAGCGGTGCTGTGGCGAGCGGGTGCGTCGCCTTCCTCGGCCGCGGACTCCGGACCGATGCAGATTCCCGCCGTTGGCAGTTGTACCGACCTGACGGGCATTGTTGTCCACCTGCACGGCCCGCTTTCGGTGAAGGAATGCAGCGACCCGGCGGCGGCGAAGAAGATCACTCAGTCGGCGATCGTGACCGATACGGACATCGAGGTCGACTGCGCAACCTCGGAAATGCTGATCACCACTCAGGGGCAGCACTACGGGGAGTATGCGATCGCGCACTCGTGCGCTGGGCCGAACTTGATCGTGGGGAACTGCTACACCTCCAAAGGCGCTGGCTACGAGTACGACGGGACCTGTCGCGACGGCGGCGGACGCCTCGACCACAAGGTGTCCGGTGTCATGGACGCCGAGGTGTGCAAGACAGCGGCACCGGATGATTACGCCGAACAGATGAGATTCATCTCGGTCAGCCACCTTCACTACGTCGATGAAAGCGAGCGCGCGACATACTGCTTCGCGCCGCTGCACTGAGTAGGTCGGGCGGATCCCGGCCGATGTGGTGCAGGGCCTAGACTCGACCGGTGCGCCTCGTGATTGCTCGTTGCCAGGTCGACTACGTCGGTCGTTTGACCGCTCACCTTCCGATGGCCCGCAGGCTGCTGTTGATCAAGGCCGACGGCTCGGTGCTCGTTCATTCCGACGGCGGCTCGTACAAGCCGCTGAACTGGATGAGCCCGCCGTGCTGGCTGGAGGAGCGGGATGCGGCCGCCGCGGAACTGCCCGAGGGCGCGAAGGCGCTGTGGGTGGTGACGAACAAGGCGGGGGAGGAGTTGCGCATCACCATCGAGGACGTGGAGCACGACTCGTCGCACGAGCTCGGGGTCGACCCGGGTCTGGTGAAAGACGGTGTGGAGGCCCATCTTCAGGAGCTGCTCGCCGAACACGTGCAGACCCTCGGCCCCGGCTACACCCTCGTCCGACGCGAGTACATGACCGCCATCGGCCCGGTGGACCTGCTCTGCCGCGATGCCGACGGCGCCACCGTCGCGGTGGAGATCAAGCGGCGCGGTGAGATCGACGGCGTGGAACAGCTGACCCGCTATCTCGAGCTGCTGAACCGGGATCCGCTGCTGGCCCCCGTGTCCGGTGTGTTCGCCGCTCAGCAGATCAAGCCGCAGGCGCGCACGCTGGCCGAGGACCGCGGCATCCGTTGCCTCACACTCGATTACGATGCCCTGCGCGGCACGGAGAGCAACGAGTTCCGCCTCTTCTGACTTCGGATACCGACACATGATCACCGTCGCCACCTGGAACGTGCTGCACCGCGTGCACGCCGAGAACTGGTACGAGGACGTCACGAAGAAGTGGCCGGTCGAGCACGAGCGGATCGACGCCATCGCCGCCCGGGTGGCGAAGCGCTCCGAACAGATCATCGCGCTGCAGGAGGTCAGCGGCGATCAGTTGGCCGCCCTGCGTGACGCGCTGTCCGACCGCACGATTCACACACTGCGCTATCCCCGGGTGCCGCGGCCGAAGCGCATTCCGACCTCGCTGCGAAACCGCGACGAGTACCTGGTGCTCGTGGTCGACGATCCCGGGCACACGGTGTTGGCGGCGGCGTTCGGGGATGATCCGGGCAAGGGCGCGTTGGTCGTCGCGACATCCGGTCTGACTGTTGTCGCTACACACGTCAGCGGCGACGAACGGAGCGGGCCGCAGCTGTCGAGGCTCGCCGGCTGGGCGCTGTCCGATCCGTCGCGTCCCGCGGTCCTGCTCGGTGACTTCAACGCCGATCGCGACGTCGTGGCGGAAGGGCTCGGCGGGGGTTTCACCGTGGCCGAGTTGCCCGCGGGCTCGTTGCCTACTCGGCCGCGAACCTCGGGAAGCAAGTCTCAGTTCATCGACCACGTGGTCACCCATGGCGCGTACGCGCGCGACGCCGCGGTGGAGAGCGCCGACGGACTGTCGGACCACAATCCGGTTCGCGCGGCCATCGCTGTGTGAGGCGAGTGCGCACCGGGCGGCGCATCTTCGCTCGGGCGTTGTTCCGGTAACGCCAACGCCAGCGCTGGCAGCGTAGGCGAGCGCGCGGTGTACGGACGAACCCTGGTCACCGGCTGCCTATTACGCTTGTCGGCATGCCTCGTCGGAAACCGCGCGCTCGCCACCATGCCGGGTCCGACGTCGCGCCGCTCGGCGACGTGTTCGGCCGTACGGAACGCGGTCCCGCTGACGACGAGGTCTACGTCGTCCGCACCATCCCCGGTACCCGTGCCACAAAGACCTACCGCTGCCCGGGATGCGACCACGAGATTCCGCCCGGTGTCGCCCATATCGTCGCCTGGGCCGCCGACGGTGGCGAGGACGACCGCAGGCACTGGCACCGCGGCTGCTGGAACGGTCGCCGGACGCGCCGAATCACTCGACGCTGGTCCTGAGCGGTCCACGGAGTCGAGTGCCCTGGAGCCATTCTTCGTATCGACAACCGCGCACAACTAAGAAGGCCGCCCCCTGACGGGAGCGGCCTTCGGGTGAACTCTGGTGATCTACTGCGTCGTCGTCTGAGCCGACGTCAGTTCGCGATGTCGGCGTTCTCGCGCTCGTCGGCGTCGAAGTCCTCGTCCTCGTTGGTGACCTCGGGGATCGCCTTGGGCGGACGGGAACCGGTGACCGACTTGGTGTTGCCGCCGATCGACTTGCGCTGCTCCGGAACACCGTCCAGCAGTTCGCTTTCCCGGTTGACGGCCGCGAGCATCGCCGGCACCGAGTCGAGCTGGCCGCGGATGCCGAGCAGCTGGGCGAGCACCCGGCCGCGCAGCACGCGCATCTCCTCGGCCAGTTCCTTGGCGTGCGCGATCTTGCGCTCGGAGGTCTGGGTGGCGGAGGTGATGAGACGGTTGGCCTCGTCGGTCGCGTCCTTGATCCGCTGCGCGGCCTCGGCGCGGCTGGTGGCCTCCAGCTCCTCCATGGCGCGGGTGAGCTTGGTGCGGCGCTCGGCCATGGTGACTTCGAAGTCCTGCTGGGTCGCCTTGCGCTTGGCTTCGGCTTCCTTGCCGAGGCGCTCGACCTCGGCTTGAGCGGCTTCGATGATCTTCGCGGATTCGGTGCGTGCGTTCGCTAGGGTCTGCTCGAACTCGATGTCGAGCGCCTCGCGCTTCTCCTTGGTCTCCGCGAGCAGCGACTCGTATTTGCCGCGCATCTCGGTCGCCTGCTGCTCCGCGATCGACACCATTTCCGCAGCCTCGGCCTGGGCCAGGGCCCGGACCTCGGAGGCCTCGTCGGAGGCCAGGCGCAGCATGCGGGAGATGCGGTCGGACATGCCTTCGGCAGTGGTCGGCGGCACCGAGAGTCGGTCGACCTCCTTGCGGAGCTCGTCGATCTCGTCCCGCGCATCCTCCAACTGGCTCGCGAGGTTACGTGCTTGCGCCGCAGCAGCATCGCGATCGGTGGCGGTGACCCTCAGCTCGGCATCGAAGCGGTCGAAGTAATTACGCACCTCGTCTTGCGCATAACCCTTGCGCACAACGGTGAAGGGCAGTGCAACGAAGCGATTGCGATCGGACTCGGGTGACGACATGGCACACAAACTACAGCCTATGGAGGGCCGATGGTGACTCGACCGCGAATGTGATTCCGACGAGTTTTTCGGCCCCGATCTTGATACTAGTGCGTAACATTCGGGTTCGGCTCGACCAACTCGATCAGCACACCGCCAGCATCCTTCGGGTGGATGAAATTGATGCGGGAATCGGCAGTTCCGTGCCGCGGGGCCTCGTACAGCAAACGCAGTCCGCGATCACGCAGATGAGCCGAGACGGCCTCGATGTCGGTGACGCGGTAGGCGAGCTGCTGAAGGCCCGGTCCGCTGCGATCGATGAACTTCGCGATAGTCGAGTCCGCGCCGAGGGGAGCCAGCAACTGCAGAGCAGTCGCGCCGTCCGGTGCGCCGGGCAGCGACAGCATGGCTTCGTGCACGCCCTGGCTCTCGTTGACCTCGCGGTGGGTCTCGATCATGCCGAGATTCTCGGCGTACCAGGCGATTGCGGTGTCCAGGTCCGGGACCGCGATGCCGACGTGGTCGACCGCCACCACGTAGTCGCCCGGAATGAGTTCGGATGTCTGGTTTGCGTTGCTCACGACTCGACGGTAGCGCCAACCTGGGTGAAGTCGCCGAGGGCGCACAGGCTACCGTTGAGTACATTGACGCCGCGCCGTCGCTCGTGCGATGGCGCGCGGGTTCCACCAACGAATGCGAGGCTCGTCGTGACCACAACCGTCATCGTGTCCGGTGCGCGCACCCCGGTCGGCAGGCTGCTCGGCGGCCTGAAGGACTTCAGCGGTTCCGATCTCGGCGGTTTCGCGATCAAGGCCGCGCTGGAGAAGGGCGGCGTCGCGCCCGAGCAGGTCGACTACGTGATCATGGGCCAGGTGCTCACCGCGGGCGCGGGCCAGATCCCGGCCCGGCAGGCGGCGGTGGCCGCGGGCATCCCGATGGACGTGCCCGCCCTGACCTTGAACAAGGTGTGTCTGTCCGGCATCAACGCCATCGCGCTCGCCGACCAGCTGATCCGCGCGGGCGAGTACGAGATCGTCGTCGCGGGCGGCCAGGAGTCCATGAGCCAGGCGCCGCACCTGCTCGAAAAGAGCCGCGAGGGCTTCAAGTACGGCGACGTGACGATGCGCGACCACATGGCCTACGACGGCCTGCACGACATCTTCACCGACCAGGCCATGGGCGCGCTCACCGAGCAGCGCAACGACCGCGACTCGATCAGCCGCGCGGATCAGGACGCGTTCGCGGCGGCCTCGCACCAGCGCGCGGCGGCGGCGTGGAAGAACGGCGTGTTCGACGACGAGGTCGTCCCGGTCGAGGTGCCGCAGCGCAAGGGCGATCCGGTGCTGGTGAGCAAGGACGAGGGCGTCCGGGCCGACACCACCGCGGAATCGCTCGGCAAGCTGCGCCCGGCCTTCCGCAAGGACGGCACCATCACCGCGGGCACCGCCTCGCAGATCTCCGACGGCGCGGCCGCGGTGGTCGTGATGAGCAAGGAGAAGGCGCAGCAGCTCGGCCTGAGCTGGATCGCCGAGATCGGCGCCGCTGGCGTCGTCGCCGGACCGGACTCCACGCTGCAGGACCAGCCCGCCGACGCCATCGCCAAGGCCTGTGCGCGCGAGGGCATCTCGCCCGCCGAGCTGGACGTGGTCGAGATCAACGAGGCGTTCGCGGCGGTCGGCATCGCCTCGGCGCGCAAGCTGGGCATCGATGGCGAGAAGGTGAACGTCAACGGTGGCGCGATCGCCATCGGCCACCCACTCGGCATGTCGGGCGCTCGCATCGTGCTGCACCTGGCCTTGGAGCTGAAGCGCCGCGGCGGCGGTGTCGGCGCGGCCGCGCTGTGCGGCGGCGGCGGTCAGGGTGACGCGCTGATCATCAAGGTCTAGTCGACGTAGCACAGGTACCCGTCGGGTCGCGTCGCGTTCGGTGACTTCGGCGCCGGACGCGATGTCGTCCTGGGTGTGTCCGTGCGGACACACCGCGGGTCGGCCGGTGTGACGGGTTCAACTACGACCTGTCGTAGTGCATACGGCACAATGGTGCGCATGGGTTTCTTCGATCTGCGCAGCGTCGCCGGTAGATTCCGATTCTTCGCGGTGCTCGAGGCACTGTCGTGGCTGGGTCTGCTCGTGGGAATGGCGTTCAAGTACATTCCCGATCCGGGCAACGAGATCGGCGTGAAGATCTTCGGCCCGGTGCACGGCACCATCTTCATCCTGTTCGTCCTGACCGCGCTGCTCGCGGCGCGCGAACTGGGCTGGAACTGGAAGACCACCGTGCTCGCGCTGCTGTCCAGCATTCCGCCGTTCTTCACGGTGATCTTCGAGGTCTGGGCCGTGCGCACCGGCAAGCTCAACGTGTCGAGCAACGCCGACGCGACCCCCGCCGCGGAAGCCGTTCGCGCCGCGTCGTGACAAACTGGAAACCGTGACTCGACCTGCCGCACGCCGTCCCTCGCCCGCCGTCGCCGCTGCCATGTCCGGAGCGGTGGATCTGTCCAGCCTGAAGCAGCCGCCCGCTGGTGCGACCGGTGGTGGTGGCGACTACGCGGTCGGCGAGGCGGACTTCGAGACCAAGGTGCTGCGCCGGTCGATGCAGGTTCCGGTGGTCGTCGCGCTGTACTCGCAGCGCAGCCCGGGCAGCGTCGAGCTGGTCAGGACGCTGGAGCGGCTGGTCGCGGCCGACGGCGGCACGTGGGAGCTCGCCACCGTCGAGGCCGAGGCCAACATGCGCATCGCGCAGGCGCTGCGGGTGCAGGGCATCCCGACGGTGATCGCCATCGCCGCCGGGCAGCCGCTGGCCGATTTCGAGGGCGCGCAGCCCGAGCCGCAGGTGCGGCAGTGGCTCGACGCGGTGGTCGACGCGGTCGCGGGCAAGCTCGAGGGTGGTGCTGCTCAGCCGCAGCCCGCGGAGGACCCGCGCTTCGCCGCCGCCGAGGACGCGCTCGAGCGCGGCGATCTGGCCGGCGCGGAGGCCGCCTACGAGGCGATTCTGGCCGCCGAGCCGAACAACGAGGAAGCCAAGGGCGCACTGCGGCAGCTGCGCTTCCTGGCCAGGGCCCAGCGGGTGCCGGACTCGGCGCTCGCGACCGCCGACCAGGACCCGGCGAATGTCGACGCCGCCATCGACGCCGCCGACCTGGAACTGCTCAACCAGCGGCCGGAAGCGGCGTTCGACCGGCTGATCGCCGTGGTCAAGCGCACCGCGGGCGACGACCGCACCAAGGCGCGGACCCGGCTGCTCGAATTGTTCGAGCTGTTCGACCAGGCCGAGCCGTTCGTGGTCGCGGCTCGCAGGAAGCTCGCCGCCGCGCTCTACTGATATTTGTGCCGCAGACGCCCGGAGCGATTACGCCCGGGCGTCTTCCGCGTTCGGGCACAGGCAGACCGTATCCAGCTGGTGACCTTCGGTCGGATTGGATTCGCCGCGCGGTCAGGGCCGGTTGATCCTGAGCGGCCATCGACTGGAACGTCGGCTGGCCGGTTGCCGATCGGAAGGGCGCCCGCGATCAGGCGGATGGACCCGCCAACCACACCGCGCTGTTCGGCGCCAACGCGACGCTCGCCGAGAACGGACGCCCGTGCCAGGGAATCTCCTCGGTCTTCACCGCGCCGTAGTTGCCGATGCCGGAACCGCCGTACTCCGCCGCGTCCGTATTGAGGATCTCGGTCCACTCGCCGGGGACGGGCAGCCCGACGCGGTACTCACCGTGCACCGAACCCGAGAAGTTGTACACGCACGCGACGACCGATCCGTCCGCTCCGTAGCGCAGGAACGCCAGCACGTTGTGCTCACGGTCGTCGGCCTCCAGCCAGGAGTAGCCGCCGGGTGTGGTGTCCTGGCTCCAGAACGCCGGGTGGGCGCGGTAGGCGGAGTTCAGGTCGCGGACCGCGGCGGCGATGCCGGAATGCAGGGGATTGTCCAGTTCGCCCCAGTCCAGGCCGCGGTCGTGCGACCACTCGCGGAACTGGCCGAAATCCTGGCCCATGAACAACAACTGCTTGCCGGGATGGCCCCACATGTAGGCGAGCAGCGCTCGAACGCCCGCCGCCTTGGCGAAATCGTCGCCGGGCATCCGCGTCCACAGCGTGCCCTTGCCGTGCACGACCTCGTCGTGGCTGATCGGTAGCACGTAGTTCTCGCTCCACGCGTACATCAGCGAGAAGGTGATCTCGTTGTGGTGCCAGGAGCGGTGGATCGGGTCCCGGCGCAGGAAGCCGAGGGTGTCGTGCATCCAGCCCATGTTCCATTTCATGGTGAAGCCGAGGCCGCCGACGTCCGCGCCGCGGGTGACGCCGGGCCAGGTGGTGGACTCCTCGGCGACGGTGACGACGCCGGGGTGGTGGCGGTGCACGGTGTCGTTGAGGTCTTGCAGGAAGTCCACGGCCTCCAGGTTCTCCCTGCCGCCGTGCACGTTCGGCTCCCAATCCCCTTCGCGGCGTGAGTAATCCAGGTAGAGCATGGAGGCGACGGCGTCGACGCGCAGGCCGTCGATGTGGAATTCCTCGATCCAGTAGCGCGCGTTGGCGACGAGGAAGTTGCGGACCTCGTGCCTGCCGAAGTCGAAAATGTAGGTGCCCCAGTCGAGTTGCTCGCCGCGGCGCGGGTCGGCGTGCTCGTAGAGCGGGGTGCCGTCGAAGCGGGCCAGCGCCCATTCGTCGCGCGGGAAGTGGGCGGGCACCCAGTCGAGCAGCACGCCGATGTCCGCGCCGTGCAGGTGGTCGACGAAGGCGCGGAAGTCGTCGGGGGAGCCGAAGCGCGCCGTCGGGGCGTAGTAGGAGGTGACCTGATAACCCCAGGAGCCGCCGAACGGATGCTCGGCGATGGGCAGCAGTTCGATATGGGTGAAGCCCGCCGCCCGCACGTAATCGGCCAGCTGCTCGGCCAATTCGCGATAACCGAGGCCGGGACGCCACGAGCCGAGGTGCACCTCGTAGACGCTCATCGGCGCGCGGTTGGGGTCGGTCGCGGCACGGCGTTCGAGCCAGTCCGCGTCGCCCCAGGTGTAGCGGCTCTCGGTGACGACCGAGGCCGTCGCGGGCGGGTTTTCGGTGGCGAAGGCCAGCGGGTCGGCGTGGTCCACGGTGCGTCCGTCGGCGCCGTGCACCCGGTACTTGTACTTCGTGCCCACGCCGACGTCCGGGACGAAGACCTCCCAGACCCCGGACGAGCCGAGCGCCCGCATCGGCGCGGTGTTGCCGCTCCACCCGTCGAAATCGCCGATCACGGTGACGCCGCGAGCATTCGGCGCCCATACCGCGAACGAGGTGCCCTCGACCGGGCCGTCCAATGTGGTGTAGCTGCGCGGGTGGGCGCCGAGCACGTCCCAGAGCCGCTCGTGGCGGCCCTCGCCGATCAGGTGCAGATCCAGCTCGCCGACGGTGGGCAGGAAGCGGTAACCGTCGGCGGCGACCACGGTGTGTCCGTCCGTGTACGTCGTGACCACGCGATAGTCCATCAGGTCCGGGTAAGGCAGCACCGCCGCGAAGATCCCGTACCCCAACGGTTTCAGCGAATGGTCGTCCCCGCCGACCCGCACCGCGATGGTGTCGGCGTGCGGCCGCAACACCCGCACGACCGTGCCGTCCGGGTGCGGATGGGCGCCGAGGACAGTGTGCGGGTCGTGATGGGTGCCCGCCGCCAGCAGCATCAGATCGCGGCGGTTGATGGTGGCCGAGCGGGTCATCGGAACGACCGCCGGTAGGCCAGCTCCAGTCGTGCGGGCGCGGGCACCGGCGGCAGCGCGATGATGTGCGCGACCGCCTTGGCGGGATCGAGGCGCACGTAATTCGTCTGGGCCCAGTGGTATTCCTCGCCGCTCACCTCGTCGACGACCACGGGATGGTCGTGCCATTCGCGACCGATTGCGGGTAGATCGAGCGAGAGGAAACCCTGTTCGGCGCCATAGGGATTCAGGTTCACGACGGTCAGCACCGCGTCGCCGCTGACCGGATCGAACTTCGAGTAGGCGAGCAGGGCGTCGTTGTCGACGTAGTGGAAGTGCAAGCAGCGCAGCTGTTGCAGCGCCGGATGCGCGCGGCGGATCTCGTTGAGCCTGGTCAGCCAGGGTTCCAGCGATTCGCCACGGGACAGCGCCTCGGCGAACGGGCGGGGGCGCAGCTCGTATTTCTCCGAGTCCAGGTACTCCTCGCTGCCCGGACGCACGGCCTGGTGTTCGAACAGTTCGAAACCCGAGTACACGCCCCAGGTCGGTGACAGAGTTGCGGCGAGCACGGCGCGGATGGCGAACATGCCCGGCCCGCCGTGCTGGAGGCTCTCGTGCAGGATGTCGGGGGTGTTCACGAACAGATTCGGGCGGGCCTCGTCGGCCTTGGCGGCCAGTTCGTTGCCGAACTCGGTGAGCTCCCATTTCGTCACCCGCCACGTGAAATACGTGTAGGACTGGCTGAATCCGCGCCGGGCCAGGCCGTAGAGGCGCGCCGGGCGGGTGAACGCCTCGGACAGGAAGATCACGTCCGGGTCGGTGCGCCGCACGGTGGCGATCAACCATTCCCAGAAGTCGGCGGGCTTGGTGTGCGGGTTGTCGACGCGGAAGATCTTGACGCCCAAACCGATCCAGTGCCGTACCACGCGCAGCACTTCCGCGTAGAGCCCGTCGGCGTCGTTGTCGAAGTCGACCGGATAGATGTCCTGGTACTTCTTCGGCGGGTTCTCGGCGAAGGCGATGGTGCCGTCGGGCAGCGTGGTGAACCACTCCGGATGCGCGGCGACCCACGGGTGGTCCGGTGCGCATTGCAGCGCGAGGTCGAGCGCGACTTCCAGGCCGAGTTGCCCGGCGGCGGCGACGAATTCGGCGAAATCGGCCTCGGTGCCGAGTGCGGGATGCACGGCGTCGTGTCCGCCGTCCTTCGAGCCGATCGCCCACGGGGAGCCGACGTCGCCGGGTTCGGCGGACAGGGAGTTGTTGCGGCCCTTGCGGTTCACCTCGCCGATCGGATGGATCGGCGGCAGGTACACCACGTCGAAGCCCATGCCCGCGATACGGGACAGTTCCTTGGTCGCGGTGGCGAAGGTGCCGTGCACCGGCTTGCCGTCGGCGTCCCACCCGCCGGTGGAGCGCGGGAAGAACTCGTACCACGAGCCGTACAGCGCGCGATGCCGCTCGACCTGCACGGTGTGCTGCTGGCCCCTGGTCACCAGTTCGCGCAGCGGAGTGTCGCGCAGGATCTCGGCGACCTCCTCGCTGAACGCGGGCGCGACGCGGGCGGGCAGCTGCGCGTCGCTGCGCAACGCCGCCGCCACCGACCGCAGTTTCTCGAACTTGGCCTTCGGCAGCGCCTGCGCCGCCCGGTCGAACAGCCGGGCGCCGATCTCGAGGTCGTTGGCCAGGTCGACGGCGCTCTGCCCGACCGAAAGCTTGGCTTCCACGGCGTGCCGCCAAGTCGCGATGGGATCGCTCCAGCCCTCCACACGGAAGGTCCACGCGCCGGGCTGGTTCGGTACGAAGGTGGCGTTGAAGACGTCGGGCTCGTACTCCGGGGTCATGCGTATTCGGGTGGCCCGGGACGCTCCGGGAGCGCGCACCGTGAGCGTGGCGGCGACCGCGTCGTGTCCCTCGCGCCACACCACGGCGCGCACCGGGAACACCTCGCCCACCACGGCCTTGGCCGGGCGGCCGCCGGGGATGGACGGGGCGGTGTCATCGATGGCGATGCGGCCGGTCACGTGGACCAACCTACCCGGTGCCGTGCCGATGATGCGGATTCAGCGGGCATCGGCGGCCAGGCCGAGGCCGAGCGCCACCAGCGCCGCGCCCAGCGCGCGCTCCACCCGCTGCCGGATGCGCGCGCGGCGCAGCAGGCCGCCAGCGCGGTCCGCGGCGAGCACGACGCCGACGCACCAAGCGGTGTCGATGACCAGCTGGATCGCGGCGAGGACCAGCACCGTCGGCAGCACCGGCCCGCTGGTCGGCAGGAACTGCGGCAGGATCGTCAGGCCGAAGACCGCGGCCTTGGGGTTGGCGGCGATCGAGAGCAAGGCGGCGCGGAAAGCCGCGGCGGGGGTGCGTCCCGCGGGCAGCAGCGTCGTCATGGTGGAGCCGAACGCGTCGTCGCGGCCCGCGCCGCGCCAGGCCTGCACGCCGAGCCAGATCAGCACCGCCGCGCCGAGCGCGTGCACGGCGGTGTTCAGCACGGCGTTCGCGACCAGCAGGACCGAAAGACCGGCGCCGCCCGCGAGCGTCCAGCCGAACACGCCTATCTCGTTGCCTGCCACCGCGGCGAGTCCCGCGCGGCGGCCGTCGCGCACCGACCGTTGCAGGAACAGCGCCGTCGCCGGGCCGGGCAGCGCGGCCAGCGCCAGGCAGGCGAGCAGGAATTCGGGGAGCACGTCGACCCAGTGCGGCATCAGCCGATGGTGGCACGGGCGGAGCAGTCCGGCCAGTGGATTCGATTTTCAGTGCGACCGCTTGTCCCGCAGGCCCTCGAGCAGTGCGCGCAGGGCGGTCGTGGTCTGGTCGAGCGCGTCGGGCTCGGACGCGGTCGTCAGCCAGAGCGCGGCCTCGTTCATAGCGCCGGAGAGCAGGTGGGTGAGCGGGGCGATCGGCTGTGGTGCGAGCACGCCCGTGTCGACCAGCAGTCGCAAAGCCTCGCCGAGATGCCGGGCGGAGTTGGCCTCGTCCAGCGCCCGCCATTCGTGCCAGCCGAGCACCGCGGGGCCGTCGATCAGCATGATGCGCTGGATCTCGGGATCGGTGCAGGTGGCGAGGAACGCCTCGCACCCGGAGACCAGCTGGGTCCAGGCATCCGAGGCGGGGTCGGCGGCCGCGGCGACCCGCTCGCCGACTTCCTGCTGCACCTGCTCCAGGACGGCGCGGAACAGCTCGGTCTTGCTGGCGAAGTTGTGGTAGAGCGCGCCCTTGGTGACGCCTGTCGCCGCGACGATCTCCGAGAGGCCCACGGCGCCATAGCCTTTCGCGGCGAACAGGCGTCTGCTCGCGCGCAGCAGCGCGCGACGGGTCTCTTGGCGCTGCTGCGCGCGCAGGGTGCTCGGCATCGAAAACCTCTCCGTTGACATTCCATCGGTATGCGAACTACCTTACTTCACATACCATCGGTACGTGAAAGGTTGGACATGAAACTCGGCAGCTTCTACCCCGTCCTCTGCACCACCCGGCTCGCGGAATCGCGTGACTTCTACACCGAGTGGCTCGACTTCGAGATCACCTTCGAGGCGGACTGGTACATCAGCCTGCGCCGCCGCGGTGGCGCCGACGAGCCCGAATACGAGCTCGCGCTGCTCGACCACACGCACCCGACGGTGCCGGAGGCCTACCGGAAGCCGGTGCAGGGACTGGTGCTCAACTTCGAGGTCGACGACGTCGACGCGGAATGGGAGCGCCTCGTCGTGCGGGGCGGGCTGAACGCCGAGCTGGAAATCAGGTCCGAAGACTTCGGCCAGCGCCACTTCATCGTCGCCGACCCGAGCGGCGTCCTGATCGACATGATCACGGAGATCCCGCCGAGCGCGGAGTACACCGCTCAGTTCAGCGCCGAGTACGTCGCCGAGAAGTTCGCCGACCGGTGAGTCACGTCGTCGGGGCGGCCGAGGCGCGTGGCGTTCGGTAGGGTTCCCGGAGTGAAGGCATTGCGTCGATTCACCGTCCGTGCCCATCTGCCCGAGCGTCTCGCGGCGCTGGGCGAACTCTCCACGAATCTGCGCTGGTCGTGGCATTGGCCGACGCAGGATCTCTTCGAGGAACTCGACCCCGAACTGTGGCGTGAGGTCGGGCGCGATCCCGTCCGCATGCTCGGGGAGGTGCCCGCCGACCGGCTCGACGAACTGGCCGCCGACGCGGACTACGCGGGCCGGGTCGACGCGGCCGCCGCGGACCTGCGCGCCTATCTCGACCGCCCCGGCTGGTCCCAGCGCCAGAACGACGAGGACGGCGCGCGCGGCATCGCCTACTTCTCGATGGAGTTCGGCGTCACCGAGGTGCTGCCCAACTATTCCGGCGGTCTCGGCATCCTGGCGGGCGATCACCTCAAGGCGGCCTCGGATCTCGGCCTGCCGCTGATCGGCGTCGGCCTGCTGTACCGATCGGGGTACTTCCGGCAGTCGCTGTCCTCGGACGGCTGGCAGATCGAGCACTACCCGAGGCTCGACCCGCAAGGGCTGCCGCTGCGCCTGCTCACCAGCGACCGCGGCGCGAGTGACGGCTCGCGTGACGCGGGGTCAACGGATCACGGCCATGAATCCGGCTCGCCGGTGCTCGTCCACGTGGCGATGCCCGACGGCAAAGTCCTCCGGGCGCGGGTGTGGATCGCGCAGGTCGGGCGGATTCCGTTGCTGCTGTTGGATTCCGACATCGCCGAGAACGATCCGGAACTGCGCGCCGTCACCGACCGGCTGTACGGCGGCGACCAGGACCACCGCATCAAGCAAGAGATTCTGGCGGGCATCGGCGGCGTGCGCGCGGTGCGCGCCTACACCCGCGCCGCTGGCCTACCGGACCCCGATGTGTTCCACATGAACGAAGGCCACGCGGGCTTCCTCGGCGTCGAACGGATCCGCGAATACGTCTCGGGCGGACTCGATTTCGACACCGCGCTGGCCACGGTGCGGGCCGGGACGGTGTTCACCACGCACACCCCGGTGCCCGCGGGTATCGACCGCTTCCCGATGCCGCTGGTGCGCCGCTACTTCGGCGGCGGACACGGTGAGACCGAATCCGCCATGCTGCCAGGGCTTTCCGTGGACCGCATCCTGGCGCTGGGACGCGAGGCCGATCCGTCGGTGTTCAACATGGCGCACATGGGTCTGCGGCTCGCCCAGCGCGCCAACGGCGTGTCCCAGCTGCACGGCGAGGTCAGCCGCGGGATGTTCGCGCCGCTGTGGCCGGGCTTCGATCCGGCGGAGGTGCCGATCGGCTCGGTCACCAACGGCGTGCACGCGCCGACCTGGGCCGCGCGCGAGTGGATCGACAAGGCGCGCGAGCACATCGGCGCGGAACTGGTCCAGGAGGCGCGCGGCTGGGAACGGCTGCGCGATGTGGATCTGGGCGAACTGTGGTCCACCCGGAACACGCTGCGCGCCACGCTGGTCGACGAGGTGCGCCGCAGGCTGCGCGCGTCCTGGCTGGAGCGCGGCGCCGCCCCGGCGGAACTGGGCTGGATCGACCAGGTCTTCGATCCCAATGTGCTGACCGTCGGCTTCGCGCGCCGCGTCCCGACCTACAAGCGCCTCACCCTGATGCTGCGCGATCCGGAACGGCTGCGCACCCTGCTGCTGCATCCGGAGCGGCCGGTGCAGTTGGTCGTCGCGGGCAAGAGCCACCCCGCCGACGACGGGGGCAAGTCGCTGATCCAGCAGGTCGTCCGGTTCGCCGACGATCCCGAGGTGCGCCATCGCATCGTCTTCCTGCCCGACTACGACATGTCGATGGCCCGGTACCTGTACTGGGGCTGCGACGTGTGGCTGAACAATCCGCTGCGCCCGCTGGAGGCGTGCGGCACCTCGGGCATGAAGTCCGCGCTCAACGGCGGACTCAATCTCTCCATCCGGGACGGTTGGTGGGACGAGATGTACGACGGCGAGAACGGCTGGGCGATTCCCACCGCCGACGGCGTCTCCGACGAACACCGCCGCGACGATCTGGAGGCCGCCGCCCTCTACGACCTGTTCGAACGCGCCGTCGCACCGCGGTTCTACGACCGCGACGGCTCGGACATGCCGGTGCGCTGGGTCGAGATGGTGCGGCACACCTTGCAGACGCTCGGCCCGAAGGTGCTGGCCTCCCGCATGGTTCGGGATTACGCCGTGGAGTACTACGCACCCGCCGCGAACGCACTGCGGCGCGCGGTGGGCGACGAGTTCGCGGGCGCGCGCGCGACCGCGGAGTATCGCGGACGCGTCGCGGCGGCCTGGCCGTCGGTGAAGGTGATCCAGGTGGACAGCGCCGGGCTGCCGGACACGCCGATCATCGGCGCGCCGCTGTCGCTCACGGCGCGCGTCGAGCTGGGCGGGCTGAGCCTGTCGGATGTGGTGGTGCAGGCCGTGATCGGTCGTGTCTCGCCCACCGACGAGCTCTCCGATGTCACCACCATGCCGATGACGCACGTCGGGTCCGATTCCGGCGTGGAGTTCTTCCGGGTGGAGACACCGCTGCCGGTCTCCGGCGCCGTCGGATACACCGTCCGCGTGCTCCCGCACAACGACCTGCTCGCCTCGGACGCCGAACTCGGCTTGGTGGTCGCGCCGAGCGCGTGACCGCGGTGGAGAGCGGGCCGCGAACGCGGGGGTGACCAGTGTCACGTGTGTCCTCGAGCGGTGGGGCCCGCATCGGCTCCGGTGTTCGGTGAATTGTCCGCTAAGGTGCGCTGCTGGACGCAATCCGTCGACAGCCCACGCACGGCCGCAGCTGATGCGGAGGTACGCCTGACGTGTCCGGGCATCCCCTTGTTCGACCGCCAGGACTGGAGAACCCATGGCAACCGACCTGCTGACCCGAACCCGGGGTCGCATCGACACGTACTTCGGCGTCGGCCAGAACGGCTCGACGATGCGCCGCGAACTGATGGCGGGCACGGTGACGTTCCTGGCCATGTCCTACATCCTCGCGGTCAATCCGGCGATCCTCGGTGACGAAGGCCCGCTGGGCGACAAGGGTATTCCGATGCAGGCGGTGTTCACCGCCACCGCCGTGGCCGCGCTGTTCGGCACCCTGGTGATGGGACTGTGGGCGCGGTACCCGATCGCGCTGGCGCCCGGCATGGGGCTCAACGCGTTCTTCGCGTTCTCGGTGGTGCTGGGCATGGGCATTCCGTGGCAGGTCGCGCTGTCGGGGACCTTCCTGTCCGGCGTCATCTTCTTCGTGCTGGCCGTCACCAAGGTCCGCGAGAAGATCCTCAATGCCATTCCGCTGCAACTGAAGCTGGCGGTGGGCGCGGGCATCGGCATGTTCGTCGCGTTTCTCGGGCTGAAGAACGCGGGCATCGTCACCGCGAGCGAGGCGACCTTCGTCAAGCTGGGCGATTTCACCGCGGGCACCACGCTGCTGGCGCTGTTCGGCCTGCTGGTGACCGTGGTGTTCCTGGTCAAGGGCTGGCACGGCGCGGTGCTCTACGGCATCGTGCTCACCGCGCTGCTCGGCATCGTCACCGGGCTGGTGGAGCTGCCGGAAGGCATCGCCGCACTGCCGCGCGGACTCGACGAGACCTTCGGGCAGGCGATCATCCACCTACCCGACGCGTTCACCGCGCAGATGGCCGTCGTCGTGCTGACCATGTTGTTCGTCGATTTCTTCGACGCCTCCGGCACACTCATCGGCGTGGCCAACCAGGCCAGGCTGCTGGACATGGACGGCAAGCTGCCGCGCGCCGCGAGCGCGTTCGCCGCCGACTCGGTCGGCACCGCGGCGGGCGCCGTCATCGGCACCTCGACCACCACCGCCTACGTCGAATCCACGGCGGGCGTCTCGGCGGGCGGCCGGACCGGGTTGACCGCGGTGACGACCGCGGGCTGGTTCCTGCTCGCGATGTTCTGCTATCCGATCTTCGCGGTGGTCGCGGGGTCTCCCGAGGTGACCGCGCCCGCGCTGATCGTTGTCGGCGTTCTGATGGCGCGTTCGCTCGGCGAGATCGATTGGAACCGGCTCGAGTACTCGGTGCCCGCGTTCATCACCGTCATCATGATGCCGCTGACCTATTCGATCGCGAACGGGCTGGCCATGGGCATGATCTTCTACCCCGTGGTGATGGTCGCGCGCGGCCGGATCAAGGAGATCCATCCCGCCATGTGGGCGCTGTTGGTCATCTTCGCCGGATATTTCTTCTTCCTGGCCGAGTAGCCGGAATAGATCCCCGCAACGCGGAGTTGGCACAAACTGTGTGACAATCGGACCACGGTCCGATTAGTTGCCGAAACTGACGATCGTGTCCACGACCACGTTGCAGGGATGAGGAACCAGCATGACCACGAAGTCCACGGCACTGCCCGATATCAAGACCACCAGCTCGCTCGACGGCGTCTCGAGCGACATCGGCCTGCTGATCCTGCGGGTCGTCTTCGGCGCGCTGCTCGCCGCGCACGGCGCGCAGAAACTGTTCGGCTGGTTCTCCGGCTACGGGCTCGAGGCCACCCAGGCGAGTTTCGAGCAGATGGGCTACAACCCGGGCAAATTGTTCGGCACCCTGGCCGGTCTGACCGAGGTCGTCGGCGGTCTGATGCTGGTTGCCGGTGTGCTCACCCCGCTGGCGGCGGCCATCGTGCTCGGCACCATGCTCAACGCGATCAACGCCACCTGGGGTCCCGGCCTGTTCGGCCAGGGCGGCTGGGAGATGCCGCTGCTCTTCGGCGCCGTGGCCGCCACACTGGCCTTCACCGGCTCCGGCAAGTTCTCGGTGGACGCCGGACGGCCTTGGGAGCGCAACGGTTTCGTGTGGGGCGCGGGCGCGGTGGTGCTCGCCGTGGCCACCGGCATCTTCACGCTGATCCTCAAGTGGGTGCTCTGAGCAAGGCCTGACGTGGGCGGCGCGGCGATCGGATCGCCGCGCCGCTTTCGTTTGTCACACCCGGCGGTGCCGCGTCGTCGTCTGGGTGCGGCCCGATCAGAGATTGAAGGAGACAGTCGGATGACCATCGAGATCAGCAACCCCGCCGAACTGCACGACCCGACCGGGTTCGGCTACAGCCACGTCGCGCGGGTGTCCGGGGAGCTGGTGCTCATCGCCGGGCAGTACGACTCGGACGCCGAAGGACACACCACCACCGAGGACTTCGCGGGACAGGTGGACCGGGCCTTCGCCAACCTCGGCATCGCCCTGCGCTCGGCGGGGCTGGACTACGCCGACGTGGCCCAGCTGCGCACGTTCATCGTCGGGCACGATCTCGACAAGCTCACGGTCCTCGGCAAGAAGATCGCCGAGATCTGGGGTGAGCGGCCGCCGACGCAGACCTTGCTCGGTGTCGCGGCGTTGGCGTTGCCGGGCATGCTTTTCGAGGTCGACGCGGTGGCGGTGCGGGGCTGAGTTCCCGGTGCCGGGCGGGTGCCGTGCGCATCCGCCCGGCTCGGCCTGCCACGCCATCGGATCGGTCGCGCGCGAGACTGCGGCCGAATCGAGTGGGCCCGCTCCAGGCTGCGGACATTACGATCGCTGGATCATGAGTGCGGAAATCGAGCTGGTCGCCGTCGCGGCGGGGCGGGTGAGGCTGTCGGATCGGCGCACCGAGCGGAGTTGGGCGGTGGATCTCGCGCCCTATCGGATCGGCGCGGTCGCGGTGACGCAGGAGCAGTATCTGTCGGTCACCGGGCTGCGGCCGAGTTCGGTCGAAGGGGATCGGTCTCCGGTGGAAGGCGTTTCGTGGTTCGACGCGGTCGGCTTCTGCAACGCGCTGTCGGAACGTGCGGGGCTCGCGCCCGCTTATCGGGTGGACGGGTCGGCTGTGGAATGGGATGTGTCGGCGGACGGTTATCGCTTGCCGACCGAGGCGGAATGGGAATATGCCTGCCGCGCGGGGACTTCCGGTCCGCGTTACGGTGAGCTCGACGAGATCGCTTGGTATCGCGGGAATTCTGGCGGGCGCGTGCACGAGGTCGGCGGGAAAGTGCCCAATGCCTGGGGTTTGTACGACATGCTCGGCAACACCTGGGATTGGTGCTGGGACGTGTACGACGCCGAGGTGTACGGGGAATATCGGGTGCTGCGCGGGGGCGGGTGGTCCGACCAGCACTGGAGCTGCCGTGCGTCGGTGCGGCGGCGGAGCCATCCGACCTTTCGGATCGATGACGTCGGGTTCCGGGTCGCTCGCTCGGGGTAGCATCGGCACGCTTGCCGGTGGATGGACGAAGGAGGGGGCGGCGTGCTGCACGAGGGGGAGGTCTTCGCGGGCTACGTCATCGAGCGACAGCTCGGTCGCGGCGGCATGGGCTCGGTGTATCTGGCCAGGCATCCGCGTCTGCCCCGACGTACCGCGCTGAAGCTGCTGAACCGGGAGATGTTCGCCGACAACGAGATTCGCGCCCGCTTCGAACGCGAAGCCGACCTCGTCGCACAACTGGACCACCCGAACATCGTCACCGTCTACGACCGCGGGATCGAGGACTCGCAGCTGTGGATCTCGATGCGGTACGTCGACGGTTCCGACGCCGCCGAAGCCGACCCGAACTCGCTCGCGCCCGACCACGCCATCCGGATCGTCGCCGAGACCGCCGAGGCGCTGGACTACGCGCACGGCATGGGCATCCTGCACCGCGACGTCAAACCCGCCAACATCCTGCTCGCTCGCGCTGGCGTCGACCGAGAACGCGTCTTCCTCACCGATTTCGGCATCGCGCGCCTGCGCGACGACGCGGGACACCTGACTCGGACCGGCACCTTCACCGCCACCCTGACCTACGCCTCCCCGGAACAGCTGACCGGCGCGCCACTCGACGGCCGCACCGACCAGTACTCGCTGGCTTGCACGCTGTATTGGCTACTGGCGGGCGTGGTTCCGTTCGATTCCACCAATCCCGCGGTCGTCATCCAAGGGCATTTGCAGCAGCCGCCGCCTCCGCTGAGCAGTCTTCGTCACGGCCTGCCGGTCGCGTTGGACGGTGTGCTCGCGAAGGCGTTGTCGAAGCGGGCCGAGCAAAGGTTCGGTAGCTGTGGGGAATTCGCCGAGGCGGCGGCGCGGGCGCTGGCGGGAGTGGCGGTAGGGGTTCCGATCGGTGGCGCGACGGTGACACCGCCCCAGCCGTACTTCGCGGCTGGCGGGGCGCCGATGTCGCATGGGCCGGTTGCGCACGGGCCTGTTCCCGCGCCGAGCCGAGCACCGATGGGACACGGACACGTCCCTCCGGCACGAATGGGACCGGGCGGCATGATGCCCATGGGCGCTTCGCCACAACGGCGTTCGCCACTCGTCCTTCTCGCCGTCTTGTGCGCCGTCGCGGTGCTCGCCGTCGGCGGTGTCGCCACCGCGATGGCGCTCAACAGCTCCAAGGACCCCGCCGACGTCGACCTCATCCACCAAGAGTTCCCCGGCATGGTGCCCGCCGACCGATTGGATCCGGGCTTCCGAAATGCGAAGTGCGACAAACGCACCACCCGGAGTACCGAGAGTTCGAACATGCAACAGCGCCCGGACTTCGGTAGTTGGACCGAAGCTTGGTTCTGCTACAGCGGCGACGGTGTCGGTCCGAACAGCCTCAACCCGCCCTACTACGAGTTCTATCGTTACCGGTCCGCCGCCGACGCCCGAGCGGTCGTTGCCGCACTCCCCAGCAACAAACGCTCCGAGGACGCACACGGATCGAAGACGTACACCAACTACACCCTCGACCGCCAAGAAGCGGGCTTCACCTACACCCGCATCGTCACCGTCTTCACCGGTGACGCCGACCGCGAAACCGTCCTCATGTACACCCACAGCATGGAAGGCTCCCTCCACCTCGACCTGGACGGTGTGCGGAAATGGTGGCGCGAAGCGCCGCTCTCGTGAGGACGACCCACGACGCGCCGATCGCCGTACTCGGCGCGATTACGACGCTCGAGGCAGCGCCATCCAGATTCGGTCCGCAATCCGATCGTCGGGCTCGGCGCCGTCGCTGACTCCAGCCGAATGCAGGACGTGAAGTAGGCTTTCGCCGAATCAGGAGGGGGTGGCCAGTGCGGCGACTGAGACACGTTGGTGACCGCTTGATCGGTGACCAGTACCGTCCCAATAGTGGTGACTTCGAAGCGGATCCGCTACCGCCGACTCCAATGGTGTATCAGCGGCCGTGGACGCACGAGAACGATGTGACGATCAAGCTGCGCCGGTGTCGGGAGCCCTTGCCGAACACCCAAGCCCATTGGATGAAAACGGACCGGCCGCTACGCGTCGAACCGCTCGAACTGGAGATCGCGCAGCCACTGCCCGACGTGTGTCCCGGGCATGGTCGCTCGGCGGTGTCCCGAAGCGCGGTGCGGGCTTGCTTCTACGACACCGACCTGCATCCTCGCTTCGATAGCTCGAACTTGCCGCGAGACATGGCCAAGACAGTCGTGTCGCCGAGAAGGCTTGGCATCTCGCCTGTTTCGACGATCGTTGTCGGTGAGTGGCCCGTCTGTGACCGATGTGTCCGCACTGCTCGGCTATACCGCTGGCTGCCCGCGCACTCCTGCTGCTGATGGCCGTCAATCTCGTCGCGGTGGTGATAGCGAGCGTGGCGAACGTTGATCCCCTGCTCGGCCCGGTGGTATTGGCGCTGTTCCCGGGTTCGCTTCTGGGCTTGGTGGTGGTCGTTCACCTGTTCCGCAAAAGTGCCCAGCGAGTGACCTACCGGCCCATCTATGACGAGAGGTTCGCCTTCGTCCAAGCGCACCCTCGCTTCCGTGCGGCGATCGAACAAGATCCGCGCTATCGTCCTTCGCTCGGTGAAGAGCCCGACATACCGTGATCAGCGGCAGTGGTGGGAGGAGCACCACTGTCTCGAGTTGTCGGGCGCTCGGTTCCTTCGGATAAGCTGACCGGGCCCGAGTGGAACCGAGGGGGATTCTGTTGCGTCCTATCCTGTGAGGGCTTGTCGGCGCTGGATGTCAGGAGGGGTATGCGAGCCATGGGGATGTCGAAGAGGTTCGCGGTGCGTCTGGCTGTTGGTATGGCCGCGGTGAGTTCTGTGCTGGCGGGTTGCGCGTCGACCGTTGGCGGGAACGCGACGGAGGAGGGGAGTAGTCCGGTCTCCCACAACGAGTCGGTTCCGCTGTTCAATCCGTGTACGGATCTGTCGGATGAAGTGTTGCGGGGGGACAAGTTGGATCCGGCGACCAAACGGGTGACCGCGGATGGTGAGTCCAACGACGAGGCGTGGTGGAAGGTCTGCAACTGGGACTCCACCGAAGGACCCTATGGCGTGAGCGTCTTTTCGACGCGACGGACAGTTCCGGAGCGTCGCGCGAACGACCGCAGCCTGGTGATACGGGACGTCACCGTCGGGTCTCGGGCCGGTGTGGTTTCCACGAAGAGAAGCGATCCCGACAAGCTGACGTGCTATGTGAGCGTCCCCGCTGCGCAAGGGATGTTCGAGGTTGGGGTCACTTGGCTTTACAGCCAACGTCAGTCGATGCCGGAATCGCCGCCATGTGCAGTGGCAATTCGGCACATGAACTACTTCGAACGACACCTCCCGAAGTGACCGTATAGCGAAAACGGGTCATTCATTGTTCGACTCCCGTCGAGTTGTGCAGCGATTCGATCAGTTTGCCGAAGGAGTTTCGAGTAGTGCGAAAAGGGGGTCTGGCTGATGTCTGACGAAACGAGTTCGATGGACAACGCGCTCGCACAGTGGCGCAATCACAAACAGAAGGCTGAGTCCGGCGAGTTCCGCATGGACCCGCAGATCGGGGATGCGCTGCGGGGACGCGCTCAGACGATGTTGGACGGCCTCGAGAAGGACCTGCTCCGTCGAGCATCGGACCTCGGCCAGCTGAGTGGATTCGGTACTTTGCCCTCAGCCGAGGCGCTGAAAACGAAATTCGAGAACAAGGCGGATGCAGACTCCGACTGTGCGGTCAACCAACTGAAGAAGCACATCGAACTTGTCACGTTGATGCGCGATACCTACGCCTTGTCGATTCGCAAGCTTTCCGACACCGATCAGGCAACTGCCAGTCAGCTCAACAATACGGATGTGTAAGCAGGGTAATGGGTACTCCTCCGCACGAGTGGCTGGCCAACGTCGCCAGCTATGGCGTTCCGGTGATCGCGGTTCCGCGTCACGTGTACAACTTCTTCCACGCGCGTTCCGAGGCTCAGACGCAAGAAGAGAACTTCAACGATCAGCGGTCGAAAGCGCAGACTCAGTGGGATACGGACCGGCAGTTCGTCAACAAGACGTGGTCGGATCTGCAGTCGCAGCACGACGGCCGATACGCGGACCGAGTCATCGTGGGAGACAAGAAGGAATCGTTCCTGTCTCAGTCGCACGAGTGGATCTACAACCACTTGAAGGACGTCAAGCAACCTGAGATCAACAAGGCCGCCAACGGCTGGCGTGACATGGTTCGCGAGGCCGAACGTCTCGTCAACGACTTCTCCACCGGCGTGCAACGCGACATCGACGACTTCATGGAGGGCAAGACCGCCAACGCGGTGGTCGAATCCACCAAGTCCTACGCGGACGAGATGAAGAAGCTGATCGTCACGTTCAACATGGTCGCCCGCGGACTGGATCTCACCGAGGGATATCTGACGCAGGCGCAGCAGACCGTCGATGAGCCGCATAGCCTTTCGTTCATCGATCAAGTCATCGGTCATATCCCCGGCAACGGGTTTTTCAAGAGCGCCCAATACCGCGCCGACGAAGCCGAGAATCGAGTGCGCGAGTTCATGGATCGGGTGTATCAGTCCGGCGTCGTGGACGAAGTGGATCCGTACACGCCGATCCTGCCCGAGCCGAAGAGCACGATCGACGACAAAACGCCGAAGATTCCTGGGCCCGGTCCTGGCCCCGGTCCGGGTCCGGGCCCGGGGCCAGGACCGGGTGGTGATCCGGGGACTGACGACCCGACGGACACGGAAACCCCTGAGTACCCGACGACCGACGACCCGCAGAGCACGACTCCGCAGAGCACGACTCCGACCGATCCGACGTCGACCACGCCGGCCTCCACCACGCCCGCCGCGACGGTTCCCGACACCAAGCTGCCGAGTACGGGTCTGCCGACGCCCTCTGGGCCGGGCCCAGGCCCGGGGGCTCCCGGGCCGGGCGTGCCGACGATCCCGTCGCCCGGGCGGTCGGTGCCGGGCGGGAATGTTCCGGGACAGTCGGGGCCCTCCGGCGGGTTGGCCAACAGCCGCCCGGCGGGCACCGGCAGGGCGGGCATGCCCGGCATGGGTGCTCCAGCCGCTCGCGGTAAGGGTGATGACGACGATGAGCACAAGACGCCCGACTATTTGATCTACGACCATGGAGATGAATTGCTCGGGACTCAGCCGCCCGCGCTTCCGCCGGGTGGAGTGATCGGCGGATGAGTGAAAACCATTGGCGTCTGGATGGTTTCATGTTCCAGCTGGCGCTGGAGGCGTTCGGGCGTGACCGGCTGCCGTATCCGTTGCGCTACATGGTCGAGGGCATCGAGGCGCACGACGACTACCTACGTGCGCGCGCCGAAGCTGGGCAGCGACTCGGCCGGATCGCCGATCATCGCTTGCACGGCGCATTGCAGGTGCTACTCGAGCCGCAAGTCCGCGTCGAGGTGCACGGCTTCTTCGGGCGCGATTTCGCTCAGGTCGTTCGCATTCACGCTGGTGCGGACGGTGGTTGGGGGACTGTCGCGGTCCAGTTGCCGGGGCCGACTCAGCAGTACGGCCGCGACGTGCTGCTCTGGCACTGTCCCGCACGAGCAGTCGCTCGGCATATCGTTGCCCATCTACCGAGATGCGCGGAAGGTCGGCATTCTCCGATCCGGGGGCGTCGCTCCGATCTGGGCCGGACGGATTACGCCCAGCACCCCACCCGCTTGTCCCACACCGAGGAGTTGAACCGCATTCTGCGGCGTCCCCGATCCGGTCTCGGAGAGATCACCGTTTATCGGGGTGCGGCGTACGACAGCAGGCCGACGAACGACGGGCGTGGATTCCATTGGCTGGATTACCTTCCCGCGGACGGCAGGTATCTGCTCTATCACCAAGGCGGCGAGGATTTCACCGTCACGCCCGGTGGCCCGGAGGAGATCGAGCGTCAGTTGACCACCCTGATCGAGTCGACACACAGCCCGGTTGCCCGTCGCTGGTGACAGCCGTCCTCAACTGATCCACAGGACGCCAGTCGCCGTACTCGGCGAGTGCGACGCCCTGAAGCCATCGCCACCCTGGCTCGGTCCGCAACCAGGCACCCCGGGGTGTGGTTGACGCCCGAGGCCGCCCGGCATCACCGTACGAGATACACCACGACACCCGCGACGATCATCGCCGCGAACAACCCCACGATCACCCAGCTGAAACGCATCCAGTTGAGCGCGGGATAGCGTTTCGGCTCCGCGCCGATCGCACCCTGGTAGTACTGGAGACCAGGCGACCGGTAATAGACCGGCGTCTGCGCGCCGGGATGTACCGGCACCTCGGCCACCGCCTGCCCCATGTCCTCCCACCACACCCGGTTGATGGTCCATCGCACCCATGCCGCGGGCGGGCGAGTGCGGACCTCGACTGTATAGCGACCGGGCTGGGTGGGGATGCGCGTCTCACCCCAGCTGGTATCCGGTATCTCATTGCCGTTCACCAGGATTCGCGGTCCGGTCGTGCCGTAGACGAAACCCAGCGGCCACGGCCGGTAGTACTGGGCATCGACCCGGATGCCCGTCGGGCCCGGCTCGGGACGATAGGCCTCGAGCGGGTCCGGCGGTGCGGTGGGCAACATTCGCCACCGGTTCCGCGTCCCACCCGGTAGACCGTCTGCCGCGTGATCCGGCCGCGACTCATCCTGCTGTTTACGCACAGCGATCTTCCTCCTATGCACCGCATAGCGGTTCGACTCCGGCTAGGCGGGTTGTGGTTGCGGCTGCTGTTGTTGCGCTTGGTCTTCCGCGATCCCGGTGATGACCGCCGTGAGGGCTTCCTTGTACGGGCCCAGATCCTTCAGTGCCTCGAGCATTTTCACGATCAGCATGGAAACCTTCACCGAGTCGCGGGCGATCCGCGCGCCAGCGGCAGGACCCACATGCACGATGGCGGCACCGGCGGTAACGATCAGCTCGAGCGTCCAGCCGATCAGGGCGCCGGCCAGACTCGCCAGCACGTCCTGGACCAGCGTGCGGAAAGCGTCGATGACCTTCTGCACGATCTCCATGATCTTGCCCATGGAGGCGGAGACACCGCCTGCGGCCGAGATCTTGCCGATCAGCGCGTTCGCGGTGGCTTTGTACGCTTCGCCAGCATCGCCGGTCCAGGTGGAGATGTCCTTGGCCAGGCCCGTCTCCCAGCTCGTCGCCGTCTCGACCATCTTCTCGGCGATCTTCGTCCACGAATCCGCGTAGGCCTGGACCATATCGGGGGATCCGGCCAGTTCGTCGAGCCACAGCCGGAGCGGCTCGACGTGCGTGAGCATCCAATCGACGATCTGCTCGGCCACGAAGGCGAAGGGATCTATGAAGGCGTCGGCGATGGTGACGCCCGTGGCGATGCCGCCGGTGACCACCGACAGCACATCACCCTTGCCGAGGTCGGCGAAGACTTTCCAGGCGTCACCGGCGACGGTGCCATCGATGACCCCCGGTACGCCGTCGTCGTTGCTCGCGAAACCGACTTCGTGCAGCCAGGAGACATCCTCCTGGTAGTAGTTGTTTCGATGGTCGACCGCGAGCTCGTCGTCGTCGTTTTTCAGTAGTTCGTTGTCGGGCGCTTCCGCGTCGTTGTGCGCCATGGTCTACTTCGTTCCCCCGGATTCGCCGATGGTCTCGCGCAGGTCGCTCAAAGCCTTACCGAAACTGGCGTCTTCGGCTTCGAACGTGGTGGCCACCGTTGTGAGTTTGTCCGGCAGCGCCGCGACGCTCTCGGCGACTCTTCGAATCGCGGAGACGGCGCCCTCGAAGTTGTCGTCGAGCAGCCAGCTCACGACCGGGCGCGGTATCTTCCCGTACCCGTCGTCGGCGTTGCCCAGGTAGGAGGCAGCCTCCAAGGCCAGGTCCAAGTCCTGGATCACGGACTTCAGATTCTCCGCGTGGTTGCGGACCTCGTCGGGATCTACCGACAGTGCTTCGCCGCCCATGTCTACACCAGCCAGGACTTCTTGTTGAAGTAGTCGTCATCGTCGTCCGGTTCGTCCGGTGTGACGATTTGCTCACGGTCGGGTTTGCGCGAACGCGGTTGCGGCGCAGGCGGTTCGCCCGGCCAACCCGGAGCATGACCGAATGCGGGCGGCACCGGTGGCGGCACCGGATTCGGAACAGGTGACGTCGGCGGCTGGACAGGTGGCGGCGGGGTGACCTGCTCGGCCGCTTGCTCCTCGGGGAAGCGCTCCCTGAAATTCTGGATGATCGCGGCACCGACCGGGTCGTCGCCGACGGAATTACGCACGGTATCGGACACCGCAGTGCGCAGACGTGCCTGCGCACTGCGCATGGTGGACATGATCTCGGCGGACAGCGTCGACGGATCCGCGCCGCGCGCGGCGGCCGACAGCGTGATCGCGGAGGGAACGCCATTGTTGTCGACCGTGACGGTGACCCGGCCGCTCGGGCTCGACCCCGTAGCGGTGACCGCCGCCATCCGCCCCTGCAACTCCTCGAACCGTCTGGCTCGGCGTTCCATATCCGCCGCGTAGCGCTCCATAGCTTCCGCGGTGAATCCGACCATGAACACTCCCCTCATCGCAGCCTCGACGACTGTCGTCCTACACGGCGATCTCCCGCCGCACACACCATGTCGTCTGGGGTCGTCCCGCGCAAATCTCGCTCCGAAGGTTTCGGAGTGCGGGTTACTACTTCATTCGACGTGACGGCGATCCGATCGGTTCCATCGAATTTCGGCGGCTTCCGGCACCCGCCGAGCACACCGTCTTCGCCAGCCGCTGCCCGGCGGCTCGAAAACGCCTACGTTGCCCTGTGATCCAGACGCCGCGCTGGCGCATCCACACCGCGTCGGTACGCGGCCGACCGGACGCTCACCCTCGTTTCCGGGCAGCGCTCGAACAAGACCCGCGCTGTCGTCCTCCGCTCGGCGAACAGCCCGGCACACCATGACCAGCGGCCGTTGTGCGGAGAAGCGCGACTCTCCGGAGCTGTTGGGCGCTTGGTCGCCTTTGGATAAGCTGGCCGTGCCCGAGTGGGAACCGAGGGGGATCCGGCGCGTAGAACGCTGGCTGGGTGCTCCGCGTCGAGCATCAGGAGAATCATGCGAACGAGCGCTGTGAGCAGGGGAGTGGCGGCGTTGTTCGCCGGGGTTGCGTTGGCGGGGAGTGTGGTTGGGTGCTCGTCGGTGGTGGACGGGAATGCGCGAACCGAGGGGGCGGGGAGTCCGACCAATGGTGAGCGGTCGGTGAAGTACAACCCGTGCACCGATCTGTCGGCTGATGCGTTGCGGGCCATCAAAGTCGATCCGGCTTCTAAGGACACCGTTACCGATCCTCCCTCGGGCCCCGCCGCATGGCGGATCTGCCAGTGGAGTTCGACCGAGGGTCCTTATCTGGTGTCTGTCGCGTCGTCGACCCATGCCCAAGAGGAAGTTCGCACGAACGAAACGGTCACCGACTTCCAGCCGATCACCATTGGCGCGCGGTCGGGTCTGACCTATCGGGACAAGAAAGACCCCGACAAGTTGCGCTGTTACGTGAGCTTTCCCTCCGAGGACGGCATGTTCAATGTGGTTGTGGGGTGGCGCTATAGCGAGCGGAAATCTATGACTCAAGCACCGCCGTGTGATCTTGCCGTGACACATGCGAAGGGGATCGAGCCGTTTCTACCGAAGTGATTCGCTAGAAGGGGTCGATGGAGAGGAGGCGTAGGTGAGTATCGACCAGTCCGGCGCTCAGATGCAACAGCAGTCGGTGCAGTGGAAGAACTTGAAGCAGCAGGCTGAATCGGGTCAGTTGCACATGGATGGCGATATCGGTAGAGAGTTGGCCGGTCACGCCGAGAAGATGGGTAAGGCGCTCGATCGACTGACAGAGCAGGCAGCGTGGTTGGCTTATTTGAGCGGTTTCGGCACTCTCGGCTCGGCGAAGGCCTTGCAGGGCAAGTTCGCGCTCAAGGCGCAGGACGGTGACGACGCCGCGGTCACTCGCCTTAAGCAGAGTGCCGAGGTCCTGACTCTGATGAAGGAAACCTACGAGCTGGCGGCCAAGTCTCTCACCGAGACCGATCAGACCAACGCGCAGCAGCTCGCGCAGCAGGGCCAGGACTGGTGAGTGATGGTTGCTTTCGAAGACTGGAAGTATGCCTTCGGCTTGACAGGCATTGTCGGCGACTCGATTCTCGATTCAGGCAGAAACGAGCGCGATGACAAGAATCGCGAGAAGGAACAGGACAACAAGTGGAATCAGGACCGCCAAATCGTTGGCAGCGAATGGTCCGGACTACTTGCCGAATACAACAGTTCCCGATTCGCCGACACTGTGATCAAGGTTGATGACCCCTTCGACACTATGTCGCACGAAGAGATTTACAACGCTTTGGAGAGCGTCAACCACAGCGACATAAACAGCAAGGCTAATGGTTGGCGAGATCTGAGTCGCGATGCGCGCGCCGCGGTCGACGAGTTCAAGACCGCAGTCGAGAAATCCATTGAGGAGAAGTGGGACGGCAAGTCGGGAACCAAGGCCGTCGAGGCCACCCGCCAGTTCACCACGACTTTCACACAGCTCGCCGCAACTTTCCAAATGGTCGCTCACGGTTTGGATCTCATCGAAGGCCACCTCGAACAGGCCAGAGTCTCGGTCGGCAAGCCCGACAACCTCACCGTCGGCGACAAGATCATCGATGTCCTACCCTTCCAGAACATCGTGAAGGGTCCCTCGTATCGCGCCGAGGAAGCGGAGAACCAGGCGCGATACGTCATGAAGACGTACTACATGCCCGGCGCGAAGGACGTGGACAAGAACACGCCCATCCTCCCCGAACCCTCCAGCACGACCGACGGCAAGAAAGACGAACCGGTAATTCCCGGACCCGGTCCAGGTCCCGGCGGTCCTGGCCCCGGTCCGGGCCCAGGACCGGGTGGTGATCCGGGCACCGACGACCCGACGGACACGGAAACGCCCGAGTACCCGACGACCGACGACCCGCAGAGCACGACTCCGCAGAGCACGACTCCGACCGATCCGACATCGACCACGCCTGCCTCCACCACGCCCGCCGCGACGGTTCCCGACACCAAGCTGCCGAATACGGGTCTGCCGACGCCTTCTGGGCCTGGCCCTGGCGGGCCGGGTCCGGGTGTGCCGACGATCCCGTCGCCCGGGCGGTCGGTGCCGGGCGGGAATCTACCGGGACAGTCGGGGCCGACGGGAGGGTTGGCCAACAGTCGCCCGGCGGGCACCGGTCGGGCGGGCATGCCCGGCATGGGTGCGCCGGCCGCTCGCGGCAAGGGCGATGACGACGATGAGCACAAGACGCCGGACTATCTGATCTATGACCATGGCGATGAATTGCTCGGGACGCAGCCGCCGGCGCTGCCACCGGGTGGAGTGATTGGGGCATGACCGAACACCGTTGGCGTTTGAGCGGTTTGATGTTCGAGTTGGCGGTGGAGGCTTTCGGCCGGGATCGATTGCCCTACCCGCTGCGCGTCCTCGTGGACGACCCGAGCATCGAGGGTGCGGAGGACTACGAGCGGCTGCGCAGGCAGACGGCGCGGGAGATATCGGGCTTTGCCGGGCGCGAGTTGTTCGATGCGTTGAATGTGCTGTTGGAGCCGCAGGTTCGGGTCGAGGTGCACGGTTTCTACGGGCGTGACTTCGAGCAGGTGGTCCGGGTGCACGCCGGAATCGTCGGCGACACCGCGACCGTGGCGGTACAACAGCCCGGGCCGAACCAGAACTACGGCCGTGACATCGCGTTGACGGTCTGTCCGTCGCATGGCGTGGCCGCGCATGTCGCCGCAGCGCTGCCGAAATGTGCTGCGGGACAGCTGCGTCCGGTGACAGCCCGGCGATCCGAGGTGAATCGTGCACCGCACGGGGAACGTCCGGCCTCCTACACCGAGGAGGCCCGTCGGATCGTGCAGCGGCCGCGTTCGGGGCTCGGGGAGATCAACGTCTTCCGCGGCGGCGCCATCGACTCCAGGCCGACCACGGACGGCCGCGGTTTCCACTGGATGGACTATCTACCCGCCGACGGTCGGTATCTGTTGCACAACCACGACAAGGACGAGTTCACGCTGACGCCCGGCCCCGCCGAGGAGATTCAACGGCAGCTGCAGCATTTGATCCAAGCGCATCGCCCCGTTGCGCGCAGTTGGTGAGCGGCCGAGGCGCTGCCCCATGGATCGTTTCCGTCGCTGGTCACGCTCGCTGACCGGTGATCTCGCGGATGCGTCCAACAGGTCGAGTCGGCATCGAGCGGAATCATCCGGCCACGGGTCAATTCTGGTTCGGGTGTAGGACGAGCATGGTGGTCGCCCCGTGGTGGAATTCGTAGCCGGTGGGGCGGAGGGTGGTAGGGATTCCCTTGTCGTGGAGACTCTTTTGGAGATAGGTGACGAGGTCGTCTTGGGGGTGGCCGGTGTGGTCGACGAGAGGGTAGAGGCGGGTTTCGCCGTGGGTGACGCGGGCGAGTTCGAGTAGGGCGGCGAGGTGGAAGTCGGCGTCGAGGCGGTCGGCGTAGGTGAACAGGAGGTGAGAGCTCAGGGCCAGGTCGAAGCTGTTGTCCTGGAAGGGGAGTGCCGGGAGCTGGGCGGCGACGTAGCGGTCGGGGTGGGCCATGAGGTCGGCGCCGAAGCGGGTGGCGGCGGACAGCCGGACGGACTGGAGGTTGTCCGGGTCGCCGTAGAAGTCCCAGCGGTAGCGAGTGTGGTGGGCTCCGGCGTAGGCGCTTCCGCGTTCGGTCTCGGTGCGGGCGAGCTCGCGCAGTTCGGCGGCGGGCCTGGCGTAGATGGGGTCGGTGGCGGTGACGTCGGCGTCGAGCGCGGCGGCTTCGGCGGCGAAACTCGCTGCGCCGCCGGGGCAGTCGAGTATGCGGCGGCCGCGCAGGTCGGCTTCGGAGAGTTCGAAGATGGCGTGATACTCGGCCAAAGATCTTGCGCTGATCAGGAATTCACCGAGTGCGTCGGTTTCGGTGGGGTGCTTCATCTGGAAACCGTCTCATACGCCGCAGGGGTGCGACAGCGAATTTTGCGCCGAGAAAAATTCTTGGCGATATCCCCGCGCCGCGTGCAGGGCTTGGCGCGGGGATCGCCGATACGTCCGGTGCGGGAATTGGGGTCCACCGAAGTACCACCGCCCAATTTACTTCCATGCGGAATCAACGACAGTTGATTGTGAGAGGTGTCACAGCTTGGTTCCCACAGTGCGGTAGGCCGGGATTCGCGATCCGGCCTCGACGGCCGGGCAACGTAGGGCACGAGCGGAAACCGACCGCCGGTGAGTCCGGTCGAGCGTCTTCCCGGCGGGGACGTACGCGGTCAGACGTTCGCCGTGAGGCGTTTCAACGCCTTCACGACCACCTCTGGATCCGCCGTCTCCCAATAGGGCGGGAGCGTGGCCCGCAGGTAACCCCCGTAGCGGGCGGTGGCCAACCGGGAGTCGAGGATCGCGACGACGCCGCGATCGTCCACGCTGCGCAGCAGCCTGCCGGTGCCCTGGGCGAGCAACAGCGCCGCGTGATTGGCCGCGACGGTGAGAAAACCGTTGCCGCCGCGGGATTCGACCGCGCGCTGCCGGGCCGCGAGCAGCGGGTCGTCGGGCCGGGGGAACGGAATGCGGTCCAGGATCACCAGGCTCAGCGACGGGCCGGGCACGTCGACGCCCTGCCACAGCGACAGGGTGCCGAACAGCGAGGTCTCCGGATCGTCGGCGAACTTGCGCACCAGCGCGCCCGTCGAGTCCTCGCCCTGACACAGCACCGGGGTGTTCAGGCGGTCGCGCAGGGCGTCGGTGGCGGCGCGGGCGGCGCGCATCGAGGAGAACAAGCCGAGCGTGCGTCCGCCCGCCGCGTCGATCAGGCGCTCGATCTCGTCGAGGTAGGCGGGCGGCAGACCGTCGCGGCCCGGCGGTGGCAGATGCTTGGCGACGTAGAGGATGCCGGATTTCGCGTGGTCGAAGGGGGAGCCGACGTCGAGCGAACTCCAGCGCACGGTCTCGGTGTCGGACGGCGCCTGCGCGCCGTTGGCCGTCCCGGTGTCGGGGCGGTTCGGGGACTGCGCGGGCAAGCCCCAAGTGACCGCGAGCCCGTCGAAGGACCCGCCGATTTGCAGGGTGGCCGAGGTGAGCACGACGGTGGCGGTGCCGAACAGCCGCGAGCGCAGCAGTCCGCCCACCGACAGCGGCGCCATGCGCAGCGTCTTGCGCGGCACGCCGCCGCGCGCGTCCTCGGCCGCCAGCCAGATGACGTCGCGCCGGGACGCCGGATCGGGTTCATCGAACGCGGTGAGCGCGCGGACGGCGCTGTCGTGGATCTCGTCGATCGCGGCGACCGCCAGGTTGCGGGCGGCCGCCGTCTCGGGATCGCCCTGCGCGGTGCTGCTGCCGGGCGGCGCGAGTTCGGTGCGGGCGTTCCACGCGGCATCGCGCACCAGGGCGAGCACCTGCGCGACGCCCTCGGGCATCGTGTCCCAACGGGCGGGCGGCAACGCGTCGAGGACCTCGTGCCAGGCCTCGGCCGCCCCTTCGAGCCGATCCAGCTCGCGTTCGTCGATGAGCTTGGCGCAGCGGCGGGCGGCGGCGCTGATCGCGGTCGGCGCCAGCTCGGCGGTGGCCACCCCGGTGACCCTGTCGACGAGCTCGTGCGCTTCATCGATGACGACGACATCGTGTTCGGGCAGCACCTGGATGCCACTGATGGCATCGATGGCGAGCAGCGCGTGGTTGGTCACCACCACGTCGGACTGTGCGGACTCGGCGCGGGCGCGCTCGGCGTAGCAGTCCTGGCCGAACGGGCAGCGCGATTTGCCCAGGCACTCGCGCGAGGACACGCTGACCTGGCGCCATGCGCGGTCGGTCACACCCGGCGCGAGTTCGTCGCGATCGCCGGTCTCGGTGTTCGAGGCCCAGTCGTTGAGGCGCTGCACCTCGCGGCCGAGGCGGGAGATGGCGAACGCGTCGAACAGCTCGGCCTCGGCGGGCTCGTCGGGAATGGCGCTGTTGATCTTGTTCAGGCACAGATAGTTGTTGCGGCCCTTCAGAATCGCGAAGCGGGCCGGGCGGCCGAGCGGCTTGGCCAGCGCCTCGGCGAGGCGGGGGAGGTCGCGGTCGACCAGCTGGCGTTGCAGCGCGATCGTCGCGGTCGACACCACCACCGTGCGCCCGGTGCGCACCGCGTGCCGCAGGCTCGGCACCAGGTAGGCCAGCGACTTGCCGGTGCCGGTCCCGGCCTGCACGGCCAGATGCTCCTTGGTATCGATCGCGTGGTCGACGGCCGTCGCCATCGTCACCTGCCCGGAGCGCTCCTTGCCGCCGAGCGCGTGCACGGCGGTGGCCAAAAGGTCGGAGACTGGGGGCAGTTCGGGCACGCGTGCAGCCTACTGCTCGGCACCGACACGGTTCACCGGTCGGGCCGCACGAAGTCGTCCAGGTTGGCGCGCGCGTACTCCAGCACGCGTCGCTGGAAATCCGCGGGTTCGTTGGCGTCGTAGAGCGCGTCCGCACGGTTCTTCCGCGAGCTGTCCGGCGGCTGCCTGATCTGGTCGGGGTTGTCGAGCACGGCGTACTCGTCGTCCCACAGCCGATCCAGGTCGGCGTCGTCGTGCGATTCCGCGAGCGCTTCGTACCCGGCGACCACCACCGCGGCCGCCAGCCCCGGCATACCCGCGGCCCGCAGCGCGCCGGGTACCCAGGGGAGTTCGTCTACCCGCCGCGCGAGGTAGCGGCCGAAGCCGCGGTCGCCGACATGCTCGTCCAGCGAGGCGAGCACCATCAGGTTGGCGAAGGCGGGCGGCAGCGCGGTGCGGCGGCGGACCGGGTCGGCGCGCAGTTCCTCGGTCGCCGGGTTGGACCAGAAGACGATGTCCGCGGCGCGGGCGATGTCGTCGGCGTCGGCCAGCGCCCGGGCGACGGCTGCGCGAGCGCTCGCCGGAAATCGGTAATCCACGGGCGGGACTCTAAAGGGCAGCCGAAGGTCCGGCCGTGCCGGGACGAGCGGCGGTGTGACCAACCGTCTAGCGAACGGGCAGTTCCCCCGCGACCTCGATGCCTGCGGTTCGCATCTCATCGATCGCCTTGTCGGTCGTGGCCTGGGCAACGCCCGCGGTCAACTCGAGCAGCACGCGCGTCTCGAACCCGGCCGACCTGGCGTCCAGCGCGGTGGCGCGCACGCAGTGATCGGTGGCGATGCCGACCACGTCGACGGTGTCGATGTCGTGCTCGCGCAGCCACTCGGCGAGAATGACGCCTTCGGCGGTCGAGCCCTCGAAACCCGAATAGGCGGCGGAGTATTCGCCCTTCGAGAAGACCGCCTGGATCGGCGCGGTGTCCAGATTCGGGTGGAAGTCGGCGCCCGGGGTGCCCGCGCGGCAGTGCGGGGGCCAGCTGTCCACGTAGTCCGGGTCGGCGGAGAAGTGCGCGCCCGGGTCGACGTGATAGTCGCGGGTCGCGACGACGGCGGCGTAATCGCCGGTGGTCGCGTGGTCGCTGATGCGATCGGCGACCGCGGCGCCTCCGTCGACGGCCAGCGAACCGCCTTCGCAGAAGTCGTTCTGTACGTCGACGATGATCAACGCCCGGTTCATCTCATGACACCTTTCGCGTGATGTAAGCGAAGACTACCCCGCCGGTGATTACCTCTTGCCGCCTCGTCTCACCCGGCGAATTCGATTCGTACGGAGGGAATCATGAGCGCCAACCCGACCTTCACCCCGCCTGACACGCTGGAGGTCACCTCGAGCCGGTGACCACTCAGTTCAGGAACGTCGTCGGAATGGCGGGCTCGCCGTCGGAGAGCTTGAGGCCCTCCCACGGCAGGCTGATCAAACCGCTCGACACCAGCGCGCGGCCCTCGGCCAAGGTCGGCAGCCCGTCGACGACTTTGCCGTCACGCACCAGCGGGACCAGCAACTGCCGCGCCTCGAATTCCCCCGACGCGGGCGCGGGGCCGGTCGCCGGGTAGACGATCTCCTCGACGATGGTGCCGGTGTCGCGCGCCAGCCGAACGGCTTTCTTGGTGCCGCCGCGCGATTCCTTGTGGCTGCTGCGCTTGGCGACCGGCAGCCCGTCCACTTCCACCAGCTTGAAGACCATGCCTGCCGTCGGCGCGCCCGATCCGGTGACGAGCGCGGTGCCGACGCCGTAGACGTCGACGGGTTCGGCGCGCAGCGCGGCGATCGCGTTCTCGTCCAGATCGCCGGAGACGATGATGCGGGTCTTCTTCGCGCCGAGTCGGTCGAGCTGATCGCGCACCTGTCTGGCCAGCACGCCGAGATCACCGGAATCGATGCGCACACCGCCCAATTCGGTGCCCGCGACCTCGATCGCGGCGGCCACGCCCCTTGTGATGTCGAACGTGTCGACCAGCAAGGTGGTGCCGACGCCGAGCGTCTGGACCTGGCTGCGGAACGCGGCGGCCTCGTGCGCGCCGTCGGCGCCGCTGTGCAGCAAGGTGAAGGCGTGCGCGCTGGTGCCCGCGCCCGGCAGTCCGTAGCGGCGTACCGCCTCCAGGTTCGAGGTGGCGTCGAAGCCCGCGAGATAGGCGGCCCTGGACGCCGAGGGCGCGGCCAGTTCGTGAGTGCGCCGCGAACCCATCTCGATCATCCTGCGGCCCGCGGCGGCGCTCACCATGCGTGCCGCGGCCGAGGCGATCGCGCTGTCGTGGTTGAGGATCGACAGCGCCAGCGTCTCCAGCACGACGCACTCGGCGAAGCTGCCGCGCACCGAAAGAACCGGTGAACCCGGGAAATACAGTTCGCCTTCGGCGTAGCCGTCGATGTCGCCGGTGAACCGGTAGTCGCGCAGCCAGTTCAGGGTCCGCTCGTCCAGGAATTCGGCGACGATCGCCAGTTCCGATTCCCCGAACCGGAAGTCCGCGAGCGCCTCGAGCAAACGTCCGGTTCCGGCGACGACGCCGTAGCGACGGCCGTGCGGCAAGCGCCTGGCGAATACTTCGAAGGTGCACGTGCGATGCGCGGAGCCGTCGGCGAGCGCGGCGGCCAGCATGGTGAGTTCGTACTGGTCGGTCAGCAGCGCGGTGCTGGCGACGGCGTCGCGGTGGTCCACACCGGCCACTGTAGCCAGCGGGACTCGCGGGGCGGGCGGTGCGCGGGTGTTGTATCTCCGGAGTCGAGTCGTACCCTGGACGTTATGAGCTTGTGCGAAACGAACTCGACACTGTCGGCGGCACAGGCGACTCCGGAAGCGGTCGAGTACACCGAGATCCTGGAGGCGGAGGACCGTCCGTGGGTGACCGTGGTGTGGGACGACCCGGTCAACTTGATGCACTACGTCACCTACATCTTCCAGAAGCTCTTCGGGTACAGCAAAGCCAAGGCGACCGAATTGATGCTGCAGGTGCACAACGAAGGGAAGGCTGTGGTGTCGTCCGGATCGCGCGACAAAATGGAGCAAGACGTCCGTCGACTGCACGCGGCTGGCCTGTGGGCGACCATGCAACGGGACGACTGATCGGTACGACTACCCTGGCGCTCGTGCGTGAACGGAGCAGGCGCGGTGCGTAAGTGGAGCCGCAAGAACTCGTTGAGCGGCCTCAAATTGCGGACCGAGATGGACGCGAGAGAGGCCGGGGTACTGCGCTCCCTGGTCGGCGCGGTGTCCGGGCTGCTGACCGAGCGTTCGCAGTCGGCGCCCGAGGACGAGCTCGCCGCGCTCACCGGCCTGCGCACCGGCAACACGGCCCCGCCGGACGACCCGCGGCTGCTGCGGCTGCTGCCGGACTTCCATCGCGCCGAGCCCGGTTCCCCGGATGCCGATCGCGCCGATCTCAACAGCGCGCTGCGCGGCCTGCACGAGCCGGAGATCATCGATAACAAGCTCGCCGCGGGCGCGGTGGTGCTCGACACCGTCCCGCCGGACGGCGGCAAGATCGTGCTCACTCCGGAACAGGCCGACGCGTGGCTCACCGCGCTCACCGACGTCCGGCTCGCGCTGGGCACCGTGCTGGGGATCGAGGCCGACACGCCCGACCATTTGGAGCCCGATGATCCGCGCGGTCCGCACCTGGACGTCTACCACTGGTTGACCTGGATGCAGGACACGCTGCTGCAGGCGCTCGCTCCCTGACCATGAACGCAGTGCCGGGCCCCCGCGATTCGCTCACCGACGTCGCCGGTCTGCTCGTCGGCCATCACCACGCCCTCGACCCCGACGCCACCCTCGGTTCCGGCGCGGCCACCGGCTGCACGGTGGTGCGCGCGCCGGGCGGTGCGGTCGCCGCCGTCGACGTGCGCGGCGGCGGACCCGGCACCCGCGAGACCGATCTGCTCGACCCGTCCAACACTGTTCGCCAGGTCCACTCGATCTTGCTCACCGGCGGCAGCGCCTACGGCTTGGCCGCCGCCGACGGCGTCATGCGGTGGCTGGAGGAGCACGGCGAAGGCATTCCGATGGATCCCGAAGACGCCGACCGGGTGGTGCCGATCGTGCCGGGCGCGGTGATCTTCGATCTCCCGGTCGGCGACTGGTACACGCGGCCGACCGCCGATTTCGGGTACCGCGCCGCCGCCGCGGCGTCCGCCGATTTCGCGCGCGGCTCGGTGGGCGCGGGGGTCGGTGCGCGCGCCGGATCGATCAAGGGCGGCATCGGCAGCGCGAGCCTGGTGCTCGGTGACGGTCCTGCCGCTGGTGTCACCGTTGCCGCGCTGGTGGTCGCCAACCCGGTCGGGTCGGTATTCGATCCGCGCACCGGTCTGCCGTGGGGAGTCGGCACCGACGGACCCGAGTGGTTCGGCTTGCGTCCGGCCAGTCCGGAGCGCCTGGCCAGGGCGAACGCGTTGCCGGTGAAAGGCACCGTTCTCAACACCACGATCGGCGTCGTCGCCACCGACGCGCCACTGGAACCAGCCGGATGTCGTCGGATGGCCACCACCGCGCACGACGGCCTCGCCCGCGCCATCCGGCCCGCGCACTCCCCGCTCGACGGCGACACCTTGTTCGCCGTGTCCACCGGAACCGCTCGGATCGCGCCCGTCCCGCTCCCGCCCGCCTTCCCCGACGACCTGCTGCTCCTCGACGCCCTCTGCACCGCCGCCGCACTGTGCGTCGAACGCGCCCTCGTCAACGCCATCCTCACCGCCACCCCCGTCGCCGCCATCCCCACCTACGCCGACCTCTTCCTGCGCTGACCCCACAGACCTTTTCGCCCTGCCACACATCGACTCGCCGCGCGACACGCCGTACCGATGATCAGAACCTGTGTGCCGACGAAGGTGGGAAACAAGGACCGGGGAGCGAGGCGGCGGGAATAGGCGAATATTCTGGCTCGTTGTCGGCTGTGACCGGTCGGCGAAGATATGCGGAAGGGTTCGACTAGTGCTGGTGATCAGAGCCGACCTCGTGGCGGCGATGGTGGCGCACGCCCGCGCCGACCACCCCGACGAGGCCTGCGGGGTCATCGCGGGGCCGGAGGGCTCCGATCGGCCGGAGCGGTTCATCGCGATGGTCAACGCCGAACGCTCGCCGACCTTCTACCGCTTCGATTCCGGCGAACAGCTGAAGGTGTGGCGCGAGATGGACGCCGCCGACGAGGAGCCGGTGGTGATCTACCACTCTCACACCGCCACCGAGGCCTACCCCAGCCGCACGGACATCTCCTACGCGTCCGAGCCCAACGCGCACTACGTGCTGGTCTCGACACGCGACCCCGAACAGCACGAGCTGCGCAGCTACCGGATCCTGGACGGCGAGGTCACCGAAGAACCGGTGCGGATCGTCGCCTCCTACGAGACCGCCTGACCCCCGAGCCCTGACGAAAACCGAGGAGTACCCATGTCGGTAACCGTGTCCATCCCGACCATCATGCGCGGCCTCACCGGAGGCGAGAAGCGCGTGCAGGCCGAGGGCGCGACCCTGTCCGCGCTGATCGACGACCTCGACGCCAACCACCCCGGCCTGGCCGAGCGCCTGCTCAAGGACGGCAAGCTGAACCGCTTCGTCAACATCTACGTCGACGACGAGGACGTCCGCTTCTCCGGTGGTCTGGCCGCCGAGGTGCCCGCGGGCGCGAGCGTCACCATCCTGCCCGCGGTCGCCGGTGGCTCGCGGACGCACGTCGACCGGATCAGCTGAGTCCGTGGCCCGCTACGAATCGCTGATCGCGACCCTCGGCAACACCCCGCTGGTCGGCCTGCGCACGCTGTCCCCGCAGTGGGACGGCGAGAACCACGTGCGGCTGTGGGCCAAGCTGGAGGATCGCAACCCCACCGGGTCGATCAAGGACCGCCCCGCCCTGCGCATGATCGAGCAGGCCGAGGCCGACGGTCTGCTGTCACCCGGCTGCACCATCCTCGAGCCCACCAGCGGCAACACCGGCATCTCGCTGGCGATGGCGGCCAAGCTCAAGGGCTACCGGCTGGTGTGCGTGATGCCGGAGAACACCTCGGTGGAGCGGCGTCAGCTGCTCACCATGTTCGGTGCGGAGATCATCGATTCGCCCGCGGCGGGCGGCTCCAACCAGGCGGTGGCCAAGGCGAAGGAGATCGCCGCGGCCAACCCCGACTGGGTGATGCTCTACCAGTACGGCAATCCCGCCAACGCGCTCGCCCACTACGAGACGACCGGACCCGAGCTGCTCGCGGACCTGCCCGAGATCACGCACTTCGTCGCGGGCCTCGGCACCACGGGCACCCTGATGGGCACCGGACGCTTCCTGCGGGAGAAGGTCCCGAACATCGAAATCGTCGCTGCCGAACCGCGGTACGGCGAACTCGTCTACGGCCTGCGCAACATCGACGAGGGCTTCATCCCCGAACTGTACGACGAGACCGTGCTGACCACCCGCTTCTCGGTCGGCCCGTTCGACGCGGTCAAGCGCACCCGCGAACTGGTGCTCGAGGAGGGCATTTTCGCGGGCATCTCGACGGGCGCCATCCTGCACGCGGCGCTCGGCGTCGCGCGCAAGGCGGTCAAGGCGGGGACGCGCGCCGACATCGCGTTCGTGGTGGCCGACGGCGGCTGGAAGTACCTCTCGACCGGCGCCTACGACGGCACGCTGGAAGAAGCCGAGGAGCGGCTGGAAGGTCAGCTCTGGGCTTGATCGGCACGGGTCCCGGTTCCGCGTCGGTACGCTCGAAGAACGAGCTGTGGCATCGATCAGGAGGTTGCCATGACCGGCGGACTCGGGCCCTCGTTCGATTCGGATCGCATCGCGGCCTTGCGTGCGCGGCTGGGTAACCCCGGCACGGTGACGCCGGGCGCGGCGCCGACGCGACCGCAGCGGGCGGGCGACTTCGCGGCGCTGCGGCAACTCTGGCTACGGGCCGGTGCGCTGATCGCCGGGTTCGTGTTGCTGCTGTACGCCATCGAGGGCGTCGACGCCGTCGACAGCCGCGAACTCGACCGCGCGGGCATCGAACCGCGTGAGGCGGACGGGCTGTGGGGCATTCTCTGGGCTCCGGTGCTGCACGGCGGCTGGGACCACCTGATGGGCAACACGGTGCCGGTGCTCGTCCTCGGTTTCCTCGTCCTGGCGGCTGGCATCGGCCGCGGGCTCGCGGCGACGGCCGTCATCTGGGTGGTCGCGGGGCTGGGCACCTGGCTCACCGGCGCCGACGGCACCGTGCACATCGGCGCCTCCTCGCTGGTCTTCGGGTGGCTCACCTTTCTCATCCTGCGCGGCTGGTTCACCCGCAGTGCCGGGCAGATCGTGCTCGGGCTCGTCGTCTTGGTGGTGTACGGCTCGCTGCTCTGGGGTGTGTTGCCCGGGCAGGACGGAATCTCTTGGCAGGGACACCTTTTCGGCGCGATCGGCGGTGTCGTCGCGGCGTGGTTGCTGGCGCCGCGGCAACGGCGCGCCACAACGCCGACGGTCGCCTGAGACCATCCGGAATCTTTTGGCGGATCCGTGATTTCGCGGGTGCTGCGTGAGCCGCCCTGCGGCTGGGTACGCTCTGACAATGGACGTCGACGCCGTAGGAAGGATCGAGCGGGGATCCTTGGCGCACCACGGTGAGAGCGCAGCCCGTCGGAGATTTTGGGGGACCATTTCGTGACCGAGAATTCGTCGTGGCAGCATGAGGGCATGCGCCTTACCGTCCTCGGGTGCTCGGGCAGTGTGTCCGGCCCGGACTCCCCAGCGTCGGGATACTTGCTGACCGGCCCGGATATGAATCCGACCGTCATCGATTTCGGCCCGGGTGTGCTCGGCGCGTTGCAGCGCTACGCCGATCCCGGCGAGGTCGACGTCTTCCTGACCCACCTGCACGCGGACCACTGCCTCGACCTGCCCGGTCTGCTGGTGTGGCGGCGCTACCACCCGACCCCGCCGGTCGGCCGGGCGATCGTACGCGGACCCTCCGACGCCGCGCTGCGCATCGGCAACGCCTCGGCCGAGGTCGGCGGCGAATGCGACGACTGGTCCGACGTGATCGACATGCGGCCGTGGATCGAGGACGAGCAGATCGAGTTCGGTCCGGGCCACACGGTCGTCGCGCGACGGATGTACCACCCGCCGGAGTCCTACGGTCTGCGTATCACCACCAAGGCGGGTCGCACCTTCGTCTACACCGGCGACACCGCGATGTGCGACGCCGTGCTGGAACTCGCGCAGGGCGCCGACGTCCTGATGTCGGAGGCTTCCTGGACCCACGATCCGGCGAATCGTCCGCCGGGCATCCACCTTTCGGGTACCGAGGCGGGTCAGATCGCGGCGCGCGCGGGCGTGAAGGAACTGCTGTTGACCCACATTCCGCCGTGGACCTCGCGCGAGGACGTCATCGCGGAGGCCAAGGCCGAGTTCGCCGGCCCGGTGCACGCCGTCGCGCCGGGGGAGACCTTCGACATCTGACGGGGCGCCGGGGTTGCGGTCGGAGCGCGTCGTAGTCGTCCACTAGGCTGGCCCCGTGTCGAGACGAGCCGATGGCAGGGCGGACGATGAGCTCCGCGAGGTACGTATCACCCGTGGATTCACCACGCATCCAGCCGGTTCGGTGCTGGTGGAGTTCGGTCAGACCCGGGTGATGTGCACGGCGAGCGTCACCGAGAGCGTGCCGCCGTGGCGGCGTGATTCCGGACTCGGCTGGCTCACCGCCGAATACGCGATGCTGCCCGCGGCCACCCACACCCGCTCCGGTCGTGAGTCGGTGAAGGGCAAGGTCGGTGGGCGCACCCAGGAGATCAGCAGGCTGATCGGACGCTCGCTACGCGCCTGCATCGACCTGGCGGCCATCGGCGAGAACACCATCGCCATCGACTGTGACGTGCTCCAGGCCGACGGCGGCACCCGCACCGCGGCCATCACCGGCGCGTACGTGGCCCTCGCCGACGCGGTGACCTGGCTCGGCGCCTCCGGCGGGCTCGCCGATCCGCAGCCCATCTCGTGCGCGATCGCCGCGGTGAGCGTCGGCGTCGTCGACGGACGGGTGCGGCTCGACCTGCCCTACGAAGAGGATTCGCGCGCCGAGGTCGACATGAACGTGGTCGCCACCGACACCGGAACCTTGGTGGAGATCCAGGGCACCGGCGAGGGCGCCACCTTCCCGCGCTCCACCCTGGACAAGCTGCTCGACGCGGCGCTGGCCGGATGCGAGCAGCTGTTCACGGTGCAGAAGGAGGCGCTGGCGCTGCCGTATCCCGGCGTGCTGCCGGAGCCGGTCGAGACGTCGAAGAAGAAGTGATGAGCCGCCGCGTTCTGGTCGCCAGCCGTAATAGCAAGAAGCTGAAGGAACTGCGCCGCATCCTGGACGAGGCGGGCGTGGCCGGGGTGGAGATCGTCGGCTTGGACGACGTGCCCGCCTACGAGGAGGCGCCCGAGACCGGCGCGACCTTCGAGGAGAACGCGCTGGCCAAGGCCCGCGACGGTGCGGCCGCCACCGGATTGCCCTGTGTCGCGGACGATTCCGGTATCGAGGTGGATGCGCTCAACGGCATGCCCGGAGTGCTCTCGGCCCGCTGGGCGGGCAGGCACGGCGACGACGCCGCCAACAACGCGCTGCTGCTGGCCCAGCTGACCGACGTCCCCGACGAGCGGCGCGGCGGGCGTTTCGTCTCGACCTGTGCGCTGGTGGTGCCCGGCGGCACGGAACTCGTGGTGCGCGGCGAGTGGCCGGGCACGATCGCACAGAAGCCGGTGGGCGAGGGCGGTTTCGGCTACGACCCGCTGTTCGTTCCGGACGGCGGCACGGTCTCGGCCGCGCAGCTCACCTCCGCCGAGAAGGACGCCGCCTCGCACCGCGGGCGGGCGCTGCGGCAGTTGCTGCCCGCGTTGGCCGCGCTCGCCGAGGACTGACACCGCGCGGGTTGATCGCGGAGCCCAGTCGCACGCGCGCCGCGCTCGCGAGGACTGACACCGCGGGCCGGTCGCGAAGGCCAGTGACCTGTGCGCCGTGCTCGCTCGAGACTGACACCGCGCACGCTGAGGACTGACGTCGCGCGGGTCGGTCGCCGAACCAATGGCCTGCCGCGCTCGCGGAGGACCGCACCCCACGGGGTGCGGCTTCGCGGCCTAGTGGCCTGCACGGCAGCCGGAATTCGGCGGGTTACGCGTTGGATCGAACGCCGCCCGATCAGACGCCGAAGTCGTTCTTGACCTGCTTGGCGTTGGTGTGCTCGACGAAGAACGACAGCAGCGGGACGGTGCCCGCGATGAGGGTGCCGACGGTGCGGCCGATCGGCCAGCGCACCTTGACCGCCAGGTCGGCCGTGGCGATCAGGTAGATGAAGTACACCCAGCCGTGCACGACCGCGATCCAGCTGGGCGGGTTGGCGTCGAAGCCGTACTTGGCGATCATCTCGCCGGTGAGCAGCAGCAGCCACAGGCCGGTGGTCCAGGCGAGCACCCGGTAGCGCAGCAGCGCCGAGGCGATCTTGGCGGTGTTCGCCGCCTTGGCCTGCGCGGGAGCGGCCTGGGGCTCGGTGGCGACGGTGGTCTCGTTCTCGCTGGCGCTCAACCGGCGCTCCTCTCGGTGTTGCGGGTGTCCAAGCCCGCCCGGCGAACCTGGCCGTCGAGCTCCTTGGAGTTCAGCGCCGCCAGGTACCTGTTGTATTCGGCGAGCACCGGGTCGTCGTCGCGCGCGGCCGTCGGACGCTCCGGCAGGATGCCCGCCGGAATCTCCCGCGGCGCGGCCTTCCGCGCGGAGTCGGTCCGCTGCGGCGCGGTGCTCGGCGCGTCCTGCTCCTCGGCTTCGGTCTCCAGTCGCACGAACCGGAAGTAGGCGAACACCGCGAACCCGGCGAACAGCGGCCACTGCAGCGCGTACCCGAGGTTCTGGCCGGTTCCGCTGGACGACTCGAAGCGTTCCCACTGCCACCAGCCGAGCGCCAGACAGGCGAGGGCGGCCACGATCACCAGCAATATCAGGGCCGGGCGATTGTGTGCCGAGCGGCGGGGAGAAGCGGACACGCCTCCTACGGTACCCGTCTACTACAGGGTGCGTAGGAGCAGGTCGACGCTCGGCTCTCCCCGCCGCGCGCGCCTCAGAACTTGTACGTGACTCCGGTCATCCGCTCCGATTCCGCCCAGAGCCGGCGCTGCAATTCGGGGTTCTTCGACAGCTTGGTGGAGGACGACGGCTGGACCGGTCCCTGGCTGCCGAACAACCAGGTCGGGCCCCAGTAGGTGTCGGGATCGGGGTCGGGCATCCCGGCGGCGAACAGCGTCGAGTGCGCGGCCTTGGCGGGCGCGTGGCCGATCAGGCGGATGAACGGCTTGCTGATCCGGTCGAGCGGAGTCTCGGTCCTGGCGAACAGGTCGGTGGCCGAGACACCCGGGTGCACCGCGTACGAGCGCTTCTTCGAGCCGGACTCGGCGAGGCGGCGCTGCAACTCCCTCGCGAACATCAGGTTCGACAGCTTGGCCTGCGCGTAGGCGAGATTGCGCTGGTAGCGGCGGTGCTCGTAGTTGAGGTCGTCGATCCAGAGCTTCGGTGTCTGCTTGTGCGCGATGCTCGCCAGCGTGACCACCCGGTCTCGGATGCGGTCGAGCAGCAGTCCGGTCAGCGCGAAGTGACCGAGATGGTTGACGCCGAACTGGGTCTCGAAGCCGTCCGCGGTCCGGGAGAACGGGATGTTCATCAGGCCCGCGTTGTTCACCAGCACGTCGATCTCGCCGGACTGCTCGGCGAACTTGCGCACCGAGGCCAAGTCGGCGAGGTCGAGCGCGGCGACCCGCACGTCACCGGGGATCGCGGCGGCCACCTCCTCGGCTTTCGCGGCATTGCGGCAGGCCATCACAACGGTCGCGCCCTTGGCGGCCAGCACCTTGGTGGTCTCCGCGCCGAGGCCGCCGTTCGCGCCGGTGATGACAAAAGTGCGCCCGGTCTGGTCCGGGAGTTCGGTAGGTTTCCACGCCATGGGCCAACCTTACTCTGGAGTAAGTTCGGAGGGAAGGAAGCGCGCGCACCCGCGGGGGAGAATATCGGCCCAGACACTCGCACCGGCACTGCCGCGCCGGGATTCGGTGACGTTACCCCCGCGCGAGGTTCGCTACGGTGAAGACGTGACGACCACGGTGGGGAGGCAATACGGCGGGCGCGCCGTCACCGAGCGCAAGGCGGAACGGCGGCTGCGGTTCCTGGAGGCTGCGACGCGCCTCTTCGCCGAACGCGGGTACACGGAATGCTCGCTCGCCGACGTGTGCGCGGCCGCAGGGCTCTCCAAGCGGCAGTTCTACGAGGAGTTCGAGACCAGGGAGGACGTGCTCGCCGCGGCCTACGACCGCATCCAGGACGACGCCGTCGCGGCCGTGGGCGGCGCACTGGCAACCCTCGACCCGCGCCTGGACCCCAGCGCCGCGATGACCGCGGTGCTCACCGCCTACCTCGGCTCGCTGGGCGCCGACCCGTACCGCGCCAAGGTGGCCTTCATCGAGGTGGTCGGGGTCAGCGATCGGATGGAGCGGCACCGGCGCGAACGTAGGCATGCCTGGGCCGCCGTGCTCGAATCGGCCGTGGTGCCGCGCGTCGCGCCCGGCGGGCACATCCGCGGCGGTCCCGGTCTGGCGGCGAGCGCCCTGATCGGCGCGATCAACGGACTCACCCACGAGTGGCTGCTCTGCGATCCGCGGCCGCCGGTCTCGGCTCTGGTGGAGCTGTTGGTTCCGGTGGCGATCGCGTTGATCGAAAACCCCTGACCGCCACCGGAACTCGGCTACCGCGTCACGCGAGCAGGCCTTCCAGGCGACGCGCGCGCGGGGGCTGGCGCAGCTTGCCCATCGCCTTCGCCTCGAGCTGACGGACCCGCTCGCGGGAGACGCCGAGTGCGGTGCCCACCTGCTCGAGCGTGCGCCCCTCGCCGCGATCCAAGCCGAAGCGAAGCAGGATCACCTCGCGTTCCCGGTCGGTGAGCGTGGCGAGCACCGTGTCCAGCTTGCCGCGCAGCATGCTCGCCGCGACCACATCGGCCGGGTCGGGGGCGTCGTCGGGGATGAGCCCGCCGAACTCGGTTTCCCCGTCGCCGACCGGAGTGTGCAGCGATATCGGCTCGCGCCCGTGCCGCAGCACCTCCTCGACCTGGGCCACCGGCATTTCCAGCTCCGCGGCGACCTCCGCCTCGGTGGCCTCGCGACCCAGATGCTGGGCGAGCGTGCGCCGGGTGCGGTTGACCCGGTTGAGCAGCTCGACGACATGCACCGGCATGCGAATGGTGCGGCCCTGGTCGGCGAGGGCGCGGCCGATGGACTGGCGGATCCACCAGGTGGCGTAGGTGGACAGCTTCAACCCGAGCCGGTGATCGAACTTCTCCACCGCGCGGATCAGGCCGAAGGTGCCCTCTTGGACCAGGTCGAGCAGCGACATCCCGGTCGGCGTCGGATAGCGCTTGGCGATCGAGACCACCAGGCGCAGGTTCGCTCGGATCATGTGGTCCTTGGCGCACAGCCCGTCGGCGGCGGCGCCGCGCAGCTCGCGCCGCGCGGCGGGGGTGAGTTCGATTCCGGCGTCGGCGCTTTCGTCGAGGCGCTGCTGCGCGAGCACGCCCGCCTCGATGCGGACGGCAAGGGCTACCTCCTCGCCGGAGGTGAGCAGCGGGGTGCGGCCGATGTGGCGCAGGTAGTCCCGCACCGGGTCTTCGGTGAGGGTGGCGGTGACGGAGTGGGGCACGGGTGGTCCTTTCGGTCGAGCGAGGAGCCGGTCCGGTGGCGGCGCGGTTCGGGAATGCCGGTCACCGGTGGCGGCGGGCGGTGCGGTTCGCGCGCGGCCCGCCGCCGGGGGATTGCCGAGCGGGTTTCGCTCAGCGACCCGGGATGCGCAGCGGACGGCGCGGCTTGCCCCGATGGGTCTGCGCGCGCTGGACGCCGCTGTCGTGGCGAACGGGCCCGCCGTGGAAGAGGTTGTGCGATCCGGTGATCGGGCTGCCGGTGCGGATCGGCGTGGCGCCGAGGTGTCGGCGGATCGCGGTCTCGAGGTGCGCGGTGTCGATGTCGGCCACGGTGGCTGCTCCCTGTCGGTCGGTCTGGCTGGTGTGAATCGGGGCTGCGGTCTGGGGGCCGTGGGTCATGCGCAGGGGGTCTCCTTCTCGGTTCGTGCCGTCGTCTCCGGCGGCGAAGACAAACTTAGATCAGACCTAAAAATATGTCAACTATAAATTTATGTCGGGATCGTATACGCTCCCGATATGACCGAACAGGGACTTCGTGCGCGCAAGAAGCAGCAGACGCGCGAGAACATCTCCCACCAGGCCACGCTGCTGTTCCTGGAGCGCGGATTCGACAAGGTGACGATCGCCGACGTCGCGACCGCGGCCGACGTCGCCAAGATGACGGTGACCAACTACTTCCCGCGCAAGGAAGACCTCGCCCTCGACCTCGGCGAGGTCTTCGTCGACCAGCTCGCCAGCACAGTGCGCGAGCGGGAGCCGGGCCAGTCGGCGCTGGCCGCGCTGCGGCGCGCCTATCGCACCGCGGCCACCGAGCAGGACCCCGTGGTCGGCTTCTCCGGTCTCGAGTTCGCCAGGATGATCGCCGAGAGCCCCGCGCTGCTCGCGCGCCTGCGCGAGTTCCACGAGGAAAGGGAGGCGGCGCTGGCCCGCACGCTGGCCGCGGAAACCGATGCGGCGCAGGATGACATCGCGCCACGGGTGGCCGCCGCCCAGCTCGGCGGCGTGCACCGGGTGCTGTTCGAGGAGACCATGCGCCGCACCCTGGCGGGCGAATCGAACGACGAGATCGCCGCGGCGCTGACCGAGTACATCCGGGTGGCCTTCGACGCGCTGGAACCGAGCCTGGGCGACTACGCCGTGCGCGCCGGATAACGCGCGAGGGGGGCCTGGCGGCGGCGTTCGCTGCCGTGTCGCTGGCCCGGAGGCGTTGCGTGCGTTGCCGCCGGCGCAGTCCGCGCCGATCGTCGACGCCTACGCCATGACCATCGACCACGTGTTCCGCTGGGTCGTTCCGGTCGCGCTGGCCGGATTCGTGGTGGCCTTGTTCCTGAAGGAGGTGCCGTTGCGCGACAGCGCACGCGCGGGCGCTTCCGATGTGGGAGAGGGCTTTTCGGTGCCCGAGAACAGCGACCGCGTGGGTCTGCTCGAACGCGCCGTCGCGGTGGCCATGTGCAAGGCGCGTGCGGAAGGGCCCACGACGATCGCGACCCCGCCGATCGGGCGCTCCTCGACCAAGCCCTGATGAGCGTCGCCGCCAAGCTTGTGGAGGAGCACCTGGACGAGGTGGAAGCTGCCACAGTCGGATGACTCCGTGCGTGAGAACCCAAGAGTGCGGGTAGTGCTCGCCGGGCATGCGCCGCCCCGTCCGCCGCGCCGAGCGTCAACGTGGCCGGCGAAGTCCTGTCCCGTCGCGAACCGGTCGAGTGCGACCCGGAGCGGGCTTGCGCGCCGGGTTCGCTTGCCTTTAGGTTGAATTCGTGACTGCCGGGTCGGCGATACGCCGCACACAGATGGGTCGCCCGGCCGTTCGGTGACCCTCCGGCGGGCGCGTGGCCCGCCGCCTCCTTCGCTTCTTCTCTGTACCGCAAGGTTTCTCAGGGACTGCGAAAGGAGGTGAACTCATGTCCCACACCGATTTCGACGTCGACGCGTGGCAACGATTCGCGGCCGCGCACGGCGTGCAGAGTGTGCTCGACGCGACCGTCGTCCAGATCGTGCCCTTCGGCGCCTTTCTCGAAGTCGCGCCCGGCGTGCACGGTCTGCTGCACCGCAACGAATGGTCGCACTGGTCGGCGGAACCGCAGGTCGGCGCCGCCATGGCGGTCCGGATTCTGGCCATCGACGCCGAGCGCTACCGCGTGAGCCTGGCCGCGGCATGATGCCGGGTCCGTGACGTCCGGTTGAGAGAGGTGTGCGGAGGCAGACTCCACCTGCCTCCGCACACTTTCAGCCTATGCGTATCTCCGTACCGCTCGGGCCATGCGCAGTCCGTGGGCGGGACTTCGGGCGTTCAGCGCGCTTACCTCCGCATCCGCTCCGGGCACGCGCGGGCTGTGGACGTGCTTCCGGCAGCGCTCGATCGGGCTATGCCTCCGCGCCGCCCACGATCCTCGATGCTTACCCGCGCGAACGATACTTGTACGCGAATACTCGCACACGTATATTCGTAAACGAGTAAGGAGGTGCCATGGCCACGAAGCGCAAGGTGAACAACCTGCTGGCGCTCGCGATCCTCTCGGTGATCATCGAACGGCCGATGCACCGCTACGAGATCGCCTCGAAACTGCGCGAGCGCGGCAAAGACCAGGACATGGACATCAAGTGGGGTTCGCTCTACACGGTGGTTCAGAACATGGTCAAGGCCGGTTTCCTCGAACCCGTCGGCAGTGAACGCGAGGGCTCGCGCCCCGAGCGCGTCATCTATCGGATCACCGACGCGGGCCGGACCGAAATGTCCGACTGGACAAGAGAATTGATCGCCACTCCGGTGCTCGAGCGCGACGCCTTCACGGCGGGCCTGTCGGTGATCGGCGCGCTGTCGCCGGACGAGGTGATCGAGTTGCTCGCCACCCGGATCGCCGCGCTCGAAGCGATCATCGCGGGCGTGCGCCGGGAACTGGACGGGCTCGCGGGCACGCTGCCCCGCCTGTTCGTGATCGAGACCGAGTACGGGCTCGCGATGCTGGAGGCCGAGGCCGCGTGGGCTCGCTCCTGGCGCGCGGAGCTGGTCGACGGCACCTTCCCCGACTTGGCGATGTGGCGGCAGATGCATACCGGCGGCATGGCGTCGTCCGACGTCTTCGACATGGTGGAAAGGGGGATGCAAGCGCCTCAGTAGACCGAACGTCTCAGTAGGCACAACGCCGAAGCAGAGAGACACCGTCCCCGGCGACAGCCAGGGGCGACACGAGACCGGACCCGGCGGAGGTGCGGCAACACCACCGCCGAGCCCGATGAAACCGTCTCGAACCGTGCCCGCACGGAGCGCACCCGGCCACGAGGTTGGCAACCACAGGATAGCTGGGTGCGCGGTACGCGGATCGGTTCGAGGAAACCAACCGACTCACATTCGGAGATACCTCATGTCCAGAATCCGTTCCGCACTCGTCGTCGGCGGCGGCATCGCCGGGCCCGTCGCGGCCACCGCCCTGCTGAAGGCGGGCATCGACGCCCGCGTCTACGAGGCCTACCCCGGCCCGTCCTACGGCATCGGCAGCGGGCTCGCGCTCGCACCGAACGGCGTGGCGGCGCTCGATGTCATCGGCGCGGGCGATCCGGTGCGCGGCATCGCGCAGCCGGTGTCCAAGATGATGCTTTCGGTCGGCCGCACCCGGCACCACGTGCCCACCCTGCGCGGCGAGCCGCCGCTGCAATTGGTGGATCGCGCCGAACTGCACCAGACGCTGCACGATCACGCGGTGGCCGCGGGCGTCCCCGTCGAGTTCGACAAGCGTCTGGTCGGCGTGGAGGAGCACGCCGACGGCGTCACCGCGCGCTTCGCCGACGGCAGCACCGCGACCGCGGACGTGCTGATCGGCGCCGACGGCATCCGGTCGACCGTGCGCGGCCTGATCGACCCGAACGCGCCGGGCCCCCAGTTCACCGGCATGCTCGGTTTCGGCGCGGCCACCGAGTGCGATGCCGAAATACCCGCTGAAACCATGGTTTTCGCCTTCGGCCAGAAGGCGTACTACCTGTACTGGTCGACCGGTGACGGACGGGTCTTCTGGGGCGCCAACCTGCCGCACCAGCAGTACCTGACGCTCACCGAGGCCCGCGCCGTCCCGGCGTCGCACTGGCTGTCGATCCTGCGCGAGACCTACGGCGCGGACACTCCCGGCGGCGAACTGGCCCGGAGCACCACCGAGGAGCAGCTGGAGGTCACCGGCGGCCTGCACATCATGCCGCCGGTGCCGCACTGGTACCGCGGCCGCATGGTCCTGGTCGGCGACGCGGTGCACGCGCCGTCCAACAGCTCCGGGCAGGGCGCCTCGCTGGCCATCGAGAGCGCGGTGCAGCTGGCCAGGTGCCTGCGGGATCTGCCGGAGCCGGAGGCGGCCTTCGCGGCCTATGAGCGGCTGCGCCGCGGCCGGGTGGAGGGTGTCGCGGCGCGCGCCGCGAAGATCAACCGCAGCAAGACGCCTGGTCCGGTGGGTCGCAAGATGATGAATCTGCTCATGCCGCTGATGGTGAAGACGGTGATGAACCCCGAGAAGACCATGGGCGCCGAGCAGCGCTACCGCATCGACTGGGCCGCGCCGGTCCAGTCGGAGCCGGTCCCCGCCTGACGGCGGACCGCACGACCGCCGGTCGCGAAAACCGTTCGCGACCGGCGGTTCGCGTGTTCCCCCTTGGGTGGGGAATCGTTCACCCTCGGAGGTGGGGAGGCAGCACTGGGGTTCCTGTCGAGGAAGGCCCCGGACGGCGAGATTAGTAGTCAGAAAGAAACGCCGCCCGAATACCGAGGAGCACCGCAATGCCGACCGAAACCATCGCACCTGCCGTTCCGGCCCGGACGGGCGCGCTCGCGTCGGTCACCCGCTTCGACCCGGCCGCCATCGCGGTGTCCACCCCCGACGGCGACCTCACCTACGGCGAACTGGACTCATGGTCGAATCGGCTCGCCAGGGTGCTGCTCGGCGAGGGGGCCGGACCGGGCACCACGGTCGCCATGGCGGTGGAGCCGACCATCGAGTCGGCCGTCACCCGGTGGGCCATCGCCAAGTCCGGCGCGACCCCGGTGCTCGCGACGTCCGGTTCGGTGGAGGTCGAGTCGGCCGTGCTCGGTGTCACCACCCACTCGCGGCGCGGCGAACTGACCGACGCCATCGGCTGGCTGCTGCTCGACGACCGCGCGATGCTGGTGCGCTACCTCACCGGCTCGGACGCGCCGATCACCGACGCCGAGCGCGAGCCCATGCGGCGCGCGTCCTGACGACGCGCCGACGTCCCGCTTCGGGAACTCCTTCCTGACATGCGGATTTCGAGTTGTCGACCAGCGTGCGGAGCTAGACTCTCCAGGGGAAGTACTCCTATGCGCACGCTGGTCGACTCATCCGCGGGAAGGCTCGTTCCCACACGAGTCGAAGCCCGTCGCGGGCGACAGCGCGCTCACCCCGCACGGGCACCGCGCGCTCTCGACATGTTCTCTTCCGTCTTTTCCTGAGCCCAGCAGGGACCTTGTATGCCACAGCCGTCTCTCACTCCAGTGGCCGCGGCCGACCGGCTGCCCGCAGGCGCCTTTCCGCTTTCCGCGGCGCAGCGCGGCATCTGGTTCGCCCAGCACTTCGCGGGTGACACCCCGATCTCGATCGCGCAGTACGTGGAATTCCACGGGCCGCTGGATTTGGATCTACTAGCCGACGTGGCGCGCCGAGCCGTCGACGAGTTCGGCAGCGGCTACCTTCGGTTGATCGAGGTGGACGGATTTCCCTACCAGGTCATCGATACCTCGCTCGAGGACGAGACGCTGGTGGTCGATCTGCGCGACGAGCCCGATCCGGTGGCCGCCGCGCACGCCTGGATGCGCGCGGAGTACACCGCGCCGCTGAATCTGCTGCGCGACCGGCTCGGCAAGTACGCCATGCTGCGACTGGGCGACCAGCACTGGTACTGGTACCAGCGCATCCACCACATCCTGCTGGACGGCTTCGGCGCGATGAGCCTCGTGCAGCGCACCGCCGAGCTGTACAACGCCGAGCTCGCGGGCCGCGAGGCGCCGCCGAACAAGGCCGCCGACCTGCGCACCATCGTGGACGCGGATGTCGCCTACCGGGATTCCGAGCGCTTCCAGGCCGACGCGCAGTACTGGCGCGACCATCTCGCGGGCATGTCCGAGCCCGTCAGCCTGGCGGGCCGGGCGGCCGAGGTGGATGCGCATCCCGCCCTGGTGGCCGGTGAATTGCCGCCTGCCACCGCCGAACTGCTGGACGCGGTGGCCAAGTCGGTGTCCTCCAGCATCGCGCCCGTGGTGGTGGCCGCGTTCGGCGCCTATATCGGCGCGATGACCGGTGCGCCCGAAGTGATACTGAGCCTGCCCGTCTCCGGTCGCACCACCGCCGCGCTACGGCGCTCCGGCGGCATGATCGCCAACGTCGTGCCGCTGCGACTGCCCCTCGGCGCCGAGAGCACCGTCGGTGGACTGATCAGGTCCGCGCAGGGCGAGCTGACCTCGGCGCTGCGCAGGCAGCGGTACCGCCAGGAGGACATCGTCCGCGACCTCGGCTGGTCGCTGGACGAGGCGGCCTCGTTCGGCCCGACCGTCAATCTGATGATGGTGGACACCAGGATTCAGCTGGGCGAGGTCACCGGCCGGATGCACGTGCTGACCTCGGGACTGATCGAAGACCTGTTCCTGAACCTGTATCCGGGCATGGGCGCGGAGAACACCCACATCGATTTCCAGGCCAATCCCAACCTGTACGACGACGAAGAACTCGCCGCGCAGCACCGGAGATTTCTGGACTTCCTGCACCGCTTCCTTGCCGCGGGACCGGACGCGCCGCTGCACGCGGTGCCGGTCCTCTCGCCCGAGGAACGTGCCGAGCTCGAGCCCGCCCGCGGGCCCGCGTCGGTGCCGCCGCGCACGCTGGCCGAGATTCTGGCGGACGGCGCGGCCGTCGATCCGGACGCGGTCGCCATCCGCGCCGACGGCACGTCGCTGACCTATCGCGCGGTCGAGTCCTACGCCAACCGCCTCGCGCGGCTGCTCATCGCGGCGGGCGCCGGACCGGAAAGCGCGGTGGCCGTGGCCATTCCACGCTCCGTCGAGTCGGTGCTTGCGGTCTGGGCGGTCGCGCGCACCGGCGCCGCGTTCGTGCCGGTCGATCCCGGGTATCCCGCCGACCGCATCGAGCACATGGTCGCGGACAGCGGCGTCGTCGCCGGGCTCACCGTAACGGGCGCGCGGTCGGCGCTGCCCGACCGCATCACCTGGCTGACGCTCGACGACTCCGACACCGAAGAGGTTCTGGCGCACCAGGATTCGGCCCCGATCACGGATGCCGTGCGGACCACCGCGATCCACCTCGACCAGCCCGCCTACCTCATCTACACCTCCGGTTCGACGGGCATGCCCAAGGGCGTCACCGTGACCCATCGTGGCTTGGCGAACCTGGTCGCCGGGTCCGGCGCGTCGTTCGGCGTGGACGCGAATGCCGTGGTGGCGCACGCGGTCTCGCCGAGCTTCGACATTTCGGTCGAGGAGCTGCTCGTCGCGTTCGCGGTGGGCGCGTCGATCGCCGTCGTTCCGCCCGCCGCCTACGCGGGCGAGGACTTGGCCGAAGTGCTGCGGGCGCACCGGGTCACGCATCTGAACGTGACACCCGCCGTGGTCGGCTCGCTGGACCCGGAAACCTTGCCCGACCTGCGCACCGTGGTGGTCGGCGGAGACGCGTGCCCGCCGGAGCTGGTGGCGAGATGGGCGGGCCGCACGCTACTCAATGGGTACGGCCCCACCGAGACCACGATCACCGTCACCGTCAGCGCGCCGCTGGTGCCGCACGGTCCGGTCAGCATCGGCAGCCTGGCTCGTGGCGTGGTCGGCCTGGTGCTCGATCCGTGGCTGCGACCGGTCGCGCCCGGTGTGGTCGGCGAGCTGTACCTGGGCGGGCCCGCCGTCGCGCGCGGCTACCACCAGCGCACCGGGCTGACTGCCAGCCGGTTCGTGGCGAACCCGTACGAGCCCGGCGGTCGCATGTACCGCACCGGTGACCTGGTTCGGTGGCGGCGGCGCGGGGGCAGGCTGGAGCTGGATTACGCGGGCCGCGGGGATTTCCAGGTGAAGGTGCGCGGCTATCGCATCGAGCTCGGCGAGGTGGACGCCGCGCTGGAGCGGCAGCCGGAGGTCGAGTTCGCCCTCACCATCGGCGCGACCACCCCGAGCGGCGCCACCGCCCTGGTGTCCTACGTGCTCGGCGCGCCGGGTGTCGAGGTGCAGCCGGAGGCGCTGAAAGCGGCTGTCGGCGAAAGTCTTCCGGCCTACATGGTGCCGACGGTGATCATGGTGCTGGACAGTGTCCCGTTGACGCCGGTGGGCAAAGTCGACCGCAGAGCTCTGCCCGCACCGGATTTCGGTATGCGCACCGTCGTGCGACGCCCACCGTCCACGCCCCGCGAGGAAACGATCGCGGGGCTCTTCGCGGAGGTGCTCGGCCTGGACGCGGTCGGCGTCGACGAGAACTTCTTCGCGCTCGGCGGCGACAGCATCATCTCCATCCAGCTGGTCTCCCGCGCCCGCTCGGCCGGTCTGCGGTTCAGCGCGCGCGACGTGTTCGAGCGCAAGACGGTCGCCGCGCTGGCCGCCGTCGCCACCGATGCCGCCGACACCGCGGTGCTCGAACTGCCCGGTGGCGGTGTCGGTTCCGTCGAGATCACCCCGATCGTGCACGCGATGCTCGATCAGGGCGAGACCTGGGACCGCTACAGTCAGGCCGTCCTGATCGCGCTGCCGCCGGACGGCGACCGCGCGCGGCTGACCGCCGCGGTGCAGACGCTCATCGACCACCACGACGTGCTGCGCAGCACGTTGCGTAAGGGCGAGGACGGCTGGGAATGGGTTGTCGCGGAGCCGGGTTCGGTGCGCGCGGCCGAACGCATCGATTCGGTGGTCGCGGGTGACGACCTCGAGGTGAGTTGCGAGTATGCCTTGCAGCGCGCCGCCGATCGGCTCGATCCGGCCGCAGGGGTGGTCGCCCGGTTCGTTCTGGTGGAACCGAATTCGGCCGCCGGTGAATCGGTCGTCGATGCTCCAGGCACCGGCACCACCGATGGAGTGGGCGTCGTCATTCCCGGCGTCATCGGTGGTGCGGCGGAGTTCGCCGAGAGGACCGTCGTCGACGTGGCCGCTGCCGAGGGTGGTATCGACGCGCGGGCCGCCGAAGAGGTCGGAATCGCCGGTGCGGGCGGTGGAATGGATGCTCGCGCCGCCGAGGGTGTCGGCTTTGCCGATGAGGCAACAGGCGGCCGTGGCATCGCCGATGCGGGCCGTGGCTCTGATGTGCGGGGCGCCGATGGTGTAGACGCCGCCGATGGTGGCCGTGGCATCGCCGGTGTGGGCCGTGGCGCCGATGCGCGTGCTGCCGATGGCATCGGCCTTGCCGATGACGCCGCCGATGGTGGCCGTGGCATCGCTGATGCGGGCCGTGGCGCTGATGTGCGCGGCACCGATGGTGCCGATATGCCCGATGGCGGCCGTGGTGCCGATGCTCGCACCGCCGATGGTGTAGACGTTGGCAGGGAGGGCCGCGGCGCCGATGCGTATGCCACCGGCGGTGTCGACGTCGCCGACGGCCATGGCATCGCCGAGGGCACCCGGCTCTGGTTGGTTCTCCACCACTTGGTCACCGATGGCGTCTCCTGGCGAGTTCTGTTGCCCGACTTGGCCACCGCCTTCTCCGGCGGCGAGCTGGAGCCCGTCGGTACCTCGTACCGCCGCTGGGCGCACGCGAACGTCGAGCAGGCGGCGGCGCGCGCGACCGAACTCCCCGTGTGGCGGCGCGTGCTCGCCACGCCGGACGCCCCACTCGGGGCGCGAGCGGCGGACCTGGGGGTGGACACCGTGGCCACCGCGGCCGAGGTGCGGACCACCGTGCCGGTGGAGACCGCGACCGCAGTGCTGGACACGGTGCCCGCGCTGTTCCACTGCGGCGCCGACGATGTGCTCCTCGCCGCGCTCACCATGGCGGTCGCGCGGTGGCGGACCAGGTCCGGTGCGCTGTTCACCCTCGAGGGGCACGGGCGCGAGGAATCGGTGCTGCCCGGCGCGGATCTCGCGCGCACGGTGGGCTGGTTCACCAGCGTGTATCCGGTCGCGATCGATCTCGCGGGCATCGACATGGACGACGCGTTCGCGGGCGGACCCGCGGCCGGTCTCGCGATCAAGGCGGCCAAGGAGCAGTTGCGCGCGATTCCCGACCGCGGCGTCGGATACGGCATGCTGCGGTACCTGAATCCGCGGACCGCGGGCGAACTGGCCGCCGCGCCCACCCCACAGATCAGCTTCAACTACCTCGGTCGCGCCGCGGGCGGACCCGAAGGGCCGTGGTTGCCGAGGCGATTCGCCGCGACGCAGGACGACCGCGCGCCGCTGCCCGCCGTCGTGGACGTCAACGCCATCATGGGCGCCGCGGGCCTGGAGGTCACCTGGGCCTACGCCACCGAACTGCTCGCCGAGGACGACGTCCGCGCGTTCGCCGAGCACTGGACCACCGCGCTCACCGCGCTCGCCGACCACGCGCGGACGACCGGCGCGGGCGGCCACACCCCGTCGGACTTCCCGCTCGCCACGGTGACTCAGCAGCAGATCGAGGGCTGGGAGCGCACCTACCCGAACCTGGCCGACGTGTGGCCGCTGTCGCCGCTGCAATACGGCCTGCTCTTCCACGCCTGGTACGACACCGACACCGCCGACGGCTATACCGTGCAGACCAGGCTCACCCTGGCGGGCCGGGTCGACGCCGCCCGGTTGCGCGCCGCGGCACAGGTGCTCGTCGACCGGCACGAGAACCTGCGGGTCGCGTTCGTCGAGACGCCGGACGGTCCACGCCAGCTGGTGCTCGCCGACGCCGAAGTGCGCTGGCACGAAGCGGATCTCACGCACCTCGCCGAAGACGGCCAGCGCACAAGGGAACTCGACCGGATCCTGGCCCTCGACGCGAACACCCGTTTCGATCTCACCCGCCCGCCACTACTGCGCTTCCAGCTCATCCGCACCGCCGACGACACCTACACCCTGCTGATGACCAATCACCACCTGGTGCTGGACGGTTGGTCGACGCCGCTGCTGGTCCGCGAGCTGCTGACCGTCTACATCGCCTCGGGCGCGGGCGCGAGCGCCGCGGACGTGCTGCCCCCAGCCCCGTCCTATCGCTCGTTCCTCGCCTGGCTCGCCGAACAGGAAGCGGCCGAGCGCATCCCGGCCACAGCTGAACTCCGCCCCGCCGCCGACGAACGCGGCCCTGTCGCAGCGGAACCCAGCGGGGCTGGTGAACCGCCCGCTGCCGCGGCGGAACCCCCTGTGACGGCCGAGTCGCAGGTGACCAATCTCGAACGTGCCGCCGAAATGCTCACCGGTCCCGCGAGTTCCGCGTCCCTGGCCGCGTGGCGTGAGGCGCTGGCCGGAATCGACGCGCCGACTCGCGCGGTCCCGACGCTGGCGGGCATTCAGTCCACCGAATCCGGCATGGTGTCCTTCGACCTGCCCGCCGAGACCGTCTCGCGGCTGGAGGCGACGACCCGCGCCGCGGGCGCGACCGTCAACACGGCCGTCCAGGCGGCGTGGGCGCTGCTGCTCGCCATGCTGACCGGACGCACCGACGTGGTGTTCGGTGGCACGGTGTCCGGCAGGCCGCCGCAGCTGGCCGGGGTCGAGGACATGGTCGGCCTGTTCATCAACACCCTGCCGGTGCGGGTGCGGCTCGATCCGGCGGAGCGGGTGGCGGATCTGCTGGCCCGCGTGCAGACCGAGCAGGCCCGGCTGCTGGACCACCAGCACGTCGGACTCGCCGCCATCCACCAGGCCGTCGGCCTCGCCGAATTGTTCGACACCCTCACCGTTTTCGAGTCGTATCCGATCGATCGCGAGGCGCTGTCGCAGTCGCTGGACATCGCGGGCATGCGGATCCTCGACATCGCGGGGACCGACGCGACGCCGTACCCGTTGAACCTCATGGTGATTCCGCTGCACGGGATGCCCGGCGAGCCGGGCGACAAGCTGCGGGTCACGGTCAAGTACATGGCCGACCAGCTGGCTGAGTCCGCCGCGCGCAGGTTGCTCGACCGGTTCGTCATGCTGCTCGAGCAGATCGCCGAGCACCCGGAGATCGGTGTCGCGCGGTTGCAGCACTGCGACGCCGTCGAGCGCGCCGCACTGCTGCCGGTGCACGGTCCCGATTCGGTGCCGCAGCGCACCCTGCCCGAGATCCTCGCCGCGGGCGCAGCGGTGAACCCCGATGCCCTCGCGGTCAGCGCGAACGGCGACACCATGACCTACCGCGAACTCGACGCGTGGTCGAACCGGTTCGCCAGGGTGCTGCTGCGCCGCGGCATCGGTGCCGAGGTCTTCGTCGTGCTCGCGCTGACCCGCTCGGTGGAGTCCGTGGTCGCGGTGTGGGCGCTGGTCAAGACGGGCGCGGCGTTCCTGCCGCTGGATCCGAACTACCCGGTGGAGCGGATCGAGCACATCCTCACCGATTCCAAGGCGCCCATCGGCGTGACGGTGCGCGCCACCGGCGAGACCCTGCCGAGCACGATCGACTGGCTGCTGCTCGACGACCTGAACACCATGCGCAGGGCGCTGACGGTACCGGACGGACCGATCACCGACGAGGAGCGCGGCGGCGCGATCCGGATGGACCAGACCGCCTACCTGATCTACACCTCCGGCTCCACCGGCAAGCCGAAGGCGGTACTGCTCAGCCATCGCGGTGTCGCGAATCTGACGACGGCGCAACGCGAATCGATGGACCTGGACCACACGGTAAAGGCCTTGCAGGTCGCCTCGCCGAGCTTCGACGCGTCGGTCTTCGAGCTGCTCGCCGCGCACACGGTCGGCGGACAACTGGTGCTCTCGCCGCCGGAGGTGTACGGCGGCGAGGAGCTCGAGCGCCTGTTGCGCGCCGAGCGGGTCACCCACGCGGTGATCACGCCATCGGTGCTGGCCACGATGGACCCGGCCGGTCTCACCGACCTGCGCGTCCTCTCGGTCGCGGGCGAAGCCGCCGGGCCGGAGCTGACCGCGCAGTGGGCGGTCGGCAGGCGCATGCTGAACCTCTACGGCCCAACGGAATTCAGCATCTGGGCGACGGGTCCCGGCGAGTTGGAGCCCGGCGAGCCGGTCACCATGGGCGGCCCGATCCGCGGCGCCGCGGTCATGGTGCTCGACACCTGGTTGCGCCCGGTTCCGGTCGGGGTCGAGGGCGAGCTGTACTTGGCCGGTCCCGGGATCGCGCGCGGCTACTTCAACCGCTTCGGGATGACGGCGGCTCGTTTCGTGGCGAACCCGTACGGCGCGCGCGGCGAGCGGATGTACCGCACCGGCGACATGGTGCGCTGGGTCGAATCCGACCGCCCGGGCGGACCGGTGCTGGAGCTGGAGTACCTGGGCCGCAGCGATTTCCAGGTCAAGATCCGCGGTCTGCGCATCGAACTCGGCGAGATCGACGCGGTGCTCGCCGCCGACGACCACGTGGAATACGCCGCGACCGTCGGCATGCCGGGCCCGGCTGGTGAGACCGTGCTCGTCTCCTACGTGGTGCTCAGCGACGCGGGACGCGAATCTGTCGGTGCCGCCGAGGAATACGACACCGAACGGTTGCGCTCGCGTATCGCGGGCGCGTTGCCCGGCTACATGGTGCCCGGCTATCTCGTCGTGCTGGACGAGGTCCCGTTGACGCCGGTCGGCAAGCTGGATCGCAAGGCGCTGCCCGTGCCCGATTTCGCGGCGTTCCTGCGCAGGTACCTGGCGCCGCGCACACCGGTCGAGCAGGCCGTTGCCGAGGTGTTCGCTGAGGTGCTCGACACCGAGCGCGTCAGCATCGACCATTCGTTCTTCGAGCTGGGCGGCAACTCGCTCAGCGCGACCAAGGTGGTGGCCAGGGTCAACGCGGCGCTCGGCGCGACGATCGCGCTGCGCGACCTGTTCGACGCGCCCACGGTCGCGCAGCTGTCGGCGCGGGTGGTCCCGGCTGCGGCGGGGGAGCGCGCCCGCTTCGCGCTCGCGCCGCGCATCCGGCCGGACCGGATTCCGCTCTCGCCCGCCCAGCAGCGGATGTGGGTGCTCAACCGGCTGGATCCCACCTCGCCCGCCTACAACATCGCGGTCGCGCTGCGTCTCACCGGCGACCTGGACGTGGCGGCCATGCGACGCGCGCTGCGCGCGGTCGTAGACCGGCACGAAAGCCTGCGCACCATGTATCCGGCCGACGCGGAGGGCCCGCGCCAAGTCGTCCTCGACGCCGAGGTCGCCGCGCCGGAACTGCGCGCGGTCGACACCGAACCCGGTGCGCCGCTGCGGGATCGGATCATCGAACTGGCCGGTGTCGGCTTCGACCTGGTGACCGAGCGACCGCTGCGGGTCGGTCTGTTCCGTTTGCGCACGGCCGAAGGCAACGGCCGGGCGACGCCGGTGCACGTCGTCGTCCTGGTGGTGCACCACATCAGCGCCGATGGCGCGTCGATGGCGCCGCTGGCCACCGACCTGATGACCGCCTACGCCGCGGCCATGATGGGCCAGGAAGCGGCCCTGGCCGCGCTGCCGGTGCAGTACACCGATTTCGCGCTGTGGCACCGGGAACTGCTCGGCGACGAATTCGACCCGGAGTCGCTGGCCGCCAAGCAGATTCGCTTCTGGACCGAATCCCTTTCCGGCGCACCGGATCTGCTCGAGCTGCCCGCCGACCGGCCGCGGCCCGCGGTGCAGTCCATGCGCAGCGCGGACCTGAACTTCGCGGTCGAGCGGCCGCTGCACCGGGCTATGGCGGAGTTGGCCGCGGACACCGAGGTGAGCATGTTCATGCTCGTGCACGCGGCGCTCGCGGTGCTGCTCGCTCGCCTCGGCAGCGCCGACGACGTGGTGATCGGCACCGCGGTCGCCGGGCGCGGGGAGGCCGCGCTGGACGAGATGGTCGGCATGTTCGTGAACACCCTCGCGCTGCGCACGCCGGTCGACCCCGACCGATCCTTCCGCGACTTCCTCGCCGCCGTGCGTTCTTCGGACCTCGACGCGTTCGCCAACGCCGACGTGCCGTTCGAACGCCTGGTGCAGGTGCTGAACCCGGCCAGGTCCACGGCGCACCACCCGATCTTCCAGGTGTCGCTCTCCTTGCAGAACTTCGTCGAGCCCGCGCTCGAGCTGCCCGGACTGCGCATCGCGGTGGAGGATCTGGATCGCGACGCGTCACAGTTCGACCTGACCCTCGACCTGCGCGAGCGCTACGACGACGCCGAGCGGGCCGGTATCGACGCCACGCTGACCTACGCCACCGATCTGTTCGACGCGCCGACGGTCGACACTCTCGCTCGCCGGTGGCTCGCGGTGCTGGCCGCGGTGGTGGCCGACCCGGAACAGCGCCTCGGCGACATCGATCTGCTCGTGCCGCTGGAACGCGCCGAACTGGTGCCCGCCAGCGGCCCGGAGTCGGCCGGGGTGCGCACGTTGCCCGAGGTGTTCGCCGCGGCGGCGGCCGCGTATCCGGAGCGGCACGCGGTGGTCGCCGCGGGTGTGACGACGACCTACCGCGAATTGACCTCCCGTGCAGCGCAGCTCGCCCGTCTGCTGATCGAGGCGGGTGCCGGGCCGGAGACGGTGGTGGCGCTCGGACTGACCAGGGGCGCGGAGCTGCTGATCGGTATGTGGGCGGCCGCCGCGGCGGGCGCGGCGTTCCTGCCGGTCGACCCGAAGCATCCGGTGGACCGCATCGAGCACATGCTCACCGACTCCGGCGCGGTGCTCGGCCTCACCGTCGCCGCGCACCGGCCGCAGCTGCCGGCGGAAACCAAGTGGCTGGTCCTCGACGACCCCACCTTCGCAGCCCGCTGGCGCGGCGCAGACGACACCCCGCTGCGCGCCGACGAGCTGAGCGCACCGATCCGGCCGGACCATCCGGCGTGGATGATCTACACCTCCGGCTCCACCGGAACGCCCAAGGGCGTCACGGTCTCGCACCGCGGCATCGCCGATCTCGTCGCGGCACAGCGCGAGTCGCTGGCGCTGGACGAGCACGCGCGGGTATTGCAGGTCGCCTCACCGAGTTTCGACGCGTCGGTGTTCGAGGCGATCATGGCCTTCGGCGCGGGCGCGGCCTCGGTGGTCGCGCCGCCGGAGGTGTTCGGCGGGGACGCGCTGGCCGAGCTGATCGAGGCCGAGGGCGTCACCCACGCGGTGATCACCCCGTCGGCGCTGGCCACGGTGGACCCGGCGCGGGTGTCGAGTCTGCGGGTGCTGGCCGTCGCCGGTGAGGCGGTCGGCGCGGAACTGGTGGAGCGGTGGGCGCAGGGCCGGACCATGGTCAACCTGTACGGGCCTACCGAATCCACCATCTGGGCAACGGGTTCGGGTCCGTTGGCGGTGGGCGCACCGGTCACCATCGGCGGTCCCATCCGCGGCGCGTCGGTGCTGGTGCTCGACGGGCGACTGCGGCCGGCGCCGGTGGGCGTCGCGGGCGAGCTGTACCTCGCCGGGCCCGCGCTGGCGCGCGGCTACCACGCCCGACCGGACCTGAACGCGACCCGCTTCGTCGCGAATCCGTATGGCGCGCAGGGCGAGCGGATGTACCGGACCGGCGACCTGGTGCGCTGGATCGCCGACGGCGAACTGGAATATGTCGGCCGCACCGATTTCCAGGTCAAGGTGCGGGGTCAGCGCATCGAACTCGGCGAGATCGACGCCGTGCTCGGTCGCGCCGACGGCGTGGACTTCGCCGTGACGCTCGGTGTTCGCGGACCGTCCGGCGGTACCGCGCTGGCCGCCTACGTAGTCCACGAATCCGGCGTCGAGCTGGACGTGGACGCGCTGCGCGCGCACGCCGCCGAGTCACTGCCCGGGTATATGGTGCCCTCGGCTTTCGTCGTGCTGGACGCGATTCCGCTCAACGCGGTCGGCAAGCTCGACCGGAAAGCGTTGCCGGAACCGGTGTTCGCCGACGACCGCACCGAATACGTCGCGCCGCGCACGCCCACCGAGGAGACCCTGGCGGCGGTCTTCGCCGAACTGCTCGGTCGCGAGCGGGTCGGCGTCGAGGACTCCTTCTTCGCGCTCGGCGGCGACAGCATCCTGGCCATCCAGCTGGTCTCCCGGGCCAGGCAGGGCGGGGTGACCATCACGCCGTTGCAAGTGTTCGAACACCGCACCGTGGCCGGACTGGCCGCCGCGGCCGACGCCGCGGGCGAACTGGTGGTGCTGGAGGAACTGCCCGGCGGTGGCGTCGGCGATATGCCGCTGCCGCCGATCGTGCGGTACATGATCGAACGCGGCGGCGACTTCGACCGTTTCGCGCAGACCGCGGTGCTCGAACTACCCGTCGGCATCCGTCCCGAGCAGCTGACCGCGACCGTGGCGGCCGTGGTGGACCGGCACGACATGTTGCGCGCCAGGCTGTTCCGCGCGCCGGACTGGCGGCTGGAGGTGGCCGAGCCGGGCAGCGTCGACGTGGCGGGGCTGATCAGACGCATCGAGTTCGCCGCCGACGCGGACACGGTCGACCTGCGCGAATACGCGCTCACCGAACTGGAATCCGCGATGAACCGGCTGGACCCGGCGCGCGGTGTGGTGTTGCAGTTCGTCTGGCTCGACCCGGTCGGCGAGGCCGGAGACCGCAGCCGCGCCGGTCGTCTCATCGTGATCGCGCACCACCTCGTCGTGGACGGCGTGTCCTGGCGGATTCTGGTGCCCGATCTGATGGCCGCCTGGGCGCAGGTCTCCACGGGTGCGACGCCGGTGCTCGCCGAGACCGGGACGTCGATGCGCCGCTGGTCGCACGCGCTCACCGAGGAGGCGCACCGGGCCGAGCGAGTCGCCGAACTCGGCTACTGGCGCGACCTGATCGGCGGGCCCGATCCACTGATCGGCGGACGGGAACTCGATCCGGCCGTCGATCAGGCGGGGACGTTGCGCATGGTGGAGGCGGAGGTCTCCGAGGACATCACCACGGCGCTGCTGACCACGCTGCCGGCGCTGTTCCACGGCGGCGTCGAGGACGCCCTGCTCACCACACTGGCGCTGGCCGTGCACAAGTGGCGCGCCACCGCGGATCGCAGCGTCCTGGTCCGGCTGGAAGGGCACGGTCGTCAGCAGGAAGTGATCCCCGGCGCGGACCTTTCCCGGACCGTCGGCTGGTTCACCAGCGTCTATCCGGTGCGCCTCGACCTCGGCACGGTCGACGTCGACGAGGCCATGGCGGGCGGCCCCGCGCTGGGTCAGGCGATCCGCGCGATCAAGCACCAACTGCTCGCCGTGCCGGACAAGGGCATCGGGTTCGGTCTGCTGCGCTACCTGAATCACGACACGGCCGAACAGCTTCCGCGTCGTCTCCCGGGGCGGGTCGCGTTCAACTACCTTGGCCGCTACGCGACCGGCGAGATCCCGCCTGGCCTGGAGGGACTCGGCTGGCTGCCCACCGACGAACTCGGCGACCTGCCCGCGACCGAATACCCGAACGTGCCGCTGCAAGCCGAGATCGACGTGAACGCCGTGGTTCTCGGCGACCGGCTGCGCGCCACCTTCGGCTTCCCCGCCACGCTGCTGAACCGCGCCGAGGTGGCCGAGCTTTCGCGCCTCTGGATCGAAATGCTCAGTGTCGCGGCTGAATTCGCCGCCACCCCGGAAGCGCGCGCCGCTGGCGCGGAGGAGGAGCGGGCGATGGCCGAACTCGCGGTCGCTGCCGCGCCGCCCGCGCCGGGCGCCGCGCTCGGGCTCGACGTGCTGCTGCCGATCCGGCTCGGCGGCGACGAACCCGCGCTGTTCTGCATCCACCCGTCGTCCGGAATGGCATGGACCTACCTGGGTTTCGCGGAGGCGCTCGCGCCGGGCCGCCCGATCTACGGCCTGCAAGCGCCGGACCTGAGCGGTCGCGAACCGTCCATGCGCAGCATCGAGGAATTCGCCGAACGCTACGTCCGCGAGATTCGCGCCGTGCAGCCGGAAGGCCCGTATCACCTGCTCGGCTGGTCGTTCGGCGGGCTCATCGCGCACGCCGTCGCCACGCGGCTCGAGCAGGAAGGCGCAAGGGTCGGCGTGCTCGCCCTGCTCGACGCCGACACCGCCGACATCGACGGCGACAGCATCGAACCGCTCACCGCGGGCTCGTTCATCAGCACTTTCGGTGCGGTGTTCGGCATCGACGACGTGCCCGCCGACGCCACGGCACAGGAGGCGGCCGCGCTGATCGCCGAGCGGACCGGCGGCGTGGCGCTGGTGGACGCCGACACTCTGGAGCGGATGGCCGGGTCCTACAACGCCTCGGCGCGGACCAGGACCGGCTATCAGCGTCCCGTCTACCACGGCGACGCCCTGTATTTCAGTGCCACCGTGGACACCTCGGACATCTTCGGCCCGGAGGGCTGGCGTCCGTACATCACCGGCGTGATCACCAACCACGACGTCGAGGTCACCCACGACGAACTGACCGCACCACACGTGCTTCCCGTCATCGCGCGTGTGCTCGACGAGCATCTTGGAGGCATGCAGTGAACGACAGCGGAGTTGTGGTGGAGGGCGTGGAGAAGTCCTTCGGTGAGGTACACGCCCTGCGCGGCGTCGACTTCACGGCCGCGCAGGGCGAGGTGCTCGGCATCCTCGGCCCGAACGGCGCGGGCAAGACCACCACGGTCAATATCCTGTCCACGCTCATCGCGCCGGATCGCGGCCGCGCCCAAGTCGCCGGGTACGACGTGGTCGCCGACCCCGCGGCGGTGCGCCGCTCGATCATGCTGACCGGCCAGTTCGCGGCGCTGGACGACATGCTCAGCGGCTACGAGAACCTGGTCATGTTCGGCAGGCTCATGGGCCTGCGCAAGGGGGCCGCGCGTGCACGCGCCGACGAACTGCTCGCCGAGTTCGACCTGGTCGAGGCCGCGGGCAGGCGGGTGGGCACCTACTCCGGCGGTATGCGCAGGCGCATCGATATCGCGTGCGGGCTCGTCGTCCGGCCCGACGTGGTGTTCCTCGACGAGCCCACCACCGGGCTCGATCCGCGCAGCCGACAGGGCGTGTGGGATCTGGTGTCGAGCTTCCGCAAGCACGGCATCACCACGCTGCTCACCACGCAGTACCTGGAAGAGGCCGACGCGCTGTGCGACCGGATCATCGTCATCGATCACGGCGTGGTCATCGCCGACGGCACCGCCGACGAACTGAAGTCGCGTACCGGCGGCAGCTACTGCGAGGTGGTCCCGCTGCGGTTGGAGGATCTGCCCGCCATCGCCACCGCGCTCGGCTCGCTGCTGCCCGAGGAGAACCGGGCCGCGCTCACCCCCGAGTCCGACCGCATCGCGATCCCCGCCCCCGAAGGAGCCAAGACGCTCGCCGAGGCGCTGCGGCGGCTGGACTCGTCCGGTCTCGAACTGGTCGACATCGCCCTGCGCCGTCCCTCTCTCGACGACGTGTTCCTCCAGCTCACCGGGCATCTCGCCGTCGCGGAAACCGGAGAAGTCGCATGACCGCCGGGGCCTGGCTGACCGACACGCGCGCCACCCCGGTCCGCGCGCAGCAGTGGTGGGTGCTCACCACGCGACTGGTGACGCCCGCGGTCAAGACCGGCGAGGTGCTCAGCTCCATCGTCGCGCCCGCCGCCTTCACGGCCAGCTTCTACATTCCGCTCAAGACGGTGATGACCGTCATCGGCACCGGCTTCAGCAGCTACGCGCAGTACATGATGCCTCTCGTCATCCTGCAAGCCTGCGCGTTCACCGCCATCGGCGCGGCCTTCCGTTCGGCAAGCGACGCCGTCTCCGGGCTCGACCGCCGCTTCGGCTCGATGCCCATCGGTCCGTTGGTCCCGGTCGCGGCGCGGATGTCCGGCAACATGTTCCGGCTGTTCATCGCGATATCGGCGGGGCTGGTGTGCGGGCACGTGATCGGCTTCCGCTTCCGGCTCGATACCTGGCACACGCTCGGGTTCCTGGCCTTCTCGCTGCTCATCGGCGTCGCGTTCACGCTGGGCGCCGATGTCATCGGAACGGCGGCCAAGAGTCCGGAGGCGACGACGCAGGCGCTGGTGCTGCCGCCGTTGATTCTCGGCATGCTGTCCACCGGGTTGGCTCCGGCGTCTCAATTTCCCGAGTGGATCCAGCCTTTCGTGCGCAACCAGCCCGTCTCGCAGTTCGTCGTCGGGCTGCGCGCGCTCGCGGGGGACACGACAGGCAACGCGGGCGAGGTGAGCTGGGCGCTGATGGGTCCGCCGCTGTTCTGGGCGGGGGCGATATTCGTCATCTGCCTGCCGCTCGCGCTCCGGCTGAGCAAGAGGAGGGCGTGATGGTACTGACAACGGAACGCGGGACGCTCACGCACGGCGAGACCTCGCCGTTCTCGCTGCTGCGGCACACCGCGATTCAGACCCAACGCCTGCTGCTGCGTTGGTCGCGCAATCCGGTGGCGTTGCTGGAGACCCTGATCATCCCGTGCCTGCTGCTGCTGATGCTCGACATCGTCATCGGCGGGCAGATCCAGAAGTTCTCCGGCACCGACGCGCTCTACGGGTCGGTGCCGATGGTGGCCGTCGTCGGCGCGCTGAGCGGCGCGGTGGCGAGCGGGGTGATGCTTGGCAGGGAGCGGGACGCGGGCCTGCTGGCTCGTTTCTGGGTGCTACCGGTGCACCGCTCCTCGGGGCTGATCTCCCGCATCCTCGCCGAGGGCTGCCGGATCCTGCTCGGCACGCTCGTGGTGATCGTCGTCGGTCATCTGCTGGGTTTCCGCTTCCAACAGGGGTTCGTGCCCGCGCTGCTGTTCGTGTTCATTCCGGTGCTCTTCGGGCTGGCGTTCGCCACCATGGTCACCGCCATCGCGGTGTTCACCGCAAAAGCGACGCTGGTGGAGAGCATTACGATCCTCACCTCGCTGCTGATGTTCTTCAGCACCGGCTTCGTCCCGCTGATCGCCTTCCCCCAGTGGATCCAGCCCGTGGTACGCAACCAGCCCATGTCGGCCGCCGTGGACAGCATGAAGGCCCTGTCCCTCGGCGGCCCCCTCGCCCGCCCCCTCACCCTGACCTTCCTCTGGTCGATCGGCGCGATCATCGTCTTCGCCGTACCCGCCGTCATCGGCTACCGCCGAGCCAGCCGCCGCTGAGACCCCGCGACGGAGCCAGAGGGGCACGTACTGAGCCGCCCCGCCGACGCTGCCTCCGAGCTGCGTTCCGCGCTACCGGAAGCCGTTGCCGCGCGGGTCGATTGGGGCAGACTCGAACTACAACCGGGTAGCTTCGTGTCCAAACACTTGCGCTCGCGCTACGTCTTCGCCTGATCACCACCGGCACCACCGGAAGCCGAGCGCGGCCGCGGCCAGGCCATCATGACCACCGCTGATGGATTCGCCGAGGGCGCAGCGGTCGGCGGGACGGCTGTCAGGCCTCGAAGAACAACAGGTTGCCTGCCGCGTCACGCTTGCCGAGGTCGGCTTCGATGGCGGTGGCGAGTTCGGCGGTGGTTTTCCAGGTGCGTGGGGGATCGCCGTCGAGGTTGCCGATGGTCAGCCAGGTGTCGGTGCCGCGGTAGCGGACCAGCCCCTTGCCCGACTCGTCGACGGTGACATCGAGATCGCCGGACACCGTCCCTTCCTCCTCGGTCATGACGGCGGCCTTGGCGGAGATCTCGATGACGTCGATCAGCGGAACCCTCCTTGGCGGCCACAGTCGTCGATCGCGGTGCGCAACGCGGACTGTTCGGCAGGATCAATGGTCAGACCGTATTTTACTTTGACCGTGAGGTAGCGCTCGATATAGCCACACCGGAAACTTCCCGGCGGCAGGTAGTTCGCGGCGTCCTGATCGCCCTTCGACCTGTTCGCCGTCGGGTCCGAGGCTTCGAGGTTGACGGCGTCGTTGGCGATGCGGCGGCGGGTGTCCTCGTCCAGCGCGGCGGCGCCGGACCGCCAGGCCTCGGCCAGCGCGACGATGTGCTCGGCATCCACGCCCGAGGGGTCGGTGATCCACTTGTACTCTTTGAGCTGTCCGCTCTTGCGGTCGAGGACTCCGTACTGATCGCGCCAGCCGCCGTCGGAGCCGACCGTGAGTTCACAGGTCTTCGGATCGAGCCGAACCGTGCCGACGGCGTCGCGCAGCAGCATCACTTCCCGTGTGGTGCAACGACTGTACTGCGTGAAGTCGGCGCCGAAACCGTGCTCGGCCTTGTTCGGATCCCAGTGCGGGAACTTCTCGCGGCTGTACCCGGTCATCGGGGCCTCTGGCGCGACAGCGAGTTTCGCGAGCAGGTCGCGGACTTCCTCAGCGGACGCCGAAGTCTGCTGTCCGGGCGAGGCCGGTGGTTTGCTGTCGGTGCCGCGAGAAACGGTGCATGCGGCGGTCAGCAAGAGAGTGAAGACGATCGGCGCGACAACGGTCACCATCTTGCGGGATGCGGGCCACTTCACAGCGATCCCCCATCGCACGGGACCGGCGTGGCACCGAGAATTCTCCCGGCCACCGGATGCCAGGGCAACGACTGCCGGGCCGTGAGCTTCATCGAGTTGTTCCTAACGCCTACCTCGTCCAATTATCGCGGGCGCCAACGTACCTGTCTCGGCTACGCCGGAATGCCAACGCCGCGTATGAGGTTCGGCACACTCTTCGCGATCGGGTCGTGCGAAGGGGCAGAGCGGAAGCGCCGGACCACCCCCGAGTCGCCGTGCCGGCGCCGACTCAGGGGTGGCGGATCACGAACGATTTCGTCCGCGTGCGTGCGGGCGTGCGGTTGTCCAGGCCGCGGTCGCACCGCGCGACACCACGGGGCTGATGAGGGGTAGGTCCCGAGGTGAAGCTCCGCACGAGGAGATCGCGTTCGTGACGTTCGAGGGGCTCGCTCAGCGCGAGCCGCTGGCCGGGACGCGATCGCGCGCTGGTTTCCGGCGGTTGCGTCGCGTGTCGATCCGCGGCGATGGCCGATCCACGATGGGTCCTCCGTCCCGACCTCGTTGTCTACGTAGCAAGATAGTAGATACTCGACCGCCGCTTCACAAGCTTCATCGGAACCTCACAAGCGCTAGCATGTTTTGGAGAGGTGTCCGTACATCTACTGCGTTGCTACGGAAAACAGCTTGTGGTCGGCGTCTTCGAACACGGGCCCCGGGCGACCGAGTGTCGGGTGCTGTGGCAAGCGTCACCGCCGTCGATCGCGAAGGCTCGGTGCGGGTTTCGGCTCAGTCCTCGTCCGGCTCGGCGTCCGCGGGCTGCGCCATCGGCGGAACGCCGGTGTCCAGGAACCGGATCAGCCGCTCGATGCGGGTGGTGTGGTCGATGCAGCGCTCCAGATGATTACCGAGCAGGGCGAGATCGATGGCCGCGCCGGCGGATTGCGCGCGCTCCGGATCGGTCAACGCCGCGTGCAGCCGTCCACGCAGCTCGGCGAGTGTCGCGCTGACCGGTTCGGCGTCGGCGGACTGGTGGGCGGTGGCGACGGCTTCACCGGCGAGGGCGGTGCGGTGCGCGGCGTACTTGCCGAGCTCGGCGAGTACGTCCAGGATGGGTTGCGGTGCAACGTGATTCGGATGTGCCCGGTATACCTGGTCGGCGACGCGGCTGGTCAGCCAGCCGATGCGGGACAGCTCGTTGGCGATCTGGATCGCCGTCACGACGTGCCGCAGATCCCTTGCCACCGGCGCCTGCAACGCGAGCAGCACCACCGTCCGCGCCTCGCACGCGCCGTACATCTTCTGTAGCTGCTCGTCGAGGGCGAAGACCTCGTAGGTGGCCGTGAGGTCGGCGCTGGCGAGCGCGTCGTTGACTCGCTCGACTGCGTCATGGGCGAGTCGGCACATCAGCGTCAGATCATTGGTCAACGCGTTGAGCTCGTGGGTGAACTGGGTCCGCACCGGCAAATTCTCGCCTATGGTGGGGCGCGCGGGGAAACGATTCGCGCTGCCCGCCAATGGGATATCGAGCGCGAGGGGCGTGACGGTCCGGAAAGCTCGCCGCGTACAGGTCGAATAGCGGATGCGCATCACCGTCCGCGCGTCCGACGTACCCACCGATGCTGCCGGACAAAGTGCGCCGGTGGCCTCGGAGGCAAGACTGTGCGTACGCGTCGGGCCGGGTGCGAGAGGGTGAGTGACGGGATTCGAACCCGCGACCTCCTGGACCACAACCAGGCGCTCTGACCGACTGAGCTACACCCACCGCGCGCGGCTTCCTCGCGTGTGGCCACGGTAGCGACCGCGCCGGGCGACCCGCCAGCGATTTTCTCGCACCGCCGCCCGCCGCCGCACGGTGTTACGGTCGGCGTATGCCGAAGAAGGACGATGTGCAACACCGTCTGGTGACCACCTTCCAGCGACTGGTCGGAAATCCCCTCCTGCGCAGACTGCCCAGCCAGCAACTGCTCGAGACGACCGGCCGGGTGAGCGGCGAACCTCGCATCACCCCGATCGGCGGCCGCCGAGTCGGCGACAGCTTCTGGCTGGTCTCGGAGTTCGGCGAACGCTCCCAATACATTCGGAACATCAAGGCGAACAACCGGGTTCGCGTCCGCTTGCACGGCCACTGGCACACCGGCACGGCCCACCTGCTCCCCGAGGACGACGCCCGCGCCCGCCTGCGCGAGCTGCCGCGCGCCAACAGCGCCGCGGTCCGGCTCGTCGGCACCGACCTGCTGACCGTCCGGGTGGACCTGGACTGAGTCGTGCCCGACTACATCCGCTGGCTGCGCGAGCGGGTCGGTCGCGACCACATCCAGCTGGCGTATGCCGCGGCGTGTGTGGTGGCCGACGGACGCGTGCTCATGCAGCGCCGCAGCGACGACGGCCAGTGGGGATTGCCCGGCGGCGCCATCGAACTGGGCGAGTCCGCCGCGGCCGCCGTCGTGCGCGAGGTCGCCGAGGAGACCGGCGTGCGGGTGGAAATCGAAGCGCTGCAAGGTGCGCTACGCGGGGCGCTTCTCCAGCACCTCGACGAGACGCCACGTGACCGACGGCGCATCGGCCGGTGGATCCACGGGCGTCTGCTCGATACGCAGCCGGTAGTGGTTGCCGGACTGAAACTCGAACCCGTCGATCGAGCCGTAGAACAACTCCCACGGCCCGTTCTGGTCGCGGCGGATCTGTAGGCAATCCCTCGGGGCGACCCCGATGCACCGCATGGTCCGTGGTGCGACCTCGATTACGAAGGTTCCGGGGATTTCCACGGATTCGCTGGTAGTGGACGTGGAGAGGAGTGTCGGGCACTCCGGCACGGTGGTGCAGGCGCCAAGCAGCGGGACGAGCAGGATGCCCGTGGCGACGGCCGCGCGGAGTCGTTGCTGCATCCCGCCGATGATACCGATCTAGGTGCCCTGAGATAGCTGGGACGATGGAGGGCATGATCGGTGCGTTGACAACCCGCTGGACCGTGTTCGCCCCTCTCCTCGCCGCGCTCGCCCTGGTCGCCACTTGGGGACGAAGTCTGCCGACAGTGGGAGTGATCGTGGTCGCGGTGTTTCTCGCGGGCGCGGTGCTGGCCGCGGTGCAGCACGCGGAGATCGTCGCGCATCGGGTGGGGGAGCCGTTCGGATCGCTTGTCCTCGCGGTCGCGGTGACCGTGATCGAGGTGGCGCTCATCGTGACGTTGATGATCTCCGGCGGTGAGAAGTCCGCGACCCTGGCCCGCGACACCGTCTTCGCCGCGGTGATGATCACCTGCAACGGCATCTTCGGTCTGGCGCTGCTGGTCGGCGCGCTGCGCAGACGCCTCGCGGTCTTCAACGCGGAGGGCACGGGCGCGGCGCTGGCCACGGTGGCGACGCTGGCCACGCTGAGCTTGGTGCTGCCGACCTTCACCTCGAGCGTGCCGGGCCCCGAGTTCTCGCCCGCGCAGCTCGCGTTCGCCGCCGTCGCCTCGCTCGCGCTGTACGGCTTGTTCGTGATGGTTCAAACGGTGCGCCACCGCGACGACTTCCTTCCGGTGGAAGAAGGCGGTGTGATCACCGACGGCGGCACGACCGCCGAGCGGCCCTCCGTCCGCGCGACGTTCACCAGCCTGGGTCTGCTGCTCGTCGCGTTGGTCGGCGTGGTCGGTCTGGCCAAGGTGGTCTCGCCCGCCATCGAATCGGCGGTGGCCAACGCGGGCATGCCGCCCGCCGCGGTGGGCGTGGCGATCGCGCTGCTCGTCCTGCTTCCCGAGACACTGGCAGCGGTGCGGGCCGCCCGCCGCGATCAGGTGCAGATCAGTCTGAACCTGGCGTTGGGTTCGGCGATGGCGAGCATCGGGTTGACCATCCCGGCCATTGCTGTGGCAACTATCTGGCTACAGGGTCCCCTGGTGCTCGGACTGGGTGCGACGCAGATGGTGCTGCTCGCGTTGACGGTCGTCGTCGGCGTGCTGACCGTGGTTCCCGGTCGGGCGACGCTGCTGCAAGGCGGCGTGCATCTGGCTCTGTTCTCGGCTTTTGTGTTCCTGGCCGCCAGTCCGTAGTCATCGTGATGCGTCTCACGAATAACTGAAACCTGTGTCATGAACACTTGTCCAGTGGCGAGGGTCACAGCACGCCAATTTTGTTGTGACGCGGAGTACCGATTAGCTTGACGGATGTTGGCATCGACGCCGGATTCGGAGAGCGCCATGAATTTCGACATCTCCCGTGCGGAAAGCACGGCACACGGGTCTCGTCTATGACGCCGGAATTGCACACGGCCACCCGGGAATCCGCTACCGCGATCGTCCGCAAGAATTTCTCGGACACCGTCACGTCGTCGTTGCGGACCTTCGGTCGTGCGGTGGGTATCGCGCAGGAGTCGGTGGTCGGCGCGGTGGGGGATGTGGTGCGTCGGGAGTTTCAGTGGCGTGAGGCGATCTTGCAGGCGTGGCGGTTGATCACGGTGACGACGGTGCCCGCGATTTTGATGGCGATTCCGTTCGGGGTGATCGTGTCGATCCAGGTGGGCAATCTGATCCACACGTTGGGTGCGGATTCGTTGTTGGGTGCGACCGGTGGTTTGGGGGTGATCAAGCAGGGTGCGCCGATGGCGACGGGGTTTCTGTTGGGTGGTGCGGGGGCGGCGGCGATCGCGGCGGATCTGGGGGCGCGCACGATTCGGGAGGAGATCGATGCGTTGCACACGATGGGGATCTCGCCGGTTCATCGGTTGGTGATTCCGCGGATGGTGGCGATGTTGGTCGTGGCGCCGTTGTTGAACGTGTTGATCATTTTCGTGGGGGTGCTGGCCGGGTATGCGGTGGCGATCGGTGGGCAAGGCGTCACCCCGGGGTCGTATTGGGCGACGTTCGGGTCGTTCACGACGGCGGGGGATGTGTGGATGTCGTTGGTGAAGGCGTTGATTTTCGGGTTTTTGGTGGTGGTGATCGCGTGTCAGCGGGGGTTGGAGGCCAAGGGGGGTCCGCGGGGTGTGGCTGATGCGGTGAACGCGGCGGTGGTGTTGTCGGTGGTGTCGATCGTGTGTGTGAATCTGTTGTTGACGCAGGTGACCGCGATGTTCCTGCCCACGAGGCTGGCGTAGATGGCTGTCTCTTCCTACGTCCCCAAGGGATTCGCTCCCGTCGCGCGCTACTTCCGGCGCGGCAGCCGCGTCCTGCGCGCGATCGACTCGTTCGGCTTCGTCGCCGTGTTCGTCTGGCAGGTGCTCTCGGCGATTCCGCTGACGCTGCGCCGGTACCGCGCCGAGACCATGCGCGCCATCACCAACATGACCTGGGGCCGCGGCTCCATCGTGGTCGGCGGCGGCACGGTGCCGATGATGATCGTGCTCGGCCTGGTGATGGGCGCCTCGGTCGGTGTCGAATCCTTCGCCACCCTCGACATGCTCGGCATGGGTCCGGTCACCGGCATCGTCTCGGCCTACGCGACCACTCGCGAGCTGGCCCCGATCGCGGCCGCCGTCGGCTTCGCCGCGCAGGCGGGCTGCCGCATCACCGCCGAGATCGGCTCCATGCGCATCTCCGAGGAGATCGACGCGATCGAATCGCTCGGCCTGCGCTCGGTGCCGTTCGTGGTGACCACCCGGGTCATCGCGGGCGCGCTGGCCATCGTCCCGACCTTCCTGATCGCGCTGATCCTGTCCTACCTCGCCTGCCGCGGCCTCATCACGATGGTGCACGGCCAGTCGGCGGGCGTCTACGACCACTACTTCTTCCAGTTCGTGTCCGGATTCGACGTGATCGCCGCGGTGATCAAGGTCGCGATCTTCGGCACCGTGGTGATTCTCGTGCACAGCTATTACGGCTTCTTCGCGAAGGGCGGCCCCGAGGGCGTCGGCATCGCGTCGGGCCGCGCGGTGCGCACCAGCTTCGTGGCGATCATCGCCATCGACATGGTGCTGTCCATCGTGCTGTGGGGTTTCAACACGGCGATCAGCTTCACGGGGTGAACATTGCCTGAATACGGTTTGCCCGGCGTCGCCGCGGACAAGAAACGCTCGCGCACGGTCGGTTCGGTGATCGTCGCGCTGCTCGCGGTGATCGCGCTGACCACCGCGCTCTACCGCGATCTGCGCTCGGAGGACGGTCTGCGCATCGCGCTGCACACCGAGCAGATCGGTGACGGCGTCACCGAGGGGACACAGGTGCGCCTCGACGGTGTGCTGGTCGGCGAGGTCGACCGGATCGCGTCCGCCCCGCGCGGTACTCAGCGAATCACCTTGCGGCTGGACGACTCCCGGCTGCACGGCATCGACGACTCGCTGCTGATCGACTACGCGCCCGCCAACCTGTTCGGCATCAGCGAACTCGAACTGCGCCGCGGGCCAGGCGGTTCGCCGCTGCGCCAGGACACCGAGATCGACCTGACCGGCCCGCGCGCCGTCGGCGTCTACGACGCCACGATGGGCAGCATCCTGCGCAGCCTGTCGCAGGTGGGCGCGTCGGTCTTCAGTCCGCAGCTGGCGACCGTCATCGCGCAGGTCTCCGCCGACTTCAAGGCGTTCACGCCGCTGGTGCAGGCGCTGATCACGGTGGCGCGCACCATCGCCGACAACCAGACGATGCCCGCCTCGGAACTGCTCGGCAGGCTGGGCCCGGCCTTCGACGGCGGTGGTGATTTCGCGGGCGCGACCATCCAGATCCTGGACCAGATCCACGACATCCGGATCGTGCAGACCGACAAGGATCGCTACGACGTGGGCGTCGCCGCCCTCACCGGCCAGATCCTGCCGGGCCTCGCCACCACGGTCAGCACCGCGGGCGGCCAGCTCGCGGAGGCCACCGACATGCTGGCGCCGCTGCTCAGCGTGCTCGCCCAGATGGTGCCGCGGCCGCAGCAGTCGGCGGCCGAATCGCGCCTGCTGCTGGAGCGTTTGCGCGCGGCGATGCCGGATTCGCCGGACGGGCCGGTGCTGAATCTGGAGGTCGACTTGCAAGGAGTGCCGGGTATCGCGGTGCCGCTGCTCGGCCAGGGAGGTATCCGATGACGGTGCGCGGCGCGGCATGGCGCCTCGGTCTGTTCGCCGCGGTGATGGCGGTGGTGCTCGCACTGGTGCTCACCGCGATCGAGCGGCCGGTGTCCGGTGACACCCAGGCGCACGACGCGCTGTTCACCGACGCCAACGGCCTGAAGGTCGGCGACGACGTGCGCATGTACGGCGTGCAGGTGGGCAAGGTCGAGAAGATCTCGCTGGACGGGGTGAAGGCGAAGGTCCATCTCACCGTCAAGACCGCGACGCCGATCTACGACAACAGCACGCTGGCCATCCGGTACCAGAACCTGACCGGTCAGCGGTACATCGATCTGCAGCAGCAGCCGAATCCCGGTGTGCGGCTTCCTGCCAACGCGGTGATCGGCGCCGACATGACGGTGCCCTCGTTCGATGTGACCAGCCTGTTCAACGGTCTGAAGCCGGTGCTCGCGACGCTGTCGCCGGAGGCGGTCAACCAGTTCACCGAGAGCATGCTCGCGGTGATCGAGGGCGACGGCACCGGCATCGGCCCCGCCATGGAGGCCATCGGCAAGCTCAGCCAGTACGTCGGCGATCGCCAGCAGGTGATCGGTCAGCTGGTGAAGAACATGTCCGACATCGCCGACCGGGTCGGCGGACGCGTGCACTACCTGGTGCCGCTGCTGGCCCGGCTCAGCGACGTCTTCCAGTCCCTACAGGCCAATATCGGCGGGCTGGCCGATTTCGCGATGTCCGCACCCGCGGTGCTCGGTCCGCTGGACCGGCTGCTCGCGACACTCGGGCTCGACCCGCGGAGCGGCCAGGACATCGACGCGATGATCCGCGGCCTGTTCCCCGATCCGCAGCAGGCGGTCGAGGTCTTCGGCAGGCTGCCCGGCCTGCTCCAGTCGGTGGACAACGCGCTGCCGCGCACTGTCGCGGGCTGGCAGCCGGAGTGCAGCAAGGGCGCCGCCGAGCTGCCCGCGCCGGTGCGCGTCCTCGTCGCCGGACAGAAGGTGGCGATATGCCAGGCGTGATTTCCCGCTGGTTCGGTGACCGGCCGATCCTGGATGACGCGGCCAAGCGGCGCAAGGAGATTCGTTTCGGCATCTTCGGCGCGGTGCTCGTCGCGCTGGGGATGCTGGCCGCGGCCGTCCTGTACGCGGTGCCGTTCGGCAAGACCACCTACACCGCCGAACTGTCCGAGGCGCAGTCGGTGAAGGAAGGCGACGACGTGCGCCTCGCCGGTGTCTCGGTGGGTTCGGTGGAATCGCTGGAGCTGAAGCCGGATCGGGTGGTCATGGAGTTCACCGTGAAATCCGATGTGTTCCTCGGTGATCAGACCTCGCTCGACATCCGCATGCTCACCGTGGTCGGCGGGCACTACGTGGCGCTGTTCCCCGCGGGAAACGCGCCGCTCGGCGACAAGCCGATCCCGGCGGATCGAGTTCGCCTGCCCTACAGCCTGATCCAGACCTTCCAGGACGCCACGACACCGCTGAACGAGCTGGACGGCGACACCCTGCGGCGCAACCTCGCAGCCCTGGACGAGTCGCTCACCTCCGCGCCGGAGACGCTGCGCACCACCCTGGACACCGTCGGCGGCTACATCGACGCCATCGACCGCCAGCGTGCCCAGGTCTCCAATGCCATTGCGGTGGCCGACGAATACGTGACCATGTACGACGGCGCCAAGAGCGATCTGGGCAGGCTGATGGACAACGTCAACCTGCTGGAGACCGTGCTCATCGACAAGCGCGCGGAGCTGCGCGAGGCCGTCGCCCTGCTGAACAGCGTGGTGCAGCGGCTGACCGCCCTCACACCCGCCTGGGAGTCCACGCTGAAGCCGAGGGCGCAGCAGCTGGCCGACGCCCTGCCGCGGCTCGAGGATATGGGCGGCAAGCTCGAACCGATGATCGCGAGCACCCAGCAGCTGAGCGAGAAACTGCGGTCGCTGGTGATCCCCGAGGAAGGTTTGGTTCTGGACCGCTCGGGGCAGACCGTGCCCGCGCCCTCGGGGCTGGATCTGTCGTCGGTGTGCGTGCCGTTGCCGGGGAAGGAGTGCTGATGTTGAAGAAGCTGCTCGGCACCCAGGCGTTCATGTCGATCGCGGGGGCCGTGGTCATCGCGGCGCTCGGGTTAGTCGGCTACATCGTCGGCTTCGATCCGCTGAAGAGCACCGAATCCTATTGCGCGATCATGCCCGACAGCGTCGGCCTGTACGAGGGCAACCAGGTGACCATGCGCGGCATCACGGTCGGCAGCGTGATCTCGGTGCGCAACCAGGGTCCGAACGTGCGGGTCGACTTCGAGGTCGACGCCGACCATCCGGTGTACGCCGACGCCTCGGCCACCACGGTGTCCGACACCGTCGTCGCCGACCGGGAGCTAGCGGTGCTGGCCAGCGGCACGAACCTGGAGCGCTGGAACAGTTCCCAGTGCATCACCAAGACGCTGACCCCGAAGAGCCTCACCGAGACGCTCACCGCGCTCGCCCAGCTCTCCGATCAGATCGTCGGACCCGATCCGTCCCAGCCGAATTCGCTGGCGAACGGACTCACCGCGCTGGACCGGGCCACTGCGGGCACCGGGCCGCAGATCAACGAGCTGATCCGCAAGCTGGGTTCGGCGCTGAAATCGCCCGATGCCGACATCGGCCATCTCGCGGGCATTTTCGACGCGTTCGCCTCGGTCTCGCAGAAGGTCAACCAGTACTGGGGCGACCTGCAGACCATGCTGGTGCGCGTCGGACCGGTGCTGAACCAGGCCAGCGAGGACCTGCTGCTCCCCGGTGCGCAGCTGTTCGACGGCCTCGCCGAGGTGCTGCCGATGCTCAACGACATCACCACCTCCTTCGGCGACGAGATCCTCACCCTGCTCGACCGCGCGGTGCCGATGCTGAAGCTGCTGCGCGCAAATGTCGGTTCGTTGCGCGAGATCGTGCTCACCACACCGGTGTTCGCCTCGGCGCTGCGCAGCGTCGCCGATCCGGAGACCGGCGCGGCGAGCCTGACCTACGCGCCGCCGAAGGTGGCCATCCCGCAGCGCAACGCCGAAGAGGTGTGCGTGGCCGTGAACGTGGTGGCGCCCGGCCGGTGCGCGGGCGCCGAGAACGGCATGGTGAACGTGGAATTGGTCCAGCTGGTATTGGGATTGGCGGGTGCCCGATGAGCGAGCGAATTCGGTCGAAATCCTTGCGGCGCAGTGGGATCGCTATCGCACTGGCGGCCTCGATCGCGCTCGGCGGCTGTGCCTTCGATCCGTCCTCGGTGCCGGTGCCCGGCACGTCGATCTCGGGGCCGAGTTACCGCGTGCAGATCCAGTTCGCCAATGTGTTGAATCTGCCCGCCCGCGCGAAGGTCATCGCCAACGGCGCGCAGGTCGGCACGGTCGAGAAGGTGACCGTGGTGCCCGCCGCCGAGGCGCCGCAGGGGCGCGGCGGGTACGTCGTCGTGGACACCGAGATCTCGAAATCGGTGCAGCTGCCCGCGAACACGATCGCCGAACTGCGCCAGAACACCGTGCTCGGTGACATCCACATCGCCCTGACCACCCCGCCCGACGGCTTCGACAAGCTGCTGGGGCCGGGCGGCACGATCGACGTCGATCACACCAAACCTCCTGTGCAACTGGAGGACACGATGGCCGCGATGGCGTTCTTCGTGCAGGGCGGCGCGGTCGGCCAGTTGCAGGACATCGTCAACCGGTTCAATGCGGTGCTGCCCCAGGATCCGAAGGAGACCGCCCGCATCGCGGGCGTCATGGGCGCCGACGCCGCCGACCTCGCCGCCAACCTCGACCAGGTCGACAAGCTGCTCTACGGCCTCGCCAACAATGCCGAAGTGCTGCACAAGGTTCAGCCCGAGCTGGACAACATCCTCAGCGCCGCATCGGTGGACCGGCTCGGCGCGGCGACGCAGTCCATCGATGGCGTGACCGAGATCTTCAGCGGGCTCGGCCCGGTCGGCCAGTCGCTGGGGTGGCTCGCACCGCTGGTGCAGTCCGGTGACGCGGCGGCCAAGGCGTTCGTGCCGCTGGCCACCGGCGGACCGCTGGATCTGCGCGATCCGTCGAACCTGGCGATGCTCGTCGCGCTGTTGCGGGACAAGATCATTCCGTTCGTCGAGCGGGGGCCGAAAGTGAACGTCACCGGTGTGCGGGTGGACGCGAGCCCGGTGGCGGAGCAGGAACAGGTCGACCGGATCGTTCAGACCCTGCGCATGATCGGAGCCGTCCGATGAAGATCGGTTCGCTTGCCTCGCTCGGCGGCATCGCCGCCATCATGATCCTCGGCGCGGCCTACCTGACCTTCGGCGTGGTGCGGGTCGATCCGTTCGCCGATTACACCCACGCCACCATGCTGTTGAAGAACTCCGGCGGACTCGGCGTCGGTTCGCCGATTCTGTTGACCGGCATCGAGATCGGCGACGTCACCTCGGTGGACAGCACCGCGGCCGGTGTCGAGGTCGCCTTCCGTGTCGACGCCGACCACAAGGTGCCCACCGCGAGCGTCGTCACCATCGAGCATCTGTCCGCGCTCGGTGAGCCGTACGTGCAGTTCGTGCCCAAGGTCGACGGCGGACCCTACCTGCGCGACGGGCAGCGCCTGGACACCGAGGACGTCCGGACGCCGCTGTCGATCGCCGAGGTGGCGCGCATGGTCACCAAGACCATGAACCAGCTGGACCCCGCGGTGGTCGGCTCGCTGGTGGAGACCATGAGCAAATCCGTCACCGGCACCGAGTCGGTGATGCCCGAGCTCGCCAGGTCCGGCGACCTGCTCGCCTCGACCATCATGGCCAGGGCCCCGAAGATCGCCGAGCTGCTCAACAGCTTCCAGCTGGCCGCCGCCGACATCGAATGGGCTGGCCCGGCCACCGCGGCGGGCGCGCCCGGCCTGGTGAAATTCGGTCAGGCACTGGACGAACTCGTCGAGGCGGTCGGACGTCTGGTCACCGCGCAAGGCAGCCCGGAGATGTACCTCGACGGCAACGGCGTCGTGCCGTTTCTGGAGAAGCTGACGGCCTGGCTCCGCGAAGCGGGCCCGGAACTGAAGGCGCTCATCCCCGGCCTCCAGCCCCTCGCGGACGCGGCGGTCTCGGCCGCGCCCCAGCTGGACCTGAGCACCTTGATCGGCCAAGCGCTGCACAGCACCGACGACGACGCCGTCCAGATCCGCGTCGCCATCAAATAGACCCGTCTCACGATCGCAGGCCCCGCGAGGGGTACGGCGGCACCGCGGAGTTCGCTTTTGCGTTGGCGTGCGGGCAGATTCGTAGTAATCCGCGGGTATGCCTGTTGCGCAGTGCGAACCCTGTTGCGGAGAGTCGATCTTCGAATCAGCGACCTTCGGGTAACCTCCGGAGAAGATCGGCTACTCGTGACGGTGTTCTCTGTTCGGCAGTGAAGGCGGTGCGATAGTGGAATCCGGTGGTGGACCGGCGCCCTACGGCGATGACGATGGCCAGAACAACAACACTCGCGTCCTCACCATCGCGGCGGCCATCGCCGCGACGCTAGCGGTGGTGGTGGCGATCGGGCTCGTGTCGCGTTCGAGCCATGAGTCGGAGAACGCGACAGCGCCGACGCCCTCGTTCACCACAGCCGCCAGCCCGACTCCGCGCACGATGCCGATAAGCACCACCGTCCGTCCGCCGGTCTCCGCATCGGCGCCGCTGGCCGCACGCAGGATCGGCGACGACTGCTCCGCGGGCGGCATCACCGCGCAGTGGGATCTGCGCGAGGGCCAGTGGATGTGTGTGCCGCAGGGGCAGGGTCTCGAGCCGCACCGGATCGGTGACGATTGTTCGCACGATGGCATCACGGCCCAGTGGGGCCGAGATCCCGACGGCCAGTGGATCTGCGTGCCACCGGAGCAGGCTCGCGAAGACCACCAGGTCGGTGACGATTGTTCGTACGAAGGCATCACGGCCCAGTGGGGTCTCTCACCGGATGGCCGGTGGATCTGCGTGCCGCAGGAACAGGGTGCCGGCGTGCCGGTGCAACCTGCCGCACCTGCCCTGCCCGCCCCACCTGCACCTGTGCCTGCCCCGCCCGCCGCACCTGCCCCGCCTGCGCAGCCCGCCGCACCCGCACCGCCCGTCGGCCCCGCACCTCCGCCCGCCCCTGCCCCGCCGATCGTGCCCGCGCCGCCGATCGTGCCGCAGCTGTTCCCGCTCCCGCCGATCGTGCCCGGACTGCCCGCCGGTCGGTGAGCCGGTGGGCGTCACCGCTCGTCCCGCCGGTGCTGCCGGTATCGCCTGCCGCGCCCCGCGCCAGCTGTGCCTGCGCAGCCGTCGTGCCCGCACCGTCCGTCGGACCTGCGCGGAGGGGCGCGGTGGAATTCCTGTCGAAACCGTGGCCGCCAGACCTCCGCCCGCGCCTGCCCTGCCGCAGACGAGCGGGCCGCAGACGCAGGTCAGCCCGTCGGCCACTACTGAGCCGCTCGGCGCGCTGGCACGCGGCGGACTGCCCCCGGGTCGAGCCGGTGTCGTTGACGGCGTCGAACGTGTGTTGTCCGGAGCTGGTGCTCCTGCTCAGTGTGGGTGCTGGGCGGCGTAGCGGGCCCGCTCCAGCTCGCGCTTGCGCGCACGTTCCGGGTTCTCCAGATCGGCGGGCAGCCCGTGCTTGGTCAGTCGGTGCGCGCGATTCATCGGCATGAAGGCCGCGGTGTAGAACAGCGCGAGCAGCACGGCGAGCAGCACCATCGATCCGCGCAGCCACAGCGCGCCAGGGAAGAACATGAATACCGCGAACAGCGGCGTGAACGGCACCAGCCCGCGCACCAGATGCCTTGCGACGGCGTACTTTCCGGTCAGGTCCTCGCGCACCCAGTCCTGCAACGAATCGGGCAGCCTGCGCCCGAAGGCGTAGCCGATCCACTCGACGGGGTTGGGGCGGCGACGGGCGCGGGTCATGCGTCGGCTCCTGACGTTGGGTGCGGTTCGGCGAGCGTCGAGCGGCGGGCGGCTTCGTTGACCCTGGTCAGCACGTCGCGCAGTTCCTCGAGGTCGGCGAGAGTGACACCGAGGCGCTGCACCACCGCGGGCGGGATGCGCTCGGCCTGCGCTCGCAGCGCCGCGCCCGCCTCGGTCAGGTCGATCACCAGGTTGCGTTCGTCGCGCGGGTCGCGGCCCCTGCTGATCAGTCCGGCCGACTCGAGGCGCTTGAGCAGCGGGGAGAGGGTCGGTGAATCGAGCTGGATGGCCTCGGCGATCTCCTTCACCGACATCGGCGCCTCGCCCCACAGCGCCAGCATCACCAGGTACTGCGGATGGGTGAGGCCGAGCGGTTCGAGCAGCGGGCGGTAGACGGCGAGCACCGCGCGATTGGCCACGGCCAGTGCGAAGCACACCTGCCGGTCCAGGCGCAGCGGGTCCTCGATCTGGGTGTCCACGGTTCCTCCTCGGGTCCCGGCTAGGTTAACGCACAAATAGTTAGTGCATGAAGCAAATGTGCGCGACGTCATCTGAGAGCTGTTCAGCGCCGCGGCTCGCCTGCGCCATTACGCGTACCTCCGCCTTCGCTTCGGCCGTGCGCGAGTTGTCGACGGACTTCGTCCCCCTGCGCCATCAGGCGTAACTCGGCCTTCGCTCCGGCCGCGCGCAAGTTGTTGACGGATTTCGTCCGCCTGCGCCGTTACTGTCGGGGCATGTACGACGTCGCCGCGCGCGAGCGCATTCACGAATTAGACGCCGTCCGCGGGTTCGCGCTGTGCGGAATCCTGGTGGTCGACATTTGGCAGATCACCGACATGACGGCCACCGTGCCCTCCGGCGGGGCCATGGACCCGGTCCGGCACGTGCTCTCGGTGGTGGTCGAGGAGCGCTTCTTCCCGATCTTCTCGTTCCTGTTCGGCCTGAGCTTCGCGCTGTTCCTGGACGGCGCCGCCGAGCGGACCGCACGTCCGCGAGTTGTCTTGGCCCGCAAGCTGGTCGCGCTCGGCGCGCTCGGACTCGTGCACCAGCTGTTCCAGCCGGGCGAGGCGCTGCTGCCGTACGCGGTCGTGGGATTGGTGATCCTGCTGCCCGCTTCCGCGTTGCCGTCGTGGCTCGTTCTGGTCGCGGGCCTGGTGGGCACGGTGGGTGTGGCGCTCACCCTCGGCGGCGGCTTGGCCTTGGTACCCGGTCTCTTCCTGCTCGGCTCGGCGGCCGAACGTTTCGGTCTCGTCGACGTTCTGCGCGGGCGCACCTGGCCGATCGCGGCCGTCTTCGTCTTCGCAGTGCCCGCCGCGATCGCGACCGCGGTATGGCAGTGGCGCACACCGTATCTGGAGTTGTGGACCAGCTCGATCGAACCGATCGCGGGCCTGCTCGGCGCGGTCGCCTATGCGACCGGGCTACTGCTCGTGCTGCGCACCGGGTTCGGCGAGGTGCTCACCGAAGTACTCGAGCCGATGGGGCGCATGGCGCTGACGAACTACGTTTCCGCAACGGTGCTGATCCTGCTCGCGGAAGAGCGTCTGCATCTCGGCGGCACCACCCGCTATCCCGCGCTGCTCGGCTTGGCCGCGGCGATCCTCGTGCTCCAGGCGTTCGTCAGCTACCTGTGGATGCACTGGCTTCGATACGGACCGCTGGAGTGGGTGTGGCGGTGCGTCACGTGGTGGCGCATCGTCCCGATCCGTGAGCCGGAGCCGGAAGGCGTCGCATCGATCGGCTTGCCCCGCAGGTGAGTCGAGGTGCTCAGGCGAGCGCGACGGGAAGCAGGAGCGGCCCGCGGTGCCGGAAACCGCAGCGCCACGGAACTTCTCGGGCGGGCGTCGTCAGCGTCGTCTCGGGCCATTTGGCGAAGAAGTGCTCGAGGACGGCGTCGGCGACACTGTGCACGAGCGCGGCGCCGAGACAGGAGTGGGCGCCGTGGCCGAGGCCCAGCTGGGCGTTGCGGACGCGGGTCGGGTCGAACCGGTCGGGCCGATCGAACACCGCCGGATCGCGATTGGCGCCCGCGAGACACAGCAATACGGTCTGCCCGGCTTGCACGGTATAGCCGCCGATGTCCAGATCCGTTGTCGCGAAACGGGCTCCGGCGAGCACCTGCGGCGAAAGGTAGCGCAGCAGCTCGTCCACGGCGCGCCGCCGGTCCGTGGCCGCCCGAAAAGCCCTGCGGTGCGCGGGTTCGGCGATCAGCGTGAGCAGCGCGCCCGCGATCAGGTCTACGAGCACCTCGTACCAGACGAACAGCAGATAGAACAGCACACCGGCGAGTTCGTCCGCGGTCGGTGAGCCGGTCTCGCCGCTCGCGGCGACCAGCCGCCCGACCGGGCTGTCGGGGCTTGCCGTTTCGATCGTGGCGTCGACGAACGCGCGCATGGCGGCGAGAGTGTCCCTGGCCCGCGGCGCCGACCCGCCGGGCAACAGGGTCGAATTCGCCCAGTCCAGCAGGGTTTCTCGTTCGGAATCGGCCAGTCCGAGCAGGTCGCCGAGCACTTCGGTGGGCAACGGAACCGCGAGACGCTCGATCAGATCCACCTTCGGGTCCGCCTCGGCGCCGCGCAGCAGCGAATCGACCAGATCGGCCGCGCGCTCGTCCCACCCGGTCAGGCGGCGCGGTGTCAGCTCGGTGGTGATCAGGCGGCGCAGGCGGGCATGAGCCTCCGCGTCGGCCACGAGCAGTGCGTTCAGCGGGGGCGGGACGGCGAATCCGGCGTAGTCCACCGGTCCGGCCCTGTTCACGTCGGTGGTCAAGCGCTTGTCCGACAGCGCGGCGCGCACATCGGCGTACCTGGTCACCAGCCAGGCGGGCGGACCGTCGGGTGTGCGGACACGGTGCACGCCGCCCTCGCGGCGCAGTGCGTCCAGCACCGGCCACGGATCCGCCGCGAAACCGGCATCGAAGATCTCTCGCATCCCAGCCCCCATCCGCTTGTCCGCCAACACTTCTCGGCGCGTTCGGTGCGCACCAAAGTACTCCGCGCGCGCCGAATGCGCCGCGCGGGCTGGTGGCGGCGTTCGCCACGGGTTGCCCGGCGCGCGACAGGACGGCAAACGCGGCACGGTGACGCATTCGGCCGCTTGTACTGCCGCCACGGCTGTACGCGGTCGCGCGTCGCGCCTTCTGGCGGCGGTGCGCGCAGAGCTGGGGCGGAATCGCGCTGCGCGCCGCCGGGTTGATCGCCATTGCGGCGGCAACGCACGGCCCGCGCCGTCGCCTGCCGTGCCGCCGCGTGGTTGTCGCCCTGCCGTGCCGCCGCGTGGTCGTGCCGTCGCCGTGCCGTGCCGCCGCGTGGTGGTGCCGTCGCCGTGCCGTGCCGACGCCCCGCCGCGCCGCCGCGTGGTCGCGCCGTCGCCCCGCCGCGTGGTCGTGCTGTTGTGCCGTGTGCCGTCCTGTCGCGTGCCGTTGTGCTGGGCGGATAAAGGCTGTTCGACGACTTGCCGCCCTCGTCAGCTACAGAGCGGCCGTGCAAGCCGTGGTCACCGGCCTTCCTCCGCGTACGGGGCGGTGACGTGGTCGCCGCGCGGTCGTCGCTGTGCGCTGTCGGGTTGGTACCAAGCGGCGCGGGGCGCGGTGTTCGCCGCCGTGTTGTTCCCCGCTGCCACATGATCCGACACTGCCGCTGGTCATGCGGTCGACCGGCGTGCACGCCGACACGAGGAAGGAAACGCGAGCTGGAACAGCGGCTCTGGGACCGCGTGGTGCAAGGCCGAGCCAACCTGAAGGGAGCAGCTCGCGGAGACGGAGGGGCCTGTACGGCGAGATCTACGAGCGGCCGCGCGTCCAGTTCAGCGACTGACCCGCGACGATCCCTCGACCGCCGACCAAGACGCCAGCGCATGAGCCGCGCGAGGACCTGAAGGTGATGTGGAGACGACCGTCATCCGCACGGAGGTGGTCGAGGCGGGCCGCAGGGAGGCGCTCGCGGCGCGACGCGACCCCGGCATAGCGCCGGGGCTGGTCGACCGGTTGACCGAACGCCTCGATCTCGGCCCGACTCGCTGAGCTACTTCGCGGGGACGCCCGACTGCCTGATCGCGTCGAGGACCTCGCCGTAGCTGAGGGTGGTGGAGTTCACCGTGATGGTCTCCGCGACCCGGTCCACGTCGACGGAATCGACGCCGCCGAGTCCGCGCAGCGCGTTCTCGGCGACGACGGCGGACTCGTCCGAGTAGTCGGTGAGATCGAAGGTGTAGGTCATGATGCTCGACTCTCCTTGGTGCTGATCGACCGGTGATGGTCAGTTCTGCGCATACACCGAAACCGCGCGGCGCAAACGTTTCCGATCGTGTTGTTTGAGCCCGTCGGAACCGGGAATAGCGGACTCGTAATAGAACATTTCAGCGCACCAGGATTGTCATGATCATTCTCCTAGGGCTGATCGTCCTGATCGGCGCGGTGGTCGTCGGCGTCGCCGCGGTGGCGGCGAATACCGGCGAGCTACGCACGTCGACGGGCGACTTCGCCGTATTCGACTATCAGTTCACGGCCTCGGCCGGAGAGGTATTCCTCTACGGCACGGTGATCGGCGCGGCGGGCGCGCTCGGATTGGTGCTGTTGCTGACCGGGCTCTGGCGTACCTCCCGCCGCGGCAGCGAGGCACGCAGGGAACTGCGCAGGTCGCGCAGGGAAGCCGCGGCGGCTCGTCGCGGCACGGCTCCGCCACAGGCGCCGCCCGTCGCGCCGCCGCCCGCAGGGAAGCCCGCCTGGAGCCCGAACCGCTTCCTGCGCCGACCATCCGGAGCCCCGCCGATCGCGGGCGCTCGCGGCAAGACCCAGGCGCCTACTACCACCTGACACGTCAACGGTTTACCGGAAAGAAAGGGATGTGACCGTGATTATCCTCGGATTGATTCTTCTGATTGTGGGCTGGTTGCTCGGAATCGGATTGCTGACGACCGCGGGCATCATCGTGCTGATCATCGGCGCGGTGCTCTGGATCGCAGGCTCGGTGGGCCGTCCGATCGGCGGCCGCAGGCACTATTACTGAGGTCATCGATGACTGCCGACAATTACAGACGGAACAGTCGTTTCGATCACCGCATTCAAGCCGCGCGGGGTCGCGTGAAGAAATTCTTCGGACGCGCGACCGATAACCCGAGGCTGACAGCGGAAGGTCGGCGGGACCAGTTCCGCGGCAACATGAAACAAGCCGCCAACAAAGTGCGGGACGCGTTCCGGCGCTGACCGATCGCCGATGTCGGCCGAGAGCAGCCTCTCGGCCGACATCGGCGTGCGTTGCTGCCTAGCCGGATTCGCCGGAACGCTGGCGCAATTCGGCCGCCGCACCGTCCAGTAGATCGCACACCTGGGCGTCGTCGACCGGGGCGAAATCCCCGTACCATCGCGCGATCGAGGTGACCACTTCCGCGCCCTCCAGGCAGACCACCTGGTCGACCCGCCCGCTCAACGCCCGGATCGCCGAGGCCGCGCCGACGGGCGCCGCGAGCGCGATGCGTTCGGCCCCCGCCGCCCGCACCACCGCGACGGCCGCGCGGGCGGTGACGCCGCTGGCGATGCCGTCGTCGACGATCACCGCGGTCCGCCCGTGCAGCGCGAGGCCGGACGTGCCACCGCGATAGCGAATGGCGCTGCGCGCCAAGTCCGCTCGCTGTTCGGCCTCCACCTCGGCCCGCCCCGATTCGGAGACGAACGCGCGCGCCAGGATCTTGTCGTCGATCACCCCGACGCCGCCCTCGCCGATCGCGCCGAACGCCAATTCGGGCCGATAGGGCACCCGTAGCCTGCGCACCATCGCCACCGTGAGTGGCGCGTCCAGCGCGCGGGCCACCTCGTAGGCGACCGGAACGCCACCGCGCGGCACCCCGAGCACCACGGCGTCGGCGTCGCGAAAGTCGGTCAACCGCACGGCGAGTCGCCGACCCGCCGCCCGGCGATCACGGAAGGGCATGTTCGGCCTCCGGACTCGGACTTCGGAAAGCATCGAAGTCTACGCCCGGCCGAATCCCCCACGGCGGGTGGGAGCTCGGTGACCGCCTCAGATTCCGGAGACGTCGGCCAGCTGCCCGATACCGTAGGTGACCAGCATGGCCAGCGCGCCGCCGAGCACCACCCGCAGCACCGCGCGCCGGGGATCGCTCCCGCCGAGCCGTGCGCTGACCGAACCGGTGAGCGCCAGCGCCACCAGCACCGCGGCGACCGTGACCGGGATGCGCGCGGTGACGGGCGGCAGCAGGATCGCCAGCAGCGGCAGCAGCGCACCGAGGGTGAACGCGACCGCGGAGGACAGCGCGGCCTGCCAGGGATTGGTGAGTTCGCGCGGGTTCAAGCCGAGTTCGGCCTCGGCGTGCGCGGTGAAGGCGTCGTACGCGGTGAGTTCCTCGGCGACCTTGCGCGCGGTCTCCGGCGTGAGTCCCTTGGCCCGATAGATGTCGGTGAGTTCCGCGAGCTCGTACTCGGGTTCGTCGGTGAGCTCCTTGCGTTCCTTGGCGAGCAGCGCGCGCTCCGAATCCCGCTGGGTGCTGACGGACACGTACTCGCCGACCGCCATCGACAGCGCACCGGCCGAGAGACCCGCGATGCCCGCGGTGAAGATCGCGCTTGTCGTTGTCGTCGCCGCGGCGACGCCCACCACCAGGCCCGCCGTCGACACGATGCCGTCGTTCGCGCCGAGTACTCCGGCGCGCAACCAGTTCAGCCTGGTCGCGAACCCGCCCGCGTGCGGCTCGTACGGATGGGAACCGCTGGTCGTCGAGTCCTCCATGTTCCGCACCCTAATGCTTGCCCGCCTTCGCTCATGGCTCGAAGGCGGCGGACTGACCCCTCAGCCGCTCGGCGCGACCTTTCCGCGCAGGTGATCGGCCAGCCGGACAGCCAGCGCGACGATCGTCAGCGTCGGATTGGCGTGGCCCGTCGTGGGAAACACCGAACTGCCCGCGACGAACAGGTTGTCCGTGCCGTGCACCAGGCAGTCGGTGTCGACGACGCCCGCGCGCGGATCGGCCGACATCCGGGTGGTGCCGGTCGGATGCGCCCAGTCGGTGAGTTCCAGCGGCAGCGCGCTGTCCGGCGCAGCCCACTCGAACAGCGTCGGCGTCGGCAAGCCGAGCCTGGCGAACTCCGCGACCGCCAGCGCGGCGGCCCGGCGTACCGTGGCGTCCTCCTGCGCGTGCACCCGCCAGTCCACCCGCACGGTCGGCACGCCGAGCCGATCGGCGCGGTCGGTCAGGGTGACCCGGCTCTCCGCGTTCGGCGCCTGTTCGACCATGCAGCGCAACTCGATTCGATCCAGCTTGTGCGGTAGCCCCGTGTGCTGGACGAGGCGGCGTCGCGCACCGGCGAACAGCAGTCCGGCGTTGGTGAGCGCGACCTTCGCGTCGTGGCGGTCGCCGCGCCCGCGCAGCAGCTGTTTCACCGAGTCCCACGGATCGTCCGCCGCGGGCACTTCCTGTAACCACAACGCGCAGTTGAGCAGACCCTCCTTTGCCTGGATCTCGGGAGAGAGAGCGACACCGTGCAGGAAGGTATGGCGGCCGTGCGGCGTTTTCACCACGTACTTGCCGAAGCGCTGCGCGATCGACTCCGCCGCACCAGGTTCCAGCACGCCGACGGCTCCGCAGCGGTGGTCCATCAGGTAGCGGCCGACCAAGTCGTGCCGGTTGCCGAGGCCCTCGGGCACCGTCCGCCGGGAGGCGAGCAGCAGGCGGGCATTGCCGATGCCGCCAGTCGCGAGCACCACCGCGCGGGCGCGCACCGTTCGCGGTCGCGGGTCGGCGCCCGCCACTTGGAGGGTCCGCACGTGCGCGCCATCGGGATCGGTGTCGAGATGGGTGACAGTGGTGTTGATCAGAATCAGAACATTCCGCGCGACAAGGCTTTCCACGTGCGCGCCGAAGCGTTTGCAGTCGAACGGATCGGACGGATCCCGGCTGATCTGCCAGAAGTAGGGGCGGAAGCGCTCGGGGTCCAGCGCGTCGGCGGGGCGGGTCCGACCGGCCAGGTCCCAGAAGCCGTCGTCGGTGAAACCGCTGCCGTGACCGATGCCGATGTGGCAGGCCGCGCGGGTCAGGTAGGGCTCCAGGTCGCCGGGGCCGATGGGCCATCCGGAGCCGGGAACCCAAGGGCGAGCGCGGAAGTCGAGCTCGTCGAGCAGCGCGCAGCGTCCGCTCCAGGTGTGCGAGTTGCCGCCGAGGATCCGGTCGCCCGCGAGGCGATCGGGCTGTGCCCGGCGCGCGCCCACGTTGTCGTAGTCGTCGAGTGCGTTGGCGGCGTCCGACGATTCACGCCCGCCGCTCTCCAGGACCAGCACGCGCAGCGCTGAATTCGCCAGCTCGGCGGCGATGGTCAGTCCGGCGGGACCCGATCCCACCACGCAGACGTCGGCGGACAGTTCCTCGTCCCCGACCGTTCGCAAGTCCTCGATCCGCACGGCCGTCCTCCCGCAAGCCAGCAACCCCGACCGGCGGGCCGTCGGACGATCCCGCACGTCCGGTTCACTGTACGAGGAGCGCGCCGATCACACGCCGAAAAGCGTTGGGGCCGACGAAGTCCGGTGGCGTGTCAGTGCCGCACGCGGCGCGGGCGGCGGATCGGCATCGGGTGCGGTATCAACTTGCGGTGCGCGAACTGCATGCCGCCGAGGAGCGCGAGCGCGAGCATCGCGGCGACATAGTCGCCGAGGGCGAGCGAGAGCACGGCGAAACCTCCGAGCAGCGGTAGTTCGAGTAGGGCACACCAGCCGAGGAACCGTAGTCGGGTGGCATTGGCGTCCAGCCACCGCACGCCGTCGTCGATGATCTCGCCCGCCGTGACCGGACAGACCATTCCGTCGCCCACCTGAACGAACCGATGCACCGCGTCGTCGCGAGTGAGCTCGCCGAGCCAGGCCAGGTCGATGAGCCGCTTACCTTCTTCGGCTACTTCTCGAACCGTGTCCATGCGACCCCTTCCGAGTCGATATTCGCGCCGAAGTCTATGCCGACCGATCCCGGTCTCCTAGAGGTGATCCCCGCCGCCTGACCTTGTCCGCGCCGCGCCGCCGGCGGAACAGGCCGCTTGCTCGTCGCGCGCGTAGCACGGACCGGTGCTGCCGCGCGGTACGGGTACTGGCATGCTGACCGGCATGATCACACTGCGGTACCCAGGGGCACGCCTGCTGGCGGGGATTTCGGCGGGCGTCTTGCTGCTCGCCGGTTGTGGCGGGAACGACGACGCGGCGTCGAATTCGGCCGCGCCGACCACCCCCCGCGACCAGCTACTGCTGTCGGAATCCGAATTCCCGGCCGGTACAAAGAAAGTCGATCTGCCCAAGGACCGGCTGGAGACTGCGGCCGCCGATCTCGCAGGCACGCAACAGAGTTCGACCATCACCCCGGCGGAATGCGCGGACACCCAGCAGGACCTCGGCACGGCGACCAAGGACCTGCTCGCCGACGCCGCCGTCGCGGGCGCGACCGACGAGAAGGCCGGGCTGATGTTCGTCGAGTTCGTCGCGGGTCGCACCGCCGACCTGGCGAAGATCACCGACGGCAACAAGAAGTGCGGTGAGGTGAGTGCGACCTCCACGGTGGAGGGCAAGCAGATCACCTCGGTGGTCAAGGTGGAGAACCTGGACGCGCCCGCCGAGCTGAACGGCGCCGAGGCCATCGTCTACAAGTCGGTGAGCACCTCGACCGTCGGCGCGGGCAAGCCGCTCACGTCCACCGCCTACCAGGGCATGGCCGTGCTGCGCGGCACCACCGTCGTGGTGCGCGTCGCCGCGCTGAAGGACTCGCTGGACGAGGCCGCTTTCGAGAAGTTCTTCCTCGACGCCGTGGAGAAGGTGCGCAAGGCGTCGTAGTCAGCCCGCCCGGCGCAGGGCGGTCGGCGTGCACCCCCACCAGCGGCGGCAGGATCGGGTGAAGGTCGCCTGCTCGGCGAAACCGAGGAGCGAGGCGATCTGGCTCATCGGCATGTCGGTGGTGGTGAGGTAGCGGCGGGCTTCGTCGCGGCGCACGTCGTCGAGCAAGGCGGCGAAGGTGGTGCCCTCCGCCGCCAGCCTGCGCTGCAAGGTGCGCGGATGCGTGGTGAAAAGCCCTGCCACCGCGCCGATTTCGGGCGGCGTCGTGCCGAGCAGCTGGCGCAGCGCGGCACGCACCCTCGGCACGATCGACGTGCCGCCCTCGGCGGTCTGCTCGGCGAGGAAGGCCATGGCCAGCCGGTGCAGGTTCTGGTCACCGCCCGAGAGCGGCCGGTCGGCGAGGGCGCACGGCATCCGCAGGATCGCCGCGGACCGGCCGACCCGCACCGGAGCGCCGAAGAACTCCTCGTAGGCGCTCAGCGGTGCGGGCGGGTGGTACGGCAGCTCGACCGAACGCAGCCCGTAGCGCTCCTCGGCCAGTCGCTGGATCGCGCGGTGCACGAAGCCGAGGCCCAGATCGGTGCCCTGGACCGGGGCGGGCAGGTCCGGCGGGCCGCCGTAGCGCAAGGCGATCACGCCGCGGTCGCCGTACGGGTCCTCCGCCAAGGCCAGGCTCAGTGAGCGCGCGTGCACGAACAGGTAGCGCGAGGAGCATTCGAGCGCGTCGGCCAGGGTGGGGGAGTTGCGGATCGCCAGTGCCAGCGGGCCGAGCATGTCGAAGTCCTGGCGGTGGGCGATGCGCAGTCCGAGATCGGGGCAGGCGAGTCGATGGGCGGCCAACTCCAGGACCGCCGCCACGGCCTGGTCGGGGACGAGCAGATCGTCGGCGTCCAGCGCGGCGGCGGGCAGGCCTACCGCCGCGGCGTACTCCTCGGCATTGCCGCCCAGTTCCGCCACGGTGGCGCGGAAGCCGCGCAAGCCTGCGGACCGGATGACGGACATGTCGTCCAGAATCAAATAGTTGTCGCGTGAAGTCAAGAAGGTGGCCGATCGGATCCGCACACTGGAGGCCATGACCGACACCGCAGTCGTACCGGACCACCTTGACGTCGTGATCGTCGGCGCGGGCCTGTCCGGCATCGGCGCCGCCTACCGGCTCCAGACCGAATGCCCCGGCAAGAGTTACGCCGTGCTCGAGGCGCGCGACGGTCTCGGCGGCACCTGGGATCTGTTCCGCTACCCGGGAATCCGCTCGGATTCGGACATGTTCACCCTCGGCTACCCGTTCAAGCCCTGGCGCGACGCGAAGTCGATCGCCGACGGGCCCTCGATCCTGCGCTACATCAGTGAGACGGCGGCCGAGAACGGCATCGACCGTCACATCCGCTTCCGCACCAAGGTGCTCTCGGCCGACTGGTCCAGCGCCGAGTCCCGGTGGACCCTCACCCTCGCCGAGCGCGACGCAGCGGGAAACACCGTCGAGCGCACCCTCACCTGCGGCTTCCTCTACGCCTGCGCGGGCTACTACGACTACGAGCGCGGCCATGCGCCGGAGTTCCCCGGCGCCGACAGCTTCGCCGGGCGGATCGTGCACCCCCAGTTCTGGCCGGAGGGCCTCGACTACGCGGGCAAGCGGGTCGTGGTGATCGGCAGCGGCGCCACCGCGGTCACGTTGGTGCCGTCGATGGCCGAGCAGGCCGAGCTGGTGACGATGTTGCAGCGCAGCCCGACCTGGATCAGCGCCGTCCCCGGGCGTGACAAGCTGGCCGACAAGATCCGCGAACTGCTGCCGCCGCGCCTGGCGCACCGGGTGATCCGCACCAAGAACATCCTGTTCAGCACGGGCTTCTATCAGTACTGCCGCCGTCGTCCCGAATCCGCGCGCAAGCTGCTCATCGGTCTCACCACGCGCATCCTCAAAGACGAGCGGGCCGTCGCCGAGCACTTCACACCCAGCTACGACCCGTGGGACCAGCGGCTGTGCGCTGTACCGGACGCCGACTTCTTCAAGGCGATGAAGAAGGGCAAGGCGGAGGTCGTCACCGACCACATCGACAGTTTCGTGCCCGAAGGCATCCGGCTGAAGTCCGGCCGGGTGCTCGAGGCCGACATCGTCGTCACGGCGACCGGGTTGCGGCTACTCGCCTTCGGCGGCATCACGCCGCACGTCGACGGCGTGCCGGTGCGGCTGTCCGAGCAGTTCGTCTGGCAGGGCGCGATGCTCACCGGCGTGCCCAACTTCGCGGTCTGCATCGGGTACACCAACGCCTCGTGGACACTGCGCGCCGACCTGACCTCCCGGCTGGTCTGCAAGGTGCTGCGGCACATGGACGCCAACGACTACGCGGCCGTCGTCCCCGAGCCGGATCACGTTCTCACCGAGCAGCCGCTGCTCGATCTGGCCTCCGGCTACGTCCAGCGCTCCATCGACGAGTTCCCGCGCCAGGGCGAGCGGCACCCGTGGAAGGTCCGCCAGAACTATCTGCTGGATTCGGCCACGACCCTGCGCACGAATCTGAACAAGACGCTGAAGCCGACGCCGCGCGCGCACCGCGTGCCGGTGTCCGCCGCGGCGCGCTGATCGCGAATCCTCACCCGAAACGGGTGAGGTATTCCGCGGGTGCACCCGCTGGGATGGACATCCAGGTTTCTCCTTCGCGGAAGGGAATGCAGATGACCACACCGGAAACCCGACACCCGGTTCGCCAGGGCATCGCCGCGGGCACCTCCATCGGCGCCGCGATCCTGCTGCTGACCGTGGGCGTACTGCAGATCTTGGAGGGCATCTCGGCCGTCGTCGACGACGAACTGTTCGTCGTCGGTCCCGAGTACGTGTACCAGTTCGACATCTCGACCTGGGGCTGGATCCATATCGTGATCGGCGCCATCCTGGTGGTCTGCGCGATCGGCCTGATGACCGGAAGCACCTGGGGCAGGATCGCGGCGATCGTCATCGCGGCGATCGCGATCATCGCGAACTTCGCGTCGCTGCCGTACTACCCGTACTGGTCCATCCTGATCATCGCCCTCAGCATCGTGGTGATCTGGGCGGTGTCGACCTGGCGAACCGACGAATACTGACGGTCGCGGCTCTATGGTGGGGCGATGGCCAAGGCGATCGCCGTCGGCCGCGCGCAGTGGCTCGGCTACCGCTGGCGCGGCCACGGACTGAACGGGCGAACCAACGGCGGGTTTCTGGACGACCTGCTACTACTCGGCTTCCAGGACGGCCGCTTCGGCGGCGCCGCCTACTCGCTGCGCCAGCGCACGGACCGCATCGGGTCCACGTCTTTGGCGCGAGCCATCGACCCGTCCGGACCACTGGTGAGCTGGTGGACGTTGCGCGGCGCCCCGCACGCGCACCGGGTCGCCCAGCTGGACGTGCTGCGCGACGCACTCGCGCCGCGCGTCTCCGACGAGGGCGGCGCGGCGCACGCCGAGGCCGTCGCCGAGATCGCCGCGGCGCTGCGCGCCGTCGTCACCGGACCGACCCCGAAATCCGCCGCCAGCACCGCGGTGACCGCGCGCGTGTCACCCGCGCTGACACGGTGGTGCGACCGCTGCCGCGCGACGCACGTACCGGACGGACTGTTTCGCGCGGCGGGCTGCCACGCGCAGATCGTGCTCGGCCCGGAGGTGAACCGCGCGACCATGCTGTACCCGACCCCGGATCACCCCGCCGTCGGCGTCCAACAGCCGCGCCTCGCCCTGCTGCGCGCGTTCTTCCGGGTGAACGGCCCCACCACCCGCCCACTCTTCCGCGATTGGCTCGGCGTCGGCGTCGACGAGGCGTGGAGGGAGGTGGCGGGCACGCTGGTGCGCGTGCAGGTGGACGACCGGCGGTACGAGATGCCGGAATCGCTGGTCGACGCGGTGTTGGGGGCGGTTGCGCCGGAGGGGGTGGTGCTGGTTCCGCCCGGGGATCCGTATCTGCGGCAAGCCGATCGGGCCTTGCTCGTTCCGGATAGTGCTCGGCGCCGGGAGGTGTGGCGGGCGTTGTCGGCGCCGGGGGCGGTGCTGGTCGATGGGGAGGTGGTGGGGGTTTGGCGGTATCGGCGTGGGGAGCATCGGATGGTGGTGAGTGCGTTCGAGAAGCTGGAGCGCGGGCGTCGGGAGGAGGTGGAGAGGGGTGCGGTTGGGTTGACCGGGGATGAGCGGCTGCGGTTCGAGTGGAATCAGTTGTCGGCAGCTCGACGACCCGCCGCTCGGTAGCTGGCGCGGTTGACCTTCATGTTGGTTGAGACTCCATTATGGCCCGGTGCGGAGTTCCAGGATCGAGCAGTTGATCACCATCGGGGCGTTGGCGCGGGCCAGCGGGCTGACGGCGAGCGCTCTGCGGTTCTACGGTGACTGCGGACTGCTGGTACCCGCCGAGGTCGACGCGGTGACCGGGTACCGGTATTACACGCGGTCGCAGTGCGAGCGGGCGGTGCTGATCCGGCGGCTGCGAGGCATCGACCTGTCGTTGGAGACGATCACCGAGGTGTTGTCCGGCGATCCGGGCCGCGCCGAACGCTTACTCGACGCGCACGTCGCCGAACTGGCGCGCCGGGCCGACACCGCTGCTCGGGTGGCAGCGCAGGTCAAGCGGGCCCTCGGCGCGGGGCGCGGCATCGCGGTGCCCGCGGCCGAATTGGCGCGCGCCATAGGACAAGTCGGCACGGCCGCGGCGGTCGATGACACCGTGCCGGTGCTCGCCGGGGTACTGCTGGAAGCGGATTCGACCGCACTCACCCTCACCGCGACCGACCGCTACCGCCTCTCGACGCGCACCCTCGCACCGCTGCGAGACGGCGGCGAGGAGTGGTCGGTGGTGGTCGAAGCCGCGAAGCTTGCGCCGCTGTGCCCATGGCTGGACACGATCGAGGAAGTGGTTCTCGCACCGAGCGAATCCGGAATCGCCCTCACTTGCGGAGAAATCGAGCACCACTGCACCGGAATCGAGCAACCCTTCCCCGACTACCGCGCGGTGCTCGACGGACTGCCCCCGGTCCGCACCCGAATGCTGGTGGCTCGCGCCGCCCTCGTCGAGCTGCTGGAAGCGGCGGGCGACATCGTGGTGTGCACCATCGACGCATCCGGTCTCGTTGTCGCGAGTGCGGCCACCACCCGGCTGTCCGCTGTCGTCACCGGCGCACCGATGAAACTCGCCTTCCGGTCCACGGTGCTGCGCTCCGCCGTGGTGAGCGCGCTCGGGCCGGACCTGATGCTCGATCTCGCCGCACCCGACCAGCCCGTCGTCGTCCGTTCGGCGACCGACGGTGATCTCACCACCCTCGTCATGCCTACATTCGTCCCGAGCACGGAGGACCCCATCCGATGACCGATCAGACCGACGCCACCATGGACGCCATCACCCATGCTGTCGAGCTCGGCCGAGCGGGCGACCGCGATACCGCTCGCGCCACGCTGACCGCACTCTGGACCGAACTCGGCCCCCAGGGCGATCCCCTGCACCGCTGCACTCTCGCGCACTACCTCGCCGACCTGCACGACGACGCCGCGCAGGCCCTCACCTGGGACCTCCGCGCGCTCGACGCCGCGGACAGCCTCACCGACGAACGCGTCCGCCGCCACCACGCGGGCCTCGCGGTGCGCGGCTTCTACCCCTCCCTGCACCTGAACCTCGCCGACAACTACCGCCGCCTCGGCTCCTTCGAAGCCGCCCGGCAGCAGATCGACGCCGCCCGCGAATATCTGCACACGCTCGGCGAGGACCAGTACGGCACGATGGTGCGCACCGCGGTGGAGGAAGTGGCGCAGGCGATCCGGGATCGTCGCACCGAACCGCGAGCATCCGCTCCCCGGTGAACCGGTGGTTCGGTTGGGATCGCCTCATACCGATCGCACTGTGATGACCACGCGCTACCGGGGCAGCTTGCCCCGTCGACCCACCTCAAGAGCGATGCACCCGCCCGTGCGGCTCCGCGCAGTGCAAATCCGCCGCCACCGAATCCAACTCCGAAACATGGTCGACCTGCAACGTCGTGTGTTCCAACCCGAACTCCGCGAGCAGCACCCGCTCGATGCCCAACCGCACGGCATGGCAGTCGGCTCGATCGTCGACAAGGATGTGCGCCGACAGCGACGGCTCGCCCGAGGTGATCACCCACACGTGCAAATCGTGCACCTCGGTGACTTGCGGAAGGGTGACGATGCGTGCGCCGATGGCGTCGGGATCGAGGTGGGCGGGCGCGGCCTCCAGGAAGATCCGCCCCGATTCGCGAACCAGCGCCCATCCCGCCTTCACCATCAGCGCGGCGACCACGAGCGCGGCGATGGCGTCGGCGCGGGGGTAGCCCGCCAGCCACACCACCGCGCCCGCGATGGCCGTGCCGATGAACGCGTACAGGTCGTTGAGGATGTGCTGGAAGGCGCCTTCGACATTGAGGCTGGTGCGGTTGGCGCGGCTGATGCACCACGCGGCGATGATGTTGACGACGATGCCGATCAGCGCGGTGACGAAAACCAGCGGACCTTCCACGTCCGGCGGGTGGATCAGCCGGTTGACGCCCTCGTAGACGAACCACGCCGCGAGCAGCAGCAGGGTGATGCCGTTGGCCTGCGCCGAGAGGATCTCCGCGCGCTTGTACCCGTAGGTGTACCGTCCGCGCGCCGGTCGTTTGGAGAGCCGGATGGCGATCAGCGCGAGGACGATCGAGGCGGCGTCGGTGAGCATGTGCGCGGCGTCGGTGATCAGTGCCAGCGAGTGCGCGAGCAGACCGACCACCACCTCCGCCGCCATGAACGCGACGATCAGTGCCAGCGCGATGCTCAGCCAGCGCGGGTCGGAGTCCGCGGACACGCCGTGGTCGTGGTGGTGCCCGCTGCCGTGGTCGTGGCTGTGATCATGGGAATGCCGACGATCCTCCGCGCACGCATGCTCTTCCGCCGCGGTGTTCGTCGGTCGCGGCGACCCGCACTGATCTCCCATGGTCGAACGTTCCTTCCGTTTCGGACGGCTGCCGTCGCATAGCCTAACCTACCTTGCAGACATGCGCATGTCTGCATCCATAGGTGTAAAAGGGCTGCCTCGCGGGTATCCGCATCGGGCGCGCCACCGCGGTGCGCAACTGTGATCTTCTGCGGTGCACTGTCGTTCGGACCTGCGGTTACGATGCGGACGCATCTCTCGGGTGATCGACCGAATCATCCGCGCGGTGCGCGCCTTCCGGTCACTCGGAAGGCCCGACACAAAGGGGTATTCGATGGACAGGCCGGCGTGGGCGCCCGAGGGCGTGGATATGCAGCAGGCGAGCCCGGCACGGATGTACGACGCGCTACTCGGGGGCTCGCACAATTTCGATGTCGACCGCAAGGCCGCCGAACTGGGCAAGCAGCTGGTTCCCGACCTTCCGCGAGTCGCCCTGAGCAACCGGGCCTTCCTACGCAGGGCGGTGCGCTTCCTGGTAGAGGCGGGCGTTCGCCAGTTCCTCGACATCGGCTCCGGCATTCCCACGGCGGGCAACGTGCACGAGGTGGCGCAGAAGATCGACCCCGAGATCCGCGTGCTCTACGCCGACATCGACCCCGTCGCCGTCGCGCACTCGAAGGCGATCCTGCGCGGCCACGATCGCGCCGCGGCGATCGAGGCCGATCTGCGCAAGCCCGAGGAACTGCTCGGCAAAGCCCGCGACACCGGATTGATCGACTTCGAGCAGCCCGTCGGCGTGCTGATGGTGGCGGTGCTGCATCTGCTCTCCGACGACGACGCGCCCGCCGAGCGGGTCGCCGCGGTGCGCGACGCCGTGCCGAGCGGTTCCTACCTGGCGATCTCGCACCTGACCTCCGAGCTGCGGCCCGAGGACGCCGCACAGCTCGGCGCCAACGCGGCCCAGCAGAACAAGGTCGGGATTCATTTCCGCCCAGCCGCCGCGATCGCGGCTATGTTCGACGGATGGGACCTGGTGGAACCGGGCGTGGTCGAGCTACCCGCCTGGCGCCCGGAATCCGAGCGCGATCACCACGAGGCGCCCGGCCGATCGCTCGGTCTCGCGGGCGTGGGTCGCAAGGGCTGAGGCGGGAAGAGTAGTGGGACTGCGTGAGCTGGCGTTGCGATGGGCGGACGCGCTCGACGGCGTCGTCGCCCCCACGCTCACGCGGACCGAGACGGAAGCGATGCTCGCCGATCTCGCCGAACTCCTCGTCGCCGCCATCCGCGGCGACGCCGACCTGCGCAACGCGCACGACGCGGCCGTTGTGCTGGTCGCCGCGAACTATCGCGACTCGCTCGTCGTCAGTCGTTCGATCGCGGTGATCTGCCACGACATGGTCGAGGAGGTCTGCACCCCGGACGGCCTCGATTACGACCAGGTGCGCGATCGCGCCGTCGCCGTGGCCGCGGAGTTCGCCGCGGGCTGTACCGGCGCGCTGCGCGCCGCCGCGCTCGTCGAACAGGAGGCGACCCTCGGTGCGGCGCTGGCCGCGGCACGGGACGCCGAGGTGCGGCGGCAACTGTCGGAGGCCCGATTCGAGGCGGTGTTCGCGGGCGCCTCGGTCGGTATCGGCACTGTCGACGTCACCGGGCATGTCCTCGCGGTGAACGCCGCCTTCGCCGAGATGCTCGGCCTGCCACAGCAACACATGCCGGGCCGTCCGGTGGCCGACCTGCTCGGTCCGGCCAACATCGGCCACGCCTACGGTCAGTTCCGGCGCATGCTGGCGGGGGAAACCGATCGGTTCCGCTTGGAGACCCCGCACGTGCGCCCCGACGGCGGATTGGCCCACATCGACCTGTCGATGTCGGCCGTGCGCGACGCCGAAGGGCGGATCCAATTCCTGATCGGCGTAGCCGTCGACGTCACCGAACGCAAGCAGCTGGCCGACCGGCTCTGGCACGACGCCCACCACGACGACCTGACCGGCCTGCCCAATCGGTTGCTGTTCTTCGACCGGCTCGCCGGCGCCGTGCCGCCGATCGGCCTGTGCTACCTGGACTTGGACGGTTTCAAGGCCGTCAACGACGAGTGGGGACACACCGTCGGAGATCGGGTGCTGCACGAAGTGGCCCAGCGCCTGCGGGCCGCCGCCGAGCCGCGCGCGGGCCTCGCGGCCCGTATCGGCGGCGACGAATTCATCGTGCTGATCGAGCGCTGTGCGGGAGAGCCGCAGCTGGCGGCGGTCGCGAACGAACTGCGCGCCGCACTGGCGACACCGTTGCGGGTGGCCGGGCATCCCGTGCACGTCGGCGCCAGCGTCGGCACGGTGTACGTGGTCGACCGGCCGAGAGCGGTCGACGCGCTCATGCACGCGGTGGATACCGCCATGTACCGGGACAAGGCGGGTCGCTCGCCGCGCGGGCCGCACTCGGCCTGACGGATCACCTGGCCGGTTCGGCCAGCGAACTGTCGCCCGCCGCGGCGATCACCGCGCCGTCCTGGCTGATCAACCAGCGCCCGCACACACAGCGCAGATAGCGGACGGCGCCGTGCGCGGACACGACAGTGGGGGAGGGCCAAGCGCAGGAAGGGCAGGTGGCGGACATGATCTCAGCCTGATGTAATGACTTTGTGCATTTCAACCCTTACGGCGGCACGGCGGCGGAACTGGCCGCCCGGCTGGTGAACGCCGATCCGGAAACGGACCTGCTCGAGGTGCTCGACGCGGCGGGATACAAGCCGCTGGGTTCGCTCGACGCGGAGCAGACCGCGGATTTGCGTCGCTGGATCGCGCGGCTCGCCGAGGTGTTCGACGCGCCCTCGGTGCCGCAGCTCAACGCGCTACTGGCCGAAACAACCAGTCGCCCTTACATTTCCACGCACGACGGTCGTCCGCCGCACCTGCACTACGCGCACGAGGACGCGCCGACCGACGAGCGGGTGAAGGCCTATACGGCGGCCGGTCTCGCGGCGCTGTTCTGCGAAGACCCCCAACGCATCGGCCGCTGCGCACGCCAGGGCTGCGCGGTGGTCTTCGTGGACACCTCCCGCAACGGCCGGCGTCGCTTCTGTTCGCCGCGCTGCTCCAACCGGGTGCACGTCGCCGACCACCGGATGCGGCGCTCGGCGTGAACCCGCCGGGCCGCGCTCAGTTGGTGACGTGCGGTCCGTGCAGCCGGAAGTGTGGATGCTCCTCGGCGCGTGTCCAGCGCCCGTAGGTCGCCTGGCCCGTATCGTCGTCGCGCTGGATCGGGCTGACCCAGGTGCGGCGCGGAATCTGGCCGCCGCTGCGCGGACCGTGCGTGACCAACGGAACCTGCCTGGCCACCAGGTAGTAATCCTCGTCGGAGCCCGTCTCGGGCAGGTACTCACACAGCTGCTCGGCCGCGTCGCCGAGGTCGGCGCCCGCGACCACGCCGTGGCGCGGACTCGGGCCGTCGGCCTCGACGACGACGGCCGAGACCGTCCACATGCGATTGCCCCGCAAACGCTCGCCAGGGCCGTCGGGGTCGGTAATGGTGCGATGACGCGGTTCGGTGGTGTCTGCCGCCTCGGCCGCGTACGCGCTCTCGATCATCCTGCACCTCCGGTGGGGACGCGGGTCGGCCGGACCGGTGAGCTGTGATCGATCATCTTGCCTCCCAACGTAATCAGAAGAGAACAGCCGGTCATAGGTCGGGACATCTTGTGTCCGGGGTCAATTCGGCAATTACGAGGAGAACTGACCTGTAAAAGAGTGTATAGCCAAGGCTCGGCCCGTGTGGCCTAACCGTCCGGTCGACGTGGTGAAACACATTCGCCAGCATCATGATTCAACGGCCGCAGGGCCGTAGGACGTTATGTCTCGGCGGCGAGTACGCCCACGCGCGAATCGCCGGCAACCACCGCGGGTGATCGAATGTGCTCGGTTGACCGCGCGATCGTGCGCGATCAGGCGGTGCCGTTGAGTCGACCGGCCACCCCGGGCAGTCGATCGATCATCGCGATGGTGAAATCGGCGAGCAGATCGATCAGGCCGTCCCGGTCGATGTCGAGCCCGCCGTCCAGCCAGACGAGCACCAGTTCGGCGGCGCCGCCGGTGATGAGCTGGGAAGTCGCGGCGACCGCCGTTTCCTGCCCCTCGGGGAGATCCAGGACGATGCGGGTCTGCTCGATGATGGTGGCGGCGACCGTGCGCATGCCCGCGAAGCGGGTGCGCATCAGCGCCTCGTTGCCGTATGCCTGAGCGAAGACGATCTTCGCTCGGCGCGGGTCGTCGGTGAGTTCGGTGATGAGCGCGGCCACCCCGGCTCGGATGCGCCGTGCGGGCGGGCCTTCGGTCTCGGCGATGGCCGTCCGGGCGCGGTCGAGCGCGGAACGCTGCACCTCGAGCAGGAGTTCGGAGGCCAGTGCGTCGAGATCGGGGAACGCCTCGTAGAAGAACCTCGGACCGACTTTGGCCTGTTCGCAGACCCCGCGCACGGTGAGCGCCGCGAGGCCCTGCGTGCCGACGATGGCGAGCGCGGCGTCGAGCAGCCGCCTGCGCCGATCCTCGCGACGCTCGGCGCTCGACACCCCGCGGTAAGTGCCGGTGAATGCGCGAGTCACCCGGCCAGCTTGGCACAGCACAAGTTGGGAAACAAACGTTTACGGAAACGTGCGTTTCCGATAATGTCGATCCATCGCAGCGTCGCGAAGGGATGGGCCATGAGTCTTCTCGTTCCACCAAGAGTCAGCGCGGTATCCGACGGGGCAAGGCGGCTACGTACTCGGCTGTCCTGGCGGGTGCAGCGCGTCGGCGTCCGCTTGGTGCGCCGCTATCCGACCAGGGTGCGTCCACTGGCCGAGCCGCCGGCGGACAGCGGATTGCGCCCGACCCTGGGCGATTTCGGACCGCCGGGCATCGGATACACCTTGCACACCCTGGCCGATCCGATCGAGTTCGCGCGCTCCCGCTTCGAGCGGTTCGGCCCGGTGCAGTGGATGGGCGTGCTCGGCAGGCCGGTCGTCACGGTCGGGAGTCCCGCAGCGTTCGAGGTCGTCATGCTGGACCGGGACAAGGTCTTCTCCGCGCAGCGCGGCTGGGAATGGCTCATCGGCCCGTTCTTCCGCGGCGGCCTGCTGCTGCGCGACTTCGACGAGCACCTGTTCCATCGCCGGATCATGCAGCAGGCGTTCACCCGCCCCCGCCTGGTCGGCTATCTCGAGCTGACCACGCCGCTGCTGCGCGACGGCATCCAGAAGTGGCGTCCGGCCACGGACTTTCCCGTCTACAGCGCCATCAAGAAGCTGCTGCTGCGACAGGCCACCGAGGTGTTCGCGGGCGCGGCGCTCGGGCCGGAGGGGACCAAGCTGGAGCATGCCTTCGAGGACGCGGTGCACGGCGGCACGGCGTTGGTTCGCGCCGATCTGCCCGGCGGGGTGTGGGCGCGCGGGCTGCGCGGACGCCGGGTACTCGAGGAGCACTTCCGCCGCGAGCTCCCCGTCAAACGCGCGGGCCGAGGCAACGACCTGTTCAGCGTGCTGTGCCGGGCCAGCACCGTGGAGGGGCACACCTTCACCGACGACGAGGTCGTCCAGCACATGATCTTCGTGATGATGGCCGCGCACGACACCAGCACGATCGCCTCCGCCATGCTGGTGCACGAGCTGGGCAGGCATCCGGACTGGCAGGAGCGGCTGCGCGCGGAATCCCTTGCGCTCGGAAAGGATTCGCTCGACTACGACGATCTGGACCGGCTGCCCGCGCTGGACATGGCGTTCAAGGAGGCGCTGCGGATGTACGCGCCGGTCGCCCAGCAGGCCCGGGAAACACTGCGCGACACCGATATTCTCGGCCACTACGTGCCGAAGGGAACGCTGATCATGTGCGGCCCGTACACGATGATGCGCACCGACGAATTCTGGCGCGACCCAGCGGCTTTCGACCCCGAGCGGTTCGCACCGGAGCGTCGCGAGGACAAAGCGCACCGCTTCGCCTGGTCGCCGTTCGGTGGCGGAGCGCACAAGTGCATCGGGCTCTACTTCGGCGGGATGACGGTCAAGGCCGTGCTGCACCAGATGCTCCTCCGGTACCGCTGGACCGTGCCCGCGGACTACCAGGTGCCGCTGGTGGCGGGGACCGGTCCGACACCCGCCGACGGGCTGCCCATCCGGCTCGAACGGATTCGGCCGTGAGACTCGCGGCCGACCGCGGCAGGTGCGAGGGGCACGGCATGTGCGAGGCGCTGGCGCCCGCGCTCTTCCGCGTCGGCGCGGACGGGGTCGTCGTGCCACTCGTCGAGTCGGTGTCGCCGTCGGACGCCGAGGTGGCGGCGCTCGCCGTCGACAGCTGTCCCGTCCAGGCGTTACGGTGGGGCGAGGACTAGGTATGAGCGAGCGAGATGATGTTGTGTCGTCGTCGGGCGCTCGACGCGTGATCACGCGCCGCACGATGCTCGGCTGGGCGACGACGGCCGCCATCGGCCTCGCCGCATGCGGCCGCTCGGACGACGAGGGTGCTGCCGCCACCGATGAAACCGCCGACATCGCGAACGAGGCATTCGTCTTCGGTTATCCGCTGATGCTGATGCACGAGATGCGGACGGCGGCGCTGGCGAGCACACCGGTCGACCATTTCCAGCACGACGACTCGCTACCGACGCCGGATCGGCGCGACGTCGTGCGGCTCAACCTCGACACCCTGTATTCCAGCGCGTGGCTGGATCTCTCGAAGGGCCCTGTCGCGCTGCGGGTTCCGGCGATGAATCCGGACCGCTACTGGCTGATGACGGTCACGGACACCTGGAGCAACACCGTCCACAATCCGAGCAGCGTGCGCCCCGGGGTGCGGCCGGGGGTGACCGCGCCGCCGTTCGACTACGTGATCACCGGGCCGTCCTGGTCCGGCGCCTTGCCCGAGGGGCTGACCCCGCTGCCGATGCCGACACCCACCGTGTGGCTGCTCAGCCGCATCGAGGTCGACGGCGCCGCCGACATTTCGGCCGCGCAAGCGATCCAGCGGGGGTTGCGGCTGGTGTCCCTCGACGACTGGGTCGCGGGCCGCGCCGCGCCCGCCGAGCCGACCCGGCGGCCCAAGTCGTCGCAGCCGCCCGCCGAGCGGGTCGCGGACATGGGCGCCGGGCACTACTACGAGCGGCTCTGCGAGCTGATGGAAACCGATCCGCCCGCACCCGCGGACGAACCGGCGATGGCGCGGTTCGCCGAGATCGGGATCGAGCCCGGCGGCCGGGTCCGCGGAGTCTCGGATGCGACACTCACAGCCGCGGCGACCGAGGCGAAACGGTCGATCGCCGTCTACATAGACCCCGACACCAGGATGGACAACGGCTGGACCTACGATCCGGAATTCGGCGCGTACGGCACCGAGTATCTGCACCGGGCGGCATCGGCGTACCAAGGGCTGGGCGCCAACCTCGCCGAAGACACGATCTATCCCACCTATTACGGGAACGCGGACACGTACGGTACGCCCAACCGATTTCGGCTGCGCTTCCCCGCCGGACAGACCCCGCCCGTCGACGCGTTCTGGTCGCTCACCACGTATGGGCCGGACGGCTTCCTGGTGGCCAACCCGGCGGGCATCTACGCTGTGGGCCATCAGGTGCCGGTCGTGCCAGGGCCGGACGGTTCGGTCGAGCTGGCGATTCAGCACGCGGACCCGGGACCCGCGGTGCCGCAGGGCAATTGGCTTCCGATTCCCGCCGAAGGGGAGTTCGAGCTCGAGATGCGGCTGTACGCGCCGCGGCCGGAAGCGATCGACGGCCGCTGGAAGCCGCCCCCCGTCACGCGTGCGCGGTGAACGCACCGAATACGGCCTCCGCTGCGTAGGCTGGTCGCGACCCGTCCGCCGATCCGCGACCGGAGCGCCCCGTGACCGAACCAAGTCCTTTTCCGGTGCGTGCGAGCGAGCGCCGCGCGCTCGACCACGTCGGCGAACTCGCCGTGGAATTCCGCTCTGCCGCAGCCGATTACGACGAACGCGCCGAGATCGCGGTCGATCACCTGACCGCGTTGCGCGACGCCGAGGTCGATCGCGCGGTCCTGCCGGAGCGGGTCGGTGGCACGGGCCTGAGCTACCAGGTGTTCGGACAGCTGGTGCGCACGCTGGCGAAGGCGGACCCCTCCACCGCGACCATCTGGACCATGCACGCGGGCGCGGGCGTCGCGCTGGCGGAGATCACCGCGGAAACGCTCGGCCCCTTCTTCGCCGAGGAGTTCCTGGCGGGCAAGCGATTCGCGAACGCGCTGTCCGAACCCGCCAGCGGCAATCGCTTCCTCCAGCCGCAGCAGGAGGCCCTCCCCGCGCCAGGCGGGTGGGAGCTGACCGGCGCCAAGCGGTTCGTCTCCGGCGCCGAGATCGCCGACTACCTGTTCGTCAATGCCCTGGTCGACGGCGTGCCGACCTTCTTCGGCGTGGCGCCGGACGCGACCGTGTCGATCATTCCGATCTGGGACACACTGGGACTGCGCGCCACCCGTAGCCAGCTGCTCTCCTTCGAGCGGACCGTGCTGCGCGCCGAGTACCGCGGAAGACGGCCCGACGCGAGCGATTTCGCGGTGATCCCCGCCGGGCTGCCCGCCCTGTCGCTGGGCATCGCCGACGCGGCGCTGGACGCCCTGGTCGAGCACGCCGCGTCGCGGGTGATCCTCGGCGCGCCGCTGTCGCACCAGCAGTGGGTGCAGCACGAGGTCGCCGACGCGCAGACCAGGCTGGCCGCCGCGCACGCGCTGTACGAGCGTGCACTGTGGCAGGCGGACAACGGGATTCCGGCGTTCCTGCCCACGCTCGGGCGGGCCAAGTACCTCGCCAACAAGGTCGCCGTCGACGTCGCGCAGCTCGGCGTGCGGGTCGGCGGCGCCTCCGGATATTTGAAGCGCTCGCCCATTCAGCGGCACCTGCGCGATGCCGAAGCCGGTCAGCTCATGGCGTATTCGACCGAGGTGCTCGCCGGTGTGATCGGCAAAGAGGTGCTCGGCGTGGTCGACGCGGACTGATCCGTATCACGGCGTGACGATGGCGAAGCCGGGATCCGGTTTGTCGAACAGACCGGGCAGCTGCGCCAGCGCCGCGGCGTTGCCCTCGATCGCGATCTCGCCGTTGCGCACCGCCTCGCGCAGATCGCCGCCCGCGAGGAATGCCCGCAACAGCGTGGCGCGGGTGAGGACGATCGTGGCGTCCGGCGCGGGGAGTCCGTCGTCGGGGCGGCGGTCGTAGTGCACCAGCACGCCGTTGCGCAGTTCGACGCGGTGCGTGCGATCGCTCTCGTCGCGAAACCGCCAGTCGGTGACCAATCGGGTGTCCCACGCCTTCGGTCCGTCGACGCGCAGTGACATCGCGTCGAACGCCTGCTCCACGCTGAGCGCGGTCAGCAGGCCCGTCGAATTCGCCTGGGTGGGTGTGCCGAACGAGCCGTTGCGCAGTTCGTGCGCGCCGCTGAGATAGAAGTTGCGCCAGGTGGCGTTCTCCGCGCCGTAGGCCAATTGTTCGAAGGCGCTGGCCTGCAAGTGTTTTGCCGTCGTATCGGCAGGGTCGGCGAAGACGACGTAGTTCACCATCTGCACCACCCACCGGTAGTCGCCCGCGTCGTAGGCCCGCTGCGCCTTCTTCAGCACCTCCTTCGCGCCGCCCATCGCCTCGACGTGGCGTTTGGCGGACTCGACCGGCGGATGTTCCCACAGGTGCGCGGGATTACCGTCGAACCAGCCCATGTAGCGCTGGTAGATGGCCTTGACGTTGTGGCTGACCGAACCGTAATAGCCCTGGGTGGACCAGGTTTTCGTCAGATTCGGCGGCAGCTGGATCATTTCGGCGATCTCGGCGCCGACATAACCCTTGTTGAGCAGTCGCAGCGTCTGGTCGTTGAGGTAGCCGTACAGATCACGTTGTGCCGAAAGGAATTCCACGATCCGGTCGGTGCCCCAGACCGGCCAGTGGTGGGAGGAGAACACCACGTCGCTGGCGCGGCCGTAGCGGTTGATCGATTCGGTGAGGTACTTCGACCACACGTGCGGGTCCCGGACCAGCGCGCCGCGCAGGGTCAGGATGTTGTGCATGGTGTGGGTGGCGTTTTCGGCCATGCACAGCACCCGGCGGTCGGGGAAGTAGAAGTTCATCTCCGACGGCGCCTCGGTGCCCGGCGTCAGCTGGAACACCATGCGGACGCCGTCGATCGTCTCCTCTTGATCCGTGCGGACGATGTCGAGGGTGGGCAGGATCAGGGTGACGGTGCCGAGCGAGGTGGTCTGGCCGAGGCCCGCTCCGATCTGCCCCTTCGGACCGCGCGGCAGGGCGGCGCCGTACATGTACGCCGCGCGGCGCGCCATCGCTGTTCCGGCGTAGATGTTCTCGGCGACAGCGTGTTCCAGGAAGCCGACGGGCGCGAGCACGGGGCAGCGACCCTCGGCGACGTCGCGATGGGTGGTCACGCCGAGCGCACCGCCGAAGTGGTCGACGTGGGAATGGCTGTAGATCAGACCGGTGACCGGACGGTCCCCGCGGTGCGCGCGGTAGAGCGCCAGTCCGGCGGCCGCGGTCTCGGCCGAGATCAGCGGATCGATCACGATCACGCCCGTGTCGCCCTCGACCAGCGTCATGTTCGACAGGTCCAGACCGCGAATCTGATAGAAGCCGGGCGCGATCTCGTACAGCCCCTGCTTCACGGTGAGCTGGGAATGCCGCCACAGACTCGGATGCGCCGACTGCGGGCAGGGCTCGCGCAGGAAGGCGTAGGAATCGTTGTCCCACACCAGTTTTCCCTGCTCGCCGGTGACCACGCCCGGTTCGAGCGCGGCGAGGAAGCCGCGGTCGGCGTCGGCGAAGTCGGCCGTGTCGGAGAAGGGCAGGGTCGCGGCGGCCCGCTGGTTGGCAGCACGGATGTGATCGCTCGGGTCGGTCGGCGTCGCGGAGGGACGCACCTGGTCGTCGTCCGCGCAGCCGCCGAGCCCCACGCCGACGCCCGCGGCCGCCAGCGCCGCCGCGCCGACGCCGAAGACGCCGCGCCGGGACACCCGCGGGCCCGTGGTATCGCCGTTCTCTCGCTCGACCATGCGCGCTCCTAGCCTTTCGCGGGCGTTCGCCCCGTAGTTGCCGACCCTCGGCGGGTTCGGTCGACCTTACGCACTATTGCAGCGATACTGCAATAGTGATTCAGCCTCGGGATGTCGGCCTGACACGGGCCGGTCCACGCCCGTCCGCGCGACCTGTGATCGGATGCGACCATGGCTGACGGCACGACCGGCGCGCGACGGCGCCGCAATCCGGAACAGACCCGGGGTGCGATCATCGACGCCCTGCTGGCCGCCGTGAAGGAGGGCATCTTCGCGCCGACGGCCAAGGACATCGCGCAGCGTGCGGGAGCCTCCGAGCGCAGCATCTTCGTGCACTTTCCCGGTATCGACGATCTGCGGATCGCCGCCGTCGACCGGCAGTCCGAACAGGTCGAGGCGCTGATCAGGACCATCGACTCCGCGCTTCCGCTGGACCGGCGCATCGACCTTGTCGTCGAGCAGAGCGCCGATATCTTCGCGCTCCAGCGCAACCCTCGCGTGCTCGGTCTGCTGGAATCGCATAACCTGCCCGCCCTCGATGCTCGAATGCGCCTGACCGACAGCCGGATTCGCGCCGCGCTCGCGCAGGCATTCGACGCCGAACTGACCCGTGACGGCGAACGCGACGAGCAGCTGCTCGACACGATCGATGCCACCGTCGGCTGGCCTTTCCGGCACCACCTGGTGGAACGGCGCGGACTCTCCCGCGCGGCCGCCTCCGCCGCCGTCCGGCGCGCGCTGGTGGCGCTGCTGACCGCGGACCATCCCGGTCGGTCCGATTTCGGGTAGTCGACTACTCGAGCAATTCGGTCCCGCGGTCGGCAGGATCGGCCAGCAAACATGCCGAGTTCACGGGGGTGCCAGATGTCCGACGAGCGCAAGGCGTTGTCGCCCGCTCCGCACAGCGAGCCGCCGCTGCGCGGTTTTCACAAACCACGGCGATCCGAGCCCTTCCGGGTGCGCCCGCGTGGTGCGTCGGGTGCCGGAACAGGCGTTCAGCGCGTCGTCCGGGAGTCGCACGCCCCAGTGGAAACCGACGAGCTGATCCGCTCGGCGCGCAAGTTCGCCGAGCGATCGCTGCGCCTCACGCTGGAGGTGCTCGACCAGCGCAGACCGATCGGACAACTGGCGTCCATCGCGGAGCCCGCGGTGGTATCGGCGGTGCGCACCCTGATCGTGGGAGACCTGGCGCCGGGCCGAACTCTGGGCGTCGCCGTCCTGGCGCGTGTCGCGGTGACACCGGTCGACGCGCGCACCGCGGAAGTCTTCGCGGGCTACGACCGGGGTCCCCGACGCTTCGCCCTGGCGGGCCGCATCGTGCACACGCGCGCCGCGGGCTGGCGCCTGACCGCATTACGCGTCCGGTGAGCTCAGGCTCGACACCGCGCTCAAAGCGCTGCCGTGGATCCCAACCGACGGCGCGCGCTGGCGGTCCGGCCCCGGACGGCGCTCACGTCTTGCGAAAACGAGTAGTCGGCTACTCGAGATTTTCGACCGCTTCTGACAATCGGTCGATCAATGATCAGCGCGGCCCGTTGGTGTTCAGGAACAGCACGGGACCCACACCGAAACCGCCCTCGGCGTTGCGGGAATGCAGGGCGGCCAGGGCCTTGGCGGTGTAGACCGGCTCCAAGACGAGGCCCTCGCGTTCGTGCGCGATCGCGGCCGCTTCGGTCGCGGCGGGGATCGGGTGACCGTAACCGGGGCCGAGCCAGTCCCTGCTGATCTCGAGATCGTCGGCCGTGAGCACCGGTGGGTCGAAGATCGCGCCGCGCTTGCGCAGCAGGGCGATGGTGCGGTCCGCCAACCGCAGCAGCGTCGGGGCGTCGAGGCGGAGGGTGTCGTTGACGACGACGCCGAAGACCTTGGTGCGCAATCCCGCGAGACGCAGGCCGAGTACCAGCCCGGCCGCTGTCCCGCCGGAGCCGATCGCGGTGACGACGTGCGAGGGTTCGGGCAGGTCGCCCGCGCGGACCTGGGCGGCGATCTCCAACCCTGCCTCGACGTAACCGAGTACGCCGAGCGGTGCGGAGCCGCCCGCGGGCAGGTAGTAGGGGGTCGCGCCCGGTCGCCAGTGCTTGATGTACAGCAGCGGAGCGGTGAGGACGGTGCGCGCTTTGGTGTGCGTCCGGTGGATTTCGGCGCCGGAGGCCGCGAGCCGGACCAGTTGCGCTCGCACGTGCTCGTCGATCGGTTGGTCGATCAGTGCGAGCACCGTGTGCAGCCCGAGATCGCGCCCGTACAGCGCGGCCGCCAAACCCCAGTTGGTACCGACGCCACCGACCGTGAGCAAGGTGCGGCGACCGGTCCGCAGCGCCTCCGGCAGCAACCATTCCAGCTTGCGCACCTTGTTGCCGCCCCAGCCGCCGTCGCCGTAGGCGCTCTCGTCCTTGAGCCAGACCGGAGCGACGCCGGTCGCGAGCCCGGCCAGCGGCCGCACCGGTGTCGGCGCGACGCCGAGCCGTTGGAAGGGCAGGTTGTCCGCCACCTCGGGAAGACGAGCGTGCAGGAGCGACGAGTTTGGTCGATTGTCCAGTTCCATGGCGGCTTCAGCGTACGACGCCGTGGTCGTCGGCGCGGTCGAATTCGCCGCTAGCGACACTCACATCCGCTAAATCGACCAGCGGGAGGCCTAGTCCACTACCTTTGACCTGGTGCGACACTGCACAGGTGCGGTCGAGCTGATCACGGCGTTCGTCGCCGCCGTGGTCGGTGGCCTGGCGCTCACCACACCGATCTCGCTGGCGTGGGTCAGCGGGACGGCGACAATGGAAATGCAGCTGCTCGCCCACAACATGCCGAGGGCCACCGCGATCGGCTTCATCGTCGCCGTCATCGCCGCTGCCTTCTCGAGCAGCGCGGACTCGGACGTAGTGGCGTGGCTGGTCGCGTTGTTCGGCACCGTCGCGCTGCTGATCAACCACCTGCTTGGCCGCAGCTTCGCCGCGCTCGCCCCGCTGACCACGCTCAATGACATCGATTCGATGGCGGGCGGAATGCTGCTCGGCGGGCTGATGACGGCGGCCCGGCTGCACACGCCGTACGCGGGCGCGGCGACCCTCGGCGCCCTCACCAGCATCGTGGTCGGCGATCTGAGCGTGCCCGGCATCGGTCATCCGACGGCACCGGAATTGCCCGCCGATATCATCACGGGCTCGCCGCCGCTGTGGCTGCTCTGGCCGACCGTCGCGCTGGTGCTGGCGTCGACCTTGCTGAACAGGCATCGGCGGCACGAATCGGCGATCGCGGTCGAGCTGCCGCTGCGACCGATCGTCGCCGTGCTGCTCGCGATGCTCATCACCCTCGGCAGTGCGGAGTGGCTGGCCACCCGCGGCTCCACGCTGTTCCAGGTGCTGTTCGCTGTCACAGTCACGGTGGTCACGGTGCTGGCTGTCGCGCTGTTGCTGCCCGGCCGCGACGGCGTACTCGTCGCCCTCAGCACGGCCATCGCGGCGGTGGGCGGCGCGGTCGTGGTGACCGGGCTGTCCGGGTGGACGGTGCCGCTGCTGCTGGGCGTCACGGTGGGTGGCATGGTGCTCGGAGTGGCCCGCCCGATGCCGGTTGCCGCATTGGCGGCGATCGCGGTGCTCGGTGCGTTCGCCGCGGCGACCGCGCGGCCCGAAGGTCCCACGCCCGCGGCGACCGTCACCGGCAGTATGGCGCTTGCGCTGGTCACCGGCTACTGCTTCGGCACTGCCCAGCCGAACCACAGCCCGAGCAAGGTGCTCGGTTTGTCGCTATTGTTCGTGCCCGGCGTGGTCGTCGCCCTGCGTGGACGCATCTTCGGTGGCGAGCTGGACATCCCGCGCGGCTACGCCGATCCCGACCGATTGCTCTCCATGATGCCCGGCCTGACGGCGATCTTGATCACCGGCGGTTGCACGTTCGTCGTGTTGCTGCTGCGCATGCTGCGGCCAGAGGAATCCGAGACCGAGTCCGCCGACGACTCCCGCCCCGCCGCGCGCTAACGTCGCGGGCATGCGGCTTCACGTGGGATGTGCGATGTGGACGCACGCGGCATGGCAGGAGCGGCAGCTTGGACCCGCGGAACGGTTGCGCTGGTACGCCGAGCGCTGCACCGCGGTCGAGGGCAACACCACGTTCTACGCGACCCCCGCGCGCCACACCGTCGAATCCTGGGCCGAGCAGACCGGGCCCGATTTCCGTTTCGTGCTGAAGCTGCCCAAGCCGATCACCCATGAGCGCAGGCTCACCGGCGCGGACCAGGAATTGCGGGCGTTCCTCGGCGCGATGGAGCCGCTCGGGCCGCGCCTGCACACGCTGTGGGTGCAGCTGCCCGGCTCGTTCGGTCCGACCGATCTCGGCGCGCTGGCGGCCTTCCTGCGCGAGCTGCCCTCGGGATACCGGTGCGGGGTCGAGGTCAGGCACCCGGCCTTCTTCGAGGACCGGCGCGCGGGTCAGGCGCTGGAGCGCGTGCTGGCCCGGGTCGGCGCGGAATGGACAACCTTCGACACCACAGTGCTTTTCGACGGCGTCGCGGCGGGCCCGGCGGAGCAGGAGGCGCGGTCGAAGAAGCCGCGCGTGCCGCGGCGCACCGAAGCACTCACCGAATACCCGATCGTGCGGTACCACGGTCGCGACGACGTCGAGCGCACCGTCGCCGGGTGGCGTCCTTGGCTCGACACAGTGACCGCCTGGCTGCGCGAAGGCCGCTCGCCGACGGTATTCCTGCACACCCCCGACAACGCGGGCGCGCTGGACTTGGCGCGGCGCTTCCACGACGAGGTCCGCGAGCGGCTCCCGGAACTCGATCCGCTGCCCGAACCGGTGGCGGACGAGCCGATGACGCTGTTCTGATTCGGCACCGCCGCCGCGGTCGGCCGAGCGATTGCCATCAGCAGCCGAGCGAGCGCGGTCAGCCGAGACCCAGTTTTCAGCAGCCGAGACCGTGCGTTCAGCCGTTCAGGCCCAGCACCGTCGACGCGAAATCCACGAACAGCGGGGCCAATTCGGGCACTCGCTCCGGCCCGTCGGAGACAATGGTGCGACGGGTCCGCTCGCCGATCGCCTCCGGTATCAGCGCGATCAGATCGTCCGCCAGTTCGGGCAAGCTGGGGTCGGCCGCCCGCTCGTGCCGGTAGAAGACGCGGTACAGCTCGGCGAAACGGTCGACGGCGAGGTCGCGGTAGGCCACGGCCGCCTGGTCCACCTTGAACGACTCCACGAGCACGACGCACGCGAAATCCGGTTCGGTGACGATCATTTCGCAGTAGGTGTGCACGATGGAGCGAATCTTGGCGCGCGCGTCGGCATCCGGCGGGAGCTGGGCGAGTTCCTCGGCGATGCGAGTGGCGACGATGTCGATGCCGGTGTGCACGGCCTCGACGAAGCACTCCTCTTTGTTGGCGAAGTGTTCGTAGAACGTGCTGCGCGACACCCTGGCCCGGCCGACGACGTCGGAGAGCGTCGTCGCGGAATAACCCTTGGCCTGAACGCTTTCCACCATCGCGGAGATGATCCTGCCCCGCTGCGAGGCCAAGACCGCTTCCCGGGTCGCGCGGTGCCGCTCGGCGAAACCGCTTCTCGGTAACACCGTCGGACGTAGGGTCGCCTGCTCTCGGCGCATGTATGCCTCTCTGTAGGAACGATCGAGATCGGACACGGCCCCGCCGATCGTGTCGCCTCGGGTCCCACCCAGGGCGACATTATGCCGTGTGGTCTTCGGCCTCTCTCCGTCATTCATCCGTCATCTTCGGCGCATCTGTGCAATCTTGTTATTGCGCAATGGCATTGATACGGAGGGTGCGGCGGAGTCATGGCGTCGAACGCGTTCGATCTCGGCAGCCGCACTGTCGCGCGCCGCGGCGCCCTGCGCCGTGGCCGGGATGCGGCGACGGTGCCGTTGTGGCCGGGCATGATCCCGCCGCAACAGGTCGGACAGCCGCTCCGGGCGCAGCAGCGCAGACGACCGCCGCGGCGCAGGCGACCGCGAAACCGGCGGCGTCCCTGGCTCGTCGGCGGCGCGGCCGTCGGCGCGTCGCTCGCCGCGGTGGCGGTGGTGCTGGTGTACGCCGCGGAGGTGACCGAACCGCGTCAATCGGCCACGGTCGCCGACCCGGTGCTCGGGGGAGGACCGGGCTGTGAGCCGACCCGATCCGATCAGCTGGTGCGCGGCAACGGCACCGGCTCGGTCGCCAGCGGACCCGACGCGATCCTCGCCTTCCAGCACGCCTACTACGTGACCAAGTCCGGTGTCGCGGCGCGAGCGGTGACCACGCCCGACGCGGCGGTGTCGCGCATCGACGTCATCGACGCGGGCATCGCCTCCGTCCCCATGGGCACCAGCCACTGCGTGCTCGTGCTTCCGCTGCCGGACGGCCGCTTCGACGTGGTGATCACCGAGACCCGCCCCGACGCGGCGGTGCGCACCTATCGGCAGTTCGTCACCGTGACCCCGCGCGACGGGGATGTCCTGATCAGCAAGATCGCCCCGCCGGACCGGTAACCCCTCTCGGCGTTCCGCGCCGTTTCCGGTTTCGGCACGCGCTAGGTTTGATACATTTTCGTATCGAATACATCGGTGTATCGAACCGGCCGTCCGGCGAGAGGAGTCCACGATGGCGTCGTCCACCGCGGGAACGCCGGCGCGCCCGGCGACTCGCAGACGGGTCGCGACCCGCAAACGCCTGCTCACCGCCGCGTACGAGGTCTTCGCCGAGGACGGGTTCGGCCGGGCCACGGTCGAGCGGGTCTGCGAGCGCGCCGGTTTCACCCGCGGCGCGTTCTACTCGAACTTCACCTCGCTCGACGAGCTGTTCCTCGCTATGTGGGAGGAACGCTCGGCTGCCATGCTCGCCGATGTCCGCACCGCCCTGGACGACATCTCCGTCGAGGGCGTCGCCGACCTCCGCGATGCGGTGGACCGGCTGCTGCGCGCCGTCCCGCTGGACGAGGCGTGGTACCGGATCACGGCCGAGTTCACCAGCCACGCGCTGCGCACACCGACGCTGCGCCGGGTGATGGCGGCCCGCGAGGAGGCGATCGTCGCGGCGCTGATGCCGACCGTGGTCGCCGCGCTCGGCCGGGTCGGGCGCGGCGTGCCCGACCCGGAGGCGCTCGGCCAGGCCATGGTGGCCGTGCACGACGGCACCGCGGTGCAGGTGCTGATGGAACCGCGCAGCCGCATCGCCCTGCGGCGGCGCACCGACCTCTTCTGTCACGTCGTGCTGGCCTACAGCACGCCAATCGAAGGATGAACATGACCAACTGCAGTCCCGAATTCGCGCGCGAGGCCGATGTCATCGTGGTCGGCGCGGGCCTCGCCGGCCTGGTCGCCGCCCACGAGCTGGTCAAGGCGGGCCGCAAGGTGCACCTGCTCGACCAGGAAAACCGCAACAATCTCGGCGGGCAGGCGTTCTGGTCGCTCGGTGGATTGTTCTTCGTGGACAGCCCGGAGCAGCGGCGCCTCGGCATCAAGGACTCCTACGAACTGGCGCTGCAGGATTGGCTCGGCTCGGCTGGCTTCGACCGCGACGACGAGGATCTCTGGGCGCGCCAGTGGGCCGAGGCGTACGTGCGCTTCGCGGCCACCGAGAAGCGGGATTATTTGCACGCCTTGGGCTTGCGGGTGACGCCGCTGGTCGGCTGGGCCGAGCGCGGCGGCGCGGCCGCCGACGGCCACGGCAATTCGGTGCCGCGTTTCCATCTCACCTGGGGCACCGGTCCCGAGGTCGTGCGGGTCTTCCAGGAGCCGGTGCTGGAGGGCGAGCGGCGCGGGCTGGTCGGCTTCAGTTTCCGCCACCGGGTGGACGAGCTGATCGTCGAGGACGGCGCGGTGGTCGGTGTGCGCGGCGCCGTCCTGGAGGACACCGACCTCGAACGCGGCAAAGCGTCGTCGCGCACAGCGGTGGGGGAGTTCGAGTTCCGTGCCAAGGCAGTCGTGGTGACCTCCGGCGGCATCGGTCACAACCACGAGATGATCCGGCGCAACTGGCCCACCGAGCGACTCGGTCCCTGCCCGGAGACGCTCATCTCGGGCGTTCCGGCGCACGTCGATGGCCGGATGCTCGCCATCTCGGAGAGCGCGGGCGGCGCGATCGTGAACCGGGACCGCATGTGGCACTACACCGAAGGCATCCACAACTGGGACCCGATCTGGCCCGACCACGCCATCCGCATCATCCCAGGGCCGTCCTCGCTGTGGTTCGACGCCAACGGAAAGCGGTTGCCCGCACCGTGTTTCCCCGGATTCGACACCAACACCACGATGAAGGCGATCCTGGCGACCGGCTACGACTACTCCTGGTTCGTGCTGACTCAGTCGATCATCGAGAAGGAGTTCGCGCTGTCGGGTTCCGAGCAGAACCCCGACATCACCGGCAAGGACCTCAAACTCACCCTCAAGAGCCGGGTGGCCAAGGGCGCACCCGGCCCGGTGGAGGCGTTCAAACAGCACGGTGTCGATTTCGTCGTCGCCGACACGCTGCGCGAGCTGGTCGAGGGCATGAACAAGATCGCGCGCGGACCCCAGCTCGACTTCGACGACCTGGAGCGGCAGATCGTCGCGCGCGACCGCGAGATCGACAACAAGTACGGCAAGGACGCCCAGTTGATGGCGATCACCAACGCGCGCCAGTACTTCGGTGACAAGGCGGGCCGGGTCGCCAAGCCGCACCGCATCCTCGATCCCAAGGCTGGTCCGCTGATCGCGGTGCGGCTGAACATCCTCACCCGCAAGACCCTCGGCGGACTCCAGACCAATCTCGACTCCCAGGTGATCCGTCCCGACGGCGCCCCGCTGCCCGGCCTGTACGCCGCGGGCGAGGTCGCGGGCTTCGGCGGCGGCGGCGTGCACGGCTACAACGCGCTGGAAGGCACCTTCCTCGGCGGCTGCATCTTCTCCGGTCGCGCCGCGGGCCGCGCGCTGGCGAAGAAGCTCGCCTGACGTTCGCCGCGAACCCGGTCGCCGGTGCGGGTCAGCGCACCGGCTCGATCGGCAGCTGCCGCGCGGCGGCCGAAAGGCGCAGCGCCGCAGGGGCGGTCGGCGGGACGACCGGGTGACGCGGCGCGATCGGGCCGAGTCGCCGGTACGGTGCGCCGAGGGCGGGGCGCGGATCGGCCTCACCTTTGTTGGGCCACAACGAGACCGCGCGTTCGGCCTGCGCGGTGATGGTCAGCGACGGGTTGACCCCGAGGTTCGCCGAGATCGTCGAGCCGTCGATGACGTGCAGGCCGGGGTGGCCGTAGAGCCGGTGGTACGGATCGACGACGCCGGTCTCGGCCGAGTCGCCGATCACGCAGCCGCCGATGAAGTGCCCGGTCATCGGGATGTTCAAGACGCCGGACGCGGTGCCGAGGGGAAAGCCGTCGATCTTGCCTGCCACCCGCCCCGCGACTTCGTGCCCGGCGGGCACCCAGGTCGGATTCGGCTGGCCCGCACCCTGTTTCGTGGTCATCGTGCGGCGTCCGAACCAGCCGCGCTTGGTGTAGGTGGTGATGGAGTTGTCCACCGATTGCATCACCAGCAGCCCGATCGTCTGTTCGGACCAACGCCGCGGGTTGTGCGCGCGCAGCAAATCGCGGCGGGCGCGCCACAGCGCGCGCAGCCACAGCCCGAGGCGCGGGGTGTCGCCGCTGACCATCACGGTCGCCATCAGCGCGAAGGCGTTGCTGCCCTTGCCGTATCGCACCGGTTCGACGTGGGTGTCCGCGTCGGGATGGATCGAGGAGGTGATGGCGACGCCCTTGGTGAAGTCGGCGTCGGCGCGGCGGCTGCGGGCGCCGAGCAGTTCCTCGGAGTTGGTGCGCGAGAGCTGTCCGAGCATGCCCGAGACGGCGGGCAGCGAGCCGGTGTCGCGCAGGCGGTGCAGCAGGCGCTGGGTGCCGAGGGCCGCGGCGGAGAAGACCACCTGCTCGGCGGTGAACTCGCGGCGCTGCTTGCGTACGGTGCGGCCGGTGCGCTGCGTGGTGATCGTGAAACCGCCGCCTTCGCGTGGTCGCACGTCGGTCACCGTCGTCAGTGGATGCACTGTGGCCCCGGCCTTTTCCGCAAGATACAGGTAGTTCTTGACCAAGGTGTTCTTCGCGTTGTGGCGGCAGCCGGTCATGCACTCGCCGCAGTGTGTGCAGGACCTCCGGTCCGGTCCGACGCCGCCGAAGAACGGGTCGGGCACGTCCTGTCCCGGCTTGACGCCGGGGCCGCCGAAGAAGACGCCGACCGGCGTGCTGCGGTAGGAGTCGGCGACGCCGAGGTCTTCGGCGACCTCGCGCAGCACCCGGTCGGACTGGGTCGTCGCGGGATTGGTCGTCACGCCCAACATCCGCGCGGCCTGGTCGTAGTGCGGTGCGAGTTCCGCGCGCCAGTCGGTGATGTGACCCCACTGCCGGTCGGTGAAGAATCGTTCCGGGGGTTCATACAGGGTGTTCGCGTAGACCAGCGACCCGCCGCCGACACCCGCGCCCGCCATCACGAACGTGTCCTTCAGCAGCGCGAGGCGCTGGATGCCGTAGCAACCCAGTCGCGGCGCCCAGAGATATTTCCGCAGTCGCCAAGAGGTTTCGGCGAACTCGTCGTCGGTGAAGCGGCGACCCGCTTCCAGCACCGCGACGCGGTATCCCTTCTCGGTCAGCCGCAGCGCGGTCACGCTGCCGCCGAACCCCGAACCGACGACCACCACGTCGTAGTCGAATGTCATGGACCTACGCCTTCCGCTCCCGCCGATGTCGTGGAACAACGCTAGGAGCGGACGGCGCGCTGACAGGACAGACCTGCGGCCAAGAAATCCACATTTCCGGCCAGCCGTGCCGGTTCGTGGCTCACTCCCGCCGCAGGGCCAGCTCGGCGAGCACGGTCCAGTCGGCGAGCACCTGCTTGCGACGGGCGCGGTCGCGGCCGACCATCTCGTCGAGGGTCGCGCCGCGCACGAGGTTGATGGTGAGCCAGAAGGCGGAGTCGAGGCGGGCGCGGGGGATGTCCGGCCCGATGAGTTCGGCGCAGCGGTCGAGCAGTTCGACGGTGAGATCGTGTTGCACGCGCAGCATTTCGCGGCGCAGCTCGCGGTCGTTGGCGATGCCGACGTAGAGCTCGACGCAGGCGCGGCCGAGTTTGCCCGCGAAAGTGGCGGTCACCAGCTCGACGAGGATTGTCCCTGCGGTGAGATCTTCGGCCAGCGTGCGCAGGCGGCGGTGCAGCGCTTGGCGCTGGCGCTCGGTGAGGTGCCCGATGGTCTGGGCGAACAGCTCATGGCGGGTGTGGAAGTGGTGCAGCTGGGCGCCCCGGGTGACGCCCGCGCGCGCGGTGATGTCGGCGATGGAGGCGCCGCCGTAGCCCACCTCGGCGAGGCTGTCGATCGCCGCGTCCAGCAGCAGCGCCCGAGTCCGCAGACTCTTCTCCTGGTGCTTGTTCGGCGGCAGATCGGAAACCATTCGTGCAGTATAACGGCTGGAAAGTACATGCTGTATTGCATGCAATTGGATGTTGGTCATAATGTGTTGGCAAGCCGACCACCCCCGCCGCGGAGATGATGAGATGCCTGTCGACCGACTGCTGCCCACCGAGGAAGCGCGCGATCTGATCGAGCTCACCAGGGAGATCGCCGACAAGGTGCTCGAGCCGAACGCGGCGGAGTTCGAGAAACAGCAGAAGTACCCTGAGGAAGCGTTCCGCGCGCTGGGCGCGGCCGGGCTGCTCAGCCTGCCCTACCCGGAGGCTTTCGGCGGCGGCGGTCAGCCCTACGAGGTGTACCTGCAGGTGCTCGAGGAGCTGGCCGCGCGGTGGGCGGCGGTCGCGGTGGCGGTCAGCGTGCACAGCCTCTCCTGCCACCCGCTTTTCGTCTTCGGCACGCCCGAGCAGCAGCGGCGGTGGCTGCCGGAGATGTTGTCCGGCACCATGATCGGCGCGTACAGCCTCTCCGAGGCGCACGCCGGTTCGGACGCGGCGGCGCTACGCTGCAAGGCCACCGCGGTCGAGGGCGGGTACCGGATCGAGGGCACCAAATCCTGGATCACCAACGGCGGGCGGGCGGATTACTACACCCTGTTCGCGCGCACCGGCGAAGGGTCTCGCGGCGTCTCCTGTTTCCTGGTCCCCGCGGACACCGAGGGTCTGAGCTTCGGCAAACCCGAGGAGAAGATGGGCCTGCGCGCGGTGCCGACCACGACAGCGGCCTACGACGGGGCGTTCCTGCCCGCCGAACGATTGATCGGCGCCGACGGCCAGGGTCTCTCGATCGCGTTCAGCGCCTTGGACTCCGGACGTCTCGGCATCGCCGCCGTGGCGACCGGCCTCGCGCAACGCGCCCTGGACGACGCGGTGGCCTACGCCAAGGAGCGTGAGGCGTTCGGCCGCCGCATCATCGACCATCAGGGCCTCGGCTTCGTCCTCGCCGACATGGCCGCCGCGGTGGACTCCGCCCGCGCCACCTACCTCGACGCCGCCCGCCGCCGCGACGCGGGCCTGCCCTATTCGCGGCAGGCCAGCGTCGCCAAGCTGGTCGCCACCGACGCCGCCATGAAGGTCACCACCGACGCGGTGCAGGTCTTCGGTGGCTACGGCTACACCCAGGACTTCCCGGTCGAGCGCTACATGCGCGAAGCCAAGATCACCCAGATCTTCGAGGGCACCAACCAGATTCAGCGCTTGGTCATCGCCAGGGATTTGGCGTCGTAAGCTACCGGCCAACTCAGAGGCTGCCGCCACCGCCGATAAGCCACGGGTTGAAGGTGCACGCCAGGTCCGCCGGGGCGGTCGGGTCGAGTGCGCGCAGCGCGATCGAGGTGGAGCGGGGGGAGTACATCATCGTCAGGTGGTCGGAGACGTCCTGCTCGCAACCCGCCTGCAAGGTGATGTTGTCGACCGTGGCGTCGGGGCCGGGGCGCAGGAAGGTCCAGTCGTAGGGGTTGGTGACCTCGTCGTAGCGCGAGCCGACCGCGGTGTAGGCCACCCCGGGGACGGTGTCGCCGTTGGCGTTCAGTGCCGCGTAGAACGCGGAACCGACGGCCTGCTGGATGTTGGAGAGCCCGACGATGGGCTCGTAGAAGCCCAGGATGTTGACGCCGAGGTTGTTGATCGCGCGCCCGAGCGAGGCTATGCCCATCAGCGAGGTGCCGTGGTGGGTGGCGCCGAAGGTGATCAGCTTGTCGACCTTGCCCTCGCCGCCGTCGAACTTCAGGTACCGGTTGGCTACCGTGCCACCTTGCGAGTGCCCGATGATGTCGACCTTCTCCGCGCCGGTCGCGGCGCGCACCTGCTCGACGAATTGGGCGACCTGGCGCGAGGATTCCTCCATCGGGCCCACGCCGAAGCGACCGGGCAGCACGGTACCGAGGCCGCCGCCCTCCATCAGCCCGGAGCGGCCGAAATTGAAAGCGAAGACGCAGTATCCGGCCTGCGCCAGTCGTGGCGACATGTAGGCGAAGGTGTCGTAGGCGTTGAGCCAGGTGCCGTGCAGCAGCACCACCGGGCGGGGATGCGCGGCGCTCGGCTTGCAGTCCCACCGGTTGGCTCCGGACGGCGCGGCGTCGGGATGGGTGAGCCCGTAGGCGAACGCGGCGAGCGCCGCGGACATCTGCGGGCCCTCCCCGACGGCCGCCGAAGAGGTGCTCTTGGCCCAGCCCGAGCCACTGCTGCCGGTGTCGACGATCGCCTTCGGCTGCCTGCCGTCGGCCGCGGGCAGGAGCCCCGCGGTGATGGTGTCGGCCAGCGCCTGGGCGGCGGACTCGGCACTCCCCTCCACGGCCGGGTCCGCCATCGTCACCCCCGCGCCGGATCCCTGGGCCAGCGCCAGACCCGCGATCATCGCGGCGCAGGCGAGCGCGCGCATGCCTCGTTGCTTCGTTGCAAACATTTCCGTACTTCCCATCCGCTCGGATCCGCCCCCGGTGAATCGATGTGGCGCAGAACACAATTGAACCCACGGTGTGACGCGCGCCATCTCGCGGAGGCGATAATGAAAATTAAAGACCGGATGGTCCAAGTCGTCACTGCACGGCCGGAAAAAGAAAATCGAGAGGCCCTTGTCGTCAGCGACAAAGTTCTTGGCGGTCGCGACCGATACGTTGTCGCGAACCCTGTCGTCGGCAACAATCGGCCCATGGCTGTCGCTTCACCCCCGGTGACCGGGGACCTCCCCCTGGTGGCCCGATTGCTGACCAGGTGGCCCCAGATCGCCGAGCGGATGCTCGCCGCGGGCCTCGGTGCCACACCCCCCGCCGCCGAGCTGCCCGCTGGTCATTTCACCGCCGAAGTACTACCCACCATCTACGCCTGCGGACGCGCCGTGCTTCAGGCCATCGGCGAGGAGCGCGCGTTCAGCAGGGCCGAGGTCGCGGCGTTCGTGGTGCCGGTCGCCGAACGGCACGCCGAGGACCGCTTCCCGCTGGCGATCCTGATCGAGGCCATCCACGGCTCCGCGCAGTCGGTGCTCGCCGAGGCCGCCGCGCTCGCCAGCCTCGACGAGAAAGACGAACTGGTCGTCGTCGGCTCGCGGCTGCTCGACCTGCTGATGCACATCAACATCACCGTCGTGGAGACCTACACCGAGGTCGAGCAGTCCATCTACAACGCCGAGCGCGAGGCGCGCCGCGAACTCTGCGCCGCCCTGCTGCGCGGCCAACCCGCCGACGAACTCGCCGCCCGCGCGGACACCCCGCTGACCGACCGCTACACCGTTCTCGCCATCCACCTGCGCCCGGACGAGCAGCACAACTCGGTCGCCGACCTGCTCGCCCGCCGCCGCATTCGCATCCTGCACCGCACGCTGGACTCGCTCAGCAACGGCACCGCACTGGTCACCTTCGACGGCGGGACCGGAATCGCCTTGCTGCCCAACCACTCCGAGTCCGCCGCTGCCGATGCCGCGCGCCATCGCGGACTCGCCACCGAGCTCGCCGAGCAGTTCGGCACCCCGGTGTATCTCGCCGAGTCCCGCGGCGTCCTCCGCGCGGATCTGCCCGGCTCCGCGGAGCAGGCGGCCGAGGTGGCGACCCTTGCCCGGCTGCTCAACCGCCCGACCGGCCGTTACCACCTGGACGACCTGCTGCTCGAGTACCAGCTCACCAGGCCGGGCGCGGCGCGCGACCGGCTCGCCCAGCGCATCGCCCCGCTGCTGAACAACCCGCACCTGCTCGAGGCGCTGGAGGCCCACCTGGAGTACGGCTCGGACCGCAAGGCCGCCGCCGCGCGCCTGCACGTGCACCCGAACACGTTCAGTTATCGGCTGCGCCGCATCGCCGAGCTCACCGGCATCGATCCCGCCGACCCCACCAACTCGCGGATGCTCGCCGCGGCGCTCACCATCCACCGGCTCTACCCGGCCAACGACACCGCCTGACCGGTCACCCGCTCGCTACGGGCGTACCCTCCGCCTTCGCTCCGGCCGCGCGCGGGCTGTAGACGGACTGCGTCCGCCTGTGTGGAATCGGCGTGCCTCCGTCTTCGCTCCGGCCGTGCGCGGGCTACCGGTGGACTGCGTCCAGCTGCGTGGAATTGCCCTTCTGGTGGTACATCGCGGTGTCGGCGTCGTGCAGGATCTCGGTGGCGGTGCGCGGATCGCCGGGCACGATCATCGTGACACCGATCGAGGCCCGGACCGTGAGCCGATGTCCATGGGCGACAATCGGTTCGGCCACCGAGGCGGCGAGCCGCTGAATGACCGCCTCCGGGCCGACGTCGCGTTCGCCGAGCAGGACGAGGAACTCGTCGCCGCCGAGCCTGCCGACCAGATCGCCGCGGCGCACCGCGCGGAGCAGTCGCTGGGCGACGATTTGCAGGACGACATCGCCGACCACGTGCCCGTGCGAGTCGTTGATGGCCTTGAACCCGTCGAGGTCGACGAACAGCACGGCCGACAGCGGGCCGCCCGCCGGATGGGCGAGGGCCGTGTCGAGATCGTGCAGGATGGTCGGCCGGTTCAGCAGCCCGGTCAGCCCGTCGTGCGTTGCCTGGTACTGCAACTCGCGTTGGCTGGCCCTGGTGGCGGTGATGTCGGTGAACGAGCTGACCACCGGTGATTTCCGGTCGGTCGGATTGAGCAGACGGCAGTTGCCGGCCAGCCAGCGGCGGTGATGGTCGGTGCCGTCCACGCCGAAGACGAAGCGGCTGATCGGCTCGCCGGTCGCCATGGTGCGCGCGACCGGATGACGAGTGGCGGGCAGCGGAACACCGTCGGTGTCGACCATGCGCAACGGCAGCGCGTCGAACCGGGCGCCGACGAGTTGCACACCGCGACAACCGAATATGCGCAGCGCGGCGGGGTTGATCGACTCGATCATGCCCTGCCTGCTTATCACGACGACGCCCTCCTCCAGTTGCGAGACGATCGCGGTGAAGTGCTGTTCGGCCCGGCGCTGGGCCTGCTCGGCCGCGTGCTGGGCGCTCAGATCGTGCAGCACCACCTGGTAGGCGCGTTTGCCCTGCCAGATGGTGAGCACCGAGACGGTCTGCACCGGGATGCGGGCCCCGTCGGCGCGCAGCAAGGTGAGGACCGCCCGCTTGGACGCGTCGCCGGTACTGCGCGAACCCTCGATCCTGGCCAGTGTCGAGGCGACCGAATCGGGTGCGACGAAGTCGCTGACCTGGCGTCCGACGATCTCGTGCGCGGACTTGGCCGCCAGCAGGCGAACCCCGGCCGGATTGAGATAGACGACGACGCCGCCTTCGTGTACGCATATGGCATCGGGGGAGTGTTCGACCAGCGAACGGTACCGCTCGGCCGCCTGCTCCGGATCGCCCACCATGGTGTTGTTCTCGTCCATGCGAATCCCCGTTCGACGAACGACGCGCGGTCGGTGTCCACATTGCTTGGAACCCGCCGAAACCGGCGATCGCCCACCCTGCCGGTCCGAACGGGGTTTGGTGCTGCCATCCACTAGCCGAGAGCGAGATTATGAGACTCGTTGGTATCGAAGGTCAAGGATACCGCCTGCGGCGAATGAACAGCAATCGCCGCGCCCGCGTCACGACGCGGACCGCTCGGCCTCGATAGCGAGCCCGCGCGGCCCACCGGTAAGCTCGCCGGGTCGCAGCATCCCCTTGATCTATCAGTACGACAGAGCAGATCGCTTGTGGCGCAGGGCTTGGTCGCGCGCGGGACGCGTGCGGTCGCCGGATGCGCTTTGTTTCGAACGCAAGATCGCAACCGTTGGACGATCAGAACCAGGGCATCTACATGACCAATACGACCACCCAGGCTCCGGCGCCGAAGCCGGACCTGGCGGCCGAGGCAGGCGCGCGACTGTCGCATCGGCAGATTCTCACCATCATCTCCGGCCTGCTGCTCGGCATCTTCCTCGCCGCGCTGGACCAGAACATCGTGAGCGTCGCGATCGTGCCGATCGCCAACGGCCTGAACGGATTCGACGAACAGGCCTGGGCGACAACGGCTTATCTGATCACCGCGACCATCACCACGCCGCTCTACGGCAAACTCGCCGACATCTACGGCCGTAAACCGTGGTATCTCATCGCGATCGGACTGTTCGTGATCGGCTCGGTGGCATGCACGTTCGCCACCTCGATGTACGAGCTCGCCGCGTTCCGCGCCTTCCAGGGACTCGGCGCGGGCGGCCTGATGTCGCTGGCCTTCACCATCGTCGGCGATATCGTCCCCGCCCGCGAAAGGGTCCGGTATCAGGGCTATTTCATGGTGGTGTTCGGTGCCTCCACCGTGCTCGGGCCGGTGCTCGGCGGGCTGTTCTCCGGTTACGACGAACTCGCGGGCCTGGAGGGCTGGCGTTGGGTGTTCCTGGTGAACGTGCCCATCGGCATACTCGCGTTCGTGGTGGTCGCCAAGGTGCTCGATGTGCCGCACCAGCGCCAGCCGCACCGCATCGACTGGTTCGGCGCGCTGACGCTCACCATATGCGTTGTGCCGCTGCTGATCGTCGCCGAGCAGGGCAGGGAATGGGGCTGGAACTCGGACCGCGCGCTCGTCTGCTACGGCGTCGGCGCGGCGGGGCTGGCGCTGTTCGTGCTCGTCGAGTTCCTGATGAAGGACGCGGCGCTGATCCCGCTGCGGTTGTTCCGTAACTCCACGTTCAGCGTGTCCATCGTCGGTGGCTTCGTCGTCGGCATCGCGATGTTCGGCGCGATCGTGCTCGTGCCGCTGTATTACCAAGTGGCGCGCGGATATTCGCCGACGAAGGCCGGTCTGCTGATGCTGCCGCTCGTGGTCGGCATCATGATCGGCGCGCAGATCGCCGGAATCATCACCAAGCTCACCGGCAAGTACAAGATCCTGCCGGTCGCCGGGTGCTTCCTGATCGCGCTCGGCGCGGCGTTGCACGGCAGGGTGCTCTACGACAGCCCGCTGTGGGAGCCGCTGCTGTACGGCGGCGTGATCGGCTGCGGCCTCGGCGCGTGCATGCAGACGCTGATCATCGCCGCGCAGAACGCGGGACCGCGCACCGACATGGGCGTCTCGACCGCGGCCGCCACCTTCTTCCGTCAGATGGGCGGCACGCTCGGCGTCGCGATCTTCCTGACCATCCTGTTCAACTTGCTGCCCGGCCGGATCGTCGACGCCTTCGGCGGGCAACTGCCGGAGGGCTTCGACACCGCCCGGCTCGGCGAGTTGCAGAGCGACACCGGCGAACTCGCCGCCATGCCCGAGGACCTGCGCGCGCCGATCCTGATCGGCTTCACCGACGCGATGGCGGGCGTGTTCTACGTCGCCGCGGCGGTCGCGGTGCTGGCGGGCGTTGTGCTGATGTTCATGAAAGAGATTCCACTGCAAGACGATCCGATCGTGCCCGAGCCGGGTCCGGACGGTTCGTCGAGCTGGGAGGAGTCGCAGGTCTGGGCGGGCGCGGCGGAGGTCTTCTCCGAACCGGAACCGGTGCTCGCCGCCGCGGCGGAATCCCGCTCGCTGTTCGGCCGCATCCAGCACGAGGACGGGCATCCGGTGCCCGAGGCCGCGCTGACGCTGATCGACAAGGGCGGACGTCAGGTCGCCAGGGCCGTGGGCGACGCCAATGGCGGCTACTCCATCGACGTGCCCGACGCGAGCACCTACGTGCTGATCGCGGCAGCGGCCGGGCACCAACCGACGGCGGTCAGCGTCGTGGCGGGCTCCTGGCCGCAGGAACTCGACGTGAAGCTGATGGGGTCGGGCACCGTCTCCGGAACGGTCAGATCGGCGGTCAGCGGCAAACCGCTCGGCGGCGCCACCGTGACGCTGACCGATCGGCACGGCGAGGTCGTCGGGGCGACGGTCACCGCGGACGACGGCGCCTTCGTCTGCCACGGGGTGGTCTCCGGCACCTACACGATGGTCGCGCTCGCCGAGCACATGCGCCCGCACGCGACCACGCTCACCGTGCCGGACAGCGGCCTGCTCCGCCACGACATCGACATGGAACCCAACGCCGTGCTCGCGGGATCGGCGCTGGCCGACGGCCGGGTGGTGCCCGATGTGCAGATCATGCTGCTGGACATGGCGGGCGATCTGACGGCCACCGCGCGCACCGACGCCGACGGCAGGTACGTCGTCCCCGACCTGGCGGAGGGGCAGTACACCGTTGTCGCGCGCGGATATCCGCCGGTGACCAGCCGGGTGACGGTGTCGGGCGGCGAGGCCGTGCACGACGTGCGGCTCGGTTACGGCCGCGACGGGGATGGCTGACCGCGACCGGTCAGTTCGCGGGCGCCGCCTGCTCGCCGCTGCGGCTCACCTCGTAGCCGAGCAGGCGTTCGGCTTCCTCGATACCGCCTTGCAGGTCGCCGACCGCGTTCATCTTCGACAGGTCCAGGCCGATGGTGACCAGGGTCAGCGCGATCTCCGAGGACAGGCCGGTGATGATCACGTTGGCGCCCATCAGGCCGGAGGCGTCGACGGTCTGCACCAGGTGGTTGGCGACGGTGGAGTCGATCGTCGGCACACCGGTGATGTCGATGACGACCACCTTTGCACGGTTGTTCCTGATCGCGCGCAGCAGTTGTTCGGTGAGCTGGCGCGCGCGCTGACCGTCCAGCACGCCGATGATCGGCAGGATCAGCAGCTGCTCGCGAACCTGGAGCACCGGGGTGGACAGCTCGCGAATGGCTTCCTGCTGCTGGCGGATGATGCGCTCGCGTTCCTCGACGAACGAGATCGCCACGGTGCTCGCGATGCGGTTTGCCGCGGGCTCGTAGGCGTCCAGCACCCGGTTCAACAGGTCGAAATCGGACTGGTACTTCTCGAACAGCGAGCGAGCCAGCACATCTCGCAGCAGCAGCACGATACCGAGCACTTCGTCGGTCTCGACCCCGCGCGGGATGATGCGCTCGGACAGGTCGCGCGCGTAGTCCTGGAGCGCCTCGACCGAGCCGGTCGCCAGCACCGCCACGTAGTTGTCGTAGACCGAGGTGACCTCGGAGAACATCTCCTCGGCGGTCATCGCGGTCAGCAGCTGAGCCTCGGTGATCAGCCGCGCCCACTCCTCGCGCAGCGCCGTCCTGTTCTGTCTGAGGTGCTCCACCAGCTCCGAGAGCAGTCCAGCCCCGCCACCGTTCGCGCCGAGATCGGTCGCGACAGGGTCGAACACATCGGACACGTGGTCCTCCATCGATCCTCGCGCCGCGTGCCTTTCGCGGCGCCTGCCGAATCGTATACCTCGTCCGTGCGGTGCGCGGGGTTTCCTCGGCGACGCGCCATCCCCGACGGCGGTGTGTCAGGCACGTGCGGCGGCCAGCTCTACGACGGTGATGTCGGAGGGCGCGCCGACCCGCACGGGCGGACCCCAGCCGCCGCGCCGCGCGTCACGTACAGCTGGGTGTCGCCGTACCGCTCGAGCCCCGCGACGGTCGGATTACACAGCGTCGCAGCGTGATTCGCCGCCCGGGCCGGTAGCAGGGGAGTGCCCGGGTACGCCTAGTGCCGCACGGTTTTCTGGCGTCCCGCGCCCGCGGCTGTGAACGCCTGCAGGGCCGTGGCGGCGGCGAGGGCGAGCAGGGCGGGACCCCAGCTTCGGGTGTGGTCGCGGAGGACGCCGAGGAGGACCGGTCCGAGGGCGGCGAGGGCGAAGCCGACGGTTTGGGCCATGGCCGCGAGGGCGGTGGCGTCGCCCGCGTCGGTGGCTCGTTCGCTCTGGAATGCCATCGCCGAAGCGAGGCAGGCCCCGGACCCGATGCCGAGCAGACCGATCGCCAATGGCGTCGCGCCGGGCGCGAGCGCCAGCAGCAGGAACCCCGTGGCTTCGACCGCGCTGGCCGCCACCGCGAGGCGCCGTTTGGCCGAGACCGTGCGGGCCAGCCACGGCATCGCGTTGATGGCCGCCAGACCGAGGATCTGGACGGCGAACAGCGCGAATCCGGCCGCGCGCGGCGATATCCCGTTGTCGTGCAGCACGCTCGGCAGCCACGCGAGCGTGGTGTAGAACCCCAGCGCCTGCAGCCCCATGAATATGCTGACCTGCCAGGCCAGCGCCGAGCTCCATGGCATCGGCACGCGGGCGGCGGGCCGCGGCATCGGCGCGGATCCCGTGATCGGCCACGCCCGTAGAGCGGCAATCACCAGCAGCGTTCCCGCGGCGAGCGCGGAACGCCATCCGCCAGGCAGATTTTCGGCCAGGGGCACCGCGACCCCGGACGACACGGCGGCCGCCGCGGTCATCGCCGCGATGTAGCCCGCGGTGACCGTCATGATCCGCGCCGCGGGGACGGTGCCGCGGACGATCGCGGGCAGCAGCACGTTGGCGTACCCGATCGCCGCCGCGATGACCACGGTCCCGGCGAACAGACCCGACGAGCCGGGCATCGAGCGCAGCACGATCCCCAGCAGCAGCGCGGCCAAGGCGAGCCGCACGAGCTGTTCGGCCCCGCGATGCACGGTGTGTAACACCACCGCGGGCACCGCCGCGAAAATCAGCAGCGGCAGCGCCGTGAGCAGTCCCGCCGTCGCGGCCGACAGCCCGGTGTCGTGGGCGATGGCCGGTACCAGCGGTCCGACGCAGGTCAACGGCGCCCGCAGGGTCGCACCGGCCAGCACGATCCCGGTGACCGGCCGGACCGCACCGCTCATCTACCGGCGGTACGGGAAGGTCATGCGACGAAGCAGTCCGTCGCGTAAGACCAACGCGTGGAACAGGACCGCGCAGATGTGCGCGGTCAACGCGAACAGAAGCAGGTAGGCCAGCGCACTGTGCGCGGTGCGCAACAACGCGTACAGCTCGGGATCGGCGGGGGCGATCGCGGGAACACGCAGGTTGCCGAGCACACGGTTCGGGACGCCGGACGCCGACACCAGCGCCCACCCGACGATCGGCTGGAGCAGAAACAGCGCGTACATGAGGATTTCGGAGCCGGTCGCGACGAGTCGTTCCGGGCGGGACATGGTGTCGATCTGGGGTGGCGGCCTGCGACGGACGCGGTAGGCGATGCGAATCACGGCCAGCGCCAGGATCGCCAAGCCGATGGTCTTGTGCCAGCTCAGCAACCGGCTGTAGTCGCCGAGATAGCCGACCATCGCCGCGCCGATGCCGAGCATCGCCAGGATCAGGACGGCCATGAGCCAGTGCAGTACCCGGGCGGTGTGGCCGAATCGGGTGGTATCGCGCTTGAGTTGGTCGAGCGTCATCGTCGTCAGACCTTTCGCACCACCACCGCGCCGGTGGGTTTGGCTTCGCCGGCGCGGCGACGGAAGGACTCGCTGTAGGCCGCGGAGCGTGCTTGCAGCAGCGGATCGTCGGAGGGCTCGATTCCGTTGGGCAGCACCAGCGGATCGAAGTTGACGTCCTGGACGTTGTCGGCCGATTCGGTGTCGACGCGGTCCAGCACGACCGTGCCGACGTGCACGGCACGGCGGTCGTTCGGCCACATCCGGGTCGCGTCGTCGGTGGGATCGCCTGGCTCCCCGACGATCACGACGAGCTGCCAGCGCAGCGGCCCTGCCTTCAGGTCGGCGACGAGGCCGTCGAAAAGGGCGCTGTCACCGCCGCCAGGTCCGGTCGCCGGAGGCGGACCGTCCGGTTCGAGCCGCCAGCGTACGGAGACGGTGCTGCCGTCGCCGTCGGTGAACCGGAACGCGTTGAGTCCGAAGAAGGCCGAGGCGGCGAAAGTCGGCGCCGGCGCGCCTTGCTCGACGATGCCCAGCGCGGCAGCGGTTTTCGGGTGCCTCTCGAGGTACTGCTTCATCGTGGCCGGGTCGGGCTTGCCGGTGGCCGGGTCCGGGGCGAACGCCAGGGTTCGGTCGTAGAAGTCTTGCGCGGTGGCGTCCAGGAAAACCGGCACGTTGATCATCGCCATCCGCCACTCCTCGCCCCTGGGCAGGAACAGCCGCAGCCCGAGTCCGCGCGGAGCGGTCGGCGCGTCGGGCATATGCGGGTTGCCGCCCGCGAGGGAGAACCGTCCGGTCAGGCGATAGCGACCGGCATGGAACACCGAAGCCTTCGACAGCTCGACACCGCTGCCGTTGCTCTCGAAGTATCCGGCGACGGCCACCCCTTTGGCATGGTTGCGGCGGCAGCCGGGGAAGGAGCCGCCCGCGGTTTCCTGTAGTCGGTCCACCACGCTGCGCGCGGTCAGTCGCCACGGACCGATGCGGTTCTCGGCGAACAGGAACCCGCCGATGCCCGCCGCTCCGAGCGCGGCGACGGCCGCGCCGCCGAGCAGGGTGCGGCGGTTCAGCGGTATGGAACTCGGCTGCGCGTCGGTCATCGGTCGTCCTTCTTCGTTCGCTGGTGTGGCGGATTCGGGTGTTCGGCGCGGATCACGGCGGACCCATCGCCTGGAGCCGGTCGATCAGCACCGGATCGATGTCGGGCCTGTCGGCCAGCAGCATGTCGATGGGCGGCGCGGGCGAGGACGCGATGCGGATGTCGACGACGTACGGTTCGCCGTTGTCGAGCGACTCGAATCCGCGTTCCAGCGCGTCGCGGAGTTTGCCGGTCTTGGTCACCACCTCGCCCGGAATGTCGAAGGAGGCGGCGATCTCGGCGAAGTCCTGGGCCGGGCGACCCAACCGCAGGTACCAGGCGTCGTTGGTCGGCTGCCAACCGTAGATCTGCCCGATCGCGGACAGCCCCGTCATCAGGGTCTTGTATTCGTGGTTGTTCATCACCAGGTACAGCACCGGAAGCTGGAACTTGCTGATGGTCCACCACGAATTGGTGTGGAACAGCGCGGAACCGTCGCCGACGATCGTCACGACGTAGCGCCGGTCGCCGAGGGCGAGCGAGATGCCGATGGACGCGGGCAGCGAGAACCCGAGCGAGCCGCCGGAGGTGCAGAAGTACGCGTCGGGGATGTCGTAGGCGATCGCCTTCTGAATCGCGGCGGAGATCGCGAAGTCCTCGTTGATCACCGTGAGGGGTTTGCCGAGGGTCTTCTGCACTTCGGCCAGCACCATCGGCACAACGTGGTCGGGGATCGGCTCCTTGCTCAGTGCGGTGGCCGCGGCGGCGGTGAATTCCTCGTCGCGGCGGGAGTCCAGTTCGACGACCCGCCGATTACGTTGTGCGACAGCGGCTTCGTCGTACTGCGCGTGGCCGGTGACAGCATCGATGATCAGCGGCAGGGTGCGTTTGACGTCACCGAGCACGCCGACCTCGGCGTAGGCGTTCTTGCCGATCTCCCACGGGTCGTTGTGCAAGGTCACCTGTGTGAGCTCGGCCGGGATGATCGGGCCCTTCTCCCAGCGGAACACCAGGATCTGCGCCTGGGAGTTCACCCCGATTTGGAAGATGGTGTCGAAGTCGGCCAGCTGCATGTGCACACCGTCTTGGGTGGGCACTAGTTCCCCCTGCCAATGCGGCAGGTCGTTCGGGTAGTTCATCCGGCTGGCTTGGTTCTCCGAGTAGACCGCGGCGCCCAATATTCGCGACAGTCGCTCGATCTCCGGCCAGGCATCGGCCTCGCCGACGCCGTCACCGACCAGAACCACCGGGTTCTTCGCCCGCGCGAGCTGCTCGGCGGCGGCCGCGATGCCGTTCGGATCGCCCGCCACCTTGTGCGCGACGCGAGTCACCCGGCCACGCTGCTGCATGGCGGGCGCCTCGATCAGGAAGTTCCACGGCAGCGAAACGAATACTGGCCGGAACGGCGGGACCAGGAGTTCCTTGAACGCGCGATGCAGGACCAGCGGCAGCTCGTCGACGCTGCGGATCTCGTAGGCCCACTTGGTGTATTGCTCGGCCGTGTGGACGAGATCCGAGGCCAGGATCGGTTCCTGGACTAGCAGATCGCTGTGTTGCTGTCCGCAGAACACGATGAGCGGGATGTTGGATCGGTAGGCGTTGTACAGGTTGCCGATGATGTTGGCCGTGCCGGGGGTGATGTGCACGATCGCGGCGCCGGGGCGTCCCGACATGCGCGCGTAGCCCATGGCGGCGCCGAGGGCGATGTTCTCGTGCAGACACGGTACGTACTCGACACCGTTCTCGGGAATGGTCGTTCCGTCGAGCAGCGGGATTTCGTGGGTGCCCGGCACGCCGAACGCGTACTCGATGCCCACCTCGCGCAGGTAGTCGAAGATGATGTCGCGGCCGAGCCGGGGCGATGTCGGTGAACTCATAGGTCCTTTGTTTCTGGCAGATCGGTTCCGGGGCTGGTCGGTAGTTCAGTGACCGGTCCAGTTGGGCGGTCGTTTCTCGATGAACGCGCGCGGGCCCTCCTGTGCGTCGCCGGAGTTGGCGCGCAACGTTTCCCAGTGGTAGGTGGCGGTGAAGGCGTCCGGCAGCGGCGTCGTCAGCGACGCGACGGCAGCCTGCTTGATGGCACGCACCGACAGCGGCGCGCAAGCGAGGATGTCGGCCACCCAGGTTTCGGTTCTCGCGTCCAGGTCGGCGACGGGAACGACCTCGTTGACCAGCCCGAGCTCGGCGGCGCGTGCGGCGCTCATTCGCCGCCCGGTCAGCAAGTGGCCCAGCGCGATCCGATAGGGCGCTTGGCGCGGCAGCCGGAACACCCCTCCCGCGCCGGGGATCAGGCCGAGTCTGGCCTCGGTGAGCCCGAATTCGGCAGTGTCGGCGGCGATCACGATGTCGCAGGCGAGTGCCAGTTCGAAGCCGCCGCCGAGCGCGTATCCGGCGACCTTGGCCACGAGCGGCTTGGCGAATCCGAACCGCTCGGTGATGCGGGGATACCCGGGTTTGCCCGCGCTGCCGAACGTCGAGTGCCCTTCGCCACGGGTATCGCGCTCGGCCAGTTCCTTCAGGTCCTGCCCGACCGAGAACGCGCGCCCGCCGCGGCCGCCGAGGACGGCCACCCAGATGTCGTCGTCGCGTTCGATGTCATCCCATACCCGCGCCAGCTCCGCGTGCATTCGCAGGTTCATCGCGTTGAGGACTTCGGGCCGGTCGAGTTCCACGGTGGCGACACGGCCCTGCTTGCGATAGACCACGGTGGACAGGTCCCCGAGCGTCACCGCCGCGCTCCGACCTCGGGTTTCGCCGCGGCACCGAACCGGGACACTTTCGCCAGCACATCCTGGCCGTAGAGCCGCAGCGCTTGGTGCAGCGCGAACTCGGACATGTAGCGGCGGAACGCGTCCTGCGATTCCTCGGCGGTTACGATCATGTGCTTGTTCGCGATCACCGCATCGGCATCGAGTTGTTCTGCGGCCCTGGCGATTTCGGTGTCGAGTTCGCCGGGTTCGACGACGCTGTCGAAGATGTAGCGCGCGTCGGGTTCGGTGGCGCGAATCTTCCTGCCCCACAGGATCACCTCGCGCGAAACCCGCGATGTCGCCGCGCGCCCGAGCCGCAGGTTGCCCGCGCCCGGCACGATCCCTTCCTGTGCGGCGGGGAGGCTGAAGTAGCTGTCGGCGGCGGCGATCACGCGGTCGAAGACGAGCAGCAGTTGTGCGCCGCCGCCGATCGCGAACGTGTCCACCGCGGCGACCCACGGTTTCGTGCGCGGTGCGGGCGGCCAGTCGTCGCCGTCGTCGGAGAGTCCGCGCAGAATCTTCGCGATATAGCCGGTTTCGCGCCCGAGGAGGAACTCGAGGTAGGAGATCTTGCCTCCGTGCAGCTCCGCGAGATTGATGCCCGCGCTGAACACGCGCTTGCCGCGATAGCGGGGATGGGTCATCTCGCCGCCGCGCACGACGCCGACCTTGGATCTCGGGTCGAGCAGCACCAGGTCGACCGCGGTTTCCATGTCGGCGACGTGCTGGTTGTCCTCGGCGTTGAGGCAGTGGACGTTGGTCATCGTGAGTGTCGCGGTGTGCCCGGAGCGGGTCAACGTCACCGCGGGCAGCGTCACCCGGCCGGTCGCCTCGTATTCAGGCAGGAGTACAGCGGCGGCGAGCGTCGGTCGGCGCATGGCGTCGAGCAGGTGCTCGCCCGCGACCGGATCGGCGAAGACCGCGTGGAAGAAGATTCCTTGATCGATCTCCCACCCTTCCTTGTGTGCCTGGACGACCGCGGCGTCGGCGGCTAGCCGCGCGGGCTCGGGCAACAGGCCGGGGAACCGGGCGGTCGCCGCGGCCGCGAGATCGGTCAGCCGCGGCGAGTCGCGCAGATCGTCGGTCGCCCGCCGGTACACCGCGGACACGTGCCTGCGCAGGAATGCCCGGCGCAGCGTGCGCACCGCCCGATGGGCTCGTTCCGCCCGCGCGGCCCGGTCGGCGTCTCGCTCCGCGACCGGACCGAGCTCGTGCAGCGTCCGGTCGCATTCGGCGGCGGCGTTCCGCAACACGGCGCTGTCGTGGGCGAGTTCTCCGGTGAACGGTGAGCGCGGGGTGGTCACGACGCCGCCCGGAGACGCCGCAGCGACCGGTCGGCGGCCGCCAGGTGCGCGCCGAGCGCGTCCTCGAAACGCGTGGTGGTCGCGTCGAGCAGCAGCCGGCGGCGGATCGCGATTTCCGTACCGGCGGTCGACTCGAACAACCTGAGTCCCGCTTGCACTGTCGTGGTCTCGGATCGAGCGTCGTGATCGATCACCGCGTCGACGAGACCCTGCGCGTGCGCCTCGGCGGCCGAGAGTGTGCGGCCCTGCACGGCGAGTGCCCGCGCCGGACCGGCGCCGTATTGGGCGACCAGGCGATGCAGCGCCATGGACGGCCAGACGCCCAGAGCGGTGGCGGCGAAACCGAAAACACTGCCGGACCGGAGGATGCGGTAGTCGGCGACGAGCAGCAGTTCCGCGGCGGGTCCGTAGGCGTCCCCGTCGACGACGGCGATGATCGGCGCGGGCGCCTGTTCGAGTCGGCGCAGCGCGGCTTCCCACTTGCCGACGACGCCGATATCCACCGGGCCGGGCCACGAGAACTGCTGCCCCGAGCGGGTTCCCGTGACATAGAGGACCACGGTGTGCGGCTTGTCCGGCGGCGCGTCCTCCGCGCGCACCGCGATCGCGGATACCGCTGCGAGTAGTTCCTCGGTCAGCGGCTGGTCGGCGGAGATCACCGCGGGCAGTACGTGAGTAGTGGATTCGTAACTGGTCATCGAAAACCCCCTGGAGTCGAATCGACTTGGACTGCTTCAGAACTGGAGAAGCGCGGACTCGATCTGCGAACCGGGGCCCATGGTCATGAGCACACCGTGGTCGCCGCGCCGAACCTTGCCCTCCTCGAGCAGCCGTTGATAGGAGAACAGGAACGAACCACTCGAGAGGTTGCCGAAATCACGCATCACGCTGGAGGTGTGCCGCAGGTCGTTGGAAGTCAGACCGAGGTTGATCTTCACCGCGTCGATGACCTTCTTGCCGCCGGAGTGCACCGTCCAGTGCGCGATGTCCCTGCGCCGCAATCCGGTACCGCGCAAGAGCTTGTCGATCACGATCTCCGCGTGCGCGCCGACCTCGTAGGGCACTTCTTTGTCCAGGTAGAAACTGAACTTCCCGGCGTCCTCGTCCCAGTCGTAGCGCATCGCGCCGACCGCGTGCCGAATCATGTAGCTGCTGGTCGTCAACAGCGCGGGGGCGGGAGCCGAGCCTGGGCCACCAGGCGCGCCGGTGTCGCCGCCCGATCGGACCGCCAACGCCGCGGCCCCGTCGCCGAAGAGGCTGTTGACAACCGCCGTACGCATCGTTCCGTCGAACACGTACGCCGCCGAGCACGCCTCCGCGCAGACCAGCAGCGCCAGCTCGTCCGGATGTGTTGCCGCCCAATTCGCCACGGCGGCAAGGCCGTTCAGGCCCGCGTTGCATCCCATTCCGACTACGTCGAGCCGGGCCGTATCCGGGTCCAGCCCCAGCTCGTCGATCAGCAGCGCGCTGAATCCGGGTGTCAGGAAACCGGTGGTGGTGACGGCGACCAGATAACGCACGTCGCGGATATCGCTGCCGATGCGACGAAGGCACGCGCGGACCGCGGCCGCACCGGTCCGTACGCCCTGGGTCCGGTGCTTGGCCAGCAGTTCACCCTGGGTCTCGACGCGGAACGCGCCATCTCGATCGCGAGGCGGCAAGGTCAGGTACCGCGTCTCTATTCCGCCGTTGAGGAAGACGCCGCGGATCTTGGCGTCGGTGATGTTCAACAGGTCGACGAGTTCGCGTTGGCTGTAGCGGTCGGGCGGATTGGCGGTGGCTACGCCGAGCAGTCGCGGAAGCGCGGACGGTGCCGACCGGGGTTCGGGCCGTAGCTCGTGGTCGAGTCTCTCGATGTCGATTGTTTTCGAGGCGGTCATGCTCTGGTTCCTTTGATTATTCGTCAACCCTGTTTCGCGGTCCGGCCGATTCTTCGGACGCGATTGATCGCGCGTTTTTACGCTCGACCTGCCGCTTGTGACGGCGCCGGTCGGAGTTGTCGGTGAGCACCCAGATAAAGCAGTTATCCAGCGGTATGAATTTCGATCACGAGTTGTCGAATACCCCCGTAGTCCGGCAATCGATACACGTACGTAGATCCCCAAGGCAGCGAATTCGTTGCGACCCCCGTCGATCCGACGCCGCTTCCCGCACCGATTTCGAACGCTACACCAGCGCGCTGTACGGCGACAACCCTGAAAACAGGGGCACGCGCCGTGGAGTGACTCGGTTCGCCGTCGAAATGTACTGGCGTACAACGTATTTCGCTTTTTACCGCCTCGGTGGTGGATAGTACGTACACGTATGGGTGTGGCGGAAATCGGCCGCAAAGATATTGGACGAACGACTAGATCGGCCGTGTCAGCGGCTCGGATCGTGGTCTAATCGGCGGATGGAATCACTGACCTCGCGGCTGGTGCCCCACGTGTTCGCGGATACACCTGGACATCTGATCCGATTGCTCTATCAACGCCACAACGCACTCTGGCACGCCACCGTCGGGGATTCGATCACGCCAACTCAGTTCGCCATTCTCAACGTCGTCTATGCGCAGGGGCCGCTGACCCAGCACGAGGTCTCCGTACGAATCAGCACGGACACTTCGACGATGGCGCAATCCGCCGGTGTGCTCGAACGGAAGAATCTGATCAAACGGTCGGTCAACCCGGCCGACAAACGCGAACGCCGGATCGCCCTCACCCGCACCGGCCGCCGCGAGTACGCCCAGCTCCTGCCGAAAGCCGACGAAGTGCAACGACTCCTGTTCTCCGTCGTGGCTCCCGATGGCCACGACGGCGCCCTCGCGGTCCTCCGCACACTCGCCGGTATCAGCGCCGACGGCGCGGGCGGTCTCGAGATCCAGTGACGGGGTAGTCCTCCGCCGATTCCCGCAGGACGTCAGGCTCGCGTGGCGGCCAGCTCCACGACGGTGATGTCGGAGGGCGCGCCGACTCGAACGGGCGGACCCCAGGCGCCCGCGCCGCGCGTCACATACAGCTGGGTGTCGCCGTAGCGCTCGAGCCCCGCGACGGTCGGATTCGCCAGTTCCGCAAGGAGATTCCCCGGCCAGAGCTGGCCGCCGTGGGTGTGCCCGGAGAGTTGGAGGTCGACGCCGTGCGCGACGGCGTCGTGGATCTGGATCGGCTGGTGCGCCAGCAGCACTGCCGTGCGGGCCGGATCGCGGTCGCCGAGCGCCTTGCCGAAATCCGGTCCCTGCCCGACCTGTTCGCCCTGCACGTCGTTGACGCCCGCGAGGTCGAAGCCGGGCAGCTCGGTCCGATCGTTGGCCAACAGGCGCAGTCCCAGATCCTGCACGTGCTCGATCCATTCCTCCGCGCCGGAGAAGTACTCGTGGTTGCCGGTGACGAAGTACGCGCCGTGCCTGGCGCGTAGACCGGCGAGCGGTTCGACGGCGTGGCGCAGGTGCTCTACGCTGCCGTCCACCAGATCGCCGACCACCGCGATGAGATCGGGCTGAGTGTCGTTGATCGTGCGGACGACGCGCTCGGCGAAACCCCTGCCGAGGATCGGGCCGAGGTGCACGTCGCTGACCACGGCGATCCGGAATCCATCGGCCGAGCGGGGGAGTTTGGCCAGCGGGATGGTCAGCCGCTGGACCTGCGGTCCGTTCAGCACCCCGTGGGCGCCGACGCCGACGGTTGTCGCCGCGGTGAGCGCGGCGGTTCCAGCGATTGCGCGGGAGACGAAGATTCGCCGCGAGATCGGTGCGGAGTCTCGGCCTCGCGCTGTCGAAGGACTTGGTGCCGAGCGCTTTTCGCCACTCGAAGCCGCAGCGAGGAGTTCACCGGCTCCGAGCGGAGTGCTTGGTGTGTCGCCGGATTCTTGTCCCTGCCGCACCGGAGTGTTCGGTGCGGCCACGCATTCCGGCATCTTCTCCGTCGCCGTGCCAGGAGCTTCCGGGGCCTCTTCTCTCTGCTCGGTCGAAGTGGCTGTGTTCATTCCGGTTTCGCGCGCGAACAGGCGCAGCAGCACCGGCCGCAGTACCTCGCCCGCCAGCAGCGCCAGCAAGAGGTAGACGAACAGCGCGCCCCAGAAATAGCCCGGCCACGCGATGGCCCGCACCAGCGGGAACGGCAGTCCGGCCGATTCGGCGAAGAACGCGCCGAGCAGCAACAGCGGGGCCGTCACCAGCACCGCGGTCCCGAGCCGCCGCCCGGCCGACCCCGGTGCGGTCGTGTCTCGTACCAGGCGCCGCCACAGATACCAGTGCAGCCCGGCGAAGACCGCGAGCACCGCGACGCCGATCAGTACCACCACAACGATCACCGCGAAGCCCTCTCGACCAACCGAACGGAGCCCGCCGACAGCCGCGCATGGCCGTGGCGGAGCGGGACACGCCCTCTCCCGAACCGACCGTTCCGACCTTACGCGGGAGCGTGCGGTGGAGCGGGGAACGATGTCACCCCACCTCGGTAGCCTCGAAGCATGTGCCGAAACATCACAGCCCTGCGCGGGTTGGAGCCCGCGGCGACACCGGAGGAGATCCAGGCGGCGGCGCTGCAGTACGTGCGCAAGGTCGCGGGCATCTCCAGCGTCTCCGCCGCGACGCGTCCGGTTGTGGAGGCCGCGGTGGCCGACATCGCCGCGGTGACGACCCGCCTGCTCGCCGAGCTGCCGGACCGCAAGGTGCCGCCGAAGTCGGTGCCGCCGCTGCGCCGCCCCGAGGTGCAGGCCAGGATCGCGGCGCGCGGCTGAACCGCCCGCCGGAAATTCGGATGCGCCGCCGGACGCGTCCGGTTACTGTCGCGCCCATGCGAATGGTCAGCGGCAAGAAGATCCGCGATGTGGACATCGGTTAAGCCCGAGAGCTGATCGGACGCCATTCGGCGGTCCGGATCGACCTCGGTACCGGCGACGGACGCGCGGTCCTCGCCGCGGCCGCCGCCGACCCCCGCCGATTGGTGATCGGCGTGGACGCCAACGCGGCGGGCATGTTCGAAGCCTCCCGCAAGGCCGCGCGCGGCAAGCTCGCGAACGCGCTGTTCGTGGTGGCCGCCGCCGAGCGCCTGCCCACGGAACTGGACGGCGTCGCCGACGCGGTGACCGTGTACTTCCCGTGGGGTTCGCTGCTGCGCGGCGTGGTAACCGCGGATCCGGTCGTCGTGACGGGTCTCGCCCGGTTGCTGAAGCCCGGCGCTGCACTGTCGATCCTCGTATCGGTCATCGAGCACGATCGCGGTTCCGGTCTGCCGCCGATCGATGAGAACGACCTGCGCGGTCTCGCCGGACCCTACACGGCGCACGGTTTGACGATCACGGAGGTAGCGCCCGCTACCGCCGCCGAGATCGCCGCCACTGGTTCCTCGTGGGCCAAACGCCTCGGCGCGGGATCCCAGCGCAGCGCCTGGCGAATCGCGGCGCACCGATCGAACGCGCAGCGCGCGCCGGAACTCGCGGCCGAGCACCGGACGGGGACGGCCTGCGCGGAGCCGGTCGGAGACGCCCGGTAGCCGACGGCCGCGCACCCGGTGGATCCGCGGGGCGGGCGGCGACACCCGGCGGCTCCGCCGGTGACCGCCCGCCCGCCCGCAGGCATGCGCCGCTGTGGAAACCTTTGCATCGCAATCGAACTGCGAAGCAAAGGCTGCGGCTCACAGTGACCGGGCGATGATCTCCTTCATGATCTCGTTGGTGCCCGCGTAGATCATCTGCACCCGGTTGTCCACCCACATGCGCGAGATCGGGTATTCGGTCATGTACCCGTAGCCGCCGTGCAACTGGAGGCACTCGCTGGCGACCGACATGGCCTTGTCGGTGGTCCACCACTTCGCCATCGCCACGGTCGGGATGTCGAGTTCGCCCGCGATGTGCTTGGCGATGCAGTCGTCGGTGAAGACGCGCGCGATCTTCGCCTCCGTGGCGACCTCGGCCAGCTTGAACTTCGTGTTCTGGAAGCCGAAGACCGGGCGGCCGAACGCCTCGCGCTCCTTGGTGTAGCGCAGCGTGTGCTCCAGCGCGGTCTCCATGCCCGCCACCGAGCCGACCGCGATGATCAGGCGCTCCTGCGGCAGCTGCTGCATGAGCTGGACGAAGCCCTGGCCCTCCTGCGTGCCGAGCAGGTTGCTCACCGGGATGCGCACGTCCTCGAAGAACAGCTCGGAAGTGTCCTGGCCCTTCTGGCCGATCTTGTCCAGCACCCGGCCGCGGCGGAAGCCGGGGCGGTCCGCCTCGACGAGCACCAGGCTGATGCCCGCCGCGCCCTGGGAGGTGTCGGTCTTGACCACGACGATGATCAGGTCGGCCTGTGCGCCGTTGGTGATGAAGGTCTTGGAGCCGTTGACGACGTACTCGTCGCCGTCGCGGACCGCTTTGGTCTTGACGCTCTGCAGGTCCGAGCCGGTGCCGGGCTCGGTCATCGCGATCGCCCCGACCACCTCGCCGCTGGCCATCTTCGGCAGCCAGTGCCGCTTCTGCTCCTCGGTGCCGTAGGCGAGCAGATAGTGCGCGACGATGCCGTTGTGCAGGCTCTGGCCCCACGCGGTGTCGACAACCCTGGCCTGTTCCTCGATCAGCACGGCCTCGTGCGCGAAGGTGCCGCCGCCACCGCCGTACTCCTCCGGGATGGACAGGCAGAGCAACCCGAGTTCGCCCGCCTTGTTCCACAGGTCGCGGTCGACGTGGTGCTGGGCGATGTACTTGTCGACGTTGGGCGCGACTTCCTTCTCGAAGAAGGCGCGCGCGAGGTCGCGCAGCGCGTCCAGGTCGTCGTTCATCCAACACGACCGGTAGGCGGCCATCGAGACTCCTTAGGCTCGGCGTATTACTAGCAATACTTGTGACCAGTGTTTACGGGTACAGTGTGTACCATCGGTTGCGCTGGGACAAGACGGAATCTCGAGCGGCCGCACGGATCGGATACAGCGCCCGTGGAGGTCGGATACGGTGAGCCGCGTGGGACGACAGGGCTGGACCGACACCGCCGAAACCCGCCGCTCGGGCGCGCGCGGGCCCGGCGGCGACGAACGGCGCCGCGCGCTCGTCGCGGCCGCCGTCGCGGCGATCGAGGAGCACGGGCCCGATGCCTCGATCGGGCAGATCGCCGACCGCGCCGGGCTGGTGCGCACGCACGTCTACCGGCACATCGCGGGCAAGGAAGAACTCGATCGCGCCGTCGCGCGGCACGCGCACGCCGAGCTCACCGCGCGCATCCGCGCCACCTTCGACGTCGACGGGACGCCGATCGACGTCATCCGCGCGCCCATCGCCGAACACGTCGCCTGGGCGGGGGAGCATCCGAATCTGTACCGCTTCCTCGTGGAGCGCAACTATCGCAGCGGCAACGACGAACCACGCATCGGCGGCAGCGCCTTCGCCTCCGAGATCTTCATCGCCGCAACGCGATACATCCCGCGCTTCGGTTCGGACCGAGCCGCGGCGGAACGGCTCATCATCGCGCTGCTCGGGCTGATCGATGCCTCCGTGCGCTGGTGGCTGACGCACCGCGAGAGCACCAGGGAGACGCTGGTCGACCAGCTGACCGCCGAGGCGTGGCTGTTGATCGATCATCGCTTGCGCGCCCTCGGCATCGAACTCGATCCCGCGGCGCGACTGCGGGATCTGCTCGTCGCGGGCGAGGCCTACCGCGGCGAGGCGAGCTGAGCCGGTGCCGGTCTAGGAACCGAACTTTCGCTGCGCGTGCGCGACGATCGCGTCGAGTCGCGCGTGGTGCGCGCCCTTCCAGTAGGTCTGGCCGCAATCGACGCACTGGGCGAAGGTGTCGTAGGTCTGTTCGGTCTGGTTCGGCAGCCGCTCGAGCACGGTCGCCTTGTCGGTCTCGCGCAGCAGGCCGTTGCAGGTGGTGCACCTGGTCCACGGGGCGAGGGGAGGGGCGAAGCGGGACAGCACGTCGTCGAGTTGCTCGGCCGGCTTGTGGCTGTAAATGTATGCGCCCGCGTAGATTTCGCGCCGCCGCAGCAGTCCGCGATCCCGGGACAGCAGGATGCGGCGCTCGGCCGCCGACCGCGTCGCCAACGCGGCGTCGCCGATGTCGGGGTTCTCGTAGGCGGCGTCGATACCGAGCAGGCGCAGCCGCCGCACCAGGGTGCCGAGGTGGATGTCGAGCAGGAAGCGCACCGGGTCCGGCATTCGTTGCGGACGGGTCACCGCGCGTACCGCGAGCGAATCGCCGTCTTTGGGCACATAGGCAGGTCCCACCGTCTGTTCGTTCACCACCAGCGCGCCCGCCTCGGTGAGGGGCACCCCGAGCGACTCCACCACGTGCCCCACGGTCGACACCCCGTCGACGCGCACGCTCGACGGACCCCCGCGCAGCCCGGCGGCCACGAACAATTCCAGCTCGGTCGCGAATTCGACCGTGATCTCCCCGGTGCCCACCCGGCAAGCATGCCAGGACTCACATTCGCTGACCAGCCAATTCTCGCGGCGTGCGCGACGCATCGCCGCTTCGTGTGAACCGCAGGCCGATCGCGCACCGTCGCCCCCGACCTGCCCGGCTTCGGCTACAGCGCCGCGCTCGCCCACTTCTCCTACACGTTCGACGGCTACTCGGAGTTCCTGCGGCGCTTCACCGAGGTGCTCGACCTCTCGGAGTACGCGATCTACTTGCGCGACTACGGTTCCCAGTTCGCGCCATGCACGCGCCGAAGCGGGTGCGAGGGCTGATCGTGCGAAACGACGACGTCTACGAAGACCAGTACGGACCGAAATACGCGCCGCTCGAGCGCTTCTGGGAGAAGCCGACCGAGAAGGGCAAGGCGGAACTCGCCGAGGCGGTGTCGGACGCGTGATTCTCAGCTTCGCTGCGCGGAAGTCCCCATCAACGCCTCGGCGAACGCCGCGAACTCCGTGCGGAAATCCAGGTACGCCGCGCGCAACTCACGGCCCGGCCAGCGGTCGGGTAGCAGTTCGGCGGGCAACATCGGGTCGTTGAGGATGTGCCGCACGGTCGCGGCGGCGACTTCGAACCGGTCGCCGATGGAGTCCGCGGCCGACATGGCGGACAAGAGCAGTCGCGCGTCGTCGGCCCAGTCGTCCGGCTGGAAGAGCCGTTCGGCGAGCTCGCTGTCCGGTTCGCCGGGGTGGCCGGTGAAGATCGTCAGTCGGCGCGCCGCGGCGGCGGGGAACTCGGTGCCGAGATTGTCCGGCCGGGTCCACACGCCCTCGCGGAGTTCGCCGAACTTCTTGGCGCGCAACACTTCCCGGAACGCAGCCCGGTCGGTGGAGTCGTCCGCACCGACCGTCACGATGGCGAGCCGCCACGTGCGGTCCCATTCGCCCGTCGGTGGATGCATGGCCTCGTCCTGGCGATGCTGCCGCTCGATCAGCCGCGGCGAGAGCCGGTAGGCGCTGTCGCGGCGCTCCAGGTCGCCGACCGCGACCATCCTGGTCAGCGCCGCGCGCACCGCCGACTCCTGGAGTCCGAGCCCGGTCGACACCCGCACGATCCAACTGACCGGCGCCTCGGCCGGATGCGCGCCGAGCAGTGCGCTCAGGATCGCCGACCGCGCGGTCAGCTTCCTTACCGGCGCACCACGCGAATCCATGCCCCGATGCTAGCCACTCGCCGCACGGCCACCGCGGGGGACGAGGCGGGGTATTGCAATTCTCTGGCGCGTGACGCAGGCTTGTAATATAGCTTGGAGGACGGACGGTTATGCCCACACACGAGGTGACGAATCAGGCTCCGCCGCTGGTGGATTTCGACGCGGCCGAGCAGCCGGTGATCCTGGAGGCGTTGCGCAGAGCGGGGGCCGAATCGGCCATCGACGACGTGCGCGCGGTCGGCAAGGTCGCGGGCAGCGCCGAGGCGCAGGCGCTCGGCGACCTGGCCGAGGCGCACCCGCCGGTGTTGCGGACCCACGACCGCTACGGGCACCGGATCGATGAGGTCGAGTACGACCCGAGCTATCACCGGTTGATGGAGTACGCGGTCGGCTTCGGCCTGCACGCCGCGCCGTGGGCGGACCGCGGCCCGAGCCCGCACCTGGTCCGCGCGGCGAAGATGAGCGTGTGGAGCCAGGTCGACGCGGGCCACGGTTGCCCGATCTCGATGACCTACGCCGTAGTCCCCGCGTTGCGCGCCAACCCCGAACTCGCGGCGCAGTACGAGCCGCTGCTCGTCGCCAAGGAATACGACCCCGGTCTGCGCGTGCCGTCGACCAAACGCGGACTGATCGCGGGCATGTCGATGACCGAGAAGCAGGGTGGCTCCGACGTCCGCGCGAACACCACGGCCGCGGTGCCGAACGCGGACGGCACCTACCGCATCACCGGGCACAAGTGGTTCACCTCGGCGCCGATGTCGGACTTCTTCCTCGTCCTCGCGCAGGCGCCGGGCGGACTGTCGTGCTTCTTCGTCCCGCGCGTGCTGCCCGACGGCACCCACAACACCTTCAACTTGCAGCGCCTGAAGGACAAACTCGGCAACCACTCCAACGCGAGCAGCGAGGTCGAGTACGACGACACCGTCGGCTGGCTGGTCGGCGCGGAAGGCCGCGGCGTCCCGACGATCATCGAGATGGTGAACCTGACCAGGCTCGACTGCACGCTGGGGTCGGCCTCCGGAATGCGGGCGGGCGTCGCCATGGCCGTGCACCACGCCACCCATCGCCGCGCCTTCGGCGCGCACCTGATCGACCAGCCGCTGATGCGCAATGTGCTCGCCGACCTGGCGCTGGAGGCCGAAGGGGCGACCACGGTCGCGCTGTGGCTCGCCGAGGTGACCGATCGGGCCGTGGCCGGTGACGAGACCGCCGACCGACTGCGCCGGATCGCGCTGGCGGTCAGCAAGTACTACGTCTGCAAGCGCGGTCCGATCCACGCGGCCGAAGCCCTGGAATGCCTCGGCGGCAACGGGTACGTCGAGGAATCGCGGATGCCGAGGCTGTACCGGGAGGCGCCGCTGATGTCGGTGTGGGAGGGCTCGGGCAACGTCGCCGCGCTCGACACGCTGCGCGCGCTGGCCAAACAGCCGGAGACACTCGGCGTCTTCTTCGACGAGGTCGAGCAGGCTCGCGGCGCGGACGCCCGGCTCGACGCCGCGATCGGCGCGCTGCGCGACCAGTTCGCCGACTTCGACACGATCCAGTACCGCGCCCGCCGTGTGGTCGGCGAGATGGCGCAGGTGCTGCAAGGCTCGCTGCTGGTGCGCTACGGACATCCCGCCGTCGCCGACGGCTTCGCCGCCAGCAGGCTCGGCCGCGATCACGGCGACGTCTTCGGAACTCTGCCGCACGGCGTCGACACCGGGTCCATCATCGAACGCGTGACGCCCAAGCTCTGATTCCCCCAATCGAAAGGGACTTTCCCGTTGCCCGACTACACCGACCACGCCGGTACTCGCCCCGCCGCCTGGTACGAAGGCCTGACCGAAGGCAAGGACTCGCTGTTCGCCGACCGGGAACAGGCGCCCGCCGACATCCGGTATCGGACGCTGACCTACGAGGTCACCGACCGGGTCGCCCGCATCACCTTCGACCGTCCCGACCACGGCAACGCGATCACCGCGGACACCCCGATCGAACTCGCCGCGGCGGTCGAGCGGGCAGATCTGGACCCGCGCGTGCACGTGATCCTGGTGTCCGGGCGCGGCAAGGGCTTCTGCGGCGGTTACGACCTGTCGATCTTCGCGGAGAACGGCTTCGCACCGGACGCCGGCGCGGCGCCGGTGGACGGCACGGTCCTCGATCCCGCCGTGCAGGCGCGCAACCACAATCCCTGGGGCACCTGGGATCCGATGGTCGACTATCAGATGATGAGCCGCTTCAACCGCGGCTTCTCCAGCCTGCTGCACGCCAACAAGCCGACCGTAGCCAAACTGCACGGCTTCGCGGTGGCGGGCGGCACCGACATCGCGCTGTTCGCCGATCAGATCATCTGCGCCGACGACACCAAGATCGGCTACCCGCCCACCCGCGTCTGGGGCATTCCGGCGGCGGGCATGTGGGCGCACCGGCTCGGCGATCAGCTCGCCAAGCGGCTGCTGTTCACCGGCGACTGCATCAGCGGCAAGCAGGCCGCCGAATGGGGCCTGGCCGTCGAATCCTGCCCCGCCGACGAGCTCGACGAACGCACCGAAGCGCTGGTCGACCGCATCGCCAGGATGCCGATCAACCAGCTCATCATGGCCAAGCTCGCGCTCAACAGCGCGCTGCTCGCGCAGGGCGTGGCCAACTCGGGAATGGTCAGCACCGTGTTCGACGGCATCTCCCGGCACACCCGCGAGGGCTACGCCTTCCAGTTGCGCTCGGCCACCGTCGGCTTCCGCGAGGCGGTGCGTGAGCGCGACGAACCCTACGGCGACTGGAAGCGCGCGCAGTTCCGGTCCGGCGAGGAGAGCGCCGAGGGCTGACACCTCAGTCCGGCAGTTGGCGCATCTCCAGCAGGGTCAGGCCGAGGTTGTCGATCATCGCGAGAACCGCGCGCATCGCGGTCGGATCGGGCACGGGTCCGAACAGCGAGGTGGTGCCGCTGCGCGACGGTGCGACGTCGAGGTCGGGAAAGGCGGCCAGTGCGCGGTCGGACAGTTCGCCGTCGATGATGAACTGGTACCTGGTCAGGACCGCCATGGCTCTCCTTCCACTGCGCGATGGTCGAGTCTGGCGCGCCGAGCGCGCGGCTGGCCTCACACGCCGCGGATGAGATTTCCGGAGACCGCAGGGGTCCTCAGAGCACGCCGCTGCGCCGTGCGAAATCCAGCGCGGCGACGCGGGAATTCGCACCGAATTTCGCGTAGATCGAACGCAGATGCGTTTTGACGGTATTGATGGAGACCCCGAGATCCCCGGCGATCTGCTGCGCGGTCCGGCCGGACGGAAGGTGTTTGAGGACGGTCAATTCGGCATCCGTCAGCGCCGGGTGAGTCGAGCGCCGGGCGGTATTGCGATTTCGCCGGACGAGATCACCGAATTCGTCGAGCCGACCCCATCGGCCCGCGTAGACATCGAGCAGTTCGATCGCGTTCGGAACGTCGAGAAAAGGACGGACCAGGTGATCGGCGGCGGCGTGCCGCAACGCGTTCTCCAGGCCGGTCCGCGCCTTCGCGCGATTGCCGCTCGCGTGCTGCGCGGACGAGTACAGCAACCAGCCGGTGACCAGGGTGGAGGGACGCGCGTCGTTCGCACCGTCGAGCAACGGTTCGACGAGCGCCAGCACGGCCTGACTGTGCCCGGCCGCCTCGGCGACCGCCGCGCGCGCCACGGTGACATCGGGCAGGTCGCCGAGCAGCCGCTGCCCCCGCTCGGCGAGCAGCTGCGCGGCCAATGGCTCGGACACGCTCAGCAGCGCCCACACCACGTGCGGGACGACGGTGGCGGTCGCGGCGGGGACGGTGTCCTTGTCGAGCAGCAGCTGTGTGGCGCGGCGCAGGTCGTCGACGGCCGTGCGCCGGTCGGCGCCCTGTTCGACGGCGAGCAGCAGCCCGACCACGTAGCCGTGCCAGCCGGCGAGCGGGCTCTCGGATCCGTCCTGCACCGCGTGCTGGGACAGGGCCGCCGCGATATGGCTCGGATCCGGTTCCTCGCCGCGCAGGTAGGCGGCCAGTCCGGCGGCGGTCATGGCCTGCGCCGCGTCCGGTGTGCCGAGCAGGCCGTGCTCGGCGGCCAGAGCCAGCGCCCGACCGGCCCGGTCGCGCATCGCGGCAGTGGCCTCACGTCCGCAGGCGATGAAAGTCAGGCGGGTCAGTGCGCGCAGCGCGAGCCGCGGGTGGCCCGCGTGCAGTGCCAGGGCCAGTCCGCGGGACAGCACCTCCTCGGCTCGGCCGAGCTGTTCGCCGACCATCAGCGCGGTGGCCGATTGAATCGCCAGATAGCAGTCGATATCGGGATTGCCGGTCGGCGGCACGGCGGCCACGGCGAGGTCACCCGCCACCATCCCGGTCGCGGCCGCCGCGTCCACCGTCGCGGCCACGGTGAGCGCGTCGATCCAGTGCGCGGGCACGAACGACGGGCGGCTGCCGCGCGAGCCGGCGACGTCGAGGTAGGCCTGCGCGTCGGCGGCGCTGCCGTGGAAAAGCGCGTCGAGGACGCGGAGCAACCAGACGAAAGGGTCGTCCAGCATGCTCGGCCGCGCGCGCTGAAGCTCGCCGAACAGCGCGGCGCCGTCCCCGTCCAGGACCATCGTCGTCCCGTGTTCGACGAGCAGATTGCGCAGGTGTCTTGGGTCGCCGACGGCGAGCAGATGGGTCAGCGCCTGGCGTGGCAGCCCGGCGCGGCGCAGCGCGTTCGCGGTCCGCAGGTGCAGTTCGGCGCGGGCCTGCGCGCCGAGCCGGTTCACCTCGGCGAGGAAGTACGCCCGCAGCATCGGGTGGTAGCTGAACCAGACCTCGCCGCCGCGCGCGATCGAGCTGACCGGGAAGTTCATCCGGTCCAGCTCGTAGAGCGTGTGCGTGGCGCCGCCGCCGATCAGCTCGTCGGCCATCTTCTCGGTGAACGAGGCGGGCACGCTGGTGTAGGTGACGAACAGCCGCACGGACGTCGGCAGGGCGCCGATCAGCTCGCCGACCAGGAAGTCGGACACCGCGCGCGGCGGCCGGGCCAGGACGCCGAGCGCCGCGGCGCGGTCGGGGTTCGCGACCAGGCACATCGCGGTGATGCGGACCAGCGCCGCCCACCCGTGGGTCAGGTCGAGGACCGTGGCGAGCTCGGCGTCGTCCAGTTCGCAGTGGTGTTCGCGGCACAGCGCGGCGACCTCCGTGCTCGTCATCGCTAGGTCGGCGGCGCCCCACCGGGTCGATCGTTCGGTCAGCCCGAGTAGATGCCAGTGCAGCGGCGGATCGAAGCGACCGGAGACCACGGTGGTGACCGTCGGCGGCGCGTGCAGCAGGAAGTGTTCCAGCCCAGCCAGTGCGAGCGGCTCGGCGACTAGGTGGGCGTCATCGATGACGATCACCGTCGGCGTTCCGCGCGCGGTCAGAGCCTCGACGAGATGGGCCGCGTCGAAATCGGGAGCGTCGACGGTTCGGCGCTGCGGCGGGTTCGGCAGACCGAGCTGATCGCGCAGCGTCTGCCACAGCGAGAGGCCGGGCGCGGGATGCTCGGACACCGAGATCCAGCCGAGCGCGGGTCGTCGCGACGTCCGCGCCCACAGTCGGCTCGCCCAGTCGGCGAGCAGGACGGTCTTGCCGCTTCCGGCGGGCGAGCAAATCAACAGCACTCGGTGCTCGTCGCTGTCGACGATGGCGTCGAGTCGCTCGATCAACGTCGTCCTGGCGATCTGCGCGGATGAGAACGACGGCATTTCCGCGGGAATTCCGTCGCCGTCGGCGGAGTGTGAACGTAGATCGGGCCCGTGCGAGATGGTCACCGTGCCTCCTGGACCGACTGCCACTGGCGTGTCATTGCCGCGGTGTGATGTGTATCACCGGCCGCGTGCGAGGCTTGCGTTGTTCCCCAACGGAAGAGGAGACACGATGGAAATCCTCGATCTCGGTTCCGCCATCTTCGACCTGGTCGACACGGTGGTCGGAGCCGTCGCGGATCTCATCGCCATTGCCACCGGCTCGGCGTGAACGAGTTCCCGGAGCGCGGGGAGGGGTGCGCCCCTCCCCGCGTCCGCGTCACTCCTTCGCGCGGAAAGCGTTGGTGCGGTGGGAGTACAGGTTCAACAGGCCGAGCACCTGCCCCTCGGAGACGAGCGGGTGACAGTACAGCGACCGTATGTCGAGTTCGCGCAGGTGGGCGCAGTAAGCGCGCCAACGCGATTCCGCGGCGAGGTCGGCGATCGAGATCCTTTTGTGCCGCCGGATGACGTCCATGCCCGGCGAATCCGGAAAATCGACGAGGGCCTGCTCCACTGTCGCGGCCTGTCGATCCGAGCAACCGACGACCTCGAAGCCGTCGAGTCCCCAGGCCGAGATGCCGACCAAGGGGTGATCGGGCAGCAGGCGCGCTATGTTCGCGGCGGCCTGCGCGGGTATCGCCGAGGTCTTGTTCGGGAAAAGAGTGACTGAACCGGGGAAATTCGTCGTGATGGGTCGGGTATCGAGCATTCGGACACCTCACTCCACGGCGCGCACCGGCGGCAGGGCCCAAGGGGCCGACCTGCTGGTGTCTCCGGACGCGCCGACTTGCTGACCACCTGTGCAGCTGCCGCGTTGGCAGCGTCGCATCGCCCGTCCCCCGAACGGGCGCCTGCCACCGGTGTTCGACCGGTGGCGGCGTGAACGGTTGCGCGCCTGGGCTTCTCGTAACCGCCGCCCAGGTTTTCCGGAGAGAACCGTTCACCTTCACGCGGGCCACGTGCCGCCGAGCGGCCTTGTGACGGCCACCACATTAACACCGGCTGGTCGGTTCGAGTCGAGGTTTTTCACGTTCGATTCTGGACGGCCGGTTCAGGCGGGTGCCCCGGCACGATTACCCGCGGCCCTGCGTCATCTGTCTCAGTCAGGTCGCCCCAGGGTTCCTCGAACAGGCGCGAGGGGTCGCGATGGGCGTCGGCCTGGTCCCGCGGCTGGTCGCACCACGCCTGCTTCGCCGCGCCGCCGGACCGATTCGGGATGCGCTGGAAGACGGTCGTCTCTGGCAGGCTCGGGCTGTTGGCCTTGTCACGGATGAAAAGGGCTGTGCCACAACGGGAAACAACGTATTCTGCTGGTCAGGTCCCGCGCGGCCGACCGCAACGAGGCGTTTGTATCCAGTAACCAACTTTCGGTCGTTCTTTCTCGCGATTGCCCAGTGACAGCGCCCGCTCCGCCGCCCGATACTCGCATCATCGGTTGATGGCTACTGCACGGCAACGTTGCTGGCGGAACGGAGTGGACATGTCGCTCGCACACCCCTGTCCGGACAACGGGCCGCTCGGCCACGGCGGTGACGCCGGAGTAGTCGCGAGATTCACCGACCGTGCCCTGCGCCGCTTCGCCCAGACCGTCGAAGGGCTTCCCGAGGCCACGATGGAAGAGATTCTCGCGGTGGTGGACCTGTTCCGTATCGCCGAAGGTGTGCACGTCGGCGTGCGAGACGTCTGAGGTCCGGCTACGACGCCGGGTGACGCGCGCCATCGGCGGGCGAGTGCGGGCGCGCGCTATCGCCGCCGTTCGGGGAAGCGCCGACCGGCGGGCCGTCACCGATGGCGGTCGCGACGAGCCGTTCGCCATTGGGTGGATCGAGTTCCGCGGGCACGCCGAGAACAGGGGACAGGTCGATGCTCTGCCCCGGCCCCAGGACTCGGAAGCCGCGGTCATTGCAGAAACGGTCGAAATCGGTAGCGGCGGTGAACGATCCGTACATCAGCCGGACTCGACCGGCGGCCGCTCGATCGGCGGCGTACCGCAGCAGGCTCGCGCCGACGCCCGCGCCACGGAACTCCGGCTCCACCGCGAGCACGCCCACCTTCATCAGGCCGACGAGCGCGCGCGCCTGCGCGGCGGTGCCCCACGGCTGGAAGCGGTGCACCACCAAGGCGTCGGGCCCGGCGAAGAGTCCGCCGATGACGACGCGATCGCACTGGGCCACCAGGACCAGGCTGCGCGCGGCGACCGCACCGGCCAGCTCGCCCTTGCCCGCGGCCGCCGAGATCGCGCGAACGCCCGAGGGCGCCATGGCGGAGGCGAGCAGACCGCGCCGCTGTGCCTGCGCCAGCTCCCGGCCGTAGCCGCCGAGCGGAGTGTCGCCGATCCCCGCCAGTGCGCACCACCGCGGGTAGTTGGCCTCGATCTCGGCCGCCGACGCGTACGAGATCGTCACTCGCGCTGGTGAACCCATGTGCACAACCCCTTATAGCTCCGTGGGACCGGCCGTCGGCGCCGCGAGGACCTGATCTTCGCCGGGCGCGTCGCACGGTGCGCGCTCGGTCACGGTGTAGACCGCTTCGGGTCGTGGCGCCGACCTGGCGCCACTCAGTGTACGGTTGTGCACCCACTCCCGCGCATGCGGGTCAGCTCACCAGTCCTCGGCGGGTCAGCAGCGGTTCGATCTCCGGGGCGCGGCCGCGGAAGGACGCGAAGGCCGCGAGCGGATCCACCGAACCGCCGCGGGACAGCAGTTCGCGCCGGAAGGTCTCGCCCTTCTCACGGATGGGTGCGGCGCCGTCCTCGAACCACTGCACGGTGTCGGCGTCCAATACCTCGCTCCAGATGTAGGAGTAATAGCCCGCCGCGTAGCCGCCGGAGAAGATGTGTGCGAAGTAGCCGGTCCGGTAGCGGGGCGGGATCGTGTCCATGGCGACTCCCGCCTGCTCGAGCGCCCGCCGCTCGAACGCCTCGGCGTCGACATCGGCCAGCGCGTCCGGGCCGGGCACGCGGTGCCACGCCCAGTCCAGCAGCGCCGCGGCCAGGTACTCGACGGTGCGGAAGCCCTCGCCGAACCGGGCGGCCTCGGCCATCCGCTCGACCAGCTCGGCGGGCATCGGCTCGCCGGTCTCGACGTGCTTGGCGTAGTTGGCCAGCACCTCCGGCCGGTCCATCCACATCTCGTTGACCTGCGACGGGAATTCGACGAAGTCGCGCGGCACTTCCGTCCCCGCGAAGAACGGGAACCGCACGTCCGAGAACAGACCGTGTAACGCGTGCCCGAACTCGTGGAAGAGCGTGCGGACGTTGTCCCAGGTGAGCAGGGCGGGCTCGCCCGCCGGCGGCTTGGCGATGTTGAGGTTGTTCACCACCACCGGCCGCGTCCCCAGCAGCCGCGACTGACCGACCAATTCGTTCATCCACGCGCCACCGCGCTTGGACGGCCTGGCGAAGAAGTCGCCGAGGAACAGTCCCAGCGCGCTGCCGTCCGCGTCGAACACCTCGAAGACACGGACCTCCGGGTGGTAGCCCACCAGATCCGCGCGCTCGACGAAGCTGATCCCGTAGACCTGCCCGGCGGCGAAGAACACCCCGTCCCGCAACACCCGCTCGAGTTCGAAATAGGGGCGCAGCGCCTCGGTGTCCAGCGAAAAGCGTTCCGCCTTGCGCTTTTCCGACCAGAACTGCCAATCCCACGCGCGCAGGTCGGCGTCCCCGTCGTCGGCGCGCATGGCCGCCGCGAGCTCAGCGGCCTCCCGTTCGGCGTTGGCGACGGCGGGCGGGACCAGTCGACCCAGCATCTCCTCCACCGCCCCAGCGGTTTTCGCGGTCTGGTCTTCGACGGCATAGGCCGCGTGGTCCTGGTAGCCGAGCAGCGCCGCCCGCTCGGCACGCAGCGCGGCGATTCGGACGGCGAGTTCGGCGTTGCGGCCCTCCGCGCCGAACCCGCGCCCGAGCGAGGCCGCCAGCATCCTGCGCCGTGTCTCGCGGTCGGACAGCTCGGCGAGAACGGGCTGGTTCGAGACGTTCTGGAGGCGCAGCGCCCACGCCCCATCCCGGCCCATCGAGCGGGCGTTCTCGGCCGCGGCCGTCACCGCGGCGGAACCCAGGCCCGCCAGCTCCTTCTCGCTCTCCACGACCAGCGCCGCGGCATTGGTCGCGGCCAGCAGGTTCTGCCCGAACTCCGTTGCCGCCGTCGCCAATTCGGCATTCAGCTCACGTAAACGCCGCTGCCCCTCGGCATCCAGTCGCGCGCCCGCCCGGACGAACCGAATGTGATACTGCTCCAACAGCCGCGCTTCCTCGGCATCCAATCCGAGCTGTTCGCGTTCCCGGTACAGCGAGTCGATCCTGGCGAACAGCTTCGGGTCGAGGTACACCGCATCCCGGTGCGCGGCCAGCCGCGGCGAGATCTCCGCCTCGATCGCCTCGATCCGCTCGTTCGAATCCGAACCGACGATATTGAAGAACACATTCGCCACCCGCGTCAGCAGCGCCCCCGAACGCTCCAGCGCCACAACGGTATCGTCGAACGTCGGTGCCCCCTCCCCGCTCGTGATCACCCCGATCTCGGCCAACTGCTCCGCCATCCCCCGCTCGAACGCGGGCAGATAGTGCTCGTCGCGAATCTCCGCGAACGGCGGCAGCTCGTAGGGCAGCGCACTGCGCTCGAAGAACGGGTTGCTCGTCATGCGCAAACTCTATGCCCGCCCCCCACACCCCCGACAACGGTTTCCCGCGGCGCCCGACCGATCGCCGAGGTCGTCCGCGGCTATCGTGGAGGCGTGGGCATCATCGGCGAGCTGTTCGGCAACAAGCTGAACGACGAGGGCAGTGAGGACAGCGACGGGCAGCTGCACGAGCCGCGCGTCGCCGTGGATCTGGACGCGGGCGTGATCCGGCTGCCCGCCGCGCGGACGAACGAAGACGAGACCACCGACTGACATCCGCTGGTCCGCCGCCGAGCTGTGCTCGTCGGCTGGCTCGCGGTGGACGCACTCTGGCAGCCCCGCGCCTCACGTCCCTCGAGCTGAGCTCAGTTGAGGGCAGTTGTCTGCCTCGGCGCACTGGCCGTGCCGTCGATCTGCCGATGGGTCTGCCGTCATTCTGCCGACTATTGCGCCGTCGATCTGCCGACGCTGTAGCCGTTGATCCGCCGACGGATCTGCCGTCATTCTGCCGACCGCTGCGCCGTCATTCTGCCGACGACTCTCCGTTCGGTGGACGCAGCGCGACCCTCACCCGGATGGGAGACCGGCGGCCGGCGCAAGGTCGGTGTGGTCGAGGGGCGTGGGACTCTCAGGTGGTTTCGGCGAGGGCGGGGCGGGGCTGGCGGCGGATGAGGAGCCAGCCGACGGCGGTGGCGAGGGGGAACATGAGGACGCCGTAAACCGCTGCGGGGACGGCCATTTCGGTGCTGTCCAGGACGCTGATGGCGATGGTGATGGCGATGGTGCTGTTGTGGATGCCCACTTCCATCGAGCAGGCGATGGCTTGGCGGTCGGAGACGCCGAGCCAACGGGGGAGGAAGTAGCCCGCGGTCAGGCTGACGAGGCAGAACAGGGTGGTGACCGCGCCGACGTCGACGGCGTAGTCGACCAGGTTGTCGCGCTCGGCGACCATGGTGCCGACGACGACCAGCATCAATGTCAGCGCCGAGCCGATGCGCACCGGCCGATCCATCCGGTCGGCGAACCCGCTCGACAGCCGCCGCACCACCATCCCGATCGCGACCGGAACCAGCACGATCGCGAACACTTGCACGACTTTGCCGAATTGCAGGCCGACCGTGCCAGCGCCCTCGCCGGGATCGAAGTAGTCGATGGCGAAGTTGGTCACCAGCGGCACCGTGGCCACCGCGATGATCGAATTGACCGCGGTGAGAGACACATTCAGCGCGACGTCGCCGCGGAACAGATGGCTGAAGAGGTTCGCGGTGGTCCCGCCCGGCGAGGACGCGAGCAGCATCATGCCGACCGCGAGGATCGGCGGCAGGTCGAACAACAGCACCAGGCCGAAGGCGACGATCGGTAACACCACGAGCTGGCAGGCGAGCGCGATCGCCACGGTCTTCGGGTTTCGGGCGATGCGGGTGAAGTCCGCGACCGTCAGCGACAGCCCGAGGCCGAACATGATCACGGCCAAAGCCACTGGCAGACCGACGGATACGAGCGGAGAGTCCATATTCTTCCTCAGCATTCGCGGGCCGAAGCCCACATCTGAGACCAATTCGTCTCAGAATGAATGGAGGGTAGCGGTCTGTGACCTAGGTCGCAACCAATTCGGCCGCGCCGACCCCGCCACGCCGGTCGACGGACGAACCCCTCCCGACCGGTCGGAAGGGGTTCGCGACAAGGCCAGCGGCGCGGCCCGAATTCTTACTTGGACGAACCGCCCGCCGAGAGCGACGACAGCAGGCAGTCCCAGTGCGGAGCGCCGCCCGGGCAACCCGGGTTCGCGACCTGCTCCGACTGCGGCGCGGGTGCGGCTGGTTCCAGCGGGATGGCCGAGGCCGGGACAGCGCTGGCCAACGGAGCCAGCAGAAGTGCGCCGACGAGCATTCCGGCGCGAAGGTGCTTACGCATCGAGAAAGTTCCTTTCGGGCGGCACGGGGTGGCCGCCGCCGGAGACGGTATCGACGGCTCCGAGGGCGCGGACAGACGTGGAAAGGTGGGCCACCGAAACTCGGGGCCGTGCGGACCTCCCCCTGCGGTGGTCACCGATCTTGCACAATCGGTATATGGCCAAGCCCTGCCTGCTCTTGCAGTTGCGGCCCGAGCGCGCCGCGGCGGACGACGAGTATCGCGCGATCCTGCGCGCCGGCGAGCTCCAAGCCGACGACGTGGTGCGGGTGAAGATGGACGAGGAGTTCCCGCATATCGAGCTCGACGACTATTCGGCGGTGATCGTCGGTGGCGGCCCGAGCAACGTCAGCAGTCCGGAGGACGACAAGTATCCCTACCAGCGGCGCTTCGAGCCCCGCCTGAAGAAGTTGATGACCGAGATCGTCGGCCGCGACTTCCCGTACCTGGGCGCCTGCTACGGCCTTGGCGTTCTCGCGGACGTCCTCGGCGGGAAGGTCAGCGGCGACCGGTACGGCGAGACCGCGGGTGCGCAGACCATCGAATTGGCCGATCACGCGGACGAAGACCCGCTCCTGCACGACCTGCCGCAGTCGTTCCGCGCCTTCGTCGGCCACAAGGAGGCCTGCCAAGAGGTGCCGCCGGGCGCGACCCTGCTCGCGGGGTCGTCCGGCTGCCCGGTGCAGATGATCCGAACCGGCCAGCACGTGTACGCGACCCAGTTCCACCCCGAGCTGGACGGCAACGGCCTCGCGATCCGCATCGATGCCTATCGCCATGCGGGGTACTTCGCGCCCGAGGAGGCGGACTATCTCACCGAGCTCGGCCATCGCGAATCGATCACGGTCCCGCCGGAGATCCTGCGCCGATTCGTCACCCGATACCGCGTCGAGTAGGCGGGACTTCGTCCGGCGGTGATCCGCCTCTCTCCCGGCTGGTGATCCCGCCGCGAGACCGCCTCGGAACTCGCCGAAGCAATCACCAGGCGATCTTGATACAACCTTAACAAGGTGTCTCGAACGAGCCCGGCTGTCATCGCGTCGCGGCGCGATGAGGTACGGGCAGGTCTCTCGGCGAAGAGCTGCCTACCGCCGGGTGTCTGGGTCACGTGCTGGTGTGGCTAAGATCTGGCAATCGCCCGGGCAGGCCCCTGCCTGGGCGAATGTGGCTGACATCTCATCACGCCGCGACCTGTGGTCTGATAGGGGCCGAAGTTGCCCCTGTGAATCGATTCCTTCTCGCTTTGTTAGACACTGTCCCGCTCCCAGGCGGGTCGTCCGACCGGGTTCGTGGGTCTCGACGAAACCTGCGGGCTGGACGCGAGAGGGATGTAGTACTCGGATGGATGGAGTTCGTCGTGCTGTTCGGGGTCGAATTCGTCGCAGGTCGAGTAACCCGCTTTTCGTCCAGCTGCTGACCGCCGCGGTCGAGTCCGCGGCCGACTCGATCGCCATCAGCTATGACCCGACCGGCGAGCCCGGCGATCGGCGCGAACTCACCTACACCGAACTGGACGAATCCTCCTCGCGCCTGGCGCGCGAACTGATCGAGCGCGGCGTCGGCCCCGGCGACGTCGTCGCCATCGGCTTCACCCGGTCGATCGAGTCCGTGCTGGCCGTCTGGTCCATCGCCAAGACCGGCGCGGCCTATGTGCCGGTCGATCCGACACTGCCCGCGGACCGCATCGCCTACCTCGTCGCGGACTCCGGAGCGGTGCTCGGCCTCACCGCCTCGACGCACCGCCAGCGCCTCGGTGACGGCATCGAATGGCTCGTGCTCGACGATCCCGCGCATCGGGAGCGGATCGCGGCCCGGCCCGCGCACCCGATCTCGTACGTCGACCGGGTCCGCGCGCTGACCGAACAGCATCCCGCCTACGTCATCTACACCTCCGGCTCGACCGGTCGGCCGAAGGGCGTCGCCGTGACCCACGCGGGTCTGGCGAGCTTGGTCACCGCCGTCCGGGAGCGCTACGGGGTGGACGGCGGCGCCCGGGTGCTGCACGTGTGTTCCCCGAACTTCGACGTCTCGGTGCTCGAGCTGCTGCTCGCCTTCGGGTCCGGCGCGACGCTGGTGGTGTCGCCGTCGACGGTGTTCGGCGGTCCGGAGCTGGCCGACCTGCTGCGCCGCGAGCGCGTCACGCACCTGCTGATCACACCGGCCGCACTGGAGTCGGTGGATCCGGCCGGGCTGGACGACCTGCGGGTCGTCGTCGTCGCGGGTGACGCGTTCGGTCCCGCGTTGGTCGCGCGGTGGGCGGACGCGGGACGGTCCTTCTACAACGGCTACGGCCCCACCGAGGCCACCATTCTCGCGACCGGCAGCGCCGCGCTGGCGCAGGGAGAGCCGATCACCATCGGCGCCGCGCTGCCCGGTATCGGCGCGGTCGTGCTGGACGCGCGGCTGCGTCCGGTGCCCGCCGAAGTGACCGGCGAGCTCTACCTGTCCGGTCCCGCGCTGGCGCAGGGCTACCTCGGGCGGCCCGCGCTCACGGCGGAACGGTTCGTGGCCAATCCCTCTGGCGCCACGCCGGGTTCGCGGATGTATCGCACCGGCGACCTGGTGCGCCGCACCGCCGACGGCGACATCGAGTACTTGGGCCGCACCGATTTCCAGGTGAAGATCCGCGGCTTCCGCATCGAACTCGGCGAAATCGACGCCGCGCTCACCACGCACCCCGATATCGAGTACGCCGCGACGCTCGGCAAGGTCGCACCCTCCGGTGCGACCGTCCTGGTCTCCTATGTCCTTCCACGCGAGGGTGTTTCGCTCGACTTCGGCAAGCTGTCCCGCTTCGCGGGAACCTCGCTGCCCGGCCACATGGTGCCGTCCGCGTTCGTCGCGCTCGACGCGATTCCGTTGACCGCCAACGGAAAACTCGACCGGCAGGCATTGCCCGAGCCAGTGTTCGAGGTGGCCGTCTCGCGAGCGCCCGAGGGGCCGGTGGAATCCCGGATCGCCGAGTTGTTCGCGCAGGTGCTCGGCGTGCGGCGGGTCGGCGCGGAGGATTCGTTCTTCGCCGCGGGCGGGGACAGCATCCTGTCGATCCAGCTGGTTTCTCGGGCCAGGGCGGCGGGAATCTCGTTCACGCCCCAGGACGTGTTCGAGCACCGCACCGTCGCGGGTTTGGCGCGGGTCGCGGTGCTCGGCGGGGAATCCGCGCCCGTGCTCACGGAGCTACCGGGCGGCGGCGTCGGTGAGATGCCGCTGACGCCGGTGCTCGCCGCCTACCTGTCCGGCGGCAAGCCGTTCGGCCGATTCACCCAGCACATGGTGCTCGAACTGCCCGAACACATCGATCGGGCGGCCCTGGTGGCCACGCTCGCCGCGGTGCTGGATCACCACGACATGCTGCGCGCCCGAATCCGATCCGTCGAAGGGCAGTGGCGACTGCACGCCCTGCCGTCCGGCTCGCTGGATGTGGACGCACTGCTGACCCGCGTCGACGTCGCCGCGAACCTGGACATCGACGCACTGCGTGAAGCGGCCGGCGCCGCAATGGATTCGGCGGTGGACACGCTGGACCCCACGGCGGGACGGATGATCGCCTTCGCCTGGCTCACCCGCCCGGACGGCAGGGACGCACTGATCGTCGCCGCGCATCACTACGTCATCGATGGCGTGTCCTGGCGAATCCTGGTTCCGGACTTGGTGACCGCCTGGGCGCAGCACGCCGCGGGGCAGCGGATCGCCCTGCCGGGTGTCGGCACCTCGTTCCGGCGGTGGGCACACGGTCTGGTCGAGGCCGCCGGGGGACGCACCGGCGAATTGCCTTACTGGCGGCGAACTCTCGCCATCGCCGATCCGCCGTTGGGCGCGCGAGCGCTCGACGCGGCCGTCGACACGGCCGACACGGTGCGGCGCTTCACCGTCGCGGCGCCCGCCGAGGTCACCCATGCGGTGTTGACCGAGCTGCCGAAGTTGTACCGGGCCGGAGCCAACGACGGGCTGCTCGCGGCGTTGGCGCTGGCGACTCGCGCCTGGCGGGCGAACCGGGGTGTCGATGCCGCGGCGACCAGGGTGCGGCTCGAGGGACACGGCCGCGAGGAAAGCACCGTCGACGGTGCCGATCTGACCCGTACCGTCGGATGGTTCACCACCATGTATCCGGTGGCGCTCGATCTGTCCGGCGTCGACGCCGAGGCGGCTTGGCGCGGTGGCGACGCGACCGCGGCGTTGCTCAAGGCGGTGAAGGAGCAACTGCTCGCCGTGCCGGACAAGGGCATCGGCTTCGGCATGCTCCGGTACCTGAACCCGGACACCGCTGGGGAACTCGGCGGTGCTCTCGGCCAGATCGGCTTCAACTACCTCGGCCGGATCTCCGCGGGCGATCTGCCGGAGGGGCTGACCGACCGGAGCTGGCTGCCGACCGCCGACTGGGGCGACCCCGACGCCACGCACGATCCGGACATGCCCGCGGCCGCCGTGGTGGACATCAACGCGCTCGTCACCGACACCGACTCCGGCGCGCAGCTGTCCGCGTCCTTCGCGTACGCGTCCGAGATCCTCGACGAGGCCGCCGTCCGGGAGCTGGCCGAATACTGGGTCGCCGCGCTCAGCGTGCTCGCCCGGCACGTGCATGACCCGTCCGCGGGTGGGCTGACACCGGCGGACGTCCCGCTGGTGCGGGTCACCCAAACGGAGCTCGACACCTGGCGGCGGGAGCGGCCGGGTCTGGTCGACGTGCTGCCGCTCTCGCCCCTGCAACTCGGATTGCTCTTCCTGACCCAGCTTTCGCCCGGCGCGGACCCCTACCTGTTGCAACTGGCGGTGGAGCTGTCCGGCGACATCGACCTCGATCGGCTCCGCAGGGCGGCGCAGGCGATGCTGGATCGGCACGCGATCTTGCGCTCGGCGTTCGGCTCCTCGGCCGAGGGCGCACCGGTTCAGTTCGTGAGCGAGGGACTCGACGTGCCGTGGCAGGTCGTCGACACACCCGACGCCGACGTGGCGACGCTGTTCGCGGCCGAACAGCGCCTCGGATTCGACCCGGCGACGCCGCCGCTGCTGCGATTCACGGTGTACCGCACCGATTCCGGGCGCACCCACCTGGTGCTCACCGCGCACCACATCCTGCTGGACGGCTGGTCGATGCCGTTGCTGATGAAGGATCTGCTGATCTTCTACGCGACAGACGGTGATTCGACGCCGCTGCCGCGCATTCGGCCGTACCGCGACTATCTCGCCTGGCTGGCGCGCTACGACCGGGACGCCACGCTGGGCACGTGGCACGACGCGCTGGCCGGTACGACGCCGACCATGCTCGCCGCGTCCCTCGCGCCGCCGGTGCACCCCGCCGACGGCTACGGTGACTGCGCCGCGGACTTGTCGCAGGACGAGACGGCCGCGCTGACGGCGTTCGCCTCGGCGGCGGAGGTCACCGTGAACACGGTGGTGCAGGCGGCGTGGGGTCTGGTGCTCGCGGCCTGCGTCGAGCGCACGGACGTGGTCTTCGGCGCGGTGGTGTCCGGCCGTCCGCCGCAGCTCGACGGCGTCGACGAGATGGTGGGTCTTTTCGCGAACACCATTCCGGTTCGGGTGCGGTTCGACTCCGACATCTCGGTGTGGCAGCTGCTGAAACAGCTTCAGTCCGAACAGGCTTCGCTGCTCGAAGGACACCACGTCGGACTCGCCGATATTCAGCGCGCCGCCGGAGCGGGGGAGTTGTTCGACTCGATCCTGGCTTACGAGTCGTATCCCGTCGATGCCGACGGCTTGCGTGAGGCGTACGGGACGATCGACGGGCTGGAAATCGTCGACCTGCAAGGGGTCAACTTCACCCACTACCCGGTGGCGATCCAGGTCGAACTGGGCGCCGAGCTGCGGCTCCAGGTGCAGCATCGCAACGACGCCGTCACTCCCGCCACCGCGCGGGCGCTCGCGGACCGGTTGCGTTCGCTGCTCGGCGAATTCGTCGCGGCGCCCGAGCGCACGCTGGCGGAGACGATGGAGTCGCTGGATGAGCGCGACGATCTGATCGCGCAGACGCGGTACTGGCGCAGCGCGCTCGCCGGGCTGCCGGAGGAACTGAACCTCCCCACGGATCGGCCGCGGCTCGCGGCGCCGACGGCCGCGGACGGCCGGGTCGACTTCGAGATCGATGCCGAGCTGCACGACCGGCTGCGACACGTCGCGCGTGCGGCGGACACGACGGTGTTCACCGTCGTGCACGCGGCTTTCGCGGTATTGCTGGCCCGACTATCGGGCACCGACGACATCCCGATCGGTACACCCGGCGTCGACGGATCGGCCAACACGCTGGTGTTGCGCACCCGAGTCCCGGGCGGCATGTCCTTCGCGGATCTACTATCGCAGACGAAAGACATAGACCTACAGGCATTCCGACACGCGGACCTACCGTTCGACGGCCTGGTGGCATTGCTGAACCCGGATCGGTCGGCTGCGCGTCACCCGCTGGTTCAAACGATGTTCTCGGCGGGCGACCGTCCACTCGAGTCCGAAAACAACACGGCAAGACCGCATCTCGAATCGACTGTCGACGCATCGGCAGCGAAGCCCGATCTGTCCCTGCATATCAGCGAACGCGCCGCGGGCATCGCCGCGAACTTCACCTTCTCCAGCGCACTCTTCGACGCCCACACCATCAGCGTCTTCGCCGAGCGCTTCCTCCGGCTACTGACGGCCGCGACGCTCCGAACGGAGACTTCCGTCGGTGACCTCCCGCTGCTCGACGCCGACGAACACGCGCTGCTGACCCGCGTCGCCGCCGACGACGCCATCGCCACCGGCCTGCTGCCCGACCTGCTGACCCGCGGCGTCGACCTGGGCCGCGACCGCGTCGCGGTGCGCTACCGTGGCCGGTCCATCGGCTACGGCGAATTCGACGAGCGCACATCGCGTTTGGCGCGGGCGCTGATCCGGCGCGGCGTGGGCCCGGAGCGTCTCGTCGCCGTCGCCCTCCCGCGCTCGGCCGACATGGTGCTCGCGGCCCTCGCCATCGCCAAGGCGGGCGGCGCGCACGTGCCGATCGATCCCGGCTATCCCGTGGAGCGGGTGCGGCACATGGTGTCCGACTCGGGGGCGATGCTCGGCATCACCGTCGCGGAATACGCCGATCGGCTCCCCGGCGGCGTGGACTGGCTGGTACTCGACGATCCTGCGACCGAAGAGCTCTGCCGCGCGCAGTCGGCGGACCGGGTGACCGACGCGGATCGCCTTGCGCCACTGCGTATGCGGCATCCCGCGTATGTCATCTACACGTCGGGTTCGACGGGCGTGCCGAAGGGCGTCACCGTGACCCACGGCGGCCTCGAGGCCCTGCGCGACGAGTCCGTTCGCCGCTACGGGCTGGAGCCACACCACCGGTTCCTGCACCTCTGCTCGCCGTGCTTCGACCCCTCGGTGCTCGAGTGGCTGTGCACGTTCTCCGTCGGCGCGACGCTGGTCATCGTGCCGCAGACCGTGGTCGGCGGCTCGGAGCTCCGCGATCTGCTGCACACCGAGGCGGTCACGCACGCGATCTTCACCCCGGCGGTCCTCGGCACCGTCGATCCGGAGGGGTTGGACGCGCTGGAGCTGTTGTGCGTCGGCGGCGACATCACGACCACGGAACTGGTGGCGAAGTGGCAGCCCGGTCGCCGCTACCTCAACGCCTACGGTCCGACCGAGGCGACCATCGCCGCGTCGTACGCGGAACTCACCGCAGGACAGCGCGTGACGATCGGTTCGCCGTTGCACGGCATGTCCGCGCTGGTGTTGGACGCGCGGCTGAACCCGGTGCCGCCGGGTGTCGCGGGGGAGCTGTATCTGGCGGGCGGCGGACTGGCCCGCGGCTATCGGAACCGCGCGGGGCTGACCGCCGAGCGTTTCGTCGCCAACCCGTGGGGCGCTCCCGGCGCGCGGATGTACCGCACCGGTGACGTCGTGCGCTGGCACGCCGCATCGCCCTCGGCGCACTGGGAGCTCGAGTACGTGGGGCGCGTCGACACCCAGGTCAAGGTGCGCGGTCTGCGGATCGAACTCGGCGAGGTCGACGCGGTCCTCGGCGGACACGACGACGTCGAGTTCGCGGTCACCGTCGGACGGAAGATGGCGTCGGGATCGACGGCGCTCGTGTCGTATGTGCTCGCGGCGCCGGGCCGCTCGGTGGACACGGCGCGGCTCACCGAGCACGCGGAAACGATTCTCCCTGCGCACATGGTGCCGTCCGCGATCGTCGTCTTGGACGAAGTGCCGTTGACCACCAACGGCAAGCTGGATCGAAAGGCGCTGCCGGAACCGATTTTCGAGACGACGCCCACCCGCGCGCCGTCGAGCCCTGTCGAAGCGCGGCTGGCCGAACTGTTCGCCCAGGTGCTCGGTGTCGCGACGGTCGGGGTGAACGATTCCTTCTTCGCGATCGGCGGCGACAGCATCATGTCGATCCAGTTGGTGTCGCGGGCCAAGGCGGCCGGGATCGTCTTCACCGCGCGCGACGTCTTCGAACACCGGACCGTCGCGGGGCTGGCGCGCGTCGCGACCGTCGGCGGCGATGCTTCGCCACTGGTGTTGGCGGAGTTGCCCGGCGGCGGTGTCGGTGAGATTCCGCTGACGCCGGTGCTCGCGGAATTCCTCGCCAACGGCTCCTGCGACCGGTTCGCCCAGACCGCGGTGCTGGCGCTGCCCGAGGGCATCGATCGCGCCGGGATCGTCGCGACCATCGCGGCGGTGCTGGACCGGCACGATGTGCTGCGTTCCCGCGTCTGGCAGGACGGTGGCCGGTGGCGGTTCGAGGCGCTGCCGAGTGATGCGGTCGATGCCGACGCATTGGTGACCGAGGTCGACGTACCCGTCGTCGACGATGCCGAGTTGACCCGAATCGGCAGCGCGGCAATGGCTTCGGCGATGGCCGCGCTGGATCCGGCGGCCGCGAGAATGATCGCCTTCACCTGGTTGCGCCGGTCCGGCGCGCGCGACGTGCTCGCGGTCGCGGCGCACCACTACGTCATCGACGGGGTGTCGTGGCGCATCTTGATTCCCGATCTGGTGCTGGCCTGGGCGCAGCGCGCGGCGGGGCAGGAGATCGCACTGCCCGCGGTCGGCACCTCGTTCCGGCGCTGGGCGCACGGACTTTCCGACGCCGCCACCCGCCCGGAGCGGGCCGCCGAGGTAGGCCACTGGCAACGGGTACTGGCCACGCCGGATCCGTTGCTCGGCGCGCGCGCCGTCGATTGCGCGCTCGACACCGAGCCGACGATGCGGTCGATCACGGTGCGGGTCCCCGTCGAGGTCACCGAGGCGCTGCTGACGACGCTGCCCGCCCTGTATCGCGGCGGCGTCAACGACGGCCTGCTCGCCGCGCTGGCGCTGGCTGTGCGCGCGTGGCGTGCGCGGCGCGGTGTCGACTCCCCGACGACCCGCATTCGCCTCGAGGGCCACGGACGTGCGGAAACCGTGGTTCCTGGCGCGGATCTCACGCGCACCCTCGGCTGGTTCACCAGCGTTCACCCGGTCGCGATCGACCTGTCGGACATCGACACCGCGCACGCGCTCACCGACGGCGCGGTACTGGCCGATGTCCTGAAATCGGTCAAGGAGCAACTGCTCGCGGTGCCGGACAAGGGCATCGGCTTCGGCATGCTGCGCCATCTCAACCCGGATACCGCCGAGCTGCTCGCCGCTGCGATGGGCCAGATCGGCTTCAACTACCTCGGCCGCGCTTCGGCGGGCGGCCAGGTCGACCAGACCGACGGAAGCTGGTTGCCGACAGCCGATCTCGGCGAGATCGACGTCGAACACGATCCGGCCCTGCCGGTCAGCGTGGTGATCGACATCAACGCGATCGTGGCCGACACTGCGACCGGCCCGCGCATGCAGGCGAGCTTCCGCTACGCGAGCGGCATCCTCGACGAGGCGGCGGTGCGGGAGCTGGCCGACGACTGGACGGCCGCGCTGACCGCCGTCGCCGACCACGTGAAGCACCCGGCCGCAGGCGGATTGACGCCCTCGGATGTGCCACTGGTGCGCGTCTCACAGATCGATCTCGACCGCTGGCGCCGGGACTACCCGGGCCTGTCGGACGTGTTGCCGCTCTCGCCGCTACAGTCCTCGCTCCTGGTGCTCATCGAACTGCTGGCCGGGTCGGTCGACGCCTACATCATCCAGTTGGCGGCCGAGCTGACGGGCGAACTGGACACGAACCGCTTGCGCAGGGCCGCGCAGACCATTCTGGACCGGCACGCGAACCTGCGCTCCGCCTTCGTCACCGCGGCCGACGGGACGCCGGTGCAGCTGGTGGTGGACGACCTCGACATGCCTTGGCGCATCATCGACGGCGTCGCCGACGCCGACCTGCCCGGCCTGCTGGCCGCCGAGCAGCGCACCGAATTCGATCCGGCCGTGGCTCCGCTGCTGCGATTCACGCTGTACAGCACCGATTCCGGCCGCAATCACCTCGTGCTGACCGGTCATCACATCCTGCTCGACGGCTGGTCGATGCCGCTGCTGATGAAGGAACTGCTCGTCCTGTACGCGACCGGTGGCGACGCGTCGCCGCTGCCGCCGGTCCGGCCCTATCGCGATTACCTGCGGTGGCTTTCGCAGCAGGACCGCTGCGTCGCGGAGCGGGCCTGGTCGGAGGTGCTGGCGGGCGTCGCCCCGACCATGCTCGCGCCCGAGCTCACGTGGCCAGCGCCGACGGGTGGCGGGTTCGGCCTGCGCGAATTCGAGCTGTCGACCGAGGAGACCGCCGCGCTGACCGCGTTCGCGTCGGCTGCCGAGGTCACCGCCAACACGGTGCTCCAAGCCGCGTGGGGTCTGGTGATCGCGGCGGGCACCGGACGCGACGACGTCGTCTTCGGCGCCACCATCTCCGGGCGACCGCCGCAACTCGACGGCATCGGCGAGATGATCGGCCTGTTCGTCGACGCGATCCCGGTGCGCATCCGGTTCGATCACGGCACGACGGTCCGGGCACTGGTCGAAGGCGTACAGGCCGAGCAGGTCTCGCTGTTGGACCACCACCACTTCGGGCTCGGCGCCATTCAGCGCGTCGCGGGTCAGGGCGAGCTGTTCGACACGATGCTGGTCTTCGAGTCGTACCCGGTCGATGTCGAGGGGCTGCGGCAGGCGAGTGGCGCGCTCGACGGATTGCGGGTCGAAGGCCTGGGCGGCGGCGATTACACGCACTATCCGATCACCGTGCTGGTCTTCCTCGGCAGCCGAACGCTGGTGCAGGTGAAGTACCGGCGCGACCTGGTCGCCGACGAGACGGCGGGAGCCGTCGCCGATCGGCTTCAGCGCGCGCTCGGCGAGCTCGTCGCGACGCCGGACCGGACCGCCGCCGAGACCGTGCTGCTGCTCGACGTCGAATCGGACGACACGATCACCCGATCCCGCTACTGGCGGACGGCTTTGGCGGGGCTGCCCGAGCTGGAGCTGCCGGGCGAGCGGCCCGCTGTGCCGTCGAACGACCGTGGGCTGGTGCAGTTCTCGGTTCCGGAGCAGGTGCGGCATGGGCTGCGCGAGCTCGCGGGCACGGCCGGGGTGACCTGGTCGTCCGTGGTGCGCACGGCTTTGGCTGTTGTGCTCGCGCGTCTTTCCGGCGTCGACGACATCGCGATCGGGTCACCCGTGCCCGGTGGTCGTCGCGCCGAGGTGGTGTTGCGTACCCGAGTCGACCGGTGCGCGCGGTTCGCCGACCTCCTGCCGGACGCGCACCGTGTCGAGCTGGAAGGATTCGCGCACGCCGGTATTCCGCTCGACGAGCTGGTCGATCTGCTGGGGCGGTCGGCTCGGCATCCGCTGTTCCAGGTCGCGTTGTCCTTCGAGGGACAGCCGGAAGCTGTGGGAGACCTCGCCATCTCGTTCACCGAGGATGGACACGGCGAGATGTCCTTCGCCCGTGCGCGTTTCGGCGACGCGGGCCTGATCGCCGAGAGGTTCGTCCTGGCCATGACGGCCATCGCGGACCGGCCCGACACGGTCGTCGGCGACCTGCCGCTACTCGTCGCGGACGAGTACGAGCGGCTGACCCGAATGGGCGGCGGCGACCCTGTCGACGTCGCCACGCTGCCCGAGCTGCTGGTTCGCGGCGTGCGTTTCGGCAGGGACCGGATCGCCGTGCGCGACGCGGGGCGCAGCTACACCTACGGTGAGCTCGACGACCAGTCCTCGCGGCTGGCACGCGTCCTCATCCAGCGCGGTGTCGCACCCGAAACGGTGGTGGCACTGGCGATGCGGCGCTCCTACGAGCTGGTGGTCGCGGTGTGGGCGGTCGCCAAGGCCGGTGGCGCTTACCTGCCGGTCGACCCGACCTATCCGGTGGACCGGGTTCGGTACATGATCGCCGATTCCGGTGCGGCGCTGGGCATCACCGTCGCGGACCAGGCGACAGGACTGTCCGATGCGGTCGATTGGCTCGTCCTCGACGATCCCGCCGTACAGGCCGGATGCGCGGCTCAGGCAGCCACGCCCCTGTCCGATGCAGATCGGCTTGCGCCCCTGCGTCTTTCGCATCCCGCGTACGTGATCTACACGTCCGGATCGACGGGTCTGCCCAAGGGTGTCGCGGTGACCCACGCCGGTCTCGGCGGACTGGTCGGCCACACGGTCGACATGCTGCGGCTCGCGCCGGAACACCGGATGCTGCACGTGTGTTCGCCCAGCTTCGACCAGTCGGTGGAGGAGTTGTCCAGCGCTTTCTACAGCGGGGCGACGCTGGTGATCGCGCCGCCGGACACCGTGGGTGGCGCGGAATTGCACGAACTGCTGCGCGCGGAGCGGGTGACGCACACGATCATCACGCCCGCGCTGCTCGGCACGATCGATCCGTCCGGCCTGGACGACCTGGCGGTGGTGTCCGCCGGTGGCGAGGCCACCACGCCCGATCTGCTGGCCAAGTGGCAGCCGGGACGTCGATTCATCAACGGCTACGGTCCGACCGAGGCAACGATCGGCGCCACCTATGCGACTCTGCTTGCGGGACAGCGGGTGACGATCGGCCGTCCGGTGCCCGGAGTGTGGGCGGCGGTGCTCGACGAGCGGCTGCGTCCGGTGCCCGTGGGCGTCACCGGTGAGCTGTACCTGGCGGGCCCGGCGCTCGCACGCGGCTATCACGGCCGCGCCGGTGTCACGGCGGAACGTTTCGTCGCGAACCCCTGGATGCCCGGCGAGCGGATGTATCGGACCGGCGATCTCGTCCGGTGGGTGCCGGAGACCGAATCGAACGGCCGGGAACTGGAGTGCCTTGGTCGCACGGACTTCCAGGTGAAGATCCGCGGCTTCCGTATCGAACTGGGGGAGATCGACGCGGTGCTCTCCGGGCACCCCGAGGTCGACTACGCGGTGACCGTCGGACGCGCGAACCCCAACGGCGCAGTCGCTTTGGTGTCGTACGTGACCGGTCGCGTCGATCCCGACCGACTGACGTCGTGGGCAGCGCGGGCACTGCCGTCGCACATGGTGCCAGCGGCGATCGTCGTGCTCGACGAGATCCCGCTGACCGCGGGCGGCAAGCTCGACCGAAACGCCCTTCCGGAACCGGAGTTCGCGGCGCGCACCTACCGGGAGCCGTCCACGGTGTCGGAGCGGATCGTCGCCGAGGTCTTCGCCGAGGTGCTCGGCATCGAGCGGATCGGCGCCGACGACCACTTCTTCGAGCTCGGCGGCAACTCGCTGCTGGCCACCCGGGTGACCGCGCGCCTCGGCGCGGCGGTGAACGCCAGGGTCCCGGTGCGTCTGCTGTTCGCCGCGCCCACCGTCGCGGGTTGCGCGCGCGAGCTCGCGAAGCTCACCGGGGGCGGTCGTCCCGCCTTGGTGGCGGGGCCACGGCCGGAACGCATTCCGCTCTCGCCCGCGCAGCAGCGCATGTGGTTCCTCAACCGGTTCGACACCGGATCGGCCGCCTACAACATCCCGGTCGCGATCCGGCTGACCGGTGAGCTCGACGTCGACGCGATGCGGCGGGCGTTCACCGATCTCGTCGCGCGGCACGAGATTCTGCGCACGGTGTACCCGCAGTTCGAGGACGGTCCGGTGCAGGTTGTCCTGCCTCCCGAACATCCCGATGTGCCGGAGCTGCGCGTAAGCGACGTGGACGACGTCGAATCCGTTGTGGTGGAACTTCTTTCGACCGGATTCGACGTCACCGCCGAGGTGCCGGTCCGCGCCGCCCTGTTCCGGGCTGATCGCGAATTCGTTCTCGCCATGGTCGTGCACCACATCGCGGGCGACGGCTTCTCGGGCGGTCCGCTGACCCGTGACCTGGCGGCGGCGTACGCGGCCCGCTCGGTGGGGCAGGCTCCGGCGTGGACACCGCTGCCCGTGCAGTACGCGGATTACGCGCTGTGGCAGCGCGCGCTGCTCGGTAGCGAGGATCAGCCGGGATCGATGGCGAACGAGCAGATCGCCTACTGGCGACAGGCGCTCGCCGATCTTCCGGATCAGCTGGAGCTGCCGAGGGACCGGCCGCGGCCCGCGGTGCAGTCGTTCGTGGGTGGGCGGGTACCGCTGCGCATCGAGGCCCCCACCCACGCGGCGCTGGCGGAGCTGGCCCGTGCGAACGGCGCGACCCTGTTCATGGTCGTGCACACCGCGCTCGCGGTGCTGCTCGCCCGGCTGTCGGGCACCGACGACATCGCGATCGGCACCCCCGTGGCGGGTCGCGGCGAGGAGGTGCTGGACGATCTGATCGGCATGTTCGTCAACACCCTGGTGTTCCGCACGAGGGTGGATCCGGACGCGACCTTCACGGAATTGCTCGCGCGGCAGCGCGACACCGACCTCCAGGCCTTCGCCCACGCCGACATCCCGTTCGAGCGCCTGGTCGAGGTGCTGAATCCGGCGCGGTCGACGGCACGGCATCCGCTGTTCCAGGTGGGTCTGTCGTTCCAGAACCTGGCCAAGGCCAGCATGGAACTGCCGGGCTTGACGATCGCCGCGTGGGAAACGGATCGGCAGCTGGCGCAGTTCGATCTGCATGTCATCGTCGCCGACAGCTACGACGCGGCGGGCGCGCCCGCCGGTATCGGCGGCGTCTTCACCTACGCCGCCGACCTGTTCGACGAGTCGACGGTGCGCGGTTTCGCGGACCGGTTCGTCCGGGTGCTGGACGCGGTGGCCGCCGAAGCGACGGTGCCGGTGGGTGCGATCGATCTGCTCGCGCCCGACGAGAGCACTCGAATTCTCGCGACCTGGAACGACACCGCGCACCGGGTGGATACGAGCGCCACGCTGGTGTCCCTGCTGGACGCGGCCGTCGCCGCCGCGCCGGAGTCGGTAGCGCTGATCGCCGCGGACGGCGCTCCCACGAGCTACGCGGAGTTGGATGCGCGCGTGAACCGCCTTGCGCGCTATCTGATTTCGCTGGGTGTCGCGCCGGAGTCGCGGGTGGCGCTGGCCCTTCGGCGGTCGGTGGATCTGGTTGTCGCGATGTACGCGGTGAGCAAGGCAGGCGGTGCGTACGTGCCGGTGGATCCGGATCAGCCCGCGCAGCGGACCGAGTACATCCTCGAGACGGCGGCGCCGGTCTGCGTGCTGACCGACGCCGACGCTGATTTCACCACGTCCGCCGCGCCGGTGGTGCGCCTGGATCGGCTGGACCTCTCGGCGGTGGACTCGTCGGTGCTCACCGACCTGGATCGCCTCGCGCCGTTGCGCGCCGAGCACACCGCGTACGTGATCTTCACCTCGGGTTCCACCGGTCGCCCGAAGGGCGTCGCGGTGTCGCACGGCGCGATCGTGAATCAGTTGCTCTGGAAGACAGCGGAATTCGAGCTGTGCGCCGACGACGTCGTGCTGTTGAACACGGCGTCGACGTTCGACGTGTCGGTGTGGGAGTTCTGGTCGCCCGCGGTGGGCGGCGGCCGGTTGGTGATCGCCGCACCGGACGGCCATCGGGACCCGGCGTATATGAACGACCTCATGGCGCGCGAGGGTGTGACGACGCTGCACACCGTGCCGTCCAAACTGGAGGCCTTGCTGACGGGTCGCCTGCCGGATTCCCTGCGCCGGGTGTTCGCCATCGGTGAGGCGCTGCCCGCCGCGCTGGCGCGCCGGTTCGCGGTGGCCGCGCGGGGTACGGCGCTGTTCAATGTGTACGGTCCGACCGAGGCTGCCGTGTCGATCACCAGTCACCCGGTGCGATCGGCCGACGACGTGGCGGTGCCGATCGGAGTCCCGGTCTGGAACAGTCAGGTGTACGTCCTGGATTCGCGGCTGCGGCCGGTGCCGGTCGGTGTCCCCGGTGAGCTGTATTTGGCGGGTGTGCAGTTGGCCCGCGGCTACTTCGGCAGGCTGGACCTGACCGCGGAGCGATTCGTGGCGAACCCCTTCGACGCGGGCACACGGATGTACCGCACGGGCGACCTCGTGGCGTGGAACGCGGCGGGGGAGTTGGAGTGCCTGGGCCGCACCGACTTCCAGGTGAAGATTCGCGGGTTCCGCATCGAGCTCGGCGAGATCGACGCCGTACTCGTCGAGCACCCGGAGGTGGACTTCGCCGTCACGATCGGCAGGGAGAACGCGGCCGGGGCAACCATTTTGGTGTCGTATGTGATGGGTGTACTCGGTCTGGACTCCGGTCTTTTGATCGAATGGGCCGCGCGGACGCTGCCGTCGCACATGGTGCCCGCGGCGATCGTGGTCCTCGACGAGATCCCGCTCACCTCGTCCGGCAAACTCGACCGCGCGGCGCTGCCAGAACCGGAATTCGCCGTCGGCGCTTACCGCGCTCCGTCGACGCCGCTGGAGACCACCGTTTGCGCGGTGTTCGCGGAAGTCCTGTGCCTCGATCGAATCGGCCTGGACGACAACTTCTTCGAGCTCGGCGGCAACTCGCTGATCGCGACCAAGTTGTCGGCGCGGTTGAGCGAGGCGGTGGCCGAGACGATTCCGGTGGCGTGGGTGTTCACCGCGCCGACACCGGCGGGCATCGTCGCCCAGCTCCGCGCGGAGGGCGCCGGAAGCGCGGCAGCGGCATTCGACGTGCTGCTCCCGCTGCGCACCTCCGGGTCCGCCGAGCCGCTGTTCTGCGTCCACCCGATCGGTGGCATCTCCTGGTCCTTCGCCGGTCTCGCCGCGCACCTCGACACGGACCGGCCCCTCTACGGTCTTCAGTCGCCCGCCCTGAGTTCGGATGAACCGCTTCCGGATTCGATCGAGGACTGGGCGCGGCTCTACGTCGAGCACGTGCGCTCCGTGCAACCGGAGGGGCCGTACCACCTGCTCGGCTGGTCGCTCGGCGGTGTGCTCGCGCACGCCATGGCCGTTCAGCTCCAAGAAGAGGGCGAAAAGGTGGCGCTGCTGGGCATGATGGACAGCCACCTGCGTTCCACCGCTGATTCCCACGCAGTCTCGGTGCCGGAAATGCTCGGGGGACTGCTCGGCGATCGAGTCGCGGAATTCGGCTTGGACGGGACGGTGGAGTTGTCGGAACTGGCCCAGAGATTGAGCGCGCTGCCGGAGCCGTTCGCATCCTTCGGAGCCGAGCGGATCCAACGAGTCGTGGACTCCGCGGTTGCTTCGGTCGACCTCGACGCGGCCTATCACCCACGCGCTTTCGATGGACCGTTGGTGTATTTCACTGCCGCTGAGGGTGATCCGACGGGCTCCGCCGGTGCGTCGACCTGGTCGGCCGCGGTCACCGGCCCCGTGCGGAACCACCCGGTGGACACCACGCACTGGCGAATGACCACCGACTCGGCTCTCCGGCAAATCGCGGAGGTCCTGCGTACCTGGTTGTGAGGCCTGTTCGGCGGGATCGGCCTAGTGTGCACCCCGATCCCGCCGTCCCCGGCTATCGCCCGGCCTTCAGCGCGGCCCCGCGCGCCTTCAGCTCGTCGGCCATCTGCTTGCTCAGCGCCCGCGCCTCCGCCCGCACCTGCTGGAGCTCCTCCTTGCTCGGCCGAACGAACCCGTTCGCCTCCTCGATCCGCACCCCGGCCCGCACCTGCGCCGCCTCGGCCGCCTCCATCCGCCGATCCGCCTTCGCCCGAGCGGTCTCCATGTGAGCGGCGACCAGATCCGAGATGTTGTTCTGCGACATTGCCTTCTCCTTGTTTCGGTGCCGGAGCCCGTGCTCCGGCTGACAAGAAGAACAATGACCCCCACCGCTGACAGCCCACCGACAACCGGCTGACAGCGTCTCGGCTCAGTGATTGCTCGCGGCGCGGGCTATGGTGCGGAACGCGCGTTGCCGCAGGCCTCGCCGTGCGCGGGCGAGGAATGGGGGTTGCGGGAGCGGGGTGGCGCGTCCGAAGCGGGGGAAGAGTGCGGTCGCGTTCGTGCGTTCGATACCGCGGCGGGTGGACGCGTCGAGGTGCGGGTATTCGTCGAGTCCGGCGTTGAAGTAGTGCACCGCGGGTTCCGGGGCGAACGGCCAGTCGCTGCCGTAGAGCACATGTCCGGGTTCGGCGAAGGCGAGGAGGCTCGGGAGTGCGGACGCGCTGGCGGAGAGCGCGGTGTCGAAGTAGAAGCCCGCGAAGTCGTCGAGGACGTCGACGGGACTGGCGCCGGTCTGGTTGAAAATGCTCAGGGACATGCGGTGCGCGGCGTAGGGCACGAAGCCGCCCCCGTGGCTGAGGATGAAGCGGATGTTGGGGTAACGGCGACGGATTCCGTTGCGTACCAAGAGATATGCAGCGCGCGTCGTGTCGAGCAGGAAGTCCGTGGCGAACGGCGGGACGCCGGGTACCGGGGAGGCGGGCAGCTCCGCGGGGTGCACGAGAACGACCGCCGAGCGCTCGTCGAGGACGCGGAACAGGTCGTTCTGGCCTTCCTCGCCGAGGTAGCTGCCGCGGGAGTTGCCGAGGAGAACGCAACCGTCGGCTCGGAGGTCGTCCAGGGCTCGCTCCGCTTCGGCGGCGGCCGCCGCCACATCGGGCAATGGCACCGTGGCGAAGAAGCCGAAGCGATCGGGGTGATCGGCGCTGAGCTTCGCGGCGTAGTCGTTGACCGCGCGGGCGAGTTCCGCGGCTTCGGCGGGATCCGTCACGAACGCGGTGCCGGGTGTCGAAACCGACAGGATTGCGGACGCGATGCCCGCCGCCGACATCGACCGCAACGCCGCCTTCGGCGTCCATTCGGGCAGCTCACGGCCCCCCGCAGCGTCGATTCCGTGCGTCCGCAGCGCCTCGCGATAGACGGGCGGAATCAGGTGCTGATGCACGTCGATGCGGTCGTTCGCCACGGTAATTCCTTCCTAGGACCTCACGGTAGGCCGCATTTGCGCAGGTCGCCCGCCTACAATTTTGAGAATATCATCAGCATGTATGGAAACTCTAGGATAATGACGAAAGTGTCAGGATGCCGTGTGAAAACGCGTGACGGTCCCGACGTCGAGGAGACCCCCAGCGCAGGAGGGCAAATTCCCGAAACCCGCCACAAGCGCGTGGTACGGGACTTCAATGAAGAGGTGTGCAGGTGGATGGCATACTCCGGCGATCCGATCCTCATCGAGGACCTACTGTTCAGGCCTGTCCACTCCCTGATCGACCAGAGCCTGCACTCGCGCATGGGCGCGACCACCACGAACGGTGACGGCTTCGGCATCGGATGGTACGGCGAGGGCCCGACGCCCGCGGTGTTCAAATGCATCGAGCCAGCGTGGAACGAGCGAAATCTCCAGGAGATCTCCCGGCAGATCCGGACGCCGCTGCTGTTCGCGCACGTGCGCGCGTCGACGGGCACCCCGGTGCAGCGCAGCAACTGTCATCCGTTCCGGTACGGCGACTGGCTGTGGATGCACAACGGCGCACTGCGGGGATTCTCCGAGGTCAAGCGCGACCTCTTGATGGCCGTCGACCCGAGCCTCTACCCCGACATCGAAGGTTCCACGGACTCCGAGACCCTCTTCTTCCTAGCGCTGACCTTCGGCCTCACCGAGGATCCGTTCGCCGCCGTCGCGCGGGCGGTCGGACTCGTCGAGGACGTCGGCGCCCGCCACGGCGTCGAGAACCCGGTGCAGATGACGGTCGCGACGACGGACGGCACCTCCCTGTGGGTCTTTCGCTACTCGACCGAGGGCCGGACGCGGTCGCTGTTCTTCTCGACCGCCGTGGAGAAGGTCCGCGCTCTCCACCCGGAGGTGGAAGTGCTGCACCGGTTGAGCGACGAGACCCGGTTCGTGGTCTCCGAACCGCTCCGCGACGTCGAAGGCGCATGGAACGAGGTCCCCGAGTCGCACGCCGGTGTCATCCGGCCCGGCGAGGACGAGATCCGGCCGTTACAGCCCGTGGCGCCGGTGCGCTGATCTCGCTGTCGAACCGACACCACGTTCGCTCACGGCCTCTCGGACCGGACCGTCTCCGCGGCATGGGTCGCTCCGATCCAGTGCAGCAACTCGTGGATCGTGTCATCGGCGAGGCGGTATCGGACGATGCGACCGTCCTTGGTGCTGGTCACCCATCCCTGCTGGCGAAGCAGCCGAAGCGCTTGGGAGACAGCGGTTCCGGACTTGCCCACGGCGGCGGCGAGATCGCTGACGCTGATGTCGGGTGCGTGGTGCAGGCATACCAGAAGCCGGAGCCGGTGGGCGTCGGAGAGCATGTCGAAACGATCGGCCCACTGGTCGATGCCGACGATATCCAGTCCCGACGCGGCGCGGCTCGCGTGATCGGGGTCCAGCGGAAGACTGACTGCCACGTCTCCACTCTGCCGCTCGCGAGCGCGTAGGGCCAGTTCCCGCGCCCATACCTCCATATGTGTTCACATGCGCAGGTATAGAGCGTATCGTCTCGAGGGGTGAGCGATTACACAGTTGCCATGCATATGAGCGACGGCATCGTCGACGCTCCGACTTCGTTGGTCTTCGCCCTGATCGCGATTGCCGGAACAGGTTTCGCCGCCTGGCGGGCACGTGCCGAACTCGATGAACGTGCCGCTCCCATGGCGGGTCTGGTGGCCGCGTTCATCTTCGCGGTGCAGATGGTGAACTTTCCGATCCTGCCCGGCGTGAGCGGGCATCTGCTCGGCGGGGCGCTCGCCGCGATCCTGGTCGGACCCTACGTCGGGGCGCTGTGTGTGGCGATCGTGCTCGTCGTCCAGGCGCTTCTCTTCGCCGACGGCGGCCTGTCCGCGTTGGGTGCCAACATCACCAACATGGCGCTGATCGGCGTAGCGGTGGGCTACACGGTCGCACGCCTGATCCTGCCGATGCTGGCCAAGCGGGTCGACGCAGGGATCGCTGTCACCGCCTTCGTCTCGGCGCTTGCCGGAACGCTGGCCGCCGCAATGGGTTTCGTCGTCGAGTACGCGATCGGCGGTGCGGCGGGATCGACCGTCGGGGCCGTCGCGGGATACATGGCGATCACCCACGCGCTGATCGGGGTCGGAGAGGGAATCATCACCGCGATCACCGTTGTCGCAGTGGCTAAGGCTCGACCCGATCTGGTCTACCTGTTGCGGGTCACCGAACGACACCGAACCGACGCGGCCCCGCTTCGCGCCCGACTCTCGATGACCGGGTTCCTGTGGGCGTTCGCGGCGGTCGCGGTGATCATCGCGGGCACGTTGTCCTACGTGGCCAGTTCGCAACCGGACGGACTCGACGCCACGACTCAACGCGGATGCACGGTGCTCGAGGTCGACGGCGCCGAAGAACTGCACGGCGAATGCATCGCCCAGAGCGCCGAAGAACATCGGCTCGCGAACTCTCCGCTGGCCGACTACGCGATCGACGGCAACGACGAATTGATCGGCATCGCGGGCATTCTCGGCGCCGCCGCCGTATTCGCCGCGCTGTTCGCTCTGCTTCGCACGATCCGCACGGGACGGAAGAACAGGACCCCTTCGGCGGAAGGCGAAACCGCGGTCGCCGGGTCGGAGTCGGCTTGAGGTGAGCGGTCACTGGCTGTATCTGCCGGGGAATTCGCCCGCTCATCGGGCGCCTGTCGAAGTGAAGATCGTCTGCGCGGTGGTCGCGATCTTCGCTGTCGTCGCGACTCCGCGAGAATTGTTCTGGCCGTTCGGTTGCTACGCGCTGGGCTTGGTCGCGCTGTGGTCGTGGATCGGTATCCCGCTCCGGTGGATCGCGCCGCGCCTGCTGATCGAAGCGCCTTTCGTCGTGTTGGCGATACTGTTGCCGTTCGCCGCGGGCGAACCGAGGACAGTGTTCGCTGGGCTATCGCTGTCGACGACCGGTCTGTATGCCGCGTGGGGGATCATCGCCAAAGGAACTATCGGCGTCGGCATTTCGCTGACCTTGGCCGCGACGACGAGCATCGGCCAGTTGCCCGCCGGGCTGGCCAGGCTGCGTGTCCCGGGCGTGATCGTCATGATCGTAGTGCTCATGCTTCGGTATGTGGAGGTGCTCGTGGACGAGGCGGCGCGAATGCGGATGGCCCGGATCTCGCGCGGCGACGACCCGCGCACACTGCGTCAAGCCGGTGCGACCGCCCGCGGCGCGGGCCACTTGTTCTTGCGGTCCTACGAACGGGGCGAACGCGTACATCTCGCGATGTTGTCGCGTGGATTCGACGGGACGGCACCCGATTTCGGTCTCCATCCGACAACTCGAACGCGTTGGCTGTTCGGCTTGCTGCCCGGGGCCGGGGCGATCTGCGTCTGCCTGAGCGCGTGGGCGGTCCGGTGACCGAGCCGACGACACCCGCGGTGCGCCTGGTCGACCTGACTTTCGCCTATCCCGACGGAACCGGCGCCCTGCGCGGCGTGAATCTCGACATCGCGACCGGGGAACGGGTCGCTGTCCTCGGCCCCAATGGCGCCGGAAAATCCACGCTGATGCTGCATCTGAACGGTGTACTCACTGCCGCATCGGGGGAGGTGCGTATCGGCGGAACTCGCTTGAACCGCAGCACTGTTCGCGCTATCCGCCAACGCGTCGGCGTAGTCTTCCAGGACCCCAACGACCAGCTGTTCATGCCGACCGTCGAACAGGACGTCGCCTTCGGTCCGGCGAATTTCGGTGTCCGGGGCGAACGTCTCGCCGCCGACGTGCGCGACGCGCTCGCGGCGGTCGGTATGACCGACCGCGCCGATCGCTCCCCGACGCACCTCTCGGTCGGCGAACGCCGCCGCGCCGCATTGGCCACAGTCCTCGCGTGCCGACCCGAGGTGCTCGTGCTGGACGAGCCCGCCGCGAACCTCGACCCGGTCGCCCGCCGCGAACTCGCCGACATTCTCCTGACCCTGCCGACCACCATCCTGATGGTGACCCACGACCTGCCCTACGCCCAACGCGTCTGCGACCGCGCCGTGATCCTCGACGCGGGCCGAATCGTCGCGAACGGACCGATCGACGAAATCCTGGAAGACACGGCCCTTCTCGCCAAGCACCGCTTGAGCTGAAGCCCGTTCCTGTCAGCCGTTTCGCAACCCCGAATGCCGCAAGAAGGTGCGCACCGCCGCCTCGGTCCCGAGCCTCGCCGTGCGGTGCGGTCGCGGTCAACTCACCTCGGGTTCGTCGGCGAGGTAGGGCGGGGCCGGGTCGTAGTGGATCTCCCGACGCACGGCCCGCGCGTGCGCCCGGCCGTGCAGTCGGCCGACGAGCCAGAGCGCACTATCGATGCCAGCCGAAACGCCCTGGCTGGTAAGGAGGTTGCCGTCCACGACGTACCGTGCGTCCCGGATGACGGTGACGTCGCCGCGCGCTTCGAGCGCGTCCTCGTATTTCCAGTGCGTGGCGACGCGGCGGCCGCGCGCCGGGCCCGCGGCATGCAGGAGAAACGCTCCGGTGCAGACGCTCACCACCCAGGAGGCTTCGGCCGCCGTCCTGGCGATCCACTCGGTGACCACCGCGTTGTGAGGCTGCGTCGTCCGTGCCCCGCGTCCGCCCGGGATCAGCAGTACGTCCAGCGGCGGATGGTCGTCCAGCGTATGGTCCGGCAGCACGCGAAGCCCTTTGCTGAATCGGACCGGTTCGGGCCGTTCGGCGATCAGGACGGCGCGATCGGCGTCGTTCCGCAGGATCGCCGAGGTGGTGAAAACTTCCCAGGGCCCGGCGAAGTCGAGTTCCTCGGCATCGTCGAAGACGAGAATTCCGTAGGTGCTCATCGAGCGCCTCACAGCGAGAAGTACGGGTCGTCGAGCACGTAGCGCCAGGACCCGTCACGGCCGCGCCGGGCGATCTCGGTGGAACTGGAGATCACCGGATCGCCGTCGGGTCGCACGCCCGACACGGTGGCGTCGTTCGAGATCAGCGCTAGCTCGCCCACCACGTGCACCCGGCGCGTCCGCAGCTCGATCCGGGCGCCGGAGTCGATCATGTCGCCGAGCGCGTTCCGGATCGCCGCGGTACCCGATCGCCGGTCGCCCGGGCTCGGAAAGAGCAGTGCCGAGGGCTCGTACAGCGACATCAAGCCGTCGAGGTCACCGGCGTTGAAGTAGCGCTCGAACAGCGACGCCAGTTCGGCGGGCGCCGCGGCTCCGACGCTGCCGGAATCGACCCGCACCGGCCGGTCGTTCCAGCCCGCGCCGTCCACGATGTCGAACCAGGTGATCGGTCCGTGCGTCGGGTAGTACAGCTGACAGACCTGACCCGGGAACGTGAACGGGCTGCCCTTGGCCGGGTTGTCGCGCACCTGCCTGGCCAATATCTCGCCGAACGAGTACCCGAGGTCGTAACGCGGCCACACGGCATGCACCCGCTCGGCGAACCCTTCGGGCAGTAGTTCTCGGTCCCGGCCGACGATGTCGACTCCGGTGCCGCGCTGAACCAGGGCTTCCACCGGCCCGAAACGATGGGCGATGCCGTCGACGGTGTGCAGTGCGACAGCGTTCCACACTGTTCGGACCCGCGCGTCGTCGACGCCTTTGCTTCTGAGGAAATCCGCGGCGGCGTCGGCGCCGTCGACCTCGAAACGCTGGTCGCCGTTGGCGTGCTCGGTCGCGCCGAGATCGTGCAGAAGGCAGCCCAGGTAGAGCAGTTCGCCGTCGTAGTCCACACCTTCGCGCAACCCCTCGGCGGCCGCCACTTCCCGCGCGTACAGATAACTGCGCACACAGTGGTTGTAGACGAGCTCCGGTGAGACCTCGGCGACCAACGCGTCCGCGGCGACGGCGAGTTCCGAAGTGGGCAAGTTGAATTGAGCTTTGTCGGCTTGCTGAACGGTCATCGTGTGTTCCCTTCCGATTGTGCCCACTCAGTGTGTGCTCGGAAGTAACCGCCGCCCAGTGGCCAGATAGCCATGTATTGCTCAAATCTGGCCACGGGCTACGCGGAGTAGCGGCTACGCCGTTCGTTCGCCAAGCCGCGAGGAACGGCCGGAATGGTGAAAGCTGTTGCGGTAGGCCTGCGGAGACGTTCGCGTCAGGCGGGCGAAGTGGTAGCGCAAGGTCGTGGCGGCGCCGAAGCCCGCCTCTTCGGCGATGCGGTCGATGGACAGGTGGGTGGTCTCGAGCAACTGTTGCGCGCGGTGCACCCGGGCGCGCAGCAACCACTGGAGGGGAGTGGTCCCGATCTCGGCGCGGAACCGGCGGTTGAGGCTGCGCACGCTGATGGCTCCGTGCGCGGCGATGTCGTCGAGGGTGAGCGGGCGGTGCAGGTTGACCTGCATCCAGTCCAGGACCGGCTGCAGGGAGGAGTCGGGGCTGTCCGGGTCGGTGTGCGCGATGAATTGCGCTTGCCCACCGTCCCTTTGCGGCGGCATCACGATCTGCCTGGCGGTGTCGGCGGCCACCTTGGCGCCGAGATCCCGGCGAACCATGTGCAGGCACAGATCGAGCCCCGCCGCCGCCCCGGCCGAGGTGAGCACCGCGCCGTTGTCGATGAACAGCACCGAGGCGTCGACGTCGACGAGCGGATGGCGGCGCGCCAGCTCGGCGGCGTGTTCCCAATGGGTGGTCGCGCGCTGCCCGTCGAGCAACCCGGTCGCGGCGAGGGTGAACGCGCCGACGCAGACAGAAGCCAACCGCGCGCCCCGCGCGGCCGCGTCCAGCAGCACGTGGCGAACGACAGCGGATGGCTCACAACGGAATTCGGCCTGGCCAGGCACGACGACGGTATCGGCATCGGCCAGACTGTCGAGATCCCAGTCCGTCACCAGCCGCACCGCACCGTGCTCGGAAGCGGCGGCGGCCGTTCCGCCGATCGTCACGATCCGGATGTCGTAGTGCTCTTCCCCGCTCACCGTGTTCGCGGCGCCGAACACCATGCCAGGAAGCATCACTTCGAAACCGAGCACGCTGTCCGGAGCCAGAACCGCCACGATCCTCATGGCCAGAATTTAATGGATGATCAAATACGGTCTGGCTCGGATGGTCGTCACGGGTGCTGCCGTGGTCGCCGGCGGCACCTGTCGACGCGCCGTCGGCCGAATCAGACCGCGAGCACGAGCTTTCCGTTGTTCGCACCGGTGAACAGCATGTTCAACGTCTCGCCGAAGCGCGCGACCCCACCCTCGACGACGTGCTCGTGGCTCTTCAGCTTGCCCTCGGCCAACCATTGCGCGATCTGCTGGACGGCCTCGCCATAGCGGTCGGCATAGTCGAAGACGACGAAGCCGGTCATGGACGCGCGGAAGACCAGCAGGGACATGTAGCGCGACGGCCCGGGTGCGAGCGTCTCGTCGTTGTAGGCCGAGATCGCACCGCACAGCACCACCCGCGCGCCGCGGCGCAGGTTGGCCAGCGCGGCGTCGAGGATCTCGCCACCGACGTTGTCGAAGTAGATGTCGATGCCCTTGGGCGCCACTTCCCGCAGCCGGCTCAACACCGATTCGTCGCGATAGTCGATGGCCGCGTCGAACCCGAGTTCTTCGGTGAGCATCCGGCACTTCTCGGGTCCACCGGCGATGCCGATGACGTGCGCGCCTTTGGCTTTCGCGATCTGTCCGACGACGCTGCCGACGGCCCCGGCCGCCGCGGAAACCACCACCGTCTCCCCGGCCTGCAACTTCCCGACCTCCAACAGGCCGAAATACGCCGTCATTCCGGGCATTCCGAGTGCGCCGAGCCAGGTGGGCCCGGGTGCGACGTTCAGGTCGACGCGCTGGACACCCCGGCCGTCGCTGACCGCGTACTCGGTCACCCCGAAGATGCCGCTCACCGTGTCGCCCACCGCGAAGTCCGGGTGGGTGGATTCGACGACGGTCGCGATATCGAGCGAGCGCATGACCTCGCCGAGGCCGACGGGCGGGACATACGAGCGAACATCGTTGAGCCAGCCGCGCATGGCCGGGTCGAGGGAGATGTAGTCGACCTTCACCAGCAGCTGCCCGTCGGAGAGGGCCGGGGTTTCCTCGGTCGTCACGTTCCAGGTGTCGGCAGTGGTCAGCCCGGTCGGGCGCTGCGCGAGACGGACCTGCTGTGTCTTCGGCATGCGTGTTCTCTTTCTGTTCCGTGATGACGTCGAAACCGGAGGTTCGGCAGTCGACCGAAGTCAGAGCTCGCTCGATGGCGGCGGCTCTTCCGGAGGGTAATTGAAATCGGCGTCAGGTTCAATCAGTGGGGCGACCCGACCGGATCGCCGGATGGCGCTGGCCGTCGACAGCCTCCGGAATCCCCGCCCGAGACCGCGAACGACATCGACCGGACGTATAAATGCGACATGACTATTCCTGACGCCGACGTCGACGACCATGACGCGCCACCGTCCATGGCGCGCTCGTCGCTGTTGCGGGAGTTGCCGGCGACCCAGCGCGGTCTGCGGACCCGCGCGGCGCTGATCGCGGCCGCGCGGAAGGTGTTCGAACGGCGCGGGTACCTGGAAACGCGGTTGGTGGACATCACCAAGGCCGCCAAATGCTCGTCCGGGACCTTCTACACCTACTTCGCGAGCAAGGAAGAGATCTTCGCGGCCGTGCTGGAAGTGGCCCAGGAGGACATGATGCATCCGGGCATGCCCCGGGTGGACGAGGACGCCGACCCGGCGCGGATCATCGCGGCGAGCAACCGCGCCTACTTCCTGGCCTACGAGCGCAACGCGAAACTGATGGGGCTGCTCGAGCAGGTCGCCAATATCGACCCCGAGTTCGCCCGGCTGCGGCGCAACCGCGCGGAGGCGTTCGTCGTCCGCAATGCGCGCAGCATCGAGAACCTCCAGGAGCGGGGGCTCGCGGACGCGGAGCTGGATCCGATGCTGGCATCGCGCGCGCTGTCCGGCATGGTCAGCCGACTCGCCTTCAATCATTTCGTCGCGGGCACGGACGCGGTAGATCCGGCACCGCTCGACGAGGTGATCGACACCGCGACGCGGCTGTGGGTCAACGCGCTGCGCATTCCCTCGGGAGAGTGACCGTCCTCCTGGCATGACGCGCCGCCTGGAACTCCTTCGTCGGTGCCTTCAGCAGCGCCGACATCGGCGTGTCAGTGCATCGCTGGTGTTGCCGCGAGAGATCGCGATTGGCGGAGTGCCCCGTCGCGCGCCGAAGCGAGTCTCCCCTTGGCCGAGAGCGCTTCCGGTCGCGATCTTTGAAATTGACGCCGACTTCAGATATATCCTTTGGTGGGGTATGGATCGCAGCTGTCACCCCGCAGTCGGCTCGGCCGTGCCGAGGTACCGTCCGGACATCGCATCGCCGACACCGCCCTACCGTCAGGAGCCAGGATGTCCTTTTTCGACATGTCCGAACGTGCTTTGAAGTACCAGGCGGATCTGCTCGCGTTCATGGATTCACACGTCTATCCCGCCGAACCCGTCTACGAGCGGCAGATGCGTGAATCCGGTGACCCGCATTTCCATCCGCCGATCTTGGAGGAGCTCAAGGCCGAGGCCCGCCGTCGCGGACTGTGGAATCTTTTCCACCCCCATCCGGAATGGGGCCCCGGGCTGACCAACCTCGAATACGCGCCGCTCGCCGAGATCATGGGTCGCAGCCATATCGCGTCGGAGGCGTGCAACTGCAATGCGCCCGACACCGGGAACATGGAGGTGCTGACCCTCTTCGGCACCGACGAGCACAAGCAGAAGTACCTGAAGCCGCTGCTCGAAGGCACGATGGCGTCGGCGTTCGCGATGACCGAACCGCGCGTGGCCAGCTCGGACGCGACCAATGTCGAGCTGTCGATGGTTCGCGACGGCGGCGACTACATCCTGAACGGCCGCAAGTGGTTCGCGTCCAACGCGCTGCACAAGAACTGCAAGGTGCTGATCGTGATGGGCAAGACCGATCCGAACGCGGCGCCGCATCGGCAGCAGTCGATGATGGTCGTGCCGATCGACGCGGCCGGCGTCACGGTCATGCGCAACCTGCCGGTCTTCGGCTATCAGGACCGCGAGGGCCACGCCGAGATCGATTTCGCCGGCGTCAGGGTGCCCGCCAAGGATGTGCTGAAGGGTGAGGGCGAAGGGTTCGCCATCAGCCAGGCGCGCCTCGGACCGGGCCGAATCCACCACTGCATGCGTTCGATCGGCATGGCCGAACGCGCGCTGGAACTGATGTGCAAGCGCGCCGGCTCGCGCACCACTTTCGGCAAGCCGATCAGCGAGAACGCCAACATCCAGGACTGGATCGCCGAATCGCGGATCGAGATCGAGATGATCCGGCTGCTCACCCTGAAGGCCGCCCATCTGATGGACACGGTCGGCAACAAGGAAGCGCGCACGGAGATCGCGGCGATCAAGGTCGCGGCCCCGCAGATCGCGCTGAAGGTGGTCGACCGCGCGATCCAGGTGCACGGCGGCGCCGGCGTCACCGACGATTTCCCGCTCGCCATGGCCTGGGCGCATCTGCGCACGCTGCGCCTGGCCGACGGACCCGACGAAGTACACAAGCGGGCGATCGCCCGGCAGGAGCTGGGCAAGTACCGCACCGCCGAGACCGCCGCGAGCAATGGAGTGAAAGCCTGATGACCAGCATTGATCTGACCGGCCGCACGGCCATCGTCACCGGCGCATCCCGCGGTATCGGTCTCGCCGCCGCGCACGCCACCGACGAGGACGCGGCGCGACGCTGCGTCGACCTGACGCTGGAGAAGTACGGAAGCGTCGACATCCTGGTCGACAACGCGTTGTTCCGCGGGGGGTCGGCCGGTGCCTGAGGTTTCCGACAGCGTGGCGGTCGACCCGGCGGCGGTGGCCGGTTGGCTCGAATCGCTGGGCATCGAGGTCGACGGGCCGCTGCGTTTCACCAGAATCGGTCTCGGCCAATCCAATCTGACCTATCTGGTCACCGACGCCGCCGAGCGGCGCTGGGTGCTGCGCAGGCCGCCGCTGGGCCACCTGCTCGCGTCGGCGCACGACGTGGTGCGCGAGGCGCGGATCATCGCGGCGCTGGAAGGCACGCCGGTGCCCGCGCCGCGCATCCTCGGGGTCGCCAACGATCCGGCCATCTCCGACGCGCCGCTGGTCTTGATGGAGTTCGTCGACGGTCAAGTCGTCGACACGATGGACATCGTGCGGTCGCTGACTCCGCAGCGGCGTCGCGAGATCGCATTGTCGCTGCCGCGCACGCTCGCCAAGATCCACGCCGTCGACATCTCCGAGGTCGGTCTCGCGGATCTGGCCAGCCACAAGCCGTATGCCCAGCGCCAGCTCAAACGTTGGGCGGGGCAGTGGGAGCAGTCCAAGACCAGGGAACTGCCCGAACTCGACGACCTGACCCGCAGGCTGGTCGCGGCCATCCCGGAACAGCGCGAGACCACGCTGGTGCACGGCGATTTCCATCTGCGCAACGTCATCGCGGATCGCGAATCCGGTGAGCTCGTCGCGGCTTTGGACTGGGAGTTGTCCACGCTGGGTGAACCGCTGGCCGACATGGGCAGCCTGCTCGCCTACTGGCCGGAGCCAGGAGAGGGCACCGGCGGTGATTTCCCCGCCTCGACGCTGCCGGGTTTCCCGACCCGCGCCGAACTCGCCGAGGTGTACCTGGCCGAAACCGGGCGCGATCCGTCGGCCTTGCGGTACTGGCACGTGCTCGGCCTGTGGAAGGTGGCCGTGATCGCGGAGGGCGTGATGCGCCGGGCGATGGACGAGCCACAGAACAAGGCCGCGGCGGGCACGCCGACCGTCGAGCTCATCGACGCGTTGGTGCACAAAGCGATCGAGATCGCGGACGCCGCGGGCATGTGACCGATCCGGCGCAGCGCGCCGAAGAGCTCTGCCGAGTTCATCGATCCGCCGATCGCGGCGGATGCCGCACCGTTGCTGGTCCGGCGGCCGCATGACAGACTGAGCCCACTCCGCTCCCCACTCGAAGGGGGCCGTCGCGTGCGAGCTGCTTACATCGAACGACTCGGGCCGCCGGAAGCGATCGTCTACGGCGAGCTGCCGCCGCCGGTGTGTGAACCGGACGATGTTCTGGTCAGGGTCACGGCCACGGCGGTGGATCATGTCGACACCTTCGTGCGCTCCGGGCGATACCCGACCGCGATGGAGTTTCCGTTCGTGATCGGCCGCGACTTGGTCGGAAACGTCGTCGAATCGCGTTCGCCGGAGTTCTCTCCCGGCGATCAGGTCTGGTGTAACAGTCTCGGGCACGACGGGCGGCAGGGAGCGGCCTCCGAGCTCGCCGTCGTTCCCGTCGATCGCCTCTACCCGCTGCCCGACGGAGCGTCTCCGACGCAGGCGGTGGCTGTCGTCCATCCGGCGGCCACCGCCTACCTCGCCGCGTTCACCCACGGAAATCTCCGGCCGGGTGAGACGGCACTGATCGCGGGCGCGGCAGGCAATGTCGGTAGCGCACTCGTCGCCATGATCAGCCGCGCCGGAAGCACGGTCATCGCGACAGCGCATCCCGACGACCATGAGTACTGCCGACGCGTGGGCGCCGCGCACACCATCGACTATCGCGACCGAGACATCGTCGACAAGGTCAGCGCGATCGTCGGCAGCGGCATCGACCTCTCTATCGACACCTCTGGTCGCAACGACATGGTGGACGCCGTGGAGATGCTCGCGGTCGGGGGCCGGGTCGTCATCGTCGCGGGCCCCGCTTCCCGGAGCGAACTCCCGACGGGACCGCTGTATCTGAAAGACGGTTCGATTCGCGGTTTCGTCATCTCCCGCGCGACCAGCGCCCAACTGCGCGAGGCCGCGACGGTGATCAATCGCCACCTGCTCGACGGAGCGCTGCGACCGCGAGCGGTCGACCTACTTCCGCTGTCCGCCGCCGCGGAGGCGCACCGCAGAATCGAGACCGAGCGGCTACACGGGACGCGCCTCGTGCTGGAAATCTAGCTCCGTGTCGGGTGATCGAACGCGAGGCCATAAAGCCAACTTATGAGGTGGTCGGTACCAGGCCTCTACCCACGCACAGGATTCGGCACCAGGATCGGAACGTCCGCTTGTCGCGGGGTGTGAAGGGCAGAGGAGAACATCGTGACGTTCGTGGTCGGCGCTGCCTGCGTCGATGTCCTGGATCGGGCCTGCGTCGAGGAGTGCCCGATCGACTGCATCTTCGTCGGCAATCGGATGGCGTACATCCAGCCCGACGAGTGCATCGACTGCGGGGCGTGCGAACCGGTGTGCCCGGTCGAGGCGGTCTACTTCGAGGACGACATTCCCGCGGGGCAGGAGCAGTTCGTCATCGAGAACGCCCGCTTCTTCGCCGAGCCGCTGCCCGGACGGCAAACGCCACTCGGCCAGCCGGGTGGTGCGGCGGGGGTCGGCGAGTTGGGAGTCGACACGGTTTTCGTGCAGGAATACCAGCCGTGAATGTGTTCCCGGCTCCTGTTCGTCGCCTGATTTCGAGCCCTGCTAGTAATGGTGTCGACTTTGGATAGGAGACATGACTGTGAAGTTGATCGGTGTGATCGGTGGCGGCACGATGGGTGCGGGCATCGCCGAGGTGTGTGCGAAGGCCGGGAGTGAAGTCCTGGTGCTCGAGACGAAGCAGGAGTTCGCCGACGCGGCGCAGCAGCGGATCGCGGCGTCGATCTCGCGCGGGGTGACGAAGGGCAAGATCACCCAGGCCGACGCCGACGCCGTGCTGGCTCGGGTGCGCGTCACCCTCGATATCGAGGAGTTCGCCGATCGTGACCTGGTCATCGAGGCGGCCCCGGAGATCGAGTCGCTGAAGTACGAGATCTTCGGCAAGCTCGACGCGATCGTGAAGCCGACCGGCATCCTCGCCACCAACACCTCGTCGATCCCGGTGATCAAGGTGGCGGGCGCGACCAAGCGTCCCGAGCAGGTCGTCGGCGTGCACTTCTTCAACCCGGTGCCGGTGATGCCGCTGGTGGAGATCATCTCCACCCTGGTCACTTCCCCGGAGACGGCCGCCGCGGTCACCGACTACGCGAAGAACACGCTGAACAAGACCACCGTGCAGGCCGGTGACCGCTCCGGGTTCATCGTCAACGCGCTGCTGATCCCGTACCTGTGCCAGGCGGTGCGGATGCTCGAGTCGGGTTACGCCTCGGCCGAGGACATCGACGCGGCGATGAAGGGCGGCTGCGGCTACCCGATGGGTCCGCTCACCCTGCTGGACACCGTCGGCCTCGACATCGCGCTGGCAGCGGCCGAGTCGCTGTACGCGGAATTCGCCGAGCCGCACTACGCGCCGCCCGCGCTGCTGCGCCGGATGGTCGACGCGGGCCGCCTGGGCCGCAAGAGCGGACGCGGCTTCTACAACTACAGCTGACAGCGCGGGCTGATCGCCCGTTGCCGAGGCACCACCGCGTCACCCGACGAATCATCGAGAGGTGAGCGGTGGTGCCCGCGCTGCTGCACGGATCGGCGGAACCGGTGTAGTCGATGCCTGTCGCCGATCCATGCGCGACGCAAAGCGACGTGTCCGGCTCGGTTGTGGAGGCTCGGGCTGCCGGTGCAGCTGGCTCTACCTCCGAAGCATCGGACTGTCACCTGGTCATGCCGTCGCGCGTCGGCGGACGGTGCGTTCGAGGATCCCGAGGGTCGCTTTGAGGGCGGACTTCGGGACGACGGGGAAGGTCAGCCGCTTCTTCCACTCGTCGTCGAGCTCGGACCAGTCGTAATACGACGTGACCAGCGTGCCGCCCGTCGCGGGCGCCAGCCGGTAGCCGTATATGTGGCGGACATGAGGGCGGACATGGGCTTCGACGGTCCAGGCGATTTCCCGGTCCGGAACGAGTTTGGTGATGACGACCTCGACGTCGTACTTGCCCAGCGGGCGGTCCCCGAGGGCTTCCCTGTCCATGTGAACCACGAAGCGGTCGCCCGGCCGCCGGACCGATTCGCCCTCCGCGTCCATGAGCATCCCCGACGCGTCGATCTCGACGTGCCCCTGCGGGTCCGTCAGAACCGCGAAGACCGCGTCCGTGGACGCGGGGATGAATCGGGAAACCTCGATGCGCTCGGCGTTCTCGCCTGGCGTTTCCGCCGTGGCGGTCAGGACCGCTCGACCGAGAATGTGCGAGGCCATGGTGAAGCCGAGGAAGGCCGGGGTGGCGTCGGAGGGGACGCCGATGGACTCGACGTCGAGGGCATGCACCACGAGAAAGTAGCGGTGCGGGCCGTGCCCGGCGGGCGGGGCGGCGCCGATGAAGCGGGCCGCGCGGGCGTCGTTGGGCAGTTGGAAGGAACCTTCTGGCAGGCCCGAGCCGATGTCGTCCCCGGCGCCCTCGGGCAGTTCGGTGACGGTAGCGGGGATGTCGGCGACCGCCCAGTGCCAGAACCCGGACCCGGTCGGGGCGTCGGGATCGTAGACGGTGACGGCGTAACTCTTGGTGCCTTCCGGTGCGCCGCTCCAGGACAACTGCGGAGAGATGTCTTTCCCGCCGGGGACGCCGGAGGACCACTGCTCGGGCGGCAATGCGGCGCCGTCGGCGACGGTCGCGCTGGTGACGGTAAAGGATTTCACCTCGGGCAGGCGGGCGAAGGGGTCGTTGACGCTCATCTACTGGTACCTCTCGAGCCGTTGGGAATCGACCATAGAACTAATAATCGATTATCGCTCTGATCGTCTACGATATTCCCATGCCCCGGACGGCCCCCACCTCGATGACACCGGAGAAGCAGATGCTCTCCGAGCAGGTCTACGCCCATGTGCGGCAATCGATCATGCGCGGGGACTACGCACCTGGTGACGCACTCAAACCCCAAGACCTCGCCGAAGAGCAAGGCGTCAGCTTGGCCGTCGTGCGCGAAGCGCTGGTCAGGGTGGTCGGTGAGGGCCTCGCCGACCGGCTGCCCAACCGCGGCTTCGCGGTCCCGGCGTTCTCCGATCGCCGCTGGCAGGAGATCGCGGAGGCCCGCCGCACTATCGAACCGGTGGTGCTGCGCCTCTCGATCGAGCGCGGCGACGTCGACTGGGAGGCCGACGTCCGGGCCGCCCACCACCGTTTGGCCCGTACCCCGGCGTTCCTCCCGGACGAAGGCAAGCACTACAGCGAGGCATGGTCCGAAGCCCATCGGATCTTCCACCGGACGCTGCTGGAGGGTTGCGGGAACCCCGTCCTGCTCGAGACCTTCGACCGGATGTGGACCGCGAGCGAATTGGCCCGCCGCTGGTCGACGGATCGCAATCCCGGCCGAGACGGCGCCGAGGAACACCGTCGGCTGGAAGAGGCGGCACTGGCCCGCGACGCCGACACCGCGGCCGAGTTGTTGACCCACCACCTCACCCTGACCGCAGCCGCGTTGCGAGAGTGATACGCCGCGCCGCGTTCGACTCCATACGCCGCGCTGGCTGCGACCGCTCGCGCCGTCCGCCAGGCACCCTCAGTCGGCGAGGTAGCGCAGCATCACCGCGGTGTCGAAGTGCCTCGTCTCGGCCAGTCGGAGCCGGATTCGCTTGTCCAGCAAGGGGAACTGTGCCCGACGCTGTCAGGCGACGACGGAACGCTGTGGCACGCCGACGTATTCGCTCAGCGGTCGGATCAGGGCGTTGGATTCGCCCTGCTCGATGATGTGGGCGGTCCAGCCGGTGATGCGGCTCATCACGAAGATCGGGGTGAAGACCTCGATATCGAAACCGAGCAGGTAATACGCCGGGCCGGTGGGGAAGTCGAGATTCGGCTGGATGCCGGTGGCCTCGTTCATGGTGCGCTCGAGGATCTCGTACATCTGCACCCACTTGGCGCCGTCGGTGACGGCGGCGACGTCCAAGAACGCCTTCTTCATGGTCGGCACCCGGGAGTCACCGTTCTTGTAGACCCGGTGGCCGAAGCCCATGACCTTTTCCTTCTTGGCCAGCTTCTCGCGCATCCACTGCTCGGCCAGCGCCGGATCGCCGATCTCGATCATGTCGTGCATGACCGCCTCGTTCGCCCCGCCGTGCAGCGGACCCTTGAGCGCGCCGATGGCGGCGGTGACCGCGCTGTAGATGTCCGACAGCGTAGAGGTGACCACGCGGGCGGCGAAGGTGGAGGCGTTGAAGCTGTGCTCGGCGTAGAGGATCAGCGACACCTCGAACGCCTTCACCAGCTCCGGAGCCGGGACCTTGCCGAAGCACATGTTCAGGAAGTTCTCCGCGAAACCCCTGTGCGAGTGCGGCGCGATCGGATCCAAGCCCCGGCGACGCCGGTGGTCGGCGGCCACGATGGTCGGCAGCACCGCCATCATGCGCAGTGCCTTGGCGAGGTTGGCCTTCGGCGTGTTGTCGTCCTCGGCCGGGTCCTCGGCGCCCAGGTAGCTGATCGCCGTGCGCACCACATCCATCGGATGGCAGTTCTCGGGCATCTTCGCGATCAGTGCGAGAAGCGAGCGATCGGCCCGCCGCGCGGCACGTTCCCGCTGGTTGAACAGCGCGAGCTGCGCAGCGTTCGGCAGTTCGCCATACCAGAGCAGGTAGGCGACCTCCTCGAAGCTACAGTTCGCCGCCAAATCCTGGACCGCGTAGCCGCGGTAGGTCAGGGAGTTGGTTTCCGGCACCACCTTGGAGATCGAGGTGGTGTCGACGACGACGCCGGCGAGACCTTTGTAGATGGTCGGTATCGCGGTCTCCACCATCACTGGTTCCTTCCCAATGTGAAATTGAAGATGTCGGAATCGAATTCGTTGTAGCGCTGGTACTGCAGAAGCTCGTACAGGCGGCTGCGGTGCTGCATCCGGTCGAGCAGGTCGGCCTGCGTGCCCTTCTCGAAGATCTCCCGCAGCCCGGTCTCGGCGGCGTACATGGCCAGCCGCAGCGTCGTCACCGGGTAGATGACGGCGTTGTAGCCGATGGACTCCAGCGTCTCGGCCGTGAGCAGCTCGGACTTGCCGAACTCGGTCATGTTGGCCAGCAACGGAATCGAGACCGCCGCCCGGAACTTCTCGAAATCGGCGGGGGTGTGCAGGGCCTCGGTGAAGATCAGGTCCGCGCCCGCGTCGGCGTAAGCCTTCGCCCGGTCGATCGCCGCGTCGATGCCTTCGATCCCGGCGGCGTCGGTGCGCGCGCAGATCACGAAGTCCGGATCCCGGCGAGCGGCCACCGCCGCGCGCAGGCGGCGCACCATTTCGTCGGCGGGCACCACGGCCTTACCGTCCAGATGCCCGCACCGCTTCGGGTTCACCTGGTCCTCGAGGTGCAGACCCGCGATTCCGGCGTCCTCCATGATGGTGACGGTGCGCGCGGCGCTCATGGGTTCGCCGAATCCGGTGTCGGCGTCGATGAGCACCGGCAGGTCGGTGACCCGCGCGATCTGCTGACCGCGACCGGCGACCTCGGTGAGCGTGGTGAGGCCGATATCCGGCAGGCCGAGGTCGGCTGAGAGCACCGCGCCCGAGACATAGACGCCTTCGAAGCCGATCTCCTGAATCAGCTTGGCCACCAGCGGGTTGAACGCGCCCGGGAAGCGCTGGACCTGCCCCGAGGTCAGTCCTGCCTTGAACGCGGCCCGCTTGTCGGCGGCGGAGGTGGCGGCAGCCAGGAGCCCGGTCATCAGAACAGACCCTTCGGGGACTTGGGCGCGCGGGCGAGCACGTCCGCCGAGACGGTGAAATTGAGCTCCGACAGCTCGGCGGCGGACAGCTCGCCCGCGCGCTGGACCACTTCCAGGAAGCGATCCTGCTCGGCGGGCTCCACGACGCCCTCGGCGAGGGTGCGGAACTTCGCGATGTACTGCTCGCGGGCGAACGGCCGCGCGCCGAGCGGATGGGCGTCGGCGACCGCGAGCTCGTCGGTGATGACCTCACCGCTCTTCAGGGTGACCTCGGCGCGCGCGCCGAAGGCCTTCTCGTTCGGGTCGGTGGAGTGGTAGCGCCGCGTCCACTCGGCGTCCTCCGCGGTGGAGATCTTCTTCCACAGCTCGATGGTGTCCGGGCGCTGCGCACGCTCCGGAGCGTAGGAGCGCTCGTGGTGCCACGTGCCGTCCTGCAGCGCGACCGCGAAGATGTACATGACCGAGTGGTCGAGGGTTTCGCGAGAGGCGAAGGGATCGAACTTCTGCGGATCGTTGGATCCGGTGCCGATCACGTAGTGGGTGTGGTGGCTGGTGTGGAGCACGATCGAGGCGATCTGATCCAGGTCGCCGATGCGATCGCGCATACGCCGCGCCAGGTCGATCGGAGCCTGGCTCTGGTACTCGGCGGAATGTTCCTTGGTGTAGGTGTCGAGGATGCCGCGCTTGGCCTCGCCCGGGCTGGGCAGCGGCACGATGTACTCCTTGCCGGGACCGCCGAGCAGCCAGGCGATCACGCCGTCCTCGCCTTCCCAGATCGGCGAGGGCGCGCCCTCGCCGCGCAGCGCGCGATCCACGGCCTCGACGGCCATCTTCCCGGCGAACGCGGGCGCGTAGGCCTTCCAGCTGGAGATCTCGCCCTTGCGGGACTGGCGGGTGGCGGTGGTGGTGTGCAGCGCCTGGCCGATGGCCTGGTAGATGGTCTCGGTGTCCAGGCCGAGCAGCGTGCCGATACCGGCAGCGGCCGAGGGGCCCAAGTGCGCTACATGGTCGATCTTGTGCTCGTGCAGGCAGATTCCGCGCACCAGATCCACCTGGATCTCGTAGCCGGTCGCCAGACCACGGATCAGGTCGCGGCCGCTGCGGCCGGTGTGCTGGGCCACGGCCAGGATCGCGGGGATGTTGTCACCCGGGTGCGAGTACTCCGCGGCGAGGAAGGTGTCGTGGAAGTCGAGTTCGCGCACGGCGACGCCGTTGGCCCAGGCCGCCCACTCCGGCGAGAAACGGCCCTCGACGCCGAAGACCGTCGCGCCCGGCTGGTAAGGGTGGGTCAGCGCCTGCGCGCGGGCATTGGCGACCGGACGGCGGGTGACCGAGGCCGCGGCGACAGCCGCGTTGTCGATGATCCGGTTGACGATCATCTCTTCCGTGTCCGCAGCAACCTCCACGGCATCCGCGGCCACCTCGGCGATCTTCCACGCGAGATGCTCCTCGCGCGGAAAGTGCTCCGCAGAACGGTAGGTGCGGACGAGATGGTTCTTCACGGTCGAAGCCTCCAAGAAGTCGATTTTCACCGGTACATTTCGCACGCTACACAGCGCCAAGTCCGAGGGAAATGTCACGCAAATGCCTAATTTTGTGGAAATGGATCTGTGAAATTGTGAAAGTTGTGGAAGCCGAAGCCACTAGACTGAACGCATGCAGAAGATGTACGCGGGTGCTCGGTTGCGCACGCTCCGGGAACAGCGCGGGCTCTCGCAGTCGGCGCTGGCGAAGGAGGTGGGGCTATCGGTGAGCTACATCAATCAGCTGGAGCACGATCAACGTCCGCTGACCGTTCCGGTGCTGCTGCGCCTCAATGCGCGCTACGACCTCGACATGGGCTTCTTCGCCGCCGACACCGACGCCCGGCTCATCGCCGACCTGCAGGATGTGTTCGCCGAGGACCCCGACGGCGCGAGCATCACCACGGCCGAGATGGACGACTTGGTGGCCCGAGTGCCCGCGGCCGCGCGGCTGCTGGTCGGCTTGCATCGGCGCTTGCGCGGCGCTACCGAGCAGATGGAGCGGGTGTCGGCCGGAATCGAAGGCGCCATAACGGGTTCCGCTTCCGTTATGCCCTACGAGGACGTCCGCGACTACTTCTACGACCGACGCAACCATATTCCCGAACTCGACCTGGCCGCCGAGGAGCTGTTCGCCCGCAACGGATTTAGCCTGGGCGGCCTGGACCTGCAGCTGACCCGGCTGCTGCGCGAACAGCACGGCATCGCGGTGGCGATACGCACCGACGATCCCGATCACCCTGGCCCCAAACGGGTCTACGATCCGAACGGGAACGTGCTGACCCTGGCGCGGCGGCTCAGCCCAGGGCAACGCGCGTTCCAGCTGGCCACGCAGCTGGCCTTTCTCACTCAGGCCCGGGTCATCGCCGACCTGATCGACGACGCGGACACCGTGCCCGAAGGTTCGCGCGGACTGCTGCGCATCGGGCTTGCCAACTATTTCGCCGGAGCGCTGATCCTGCCCTACACCCAGTTCTGGGACGCGGCCGAAACCCTGCGCTACGACATCGAATTGCTGGCGGCGAAATTCGAGGTCGGCTTCGAGACCGTCTGCCACCGCCTGTCGACCCTGCAGCGTCCCGGCAAGCGGGGCGTGCCGTTCTTCTTCGTCCGCACCGACCGTGCCGGAAACATCTCGAAACGCCAGTCCGCCACCGCCTTTCACTTTTCCCGGGTGGGCGGCAGCTGCCCGCTGTGGGTGGTGCACGAGGCGTTCGCCACCCCGGGCAGCATCCGCACCCAGATCGCGCGGATGCCCGACGGACGCAACTACCTGTGGCTGGCCCGAACCACCGACGAGAAGACTCCCGGATATCTCTCTGCCAAAAGGGATTTCGCCATCGGCCTGGGTTGCGACCTGGCCTACGCGGGCAAGCTCGTCTACTCGCACGGACTGCCCGTCGACGACCCGCGCACTGCGGTGCCGATCGGCGCGGGCTGCAAGGTCTGCGAGCGAACCGACTGCGCACAGCGCGCCTTTCCGCAACTGGGCCGCCCGATTCGCGTGGACGACAACAGTTCCCAGAACATCCCCTACGTACCGACGACAGCGAGCTGACCTCGGTTCGCGGCCTTCCCGCGCTGTTCTCTAGGGGATGTCCGTTACGGCAGGGTGACCAGGAGCACGCGATCGGCCGGTGCGATGTATTCGCCGAACCGTCTTTGTCGAGGAGAACGATGGTATCGCCCGGTTCGGGCTCACGAATCTTGCTGCAGCACGAGGCCGACCGGGTGGCCGGTCGTGTGACCAGCCACCCGGGGATAGTCACTTCGCGGTCGGGGTGAACGGTGCGTTGATGGTGGTGAAGTACTGGATGGCCGCGCCGATGGCGACCGGTGCGGTCACGAAGATCTGGCCTGCGAGAGTTCCGAGGGCGCCGACGGCGAGGATGCCGCCGATGCAGCCGACGGCGGCGGCGGGGATGAAGGGCCCGAAGAGGCCGACGATGGTGGCCGAGGCGACCGTAGCCCCGACGATGCCGCCGAGCACGCAGCCGACGGCGCCGCCGCCGAGGCCGCCGACCAGGGTGCCGATGCTGGCGCCCATGCTGATGGTGCTGGTCATCCGGGACCAGGCTGCCTGCTCCCGTTCGTATTCGGTCTTCCACGGCGCCTTGTCCTCGAAGGGCAGCGCGACCGGCTTGTAGACGGCCTTGTCCATGGACAGTTCCGGGGTGAGGGTCGCGGTGCGGCCGTCGATGTCGGCGCGGATCGGGAACTGGAAGTCATCGATGCCGAAGGTCAGCGGGGTCGCGGCGATCACGGTCCCACTCGGCGACTTCACCTTCAGCGCTCCGTCCTCGACCGCCAATGCACCGGAATCGATCTCGATGATCGAGGCGGTGTCGGTGGCGTGCGCGGTGAAGGACACCGGCGATTCCGGTGTGGCGTGCGCGGTGGCGGTGGCGGTGGTCAGCGCGGCCAGAGCCAGCGCGGGCAGAGCCAGGGTCCTCATCAGCATGGAGATGTTCCTCGTTGTCGAACAGTGCCGAGCGGTGCGTCGGCTGCCCTACTATTGATAATGATTATCGTTAGCGCAAATCGGTCGACGAAACGCGCTGTGCCGCAAGGGCGTCGCGCCGCTGACTTGTCGTCTATTTAAAGATAATGGTTATCATTAGCGTCTGCGTGAGGTTTGGAGGCTTCTGTTGGGACACCTGCTGATGGTGGAGAGCTGGGTCGGATCGATGAGCACACTGCTGCCGGCCGGAATCGGGGACAGCGGGCACACGTTCAGCTTCCTGACTCGCGATCTGGGGCACTACCTGCGCGGGAAGCCGGGTACGCATCCGCTGCTCGGCGCGGCCAATGTGCTCACCGCCGAGACCAATGACGAGGACACGCTGCTGCCGTACGTGCGGCGCCTGCACGAGGTGCTCGGCTTCGACGGGGTGCTGTCGTCCTGCGACTACTACCTGGCCACCGTGGCGGCGATCGCCGCCGACTTGGGTCTGCCCGGCCCCGGCCGCGACGCGGTCGCCGCGGCCTGCCAGAAGCACCGCACCCGGGAACTGTGCGGAGCCGCGGGCGTTCCGGGTCCGGCGTTCGCGGTGGTGACGGGCGCCGAGGAGGCCGTCGAGGCGGCGCGGGGCATCGGATACCCGGTGGTGGTCAAACCGGTCGACTTGTGCGGCGGCATGTTCGTGACCCGCGCCGAGGACGACGCCCAACTGCGCGAGGCGCTGGACGCGCTCGGCGGATTCCCACGCAATGCCCGCGGCCAGGAGCGCTCACCTCAGGTACTCGTCGAAAAGCTCCTGCATGGACCGGAATTCAGTGTCGAGACGGTGACCGCCCGCGGCATCACCACGGTGGTCGGGGTCACCGACAAACGGCTCACCGGCGCCCCGGCGTTCATCGAGGCGGGACACATGTTCCCCGCCGCGCTCTCCCCGGCCGAACACGACGCCCTCACCGGCACGGCCCGCGCCGCGATCTCCGCGCTCGGTCTCGACGACACCGTCGCCCACATCGAGATCATGCTCACCGCGGAAGGTCCGCGTTTGATCGAGGTGAACCCGCGCCCGGCGGGCAACCGCATCACCGAACTCGTCCGCCGGGTCACCGGCATCGATCTGGCGGCCGTCCACGCGCAGGTCGCCGCGGGGCAGACGCCCGATCTGACGGTGCGGCCCACCGGAATCGGCAGTGCCGCCATCGCTTTCGTGGTGCCACAGGAGGCGGGCACCTTGACCGCGCTGACGGGTGCGCAGGACTGGCCGCTCGACCCGCGGATCGTCGAGCACACCCTCGCCGAACCCGGCGCGACCGTGCGGGCCGCGACGAACAACAACAACTATCTCGGTCACGTCATGGTTGCCGTCGAATCCGCTGACACCGCAGGCGATCTCGCTCAGTCGCTGATCGAAAAGCTGTCGGTCGAGGTCGCCTCATGAGTCCCGTGCAGACCACCGCCGCGCATTCGGTCGCCGAACTCCTGACCCGGGCCGCGGACGGACGCCTCGGCCCCGACCCGGCGACCCTCACGATCTCCAACGCCTTCCTCACCCGATACGACACCCGCCACCGAGGCAGCCGCAGCGGCTACCGCAATGCCGTGCTCGGCCTGCGCACCGGAGCCTCGGTCGGCTCGTGCAGTGTCGAGCCCACCGCCGACAACGACGAACTGCTCGACGACTGTGTCGGCGTCCGCGTGGCCGATCTCCTGCGGCACCCGCTGCTCCCGGTGCGCATCGCCGCCTTGGACGCCTATCTGATGCACCTGCGCCCGCATCCGGCGGCAGTCGGCACGATGGCCCGTGCGGTGACGATCGAGCCCGGCGACAGCCTGACGAAATCGCGGCAGCGGGCGCGGGCGGTGGTGGCGCTGCTGCCCGACCGCACCCGCCGCGTGCTGGTCGTCGGCGTGGTCGGGTCGCTGCTCGCCGCGCTGCGTGAGCGCGGAATAACTTATATCCCTTGCGATTTCGCTGGCGGCACCACCGAGTGGGGCGAACCGGTGCATCGCGACCTCGACGGAGTCGACCGCGACTACGACGCCATGCTGGTGACCGGGATGACCTTGGGCAACGGTTCCTTCGACGCTTTGGCGGCCGAGGCTCGGGACCGCTCGCTCCCGCTCGTCGCCTACGCCCAGAGTGGCAGTGCGGTGCTGCCGTGGTTCCTCGGCGCCGGTGTGTACGCCGTGTCGGCCGAGCCGTATCCGTTCTTCTCTCTCGACGGCGGACCGAGCACTCTGTTCCACTACCGCGGCGGGGTGGACGAGTGAAACCCCAACCGGATCTGCTGGCATTGGTCGGCGGTACTCCCGTGATCCCGGTCCCGGCCGGCGCCACCCACTATCTGGCCAAACTGGAGGCGGCGAGCATCGCGGGAATGAAAGCACGCGCCGCGGTCTCCATGCTGACCGCCGCCCGCGCCCGCGGCGAGCTCGCGGCCGGTGCGCCGGTGATCGAATCCACCAGCGGCACACTGGGACTTGGCCTCGCCCTGGCGGGCAAAGCGCTCGGCCATCCGGTGACCCTCGTGGTCGACGCCGGTCTCGAACCGGAGATGCGCTCCCTGTTCACCGCCTTCGGCGTCGGACTCGACATCGTCACCGAACCACACCCCGACGGTGGATGGCAGCAGGCCCGCCTCGACCGGCTCGCCGCCCTCGTTGCCGCGACACCGGGCGTCTACTGGCCCGACCAGTACGACAACCCCGACAACGCGGCCGGATACACCGCCATGGGCCAGGAGATACTGGACCAAGTCGACCGAGCCGACGTCCTGGTCGCCGCGATCGGGTCGGGCGGGCACTGCGCGGGCCTGACCCGGGTCCTGCGCACCCGCTGGCCGGATCTGCGGGTCGTCGGCGTGGACGCGACCGGGTCGCGGATCTTCGGCCAGCCCGACCGGCCGCGCCTGATGCGCGGCCTCGGCAGCAGCATCCTGCCGCGCAATGTGGCCTACGACGACTTCGACGAGGTGCACTGGGTCGGTGCGGCCGAAGCGGTGGCCTCCTGCCGGGAGCTCGCCGCACGGACCGGCGTCGCCGGTGGCTGGAGCACCGGGGCGACCGCCCTGGTCGCGGACTGGCTGGCTCGGCGCGAACCCGATTCCCGCGTCCTCACGGTGTTTCCGGACGGACCGCATCGCTACCTGCGCTCGATCTACGACGACGACTGGTGCCGCCGGAACGGTCTCACCGCGATACCGGCCACCGAACCGGACGAGCTCGCCGCCCCGGATGCCGCCGAGGTCCACGGCTGGGCTCGGTGCGCGGTGGTGCGTGATCCCCGTCGCGAGCAGGTGGGAGCATGAGGATCACCTGGCAGACCGACCGGCTGGAACTTGCTCGCCCCCTTCGCATCTCCCGCGCGAGCATGTCCGGACGCGACGCGGTGTGGGTGCGCCTGAGCGACGGGGAAGACCACGGCTGGGGTGAAGTGGTCACCAGCCCCCGGCTGGGACTCGACACCGTCCGCATCACCACCGCGCTCACCGAACTGGCCGCCCGGGTCGAGGCATGCGATGCGCCCGAACAACTTCGCGCGAACCTGTCCGGCTTGCGCACCACCTTCCCGCCGCCGGTGGTCTGCGCCGTCGACAGCGCGGTGCACGACCTGCTGGCCCGCCGCGCAGGCGTGTCCGTCGCGACGTATCTCGGCTTGCCTCAGCGCGTTCGGGTACCGACCGCCTGCACGATCGGCCTGACGAGCGTCGCCGAGGCCGGCGACCGCACCGCCGAACTGATCGCTGCCGGGTTCTCCGTCGTGAAGATGAAACTCGGCGCGCCCGACCCCGCCGACGACATCGCCCGCGTCCGCGCGGTGCGTGCCGTCGCCCCGTCGGCGACCCTGCTGCTCGACCCCAACGGCGCCTGGGACGCCGCTACCGCGGTGACGGTGCTGCGGACATTGGCCGAGCTCGATATCGCCGCCGTCGAGCAGCCGGTGCCCGCCGGTCGGCCCGCGTGGCTGGCCGAGGTCGCCGCCCGTGCGCCGATGCCGGTGATCGCCGACGAGGACGCGGGCACCGTCGCCGACCTGGACCGGCTACCGGACGGGATCGGCGGCATCAACATCAAACTCGCCGAATGCGGCGGGCTCGATGCCGCGCTCGCCATGATCGGCCACGCCCGCGACCGCGGCCTGGACGTGATGCTCGGCTGCCAGGCCGCCAGCTCGCTCGGCATCGCCCCGGCGGTGCATCTGCTCGGCGCCGCACGCTGGGTCGACCTCGACGGGCACCTGCTACTGGCCGAGGACCCGTGGACCGGCCTCGGAGCAGCCGACGGCGTCCTGAGCACACCGGCCGGACCTGGTCTCGGCGTCACCACCGCGGTGGCCGCGCGGTGAGCGCCTTGATGGAGCTGCGGAGTCTCCCGCGTTCGGTGCGGTTGCTGCTGGCCAATCAGTGCCTGGGCAATATCGGGTTCTTCATGCTTGTGCCGTTTCTGGCCGACTACCTGCGCACGGATTTGGCGCTGTCGGTGACGGTCGTCGGCGTTGTCCTCGGCGTACGCAATCTCAGCCAGCAAGGCTTGTTCCTGGTGGGTGGGTCGGCCGCGGACCGGCTCGGCGCGCGCGGGGTGATCATCGTGGGCGCTGGCATCCGCGCGATCGGTTTCGTGCTGTTCGCGATCGGTGGGTCGCTGCCGGTGGTGCTGGCCGGGTCGGTGCTCACCGGATTCGCGGGCGCCCTGTTCAACCCGGCCGTGCGCGCCTACATCGCTCGTGACAGCGAGGACCGCGCGGCGCAAGCTTTCGCTTGGTTCAACGTGTTCGGCAATGCCGGGTGCGCGCTCGGTCCGGTGATTGGGACCGTGCTGGTGGGAGTGGGTTTCCGGATCACCGCGCTGACGGCGGCAGCGGTGTTCGCCGGATTGACCGTGGCGCAGCTGCTGCTCCTGCCGAACCGGCCCGTACCGCCGAGCGGCACCACCTTGCGCGCGGATTTCGCCACCGTGTTCACCGACCGCCGGTTCTGGGCGTTCTCGCTGGCGCTGGCCGGATTGTTCGTGCTGCAGAGCCAGCTGTACTTGCTGTTCACCCTGCAAGCACGCGACCTGGCCGGGGCCGCCGCGGGTCCGGCCGCCGTCGCCGCCCTCTTCGTCGTGGAGACCGTCGCGGTGGTGGTGTTGCAGGTTCCGGTGACCAGAGTGCTGGGCCGCCGCGGCGAGCGCGGCCCGATGATGGCCGCCGGAATGGCTTTGCTCGGCGCGGCATTCCTGCCGGTACCTCTGGCGGCAGCAGCCGATCCTCCCGCAGGGACCGCCGTCGCCGAGGTCGCCGTGCGCATCGCTCCCGTCCTGCTCGGCGCGGTGGTGCTGGCACTGGGGGTGACGGTGGCGCAGCCGTTCGTGAACGAGGCCATCCCACGCTTCTCCGGCCCCACCCTCACCGGAACCTATTACGGCGCTTTCTATTTGGCTTCGGGCCTGCTCACGTTGGCCGCCGGTGCGCTGGTCGGCGCGGTCGTCGACCACGGCGGCGGGCCGCTGGGGTGGCCGCCCGCCCTGGTGTGCGCCGCCGTCGGATTCGGCTCGGCCGCAGCGGTCTTGGCCTTGCACCGCGCGCGTCTCCTGCCCGGCCCCGAAGTATCGACCTCCCCGGCGCAGTCGCTGCGCCCCGCGAAAGGCAACCGATGACCCCCGCAGGCCCGGTCCGCTTCAGCGAGAACCTGCTCACCGACAATCCCGCTCTCTACGAGCGCACCTTCCCCGGCACGGGTGCGGACAACGCGCGATTCGTCGCCGACCTGGTGGACCGCTTCGGCACCGGCCCGCGGCTCAGCCTGCTCGACGCGGGCTCGGGCACCGGCCGCGACGCCGCCCGCTTGGCCGAACTCGGCTTTCGGGTGCGCGGCGTCGACCTGTCCGAACAGATGGTCCGCTACGCCCGGACCCGTTGCCCCGCCGTCGAATTCGTGGTCGGCGACCTGCGCACCCTCGATACCCCGGCCCCGGTGGACGTGCTCACCTGTCTTGGCAGCACCCTGCTGCACCTGCACGACACCGCCGACGTGCTTACCGCACTGCACCGTTTCGCCTCCTGCCTGCGGCCGGGCGGCCTGCTCGTCCTCGAGATGCGCAACGGCGCCTTCCTGCTGACCGACCGCGGCCGTCGCGAACTTCTCGACGACCAGCCGCAGCGACACATCGAATGGGAGGGACTGACCTACACCTCGCGCACCCGCCTCACCGTCGACTTGCCCGCCCAGCTGCTGCGCCGGGAACGGGTCTGGACCTGGCCGGGCTGCGCGGAGCCGGTCGCGAAGCACACCGCCTGGCGGCTGCTCTTCCCGCAGGAACTGCGTCACTTGCTCGACAGTGCCGGATTCGAGGTGCTGGCCCTGTTCGACCAACCGGGCCCGCTGACCACACCGGCGTGGCCCGGTGACGGAACACTCGGCGACCGTCTCGACGGCGACCGACTGCACGTGGTCGCCCGCCAGGCCCGTGGCGGGGAGGCATGATGAGCATCCCGATCCGCGTCGGCGTCGGCGCAGCCTTCGGCAGTTGTGGCGAACTTCTCCAGGGCGTCACCGCCGAGAACGGGCGCGATTTCCTGGTCACCCTGCCGATCACTCGCGGCTCGGTGGCCGTGTTCGAACCCGACGCCGGCCGCGACGACGTGACCGTCGTGCCCGCCCACAAGACCAAGTCGCGTGCTGTCGCGGCCGCCGTGCTCGCCGGATCCGCGGCGCTGCGCGGCGGCGTGCTCACCGTGCTCGGTGACCTGCCCGAGGGTAAGGGCCTGGCAAGCTCCACCGCCGACTTGGTCGCGACCGCACGCGCCGTCGCCGACGCGGAGGGCAGGACACTGGCCGCCACCGAGATCGAGGCCGTCTTGCGCGGCATCGAACCCTCCGACGGCATCATGTATCCGGGAGCCGTGGCCTACTACCATCGCGAGGTCCGCCTGCTGGCCGCGCTCGGCGCGCTGCCGCCGCTGACCGTCGTCACCGGTGACGAGGGCGGCTGTGTCGACACGGTCGCCTTCGACCGGAATCGGCCTGCCGTGCCGCCCGTCATCGCACGCGAATACAGTTCGCTGCTCGCCACACTGACCGAGGCCGTCGCCCGGGGCGATGCCGCCACCATCGGCGCGGTGTCCACCCGCAGCGCCCGCCTCAGCGCACCGCTGCGTGAGCGTCCGCACCTGGAAGCCACCATCGCCGCCGCCGAACGCATCGGCGCTCTCGGCGTTGTCGTCGCGCACAGCGGAACAACCACCGGCATCCTGCTCGACGAGCGCGACCCCGAGGTGGCGGCGAAAACGGTCGCGGCACAGCGGGTTTGTGCGCAGTTCGCGGTGTCGGTGGACGTACATCGCTCGTGGCGCCCCGGTCCACCCGAGGGCATCTCCCGGCTGTTCGCCGAGGCGGCGAGCCGATGATCACAGTGCGCGACATCGAATTCGCCTACGGCGGCGCGGTCGTACTCGACGGCGTCGGCCTCGTCGCCGAACCCGGTGACATCGTCGGGCTCATCGGTCCCAACGGGTCGGGCAAGTCCACCCTGCTGCGGCTGATCTACCGGGCGCTGCGTCCGACCTCCGGCGTGATCACCGTCGACGACATCCCCATCACCGGCCTGCGGGGGCGGGAGCTGGCGGAGCGGCTCGCGGTGGTCACTCAGGAATCCGCCGCGGACACCCCCATGACCGTCACGGAATCGGTCCTGCTCGGCCGCGCACCGTGGGCCAATGCGGTGCAGGGCATTTCGCGGGCGGACCGGATCACCGCGGCCGCCGCGCTGGCACGAGTCGGCGCCCGGCATCTGGCCGAGCGGCCGTTCGCGCACCTGTCCGGCGGAGAACGCCAGCGGGTGCTGATCGCCCGCGCCCTCGCCCAGCAAGCCGACCACCTGCTGCTCGACGAGCCAACCAACCATCTCGACATCGGCTACCAGCACGAGCTCCTCGGCCTGGTCCGTGACCTACCTGGCACGACAACGATCGTCGTCCTGCACGATCTGAATCTGGCCGCCCGCTACTGCGACCGCCTTGTCCTGTTGCACCACGGACGAGTCCGCGCGGCGGGCACGGTGGACGAAGTGCTCACACCGGACATCCTCGAACCCGTCTACGGCGTCGCCGTGCAGCGGGCCGACGCGTTCGGTGCGCCGCAGCTGCTCTTCGGTCCGCGCGCGGGCACCGAGGAGAAGGTGGCGCTGCGATGAGCGAACCATGTTGCCAGCGCGCTTCGCGCATGCCGGAGCCGAGCGCCAGCGAGGCGCGGGCATGAGCGTCGACGATCTCGGACATGACCGGCACCGCGCGCACACCCTGCTCTGGGTCGGCGGGCTCACCGGTCTGCTGCTGCTCGTGCTGGTTCTGGCCACCGGCTTGGGACCGGTGTCGGTTCCGCCCGTGACGGTCGCGCGCATCGTCGGGCACCACACCGTCGGGTTCCCCGCGACCGCGGAGTGGACGACGGCGCAGGACGCCATCGTGTGGTTGGTCCGTGTGCCACGAGTCCTGCTCGGCGCGCTGGTCGGCGCCGCGCTGGCCGTCAGCGGCGCGGTCTTGCAGACGCTGGTGCGCAATGTGCTGGCCGACCCGCACATCCTCGGCGTCACCTCCGGCGCCTCCACGGGCGCCGCGGTGTCGCTGCTGTTCGGGGTCTCCGTCGCGGCCGGCGCCCTGGCCGCGAGCGCGTTCGCCGGTGCGCTGGGAGCGACGGCACTGCTGTTCGCCGTCGCTCGCATCAACGGCGCGATGACCTCGCTGCGGCTGCTGCTCGGCGGCGTCACCATCGGATACCTGTTCTCCGCCGCCACCAGCTTCCTGATCTTCGCCTCCGACAATCAGGAAGGCGCACGCACGGTGCTTTTCTGGCTGCTCGGCTCGCTCGGCTCGGCGGCATGGCCGAGCGTGGCGACGACGACCATCGCGACCCTCGCCACCGTCGCCACGCTGGTGCTGCTGGCGCCCCGCCTCGATGTGCTCGCCGCCGGTGACGACACCGCACGCGCACTCGGCATGTCGCCGGTCCGGTTCCGGATGCTCGTGCTCGGCATCGTCGCCCTCGCCGTCGGGGCTGTGGTCGCGGTCGCCGGGGCGATCGGGTTCGTCGGCCTGATCGTGCCGCATGTGGCGCGGCTGTGCGTCGGCTCCGCGCACCGGCAGCTTCTCCCGGTCTCGGCGCTGCTCGGCGCGCTGTTCCTGGTGACCGCGGACGTGGTGGCCCGCACCGCGTTCGCGCCGCGCGAGCTGCCGCTGGGCATCGTCACCGCCGTGGTCGGCGCCCCGCTGCTCCTGGTGCTCATTCGGCGATTCCGGCAGTCCCCCAACTGATTTCCCCTTCGAAAGGACCACCCGTGCCCACCCGTCTCCTGCATCAACGCCGTGCCGCGCTTCCGGTCGCTCTGCTCGCCGCCGCCGTCCTCACCGGCTGCGGGGGCCCCGCGCCCGCCACCACCCCGGCTGCCGACGGCTTCCCGCTGACCATCTCGAGCTGCGGCCGCGACGTCACCTTCACCGCGCCACCGCGCCGAGTCGTCACCGTCGGCTCGGTCGCCGCCCCGCTCATCGCCGCCGCTGGCGCTGCGGACCGCATCGTCACCCGCACCTTCGAGACCGCGCCTCTTCCCGGGCAGTACGCCGACGCGCTGAAGAACATCGAAATCATCGCCCCCACCGGCGAACTCGCGCGAGAGGAGATCATCAACCGGGCGCCTGACCTGGTGGTGAGCTACGAGGGCGCGGCCGTCACCCCCGACGACTTGGCCAAGGTGAACATCCCACTGCTGGTCACCCGCGGCTACTGCCGCGACGCCGCGGGCACGTTCGACGACGTGTTCGCCGACATCGAGCTCTACGGCAAGCTGTTCGGCACCGCCGACGCCGCCACCGCGTCCACCGCCGAACTGCGCGGCCGAGTGGCCGCCGTCGCCGCCAAGCACCCACCGGCCAGCACGTCGGCGAAACCCGCTGCCGCCCTGATCATCTCCCGTGACGGTGCCAAGGTCAGCGCCTACGGCAGCACCAGCACGGTGGCCACCCAGATGCGGATGCTCGGCCTGGACAACATCTTCGGCGATGTGGCCAAGCGCCAGTTCGACGCCAACACGGAGACACTGATCCAACGCGATCCCGAAGTGATCATCCTGCTCACCCAGGGCACGCAGACCCCCGAGTCGGCCACCGCGGCTCTGAAGGAGCGCCCGGAATTCGCCGGACTGCGCGCGGTCCGGGACAACCGCATCATCGCGGTGCCCTTCGGTTACACGGGGCCAGGACCGGTCGCCGTGGAAGGTCTCGAGATTCTCGACCGCGCCCTGGGCGGTCAGCGGTGAGCGCGGACTACGTGGTGCGCCTGGCCGGGCCCGCCGACGTGGCAGGCGCCCGCAGCGTCATGCTCGACACCTTCTACCACGTCTTCGGCATCGGCTACCTGCCCGAATACCACGACGACGTAATCGATCCCGAGTCGGCCTACCTGCGTCACCCGCTCAACCGGCTCTGGGTGGCCGAACACGCCGGACACATCGTGGCCACCACGGCTATCCGCGCCCAGGGACCGCGCCCACCACACCCGCGCTGGCTGACCGAGCGCTATCCCGACCCACGCACCGCCCAGCTGTTCCGCGTCTATGTCCGCCCCGAGCACCAGCGGCGCGGCCTGGCCCGCCGACTGGTGGCGGCAGCGGTCGAATACGTCGACGCCACACCGGAATTCGACGACCTGTACCTGCACACCGACGCACGCACACCCGGCGCTCTCGAATTCTGGCAGAGCTGCGCCCGACTGGTGCACGACGCACGCACCCCCGGCGAGGGATTCCAAACAGTGCATTTCGACATCCCGCTGCCCCGGCACGCCGCCACCGCGCGACGAGAGCACGCTGTGCGGTAGTAGCCCGGCTCAACGAGGCCACGGCCGCGCGGACGTTGCGCCAACGCGCGCCCGTCTGCGCGGCCGACCGGTCACGAAGCCCGTATGCCCGGCGCCTCCCGACACTCGAGCCCGGCTGCGTACCGGTCCAGACCTGACTTCCGCGACGAGCCGCAATGCCGATCCAGAGCATTCGCCGGATCCAGGGCATGATGATTCTCCTGGCCGAATGGCAACCCGAGGTATCCCTGACCGAGTTGCGCAGGGCCGTCGACTCGCTCCTGAACCAGCTCGAAGCTGTCGCAGCCGGCGACACCATTCGCCTGGACGAGGACTCCTTCTGCGCTCGAACACGCATCCGGCGAATGCGGCAAATCTGCCAGGTTTTTGTGCGCGAGAGGGGACTTGAACCCCTACGTCCGTGGACACCAGAACCTAAATCTGGCGCGTCTGCCAATTTCGCCACTCGCGCTTGATGGTACGACCGTCCAAACTCTACCGGGCTTGACCGAGATCGCGAAGCTTCTGTGAGGAGTGTCGTACTGGCCGGTAACACGACCAGGGACTATAACGATTAGATAACGGTCAACATGAGGGGCACTCATGTTTCATACGTGTTGGTAACCGGGTGGACCAGCGGGTTCAAACATGAGGACGGGTCATGTTTTTCATCATTCTGGTACGGACGTACGTAAATACCGGGCGGTAAGAGGGCGCCGACGAGCCAAACGTGAGGATTTCCTCATGATTTTGTGCCATCCTCGCCCGTATCAGGCCTAGAGGTCGAGGACGACCCGCGCACCTATAGGAAGCGGCGTGTCGACTACGGGCATGTCGCCAGGAGAAGGAAGTCGAAGCGTCTTGACGATCAACGAGAGCACCGAGACCGGAACCGGAGCGAGCGCGAAGGTGGTCAGGACTGCCGGGCAGGCAGCCGGCGTGCGATCGCCGCTGCTCGATCGTTTACTGAACGGGACGCCGTACGCGCTGGCCTTCGGCGGGCAGGGCGCGCAGTGGCTCGGCGAACTGGAGGAGATCGGGCGCGACAGCGCGCTGGAGCCGGAGCTGACCGCGTTGGTCAACGAGGCGGCCGCGCTGCTGGAACCCGTTGCGGCACAGCTACTTGTGGTCCGTCCCGTCGGGTTCGACCCGATCGGGTGGATGCTCGAGGACGAACTGGTCGACACCGAGCAGGGTGAGACCTCGGCGGCGCCTTCGGAGCAGGTGCTGCGGTCCGCGTCCGTCTCGATGCCGGGCGTGCTGCTGACGCAGCTGGCCGCGCTTCGGGCGCTGCGGTTGCAGGGTCTCGATTTCGCCGAGCACGCGCCGGTCGCCGTCGTCGGACACTCGCAGGGGAAGCTGGCGGCCGCGGCGGTGCGATCGGGCGGCGCGCGGGACGCGGAGCTGCTGGCGATCGCGCAGTTGATCGGCGCCGCGGGCAATCTGGTGGCGCGCAGGCGCGGACTGATGCCGGTGGGCGAGCGTTCGCCGATGGTGGCGGTATCGAACGTCGATCCCGAGCAGTTGCGCGCGGTGGTCGCGGAGGTCGCCGAAGGCGTGAATCCCGATGCGGCAGCGGTGGTCTCGATCCGCAACGGGCGGCGCAGGGCGGTGCTCTCGGGTGCCCCGACGCAGCTGGAGCGGGTGCGGCAGCGCTGCACGCAGATTTCCGAGGAGCAGACCCGTGCCCGCGACGCGAAGGTGCGCGGCGGTGCGGTGTTCGCCCCGGTCTTCGAGGACGTGCTGGTCGACGTCGCCTTCCATCATCCGGCCCTGGCCGAGACGGTGGAAATGGTGGCGGGCTGGGCCACCCAGTGCGGACTGGACGCGGAGCTGGCCGGTTCGCTCGCCAAGTCCATCCTGGTCGACCCGGTGGACTGGGTGCAGTCCGTCGACGACATGGTCGACGCGGGCGCGCAGTGGATTCTGGATCTGGGCCCCGGCGATCTGCTCAGCCGTATCACCGGCGGCACGTTGAAGGGCAGTGGCGTCGGCATCGTCGCCGCCGCGACCCGCCCGGGCCAGCGCAGCCTGCTGACCCCCGGCGCGGCTCCGGAGCAGGCGCGGCCGTGGTCGGACTACGCGCCGCGCCCGGTGCGGCTGCCGAACGGCCGGATCGTGGTGGAGACCGCGTTCACCAAGCTGACCGGTCGCTCGCCGATCCTGCTCGCGGGCATGACACCGACCACCGTGGACGCCAAGATCGTCGCGGCCGCGGCGAACGCGGGCCACTGGGCCGAGCTGGCGGGCGGCGGCCAGGTGACCGAGCAGATCTTCGCCGACCGGGTCGCCGAGCTGAAGAAGCTGCTGCAGCCCGGTCGCGCGGTGCAGTTCAACTCGCTGTTCCTCGATCCCTACCTGTGGAAGTTGCAGCTGGGCGGCAAGCGCCTCGTGCAGCGGGCCCGCAGCGCGGGCGCTCCGTTCGACGGTGTGATCGTCACCGCGGGCATCCCGGAGCTCGACGAGGCCGTCGCGCTCATTCAGGAGCTCACCGAGGTCGGCATCTCGCACGTCGCGTTCAAGCCGGGCACCGTCGCGCAGATCCGCGCCGTGCTGCGCATCGCCGACGAGGTGCCGGACTACCCGGTGATCATGCACATCGAGGGCGGCAAAGCAGGCGGCCACCACTCCTGGGAGGACCTGGACGACCTGCTGCTGGAGACCTACGCCGAACTGCGCAACCGCGCCAACGTGGTGGTCTGCGTCGGCGGCGGCATCGGAACCCCCGAGCGCGCCACGGAATACCTCACCGGCGCGTGGTCGCAGGCGCACGGCTACCCGGTGATGCCGCTGGACGGCGTGCTGGTCGGCACCGCGGCGATGGCGACGCTGGAAGCGACCACCGCACCCGAGGTCAAGCAGCTGCTCGTCGACACCCCCGGCACCCCGGACTGGGTCGGGGCGGGTACCGCGTCCGGCGGAATGGCTTCGGGCCGTAGCCAATTGGGCGCCGACATCCACGAGATCGACAACGCCGCCTCGCGCACCGGCCGCCTGCTCGACGAGGTCGCGGGCGACGCCGACGCGGTCGCCGCCCGGCGCGCGGAGATCATCGAGGCCCTCGATGGCACTGCCAAGCCGTACTTCGGCGATCTCGGCGCCATGACGTATCTGGAATGGCTGGAGCGCTACGTCGAGCTGGCCGTCGGCCTGGACCGCCGCAAGGACTTCGACTGCGGCAGCGACCTCGGCGACGCCATCCTCGACGCCACCCGTTCGGTGTGGCTCGACATCACCTGGCGCGACCGCTTCGCGGAGATGATGCGCCGCACCGAGTCCCGGCTGCACCCGGCCGACCGCGGCGAGATTCCGACGCTGTTCGCCGACGACGAGGCGTTCGAGCGCCCGGTCGACGCCTTGTGCACGCTGAAGAAGCAGTACCCGGCCGCCGAGCAGACCCTGCTGCACCCCGCCGACGTGCCGTTCTTCATCGCGCTGTGCAAGACGCCCGGCAAGCCGGTCAACTTCGTGCCGGTCGTCGACGCCGACGTGCGGCGCTGGTGGCGCTCGGATTCCCTGTGGCAGGCGCACGATCCGCGCTACTCCGCCGATCAGGTGTGCGTCATCCCCGGCACCGTGTCCGTCGCGGGCATCACCCGGGTGGACGAGCCGGTCGGCGAGCTGCTGGATCGCTTCGAGCAGGACACCGCCTACTCGCTGGTGCGCGAGGGCGTGGTGCCCACCGCGATCGACGCGCGCCGCGCTGCTGGCGTGACGAGCGGCCCGATCGACGCGGTGCTGGCCGCACCGGACGTGGAGTGGGCGGGTCGCACCACCGTGAACCCGGTGCACCGGCTCGGCGACCACACCGAATGGACCGTGGACGGCAAGGGCGCCGTGCACCCGCGCACCGGAGCCACCCTGGTCGAGACCACCGGTCCGGAGGCCGACCACTCCTACGTCGAGCTGACTGTCCCGCTGCTGCGCAGCGACGCGGTGCGCATCCGGATCACCGTGCCCGTTTCCATCTACAACGGCGGTGCGCCGGTCGTCACCGAGGCCGACGCCGAGGCCGCCATGGCGGCGCTGCTCGCGGTCGCGGCCGGGCAGTCGCTGCCGGAGGTCAAGGGCTCGGCGGCGCACGTCAACCTGGCCTGGACCCCGGATCTGATCGCCGACCACGCCGGTGTCACCGGCTCGGGTCTGCCCGCCTCGCTCAGCACGCTGGGCCGCACCGCGCCCGACGTGCTGGTCGGCGCCTGCTGGCCCGCCGTGTTCGCGGTGCTCGGCGCCACCCGCACCGGCGACGCGCGCTCGGTCATCGAGGGCATGCTCGACTTGGTGCACCTCGACCACCAGATCGAGCTGCTGCGCGAACTGCCCAGCACCACGAGCATTCTCGTGGTGCGCGCGGAGTCGAAGTCGGTGCTCGACACCGACATGGGCCGCGTCGTCGAGGTGGAGGTCACCGTCGGCGAGATGCGTGACAAGGGCCTGGACGTGGTGCCGCTGGCCCGGCTCAGTGAGCGCTTCGCCATCCGCGGCCGCAACGGCGCGGGCGAACTGGCCGACCCGCCGCGGGCCGCGGGCACCGCCGCGTCGGCCACCGACACCCCCCGCCGCCGTCGCCGCGACGTCACCCTCGTCGCGCCGCGCGCCATGCACGCTTTCGCCGCGGTGTCCGGCGACCACAACCCGATCCACACCAGCGACAACGCCGCCAAGCTCGCCGGGCTGGGCAGCCCGATCGTGCACGGCATGTGGCTGTCGGCCGCCGCGCAGCACGCGGTGTCCGCCGTGGATCCCGAAAGCTCGGTTCCCGCACGAACTCTCACCGCATGGACCACGCGCTTCCTCGGCATGGTGCGTCCGGGTGCGGAGATCGACGTGCGGGTCGAGCGGATCGCCGTCGACGCGGGCAGCGAGATCGTCGAGGTCTCCTGCCGCACGGGCGGCGATCTCGTGATGACCGCGACCGGCCGCACGAAGGCGCCGAAGACCGTGTACGCCTTCCCGGGGCAGGGCATCCAGCGCAAGGGGATGGGTCTGGACGCCCGGTCGCGGTCCAAAGCGGCCAAGGACATCTGGGAGCGCGCCGACAAGCACACCCGCGAGGCGCTCGGCTTCTCGATCCTGGCCGTGGTGCGCGACAATCCGACCTACCTCAAGGCGCGCGGCGTCGAACACCGGCACCCGGACGGCGTGCTGCACCTGACGCAGTTCACCCAGGTCGCCATGGCGACCCTGGGCGTCGCGCAGGTCGCCGAGCTGCGCGAGGCGGGTGCGTTCGTCGAGGGCGCCATGCTCGCGGGCCACTCGGTCGGTGAATACAACGCGCTCGCCGCGGTCGCCGGGGTGCTGCCGCTCGAGGCGGTGCTCGAGGTGGTGTTCCAGCGCGGTTCGGCGATGCACGAGCTGGTGCCGCGGGATGCCCAGGGCCGCAGCGACTATCGGATGGCCGCCATCCGGCCCTCGCAGATCGGCCTGCCCGACGAGGACGTGATCGGCTTCGTCCAAGGCGTGTCCGAGCAGACCGGCGAATTCCTCGAGGTCGTCAACCTGAACCTGCGCGGCTCGCAGTACGCGATCGCGGGCACGGTGGCGGGCCTGGACGCGCTGGAGACCGAGATCGACCGCCGCCGGGCCGAATTCGGCGGCAAGCGGGCGTTCATCCTGGTGCCCGGCATCGACGTGCCGTTCCACTCCACCGTGCTGCGCAAGGGCGTGCCGGAGTTCCGGCAGAAGCTCGAGCAGCTGCTGCCCGCAGACCTGCGGCCGGACGTGCTGGTCGGCCGTTACATCCCGAACCTGGTGCCGAGGCCGTTCTCGCTGGAGCGCGATTTCGTCCAGGAGATCGCCGACCTGGTGCCTTCGGAACCGCTCGCCGCGGTGCTCGCCGATTTCGACAGCTGGGCGGCCCGGCCCACCGATCTGTGCCGTGTGGTGCTGATCGAGCTGCTCGCCTGGCAGTTCGCCAGTCCGGTGCGCTGGATCGAGACCCAGGACCTGCTGTTCACCGACGCCGAGAACGGCGGGCTCGGTGTCGAGCGGTTCGTCGAGATCGGTCTCGGCGCGACGCCGACCGTGGCGAACCTGGCCAGCCAGACACTGAAGCTGCCCAGCTTCGGCACCGCCACCGTCGAGGTGCTCAACATCGAGCGCGAGGCCGCGGTCGTCTACGCGACCGACACCGACCCCGCCCCGGTCGACGAGCCCGACGAGACCCCGGCCGAGACCGCAGCCCCGGCCGCCGCCGCGCCCGCCGCGGTGGCCGCACCGGCCCCGGTCGCGAGCTCGGGCGGTCCCCGTCCCGACGACATCCTGTTCACCGCCGCCGACGCCACCCGGGTGCTCATCGCCCTGTGGACCAAGCTGCGGCTGGACCAGATCGGCCCGGTGGACACCATCGAGGGCCTCTGCGACGGCGTCTCCTCGCGGCGCAACCAGCTCCTCGTCGACCTCGGCTCGGAACTCTCGCTCGGCGCCATCGACGGCGCGGCCGACGCCGACATGGGCGCGCTCTCGGCCACCGTCGAGCGGCTGGCGCGCACCTACAAGCCGTTCGGTTCGGTGCTCTCCGACTCGATCAACGACCACCTGCGCAAGGTGTTCGGCCCGTCCGGCAAGCGGCCCGCCGCGATCCCCGAGCGCGTCAAGAAGGTGTGGGAACTCGGCGACGGCTGGGCCAGCCACGTCACCGCCGAGGTCTCGCTCGGCACTCGGGAAGGCGTTAGCGTGCGCGGCGGCGATCTCGGCGGACTCGTCTCGGGTGCGCTGAACGACGCGGCCTCGGTCGACGCCGCGATCGACGCGGCCGTGCAGGCCGTCGCCGCCCGGCGCGGTGTCGCGGTGTCGCTGCCCACGGCGGGCGGTGGCGGCGGCGCCACGGTCGACGCGGCGGCGCTCGGCGAGTTCACCGAGCAGATCACCGGCCGCGACGGCGTGCTCGCCTCGGCGGCGCGGGTCATCCTGGAGCAGCTCGGCCTCAGTGATCGGGTGTCGGCGCCGGAGGCCACCGACGACACGCTGGTCGACCTGGTCTCGGCCGAATTGGGTTCGGACTGGCCGCGTTTGGTCGCGCCCGCGTTCGACGCACGCAAGGCGGTGCTGATCGACGACCGCTGGGCGACCGCGCGCGAGGATCTGGCGCGGCTGTGGCTGCTCGACGATTCGCACACGGCCGACGGCTCGGTCATCGGCTTCCTCGGTGCGGGCGAAGCCGTTGCCGCGCAGGCCGAATGGTGGCGCGAGCAGGCCAAGCACGAGGCGCGCTCGGTGCTGGCGGGCCTCTACGAGCGGATTGCCGAGGCCGCGCGCACCACCGAGGAGCCGGGCCTGTGGTCCGACGACATCGCGGTGATCACCGGCGCGAGCAAGGGTTCCATCGCCGCGGCGGTGACCGGACGCCTGCTCGGCGGCGGCGCGACCGTCATCGTCACCACCTCGGGCCTGAACGACGACCGTCTCGGCTTCTACAAGAAGCTCTACCGCGAGAACGCCAGGCACGGCGCCGCCCTGTGGGTCGTGCCCGCGAACATGGCCTCCTACCAGGACGTCGACGCGCTGATCGACTGGGTCGGCAGCGAACAGGTCGACAACGCGGGCGGCGCGAAGGTCAAGATCAAGGACGCCATGACGCCGACCGTGCTGCTGCCGTTCGCGGCGCCGCGGGTGGCGGGCGATCTGGCCGACGCGGGCGCGCGCGCCGAAATGGAGATGCGCGTGCTGCTCTGGTCGGTGGAGCGGCTGATCGGCGGGCTGTCCAAGCTCGGCGCCGATCACGACGTGGACGCGAAACTGCATGTGGTGCTGCCCGGTTCGCCGAACCGCGGCATGTTCGGCGGCGACGGCGCCTACGGTGAGTCCAAGGCCGCGCTCGACGCGGTGGTCGCCAAGTGGCGGGCCGAGAAGTCCTGGTCGTCGCGGGTCACCCTGGTGCACGCGCTGATCGGCTGGGTGCGCGGCACCGGCCTGATGGGCCACAACGACCCGATGGTCGAGGCCGTAGAGAAGGCGGGCGTGCAGACCTGGTCCACCACCGAGATGGCCGACGAGCTGCTCAAGTGGTGCACCTCGCGGGCCCGTCAGGTGACGGTCACCGGTCCGCAGCAGATCGACCTGACCGGCGGACTGGCCAGGGCCAAGCTGGATCTGCCCGCGCTGGCCAAGGAAGCGGCCGAGCAGGAGGCGGCGGAATCCGCGGAAACCGCCGCGGCCGCGACCATTCCGGCCCTGCCCGCCCCGCCGACCATGACCTCGGCGCTGCCGGTGCCCGAATGGGGCGAGGTCACCGCCGACCTGGCCGACATGGTGGTCATCGTCGGCGCGGCCGAACTCGGACCGTACGGCTCCTCGCGCACCCGCTTCGAGATGGAGGTCTCCGACGAGCTCTCCGCCGCGGGCGTGCTCGAACTCGCCTGGACCACCGGCATGGTGACCTGGGAGAACGATCCCAAGCCGGGCTGGTACGACGCCGAATCCGGTGACTACGTTCCGGAATACGAAGTGGCCGAGCGTTACCACGACGCCGTGGTCGCCCGCTGCGGCATCCGCCGCTACGAGGACGACGGCGCCATGCTCGACAACACCGCGCCGCTGATGACCTCGGTCTTCCTCGATCAGGATCTGTCGTTCACGGTCGGCAGCGAGGCCGAGGCCCGCGCCTTCCACGCGGCCGATCCGGAGCACACCGTCGTCACGGCGGTGCCGGACTCCGGCGACTGGACGGTGACCCGCAAGGCGGGCACCGAGATCCGGGTGCCGCGCAAGGCCAAGCTCTCGCGCACGGTCGGCGGCCAGATCCCGACCGGCTGGGATCCCACCATCTGGGGCATTTCCGCCGACATGGCCGCCTCGGTGGACCGGGTCGCGCTGTGGAACATCGTCTGCACGGTGGACGCGTTCCTCGGCTCCGGCTTCAGCCCCGCCGAGCTGATGAGCTGGGTGCACCCCTCGCTGGTCGCCAACACCCAGGGCACCGGCATGGGCGGCATGTCCTCGATGCGCTCGCTCTACGTCGACAACCTGCTCGGCGAGCCGCGGCCCAACGACATCCTGCAGGAGGCGCTGCCGAACGTGGCCCTCGCGCACGTGGTGCAGTCCTACGTGGGCAGCTACGGCGCGATGGTGCACCCGGTGGCGGCCTGCGCCACGGCGGCGGTGTCCGTCGAGGAGGGCGTCGACAAGATCCGGCTCGGCAAGGCCGAACTCGTGGTCGCGGGCGGCTACGACGACCTCGGGATCGAGGGGATCGTCGGCTTCGGTGACATGTCGGCTACCGCGGATTCGGCGACCATGAGCGCCAAGGGCATCAGCGACCGGTACTTCTCCCGCGCCAACGACCGCCGCCGCGGCGGCTTCGTGGAATCGCAGGGTGGCGGCACCGTGCTGCTCGCCCGCGGTGACGTGGCGCTGGAAATGGGTCTTCCGGTGCTCGGCGTGGTGGCCTACGCGCAGTCCTTCGCCGACGGCGTGCACACCTCGATCCCGGCGCCGGGCCTCGGTGCGCTCGGCGCGGGTCGCGGCGGTCGCGAGTCTCGGTTCGCCGCGGAGCTGCGCAAGCTCGGCGTCACACCGGACGAGATCGCGGTGGTGTCCAAGCACGACACCTCCACCGCGGCAAACGATCCCAACGAGTCCGAGCTGCACGAGCGGCTGGCCGGGGCGATCGGTCGTTCGGAAGGCGCACCGCTGTTCGTGGTTTCGCAGAAGAGCCTGACCGGACACGCCAAGGGCGGTGCGGCCGCGTTCCAGCTGATCGGCCTGTGCCAGGTGCTGGAAACCGGTGTGGTGCCGCCGAACCGGAGTCTGGACTGTGTCGACGAGAAGATGCAGGCCTACCCGCACCTGGTGTGGCCGCGCGAGCCGCTGCGCTTCGGCGAGCGGTTCCCGCTCAAGGCCGGTCTGGTGACCTCGCTCGGCTTCGGGCACGTCTCGGGCCTGCTCGCGGTGGTGCACCCGCAGGCGTTCCTCCAGGCCATCGAGCCCGCGCGGCGCGAGGAGTACCAGCGCCAGGCCGAGCAGCGTCAGCTGGCCGGTCGGCAACGGTTCGTCGAGGCCATGTGCGGCGGCGCGCCGCTGTACGAGCGGCCCGCGGACCGGCGGCTCGGCGGAGAAGGCACGCCCGCCAAGCGGATTCGCCAGCTCGAGGCGGACATGCTGCTCTCGCCGCAGGCTCGCCTCGGCGCGGACGGCGCCTACCGCGCCGACGGATTCGGTTGCGGCACGGGCACGGTCATCGTCGGGCAACTCGAGGGCGATGCCTCTTTGGATCGGTGACTTCGGCCACTACCCTTCACTCAGGCCGTCCGGCGCGGGCGGCCGGGACCCGGCGGGAACGCCGGGTCCGGTGAAGCGGGGTGCGGTCGCGCGAACGGCCGCACTCCACGAGGCTCGAGGAGCTGCGACGCATTGACCATCCTGGGGATCGGCCTCGACTTGGTGACCATCTCCGAGTTCGCCGAACAGCTCGAGCGGTCTGGAACCACCATGCTCAGGGAGAGTTTCACCGCGGGTGAGCGGCGCTACTGCCAGAGCAAGGGCACCGATCCGGCGCGCAGTTTCGCCGCGCGCTGGGCCGCCAAGGAAGCGGTGCTCAAGGCCTGGGCCTCGTCGCGTTTCGCCCGCCGCCCGCAGATCGGCGACAACCCCTATCCGCTGATCGAGGTGGTCAACGACGCGTGGGGCAGGCCGAGCATCAAATTGCACGGTCTCGCGGCCGAATTCCTGCCGCGCGCCAGGGTGCATCTGTCCCTGACCCACGACGGCGACACCGCGGCGGCGATGGTGGTGCTGGAGGATCCGGGCGAGCTGGCCGACTTGATCGAGGGACGCGAAACGACCGCGTGAGCGACGTCAGCGCTCGCTGGCGGTGCGGGATTCCTTCTCCGCGACAAGCAGATACGCGACCATCAGCCGCTTGAGCTCGGCGACGGCCTCGGCGTGCGACTGCTCGTCCTGGACCGAGAAGTTGAGCATCGAGTACACGACGTGCACGAGGACCTCGGCCATCATGGTGCGCCGGACCCGCGGCGTGCGCGGGGTGAGCGGCCGCAGCATCTGCGAGACGACCTCGGCGAACTGCTTCTCGTGGATGGCGCCGGTGGCGCGGGTGGACGGCGTGGACTGCATGGCCAGCCAGACCTCGCGCCGGGAGGGGTCGGTCATCCAGAGGTTGGCCAGGTGGTCGACGAACTGGTTCATGTGCCGCAGCCAGTCCAGCGAGGGCACTTCGCCGTGGAAGTCGGCCAGTTCCTGGGAAACGGCAACGAGATCTTGGCGATTCAGTTCGCAGACGATGACGTACTTGTTCGCGAAGAACTGGTACAGCGTGCCGATCGGGACCTCGGCGCGCGCCGCGACCTCTTCACAGGTGAACGATTCGAAACCGACCTCGACGAGCAACTCGCGGGACGCCTGGAGCAGCGCGTCGAACTTGCGTTTGCTGCGTTCCTGAGTCGGCCGCTTGCGCGGCATCAGCTCTTGCGGATCGTCCTGCAGTTCCAACGCGGGGTCCAGGTGTCGCTTGGACGGCGTCGCCCTGGCCTCCGTGTGTACTTCCACGTATCCAGGCTAGCGGTACCGACACACACGCGACACGCGCAGTTGGTCTGCGTGTTCAGGTCTGTCACATTTCACGACCCATCCGCGACGGTTGTGGCCGCGAACACTAACCGAGCGTGCGTGCATCCGCAGGCACGTTGCCAAGGGTGTTCGCCCACCTCGGCGCACCTTCGCCTTCGCTCCGGCGCGTGCGCGGGCTGAGGAAGGACTTCGTCCGCGTCCGTAGGGCGGGGCGATCCGGTCCGGACAGTCACTGGGAAGGCGTATCTGTGGTAGCTCGATCTGTGGTAACTCTCGGCGTTTCCACCGAACGTGGCGCCGTGCACGCGGTAGCGCTCGCCGACACCGGCGAGAAGCTCGTGGAGCGCGTGCTGGTGCACCGGGTGGCGAAGACGCACGGCGACAACAAGGCGGATGTGGCGGCGGCGGTCCAGGCCGCGATGGACTACGTCGCGGCGGAGGTCGGACAGGGACGGGAGATCGCGGGTGCCGCGGTCGCCTACCGCGACGCCGCCGAGCGGAAGGCCATCGTGACCCGGCTCGCGTCCGGGCCGTGGCGCACCGCGTCGCTGCTCTCGACGAAATCCGCGCACCTGAGCGCGGCGGGCGTGATGACCTGGCTCGCCGAGTTCGACGATCTGCTCGTCTGCGAGGTCGTTCCCGGATATCAGGCGTTCACGCTGGTCGACAAGGGTCGCGATCGGGTGCTCGCGGCGGTCGCGCAGACCGGTGGCACGAACGAGTCGTCGCTCGGCGCCGCGGTGACGGCCGCGTGGGACCAGTTCGAGGCGGCCGCCGTCCGCCCCGACGGGGTCGTGTTGATCGGCTCCGCCGCGGACGAACCGGCGGTGCGCGCGGCCGTGGATCGCTTCGGCGCGCCCGTGCTGCCCTGCAAGATCGCGTCGTCGGCCGCGGCCGTCGGCGCCGCGCTGTTCGCCATGGCCGACGTGCCGGAACTGGTCGACACCGTCGAAGAGCCGCGCGGCGGCCGGAGTTCGACGGCGATGTTCGCGGCGGCCAGCGTGGCCGCGGCCGGTCTGGTCGTCGGCGGTGTCTACGCGGTCGGCGACTACTCCATCCGCTCGGTCGTCGCCGACGCGCGGAACACCGCCGACGCCCATGTGGTCCCCGGCACCGGATCGTCCAGTGGGATGGCCGTGGGTTCGTCGGTGCAGCCAGAGATCTTCGAGCGCGAAGACAAGGGTGCGTCGTCGGCCCCGCGGCAGTTGCCCGTGATCACTCCGGACAACCCTGCCGTCGCGCCGCAGACGGTGTTTCAACGCTGGGGCAGCGGCCAGGCGGGTCCGCTGACGCTGGAGGAGTTCGAGGCACTGCAGGAGTCCGACACCGCCGCCGCGTCGATCCTCCCCGGCACCGGCATCCCGTCCACCACCAAGGTCGGCGCGCCCAACGACGCCATGTTGTTCCCGGGCGAGGCGCCCCCGCCGGCGGCCTTCACCCCGGAGTTCTACCAGTGGTGGGACAACCACCTGCGCTTGCTCGCGCAGTGGGCCTCGCAGCAGTGGTCGGAGGCCTGACTCCGAACAGCACGAAAGGCCCGGCGCCGCACTGGCGCCGGGCCTTTCGCCTGTCCGGCGCACCCTCGCGCTCGGTTCGGCCGCGGTCGAGTCGGCCTCGGATCAGGTGCGGGTGCGGTGTCGGAAGAGCGCGCCCGCCGCGAGGTAACCGACCACGGCGATGCCCGCGCACCACAGCACCGCGAGCAGGGCGCTGTCGCCGATGGGCGTCCCCATCAACAGACCGCGCATCGTCTCGATCACCGGCGTCACCGGCTGGTTCTCGGCGAACCGGTGCAACCAGCTCGGCATCGATTCGGTCGGCACGAACGCGCTGCTCACGTAGGGCAGAAACATGAAGAAGAAGGTGAAACCGTTGGCCGCCTCCGGGTTTCGCGCGAGCAGGCCGAGGGCGGCCGACAGCCAGGACAGCGCGAGCACGTACATGGCGATCACCCCGAGCGCGCCGAGCCAGCGCAGCGGGTCGGTGGTCGGGCGGAAACCCAGCGCGACCGCGACCACGATGACGAGTCCGGTGGTGATCAGGTTGCGGATCAGGCTCTCGGCCACATGCCCGGTCAGCACCGCCGATCGCGCGATCGCCATGGTGCGGAACCGGTCGATGATGCCCTCGGCCAAGTCGGTCGAGATGCTGACGGCGGTGGTCGAGGCGCCGAAACCGGCGCACAGCAGGATGATTCCCGGCACCACGTAGTCGATGTACGCGCCGGGACCGACGTCCATCGCGCCACCGAAGACGTAGACGAACATCAGCAGGATCACGACCGGCAGCGCGATCGTCATGATCATGGTGTCGGGACTGCGCAGCGTGTGCCGCAGATTGCGGTCCAGCATGGTGCCGGAGTCCTGGACGGTGCGCAGCGCACGCAGGGCGGGGGACGGGGTGATCATGGTCGTCTCGTTTCTCATGCGGCCGATTCGGTGCGGCCTGGGTGGCCGGTCAAGGCGAAGAAGACGTCGTCGAGGTCCGGGGTGTGCACGGTCAGCCGCTCGACGGCGATGTCCAAGTCGGCGAACCGGTCGAGCAGGCGCTTCACCTCGGCCGCACTGCCGTCGGACGGCACCTGAAGGGTCAGCTGCTCCGGGTCCACCTGGCTACCCGCCGTGGGGACGGCGCGATCGTCGACGGCGCGGGCGGCGGCCGCGAGCAGGTGCCGGTCGGCGAAGCGAAGATGAATGTGGCCGCCGGGGGCGAGGCGCTTGAGCTCCTCGGGGGTGCCCTCGGCGACGATGCGTCCGCCGTCGAGCACGGCGATGCGGTCGGCGAGTTGGTCGGCCTCCTCCAGATACTGCGTGGTGAGGAAGATCGTCGCGCCGTCGTCGGCGAGTTCCTCGATGGCCGACCACAAGTCGCGGCGGCTGCGCGGGTCGAGACCGGTGGTCGGTTCGTCCAGGAAGACGATGCGCGGCCTGCCCATCAGGCTCATCGCGAGGTCGAGGCGACGGCGCATGCCGCCGGAGTAGGTGGCGACCGGCCGGTCGGCGGCGTCGGCGAGGTCGAAACGTTCGAGCAGGTCGGCGGTGCGGCGGCGCGTCTCGGCCGCGCCGAGGTGCAGCAGCTTGCCGGTGAGGCGCAGGTTCTCGGTGCCGGTCAGCACGCCGTCGACGGCCGCGTACTGGCCGGTGACGCCGATCAGACCGCGGACGACGTCCGGCTCGCCCGCCAGATCGTGCCCGAAGACGCGGGCCTCGCCGCGATCCAGCGTGCTCAACGTGGCGAGGATGCGCACCAGGGTGGTCTTGCCCGCGCCGTTCGGTCCGAGCAGTGAGAAGACCGTTCCCGCTGCGACATTCAGATCGATGTCGGCGAGCACGGTGTGCGTGCCGAAGGACTTGCCGAGCCCGTGCACCGCGAGGGCGGGGGGTGGTTCGGGGGACATGGGATCTCCGATCCGGAAACTGTTTATCGAATAAACTCTGTTTATAGAGTAAGCAGTTTTGGAGCGCAAGAGGTCATGGGCGGGGAAACCCACGATCGCCACCACCGGACGTAGTTCGTCGACAGATCCCGCCCGGCCGCGGCGGAGGCGGGAGGTACGCACAAAGAGGCGCCGCCGGACGTAGTGCGCCGACAGACCGCGCACGGCCGCAGCGGAGGCGGGAGGTACGCCTAGAGTCGAGGCGAGCGAAGGAGGCTGAAGGGGAGATGACGACGTCGGACGACGCGGCGCTACCGAAGTCGGTGGAACTGTTGTGGCGGCTCGATCAGCCGGGCGGGCGCGGCCCCAAACGCGGGCTGACGCTGGACCAGATCCTGGAGGCCGCGATCGAGGTGGCCGACGCGGAGGGTTACGCGGCGCTGTCGATGAACCGGGTGGCCCAGCAGCTCGGCTTCACCGCGATGTCGCTCTACCGGTACGTCGACAGCAAGAACACCCTGGTCGAGCTGTTGCTGGATCGGGTGATCGGCGAGCCGCCGCGCATCCCGCCAGGCACACCGTGGCGGACGGGGCTGGAGTACTGGGCCCGCAGCGAGTTCGAGGTGGTCGGGCGGCATCCGTGGTGGCTGGACATTCCGCTCAAGGCGCCGCCGATGGGCCCGAACAACATGGCGTGGCTCGAGGCGGGACTCGCGACGCTCGCCGAAACTCCGGTGCCCGAGCCGGTGCGGCTGCAGCTGGTGATGAATCTGTCGCTCTACGTCATCGGCAGGCGCTGGGCGGCGAGCAATGTGGTCGGCGGGACCGAGGGCGAGCAGGACTTCACCGCGGCGCTGCGGCGCGTGCTCGATCCGCAGCGGTTTCCCGCGATTCTCTCCGCCCTCGCCCACCAGGCCTTCGACCAGGACGACATCGACTGGGAGAAAGCCGATTTCGAGTTCGGCCTGGCGCGGATGCTGGACGGCTACGAGAGCCTCATCCGCTCCTTCGAGAGCTGACGTTCAGACCGACAGGTCGCGGCGCAACTTGGCGACGTGGCCGGTGGCGCGCACGTTGTACTGCGCGACCTCGATCTTGCCCTGCTCGTCCACCAGGAAGGTGGAACGGATGACGCCGGTGACGGTCTTGCCGTACATCGTCTTCTCGCCGAACGCGCCCCACGCGGTGAGCACCGCGCGGTCCGGATCGGACAGCAGCGGGAAGGTCAGTCCCTCGGCATCGCGGAACTTGGCCAGCTTGGCGGGCTTGTCCGGCGAGATGCCGAGGACGTCGATGCCCGCCTCGTTCAATTCGCCGAGGTTGTCGCGGAAGTCGCAGGCCTGCTTGGTGCAGCCGGGCGTGCTCGCGGCGGGGTAGAAGTAGACGATCACCTTGCGGCCGCGGAAGTCGGCGAGCGAGATCTCCTTGCCGTCGGCGTCGGGCAGTGTGAACGCGGGGGCGGTGTCGCCGGGGGAGAGTCGTTGGTTGGTCACGTCCTGCACGGTAACCGAACGCCCATCGGGCAGGCGGATACACTCGTCCGCGAGCCCTGGTGACTCGTGAACGGCCGGTGGGAACGTGGTCCCCGGCCCGGTTCGCGCCCGGCGGCACGCCCATCGACAGGAGGACATACGTGGCGAAGGACACCGAGCGGATCGAGCGGGAGATCGAGGCCGCCCGCACCCGGCTGGCGAGCACTCTGGACGAGATCGCCGTGCGCGCCGATCCGCAGCGGATCGCGGACGACACCAAGAGCATCGTCGTCGCCAAGCTGAACGAACCCAAGGTCAAGTACAGCCTGATCGGCGCCGGCGCGCTGGTCGTCGGCTTGGTGCTGGTGAAGCTCTTCCGCTGATTTCCCGGCAGACGAAAACACCCGGTGCGGCACTGCCACACCGGGTGTTTTCGTTTTGGGCGGTATCAGACCGTCGGGCAGGCGAATCCGTCGCCGTCGGGATCCAGGTGCGGGCCGAAGCCCGGCTCGCCGCGGAAGATCGGGGCGCGACCAGCCGCGCGGGCGTCGTCGCAGTTGGCGAAGGCGCCACCGGCCGAGCCGGTCTGGGACACGCCCGCCGAACCGGTCGCGGCGGAACCGGTGTCGATGGCGGAGGAGCCGGTTCCGGAAGAACCGGTCGGGGCGGCGGCCAGGGCGGCGGGCGCCGCGAGGATGGTCAGTCCAGCGACGGCGGCGCTGACGGTAAGCCGGCGAACGTTCATGTATTCCTCTGTGTGTGCTGCGGTGGGAGGGCGCCTTGACGAGCGACGCCGCACCCACTGTTGCGAGGGGCCGCCCAGTTGTCAACCGCGCGTCACCCGAATTAGGGCCATTAGGGGCTATAGGGCAGCCCGTTTCAGCGGGCCGGGCGGGTGCCGGAGAGGTGTTCCGCAGGGATGTTGCCCATTCGTCCCGACTGGAAGTCCTCTATCGCCTGGATGATCTCCGCGCGGCTGTTCATGACGAACGGGCCGTACTGGACGACGGGTTCGCGGATCGGTTGCCCGCCGAGCAGTAGCACCTCGAGATCGCCGGTGTGCTCGCGCTGCTTCGCATCCGCGTCGACCGAAATCGAATCGCCCGGTCCGAACACCGCGAGCTGACCCGCCCCGATCGGCCTGCGCTCGGCGCCGACCGTCCCACTGCCCGCGAGCACATAGGCCATCGCCGAGAAGTGCTGCGGCCAAGGCGTTTCCAGTCGGCCGCCCGGGGTGATCGAGGCGTGCGCGTAGGCGATCGGCGTGTAAGTCGATCCGGGACCGGCGAATCCGCCGATCTCACCCGCGATCAGTCGCATCAGCGCGCCGCCGTCGTGCGAGCTGACCAGCGTTAGTTCGCTGCCGCGCAGATCTTGATAGCGCGGCGCGGCGAACTTCATGGCCCGCGGCAGATTCACCCACAGCTGCACCCCGTGGAACAGTCCGCCGGCGACCACCAGTTCCTCGGGCGGCACCTCGTCGTGCAGGATGCCGGAGCCCGCGGTCATCCACTGCGTGTCGCCCTCGCTGATGACGCCGCCGCCACCGTTCGAGTCGTGATGCACCATGGTGCCGTCGAGCATGTAGGTAACGGTCTCGAAGCCGCGGTGCGGATGCCATGGCGCGCCCTTGGCCTCGTGCGGTTCGTAGGTCACCGGACCCATCTGGTCGAGCAGGATGAACGGGTCGGCGGCACGCAGGTCCACGCTGGGGAACGGACGCGTCACCTCGAAGCCCGCGCCTTCGCGTTGCTTGTGCGCGGTGACGACCTGCCGGACCGGGCGTTCGCGCATGGTCTCGTCGGGGCGGGGCAGGCGCGGCAGCACCAGGATGTTGTCGACGGCGATGGCGGGCATGGGGAGCACCTCCTGTGCGGGGGACCGGCCTCGGCCGGTTGGTGTCCATGTCAACCAAGTGGGGTTTAGGATCATTCCCGTGGCGCGATGGCTGAGCGACGACGAGCAGGAGACCTGGCAGGCCTACATCCGGCTGCGCCAGCGGATGGACGCGGCGATCATGGCCGGGTTGGCCCGCGACGGACTCTCCCTGGCCGACTATGAACTGCTCGTTCCGCTCTCCGCCGCGCCGCAGGGCCGACTGAGGGCCAAAGAACTCGCCGCCGAGGTGTGCTGGGAGAAGAGCAGGTTGTCCAAGCACCTGGCAAGGATGGCGGCGCGCGGGTTGGTCGAGCGGCGGCCCTCCGAGGAGGACGCGCGCGGGATCGTCGTCGAGCTGACGGCGGCGGGCCGTACCGCGCTCGAGCAGGCCGCGCCCAACCACGTGGATCTGGTTCGCCGCGTCTTCATCGATGCGATGACCGACGCGGAGGCACGGGCGCTGCGCTCGCTGTCGGGCAAGGTCAGCACCACCGCCGAGAGCGTGACCGATCTCGCCGTGTGACGACTACGACCACGGCGTGATCGGCGGCTTCACCCACAGCAGCTTCTCGTCCACGTGCGCGCGCGCCGCCGCCGCGTGATCGGGGTTGCGAACGGCCCACGCGTTCTTCTCGTCGAGCAGGCGGGCGACGACAAGCCAGGTCTCGTCGGTGCTCGGCGGGTTCGTTTCGGCGGCGCGGGCCAGCTTGCGGCGGGTCGCGGCGGGCATATCGCGCAGTTCGGCGCCGCTGATATCGCGGTCCCAGAGATAGACGGCCAAGCGGCGGGCCTTCTCGGCCCTTCGGCTGACCGACGCGTCGGAGTGCGCGTAATCGGCCACCCGGGCATCCTACGACGAACGCCCCGCACCCGGTCGCGCTGACCGGAGGCGGGGCGTTCGTCGTGCTGGAGACGGATCAGTACGCGCTGTTCACGTTGTCCATGCTGCCGTAGCGGTGCGCGGCGTAGTTGCAGGCCGCGACGATGTTGGCCACCGGATCCCAGACGTCGAACGGGGTGCCGGCCACGTGGTAGGCGGCGAAGGTCGGGTCGATGACCTGGAGCAGGCCCTTGGACGGGATGCCCGCGGCGGCGTTGGAGTCCCACAAGTTGATGGCCTGCGGGTTGCCGCTGGACTCGCGCATGATGTTGCGGTGGATGCCCTCGTAGGAGCCCGGGATGTTGTTGGCGGCCATGATGTCGAGGGCCTGGCGGATCCAGCCGTCCAGGTTGTTCTCGTACACCGGCGGAGCCGGGGCCGGGGCCGGGGCGGGCATCGGCGCGGGAACGGGTTCCGGCGCGGGCATCGGAGCCGGGACCGGAGCCGCAGCCTCGGGGGCCGGGGCGGGAGCGGGCAGGACTTCGGCGACGGGCGCGGCTTCCACCACGGGGGCGGGGGCGGCCGCGGGCTGCTGCTCGGCGACCACGGCGACGCGGGCCGGAACGCTGTCGTCGGCCACCGACACCGCCGACGAGGCGGCGACGGCCACGATGCCAGCCGCGGCTACGGCGAAGGTCAGGCCCTCGCGCAGGGTGGTGCGGCGCAGGGTGGAAAGGCGACTGTCAGGCATTTCTGAATCGGTTCCTTGTTCGGGGACAGGACGGTCCGGCCGCACTCGGGCAGCGCGGATCCGGCGGCGGACGCTCGTGGCGCTCGCCGGGAAAAGTCGATGTGCTGTTGTGGATTTTGTTGTGGGGGACACTCCGGTCCCCGGAACGCGGCAGGGCGGGTACCGGGCATCTCTGGCCCGGGCCGCGGCGTCGCGCGGAACTCCACAACAGTGGAGCGATAGGCGTAGGCGGGTGATCGGGGATCCGTTGCCGATCCGCACCCGCGACCGCCTGGACCAACTCGGGTCCGTCCGGTCGTTTTCCGAATGCGTGTAAACAACACCTCGGTCTAACCAAACCTCAGGTCTCTTTGCGACCTGATTGCAGAATGGTCACGGAAGGTTAACGGAAGGTGAACGAGACCTGAATGATAGATGCTGTCGATCTTGGAACGACCAGGGCTTCGTTACCGAAACGCGATTTACCAGGGCGTTTGCTTCTAAACGCGTTGTGCGCTAGGTCACAAAAATTGTGGAGTGACCTGCGTCTAATCAGGGTTTACCACCCCCGATAGGCCCTGTTCCAGGCTGTTCCGAGTGTTTAGGTCACGGCGTCGTTACCATCGCGGAGTTGATCGCCGAGCGACGATTCGGACACGAAAAGACCGTGCCCTTGTCCAATCGTGACTGGAAGCTAGGCACGGTCTGTACTGTGCGCCATCAGGGACTCGAACCCCGAACCCGCTGATTAAGAGTCAGCTGCTCTGCCAATTGAGCTAATGGCGCCTGCTCCGTGTTCCGGTGCGGGACAAAGATTAACAGGCCGGGGCCGCAGAAGTGAAATCGCCTGGTGAAGGGCCGTTTTGTGTGGTCGGCGACGGGTGTTAACACTGGGGGCTCCCGCGGGGATCTATCCGGTGGAACTTGGCCCGTTGCGCGTGTAGTTCGCGTTGGATCGGTCAGACCGGACTGGCAGAATGTTAGGAACGCGGTCTCGACCGATCCCGCCGGCGCGGTGGGTTGAGCTTCTTTCGTCGGTTGGATCCGAAGCCATCGGCGCGTGTCTGGACGGCGCCGAGACTTGAAACGGGGTTGATATGCGCATTGGTCGAGGTCGGCGGCGGTCGATACGAATACTCAGCGGACCTTTGGTAGTGCTCGCCGTGATCGCATTGGGATCTTCGGCCTGCTCGCCCTCGTCCGGTAGCGCGGACGCGGCGGTTGCCATCGACCGGAACCCGATCACCGAACTGATCAAGCCGAAGCTGCTCGCTCCCGTCAAAGACGGCGACAAAGGCGTATCACCCGGCATGCCTATGACTTTCAAGGTCGACGACGGCAAGTTCACCAATGTGACGTTGGTCAACCAGCAGGGCAAGCCGGTCAGCGGCAACCTCGCCGCCGACGGGCGGACCTGGGAGACCGCCGAGGTGCTCGGTTACGGCAAGACCTACCAGCTGACCGCGGACGCCATCGGTCTCGGCGGCGCCAACACCACCACGCTGAGCTTCACCACGAGCTCGCCGAACAACCAGACCAAGCCGTATCTGATCCCGGGGGAGGGCGAAGTCGTCGGTATCGGTCAGCCGGTGGCGATTCAGTTCGACGAGAACATCCCGGACCGCAAGGCGGCCCAGGATGCGATCAAGATCACGACGAACCCGCCGGTGGAGGGTGCCTTCTACTGGGTGAACAACCGCGAAGTCCGTTGGCGGCCAGAGCATTTCTGGGCGCCGGGCACGCGGGTCGACATCCAGGTGAACGTCTACGGCAAGAACCTCGGCAACGGGCTGTACGGCCAGGACAACATCACCTCGCACTTCGTCGTCGGCGACGCTGTGATCTTCACCGCGGACGACGACACGCACCAGGTGACGGTCGAGCAGAACGGTCAGGTGATCCGCACCATGCCGACCTCGATGGGCAAGGACAGCACGCCCACCGACAACGGCATCTACATCGTCGCGGACAAGCACGAGAAGATCATCATGGACTCCTCGACCTACGGCGTGGCGGTGAACTCCGCGGACGGCTACCGTACGCCGGTCGACTTCGCGACCCGAATCTCCTACAGCGGCATCTTCTTCCACTCGGCTCCGTGGTCGGTGGCTCAGCAGGGTTACTCGAACGCCAGCCACGGCTGCCTGAACCTGAGTCCGGCGAATGCGCAGTGGGTGTTCAACTTCGCCAAGCGCGGTGACATCACGATCATCAAGAACACCGTGGGCGGCACGCTGTCCGGCACCGACGGCCTCGGTGACTGGAACATTCCGTGGTCGGAGTGGAAGGCGGGCAACGCGGACGTCGGATGACGCGCGAAAGTCCCTGAGCGGCAACGCAAAGGCCCCCGGCGAGTGCCGGGGGCCTTTGTCGTCGGTGGGCTCAGGGGATGATCGGCCCCGGGGTGCCCGCGCAGGTGAGGTTGGCGTTGAACGCGCTGCCCACGGCGGCGCAGAGCAGCGGGCCGCCGAAGAGGATCTTCTCCAAGGCGGGACCGGAGCCGGTGCCGGTGGAGCCGGTGGTCGTCGCGCCGCCCGAGGAGCCGGTGCTGTGCGCGGAGCCACTGGTGATGCCCGCGGATCCGGTGTCGGCGGGCAGGTCGACCGGAGTCGCCTCGCGCGCCGCCGAGGCGGTGCCTCCGGACCCGCCGAGCAAGGTGGCGCCGACTAGTGCTGCGAGAACGGCGGAACGCTTCACGTAGTGCTGTCTTTCTCCCGGGCCGGGTGATGCCACGGCGGCACACCCTGGTGCCGCAGTTTACGGCCAGCGGGGGAGATGCGGGTCACATTTGGAAGTATCTGTGTTTCAGAACAAATTCCAGTGCTGGGCGGTGCGCCGAGTGGCGATGTCGTCCCGAATCGGCGCGGTCGGAACGGCGTTGGGTGCGCGGGGTGAATCGGCCCGGAAACGCGAAATGCGCGAGCCCACTGGACTCGCGCATTTCGCGTGGGGTGAGTGACGGGACTCGAACCCGCGACAGCCAGGATCACAACCTGGTGCTCTACCAACTGAACTACACTCACCATCGCCGGTAACTACCGGCGCGCTAGATACTAGCGTGCCACCCCCGCGATTCCCTAATCGGCTTCCAGTGCGCCGTTGCGCGGCGCCGAGGCGGCGGGCTTGGCGGTGCCGCTGAGCTCGGCGGCGACCGTGGCGATCTCCGTGCTGGACGGCCCGGGCGGCGCGACGAACGCGGTGCGCCGGTAGTACTCCAGCTCGCGGATGGACTCTTTGATGTCGGCGAGGGCGCGGTGGGTGAGGCCCTTCTCCGGCTGGCCGAAGTAGATGCGCGGGTACCAGCGGCGGCACAGCTCTTTGATGGAGCTCACATCGATCATCCGGTAGTGCAGGTGACTGTCCAGCGCGGGCATGTCGCGGGCGAGGAAGCCGCGGTCGGTGGCGATCGAGTTACCCGCCAGCGGAACCGTTCCCGCGGTGGGGGCGTAGGCGCGGATGTAGTCGAGCACTCGCTGCTCGGCCTCGGCGAGGGTGACGGTGGAGCGCCGCACCTCTTCGGTCAGACCGGAGCGCTCGTGCATATCGGCGACGACCGGAGGCATCGCGGCCAGCGCCTCGTCATCGGCGTGGATGACGATGTCGACACCGTCACCGAGAATGTTGAGGTCGCTGTCGGTCACGAGCGCGGCCACCTCGATCAGCTTGTCGCTGTCCAGGCGCAGGCCGGTCATCTCGCAATCCATCCACACCACAAGTTTGTCGGACACTCAGGCAACCTTACTGGCATCCTCGCGGCCACCCTCGGCTGACAAGCACGTTCGCCTTCCGCGCGCCTACGGTGCTGATTTCTCGCGCGCCGAGGTGTCGTTCCCGCGGCCGGTGTTCGTCCGCACACAGGCTCGTGTCGGCGATGCCCGCGCGGGTACCCGGCCGCGGAACGCTCCCACCGGGGATACAGTTTCCGCAGAGATCGGCAAGGCGTACTTTCGCCTCCGCTCGGGCCGTGCGGGCTGTCGACGGACTCTGTCCGGCAGCGCCCACCAGGGGTACCTCCGCTGCGGCCACGCGCGAGCTGACGGCGGACCTACGCCCGGTTGGGCCCTAGGCGTTTTCGGTTCGACAGACGGAGGACGTGCGATGACCACTCCCGAGGAGAAGGCGGCCGCGGCGCGTAAGGCGGCCGACGAAGCGGCGCGAATCGCGGCCGAGGCGGCAGCCGCCGCGGAAGCCGCCGAGCGTGAGCTCGCCGAGCACCGAACTGAGGGGTCCGCCGCTCCGGGCGAGAATGCGCCGGACCGCGCGACGCGCGCCAGGCAGACGGCCGCGAAGGGCGGCGAGAGCCGCGCCTCGAAGAGTGCCGACGCGGATTCCGCCGCTACCGATACCGACTCGGCCAAGGTCGCCGACGCGAGCTCCGCCGCACAGGAGATCGCCGCGGGCTACGCCTTCGACGGCGCGGCGCTGGAACTGGGCACCGTGGTCGTGGACGGAACCGTGGATCCCACCGCGCGAGTGCGGATTCCGATGCGCACGGTGAACCGGCACGGCTTGGTCGCGGGCGCCACCGGAACCGGGAAGACCAAAACGCTCCAGGGCATCGCCGAGCAGCTGTCGCGGGCGGGCGTTCCGGTGGTGCTCGCCGACATCAAGGGCGATCTCTCCGGTTTGAGTCGGCCCGGCGAGGCCGACGACAAGATCAGCGCGAGGGCGCGGGACACGGGCGCGCCGGACTGGGCGCCCAGCGGTTTCCCGACGGAGTTCGTCTCGCTGGGCACCGGTGGTATCGGCGTGCCGATCCGGGCCACCATCACCTCGTTCGGCCCGGTGCTGCTGAGCAAGGTCCTGGATCTCAACGAGACGCAGGAATCGACCCTCGGGCTGATCTTCCACTGGGCCGACCAGCAGGGCCTCGCGCTGCTGGATCTCAAAGACCTTCGCGCGGTCATCACCCACTTGACCAGCCCCGACGGCAAGGCGGACCTGAAGGGCATCGGCGGTGTGTCGGCGCAGACCGCGGGCGTGATCCTGCGCGCGCTGGTCAACCTGGAGGCCGACGGCGGCGACACGTTCTTCGGCGAACCGGAACTGGACCCGGCCGATCTGGTCCGGGTGTCGGGCGGTCAGGGTGTGATCACGCTGTTCGAGCTCGGCGCGCAGGCGGCGCGGCCGGTGATGTTCTCCACATTCCTGATGTGGGTGCTCGCCGATCTGTTCCAGACGTTGCCCGAGGTCGGCGATGTCGACGAGCCCAAGCTGGTGTTCATCTTCGACGAGGCGCATCTGCTGTTCGACAACGCCTCGAAGGCGTTCCTGGATCAGGTCGAGCAGACGGTCAAACTGATCCGCTCGAAGGGTGTCGGCGTGTTCTTCTGCACGCAGCTACCCACCGACATCCCGAACCAGGTGCTCTCGCAGCTCGGCGCGCGCGTTCAGCACGCGCTGCGCGCTTTCACCCCCGACGATCAGAAGGCGCTGTCCAAGACGGTCCGCACCTACCCGAAGACCTCGACCTACGACCTGGAGAAGGCGCTGACCTCGCTCGGCACCGGCGAGGCCGTGGTGACGGTTCTCTCCGAGACCGGCTCCCCGACGCCCGTGGCGTGGACCAGGATTCAGCCGCCGCGTTCGCTGATGGACACCATCGGCGAGGACGCCATCAAGTCCCAGGCGCTCTCCAGCGCGCTCGCCACGAAGTACGGCCAGACCATCGACCGCGAGTCCGCCTACGAGATGCTCACCGCGAAACTGGCCGCGGCCGAACCGGAGCAACCGGAAGCCGCCCCGGTACCCGGCCGCTCCCCGCGCCAAGAGGAAGATTCCGCCGCGGAACGCATCATGAAGAACCCGGCGGTGAAGAGCTTCCTCCGTTCGGCGGCATCCGCGGCGGGCCGCGAGATCAGCCGCACTCTGTTCGGCACCCGCCGCCGCCGCTGAGCGGTCGGAGGTCTATTCGGACGGAGTGGCGGGGTCCGCGAGTCAGACCCCCACTTCGCGCGCCATGAGATCGTCGATCGTCTCGCGGCGGACGAGGGTTCTGGTGCGGCCGTCGCGGACGGCGACAATGGGCGGGCGGCCGACGCTGTTGTAGGTGCTGGCCAGGCTGTGGTGGTAGGCGCCGGTACACGGGACCGCGAGGATCTCGCCGGGGCGCAGGTCGGCGGGCAGCCGGACGTCGACGGCGAGGACGTCGCCTGCCTCGCAGTGGCGGCCCGCGATGGTGGCGGTCATGTGCGGCCCACAGGGGTGGCGGTTGGCGAGCACCACGTCGTAGCGCGCGCCGTACAGCGCGACCCGCGGGTTGTCGCTCATGCCGCCGTCGACGGTGACGTAGGTGTGCCCGCCCTCGATGTGCTTCACCGAGAGCACCCGGTAGAGCGTCACGCCCGCGCGCGCCACGATCGCGCGGCCCGGTTCCACCGCGATACGCGGGCGCGGGAAGTGGTGCCGGGCGCAGCCCGCGTCGAGCGCGTCCTCGAGGATCTCGGACAGCTCGGTCAGGTTCATCTCGGCGTCACCGCCGCGGTAGGCGACGGCGTGCCCGCCACCCAGGTCGAGTTCGGTGAGGATGTGCCCGTGATCCTGCCGCACGCGCGCCATTTCGCCGATCATCCTGCGGACCGCCTCGCCGTAGTGGTCGGGGTTGTAGATCTGCGAGCCGAGATGGCAGTGGAAGCCGACCAGCTCCAGGTTCTTGCTGCGCATGATGCGCTCGACCGCCTCGGCGGCCAGGTCGCTGCCGAGCGGGAAGCCGAACTTCTGGTCGACGACGCCCGTCTTGACCGCGGGATGGCCGTGCACGTCGATGCCGGGGGAGAGGCGCACCAGCACCCGCTGACGTGAGGTGGCCAGTGCGGAGAGCAGCGTGATCTCGGTGAGCGAGTCGACCACGATCCGCCCGACGCCGCAGCGCACCGCGGTGCGCAGTTCGTCGCAGGATTTTCCGTTGCCGTGCAGGATGATTCGCTCCGGGTTCACACCGGCCGACAGGGCGATGGCGAGTTCGCCCGCCGAGCACACGTCCACCGAGAGGCCCTCCTGGGAAACCCACTCGGCGACCGCGCGGATCATCAGCGCCTTCCCCGCGTAGATGATCTCCGCTTCGGGAAACGCCTTGTGGTAGGCGCGGCACCGCGACCGGACCTCCTGTTCGTCCAACACATAGGTGGCCGTCCCGTACTCGTCGGCGATGTCGGCCAGGGCCACACCTCCGACCGTGATACGGCCTTCGCTGTCGTAGTGCGTGTCCCGTGGCCACACCGCCGGATCGAGCCGCGAGGGCATCCCCGACCGCAGCGACGGGAAGATTTCGAGCAGCGTCACAGTGTTCTCCTGGGTGCGCCCCCGCTTTCTCTGAACTGCGGGGCCGATGCCAGGACTACGCCTCCCAGACCACTGTGGACGCGTCCCTAACGCCTCTTTGACGGCCGCCCCTCCGTTCCTGACGCCCCGCTGACGCCCGCCCTGGCCTGGCATTATCGCAGCTCACACCCGGTTCGGGCGCCTCGCGCGGCGCCCGGAGCCGCGCGGCGCCGAAACGCCTCGCGGTGCCGTTCTATGCGTGATCGCTATGGCACCATGATCGACATGGCGACCATCGAAGAGCGAGTCATCGCACTGCTGAAGGAATACCTGGCCGACGCGGAGAAGGTCACGCCCGCCACCGCCATTCTCGACCTGGACAGCAGCGCCTACCGGCAGGAGCTGGTCATCCAGGCCATCGAGAAGGAGTACGACATCGAGCTGCCCAGCGCGGGTATCGAGGCGTTCTCCACCGTGGGCCAACTGATCAAGTTCGTCACGGAAGCCAAGAGCTGATCGGCCCCGACAGAACCCCTCCGAACACGACGAAGGTCCCCGTCGCAGCGACGGGGACCTTCGCAGTGTCTGGTCAGCCGCCGAGCTTGCGGTAGAACGCGCCCGCGACGGGGGCGGTGAGGGCGCGGGGACCGTACTGGCCCGCGACGCTCATGCCCTTGCTGATCAGGCCGGGGACGACACGCATCTTGTTGCGGGCAAGCGCGTCGATGGAGACCTTCGCGGTGTACTCCGAGGACACCCACATGAAGTCGGGGACCAAGCGGTCGACGATCGAGGCCTCGGCTGGGTCGGGCATTTCGGTGCGCACCGGGCCCGGCGCCAGCAGCGTGACGTGCACTCCCGAGTCCTTCAGCTCGCCGCGCAGCGATTCGCAGAAGGTGTTGGCGAACGCTTTGCTCGCGGCGTAGGTGGCGTTGTTCGGGATCGGCATGTTGCCCGCGGCCGAGCCGCTGATCAAGATGCCACCGGCGCCGCGCGCGATCATGCCGGGCAGCACCGCCAGGGTGAGATCGTGCACGGCGACGGCGTTGAGCTCCATCTGGGCGCGCTCGTACTCCAGGTCCAGCTGCGCGACCGGGCCGAACGTCGCGATGCCCGCGTTGTTGCACAGGATCGAGATGTCGCGCGCCGACAATTCCTCGACCAGCGGGCCGCGTTGCGCGCGGTCGGACAGGTCGACCGCGCGCACTTCGGCGGTGATGCCGTGCGCCAGGGTGAGCCGCTGCGCGAGCTCGTTCAGCAGGTCGCCGCGGCGGGCGACCAGGATCAGCGAATGGCCGCGTCCGGCCAGTTCGGCGGCCAGCGCGGTGCCGATGCCGGAGGAGGCTCCGGTGACGACGGCGCGGTTCTCGGAGGTGGGGGAGGGCAGGCTCACCTGAGCGATGCTAGCGATCGGCTCAGAGCTTGGCCGCCAGCCGGGTGCCCTGATCGATCGCGCGTTTCGCGTCGAGTTCGGCGGCCAGCTCGGCGCCGCCGATCAGGTGCGGGGTGATCCCCGCGGCCCGCAGCGGCTCGACCAGCTCGCGCACCGACTCCTGACCCGCGCAGACCACCACGTTGTCCACCGGAATCAATTGCGGACGTTCGCGTTTCTCGCCGAAGCTGATGTGCAGCCCGCTGTCGTCGATGCGCTCGTAGTTCACGCCGCCGATCTGCTCGACGCCCTTGGCCTTGAGCGCGGCGCGGTGCACCCAGCCGGAGGTCTTGCCGAGGTCCTTACCGAACGAGGACGACTTGCGTTGCAGCAGAACGACATCGCGGGCGGCGGGCGCGGGCTTGGGTTCGGTGAGCTGGCCGGGCGCCTGTTCGTCGTTCGCGTCGACGCCCCACTCCTCTTTCCACTCGTCCAGCTTGAGCGCGGGGTGCCCCTCCACGGTGAGGAACTCGCTCACGTCGTAACCGATGCCGCCCGCGCCGATCACGGCGACGCGCTTGCCCACCGGCTTCTCCTCGCGCACCAGTTCGGCGTAGGAGAGCACCATCGGGTGGTCGATGCCGGGAATGTTGGGGATACGTGGTCGCACGCCGGTGGCGAGCACGACTTCGTCGTAGCGGCCCGCGATGAGCTCGTCGGCGGTGACCCGCTTGTTCAGGTGCAGGACGACGCCGCGCACCTCGATCATCCTGCGGTAGTACCGGATGGATTCGTCGAACTCCTCCTTGCCGGGAATCCGCCGCGCGATGTCGAACTGGCCGCCGATCTTGTCGTCGGCCTCGAAAAGGTCCACGCGGTGGCCCCGTTCGGCGAGATTGACCGCGGCGGAGAGCCCGGCCGGTCCCGCGCCGACCACGGCGATGCGCTTGCTGCGCCGGGTCGGCAGCAGCTTCAGCTCGGTCTCGTGGCCTGCGCGCGGGTTGAGCAGGCAGGACACCGTCTTGTGCTGGAACGCGTGGTCGAGGCAGGCCTGGTTGCAGGCGATGCAGGTGTTGATCTCGTCGACGCGGTCCTGCGCTGCCTTGTTCACCCACTCCGGATCGGTGAGGAACGGACGGGCCAGCGAAACCAGTTGCGCGTCACCGCGAGTCAGGATCTCCTCGGCGATCTCGGGCATGTTGATGCGGTTCGACGCGCAGACCGGAATGTTCACCTGCTTGGTGATCTTCGCGGTGAACTCGACGAAGGCCGCCCGCGGCACCGAGGTGACGATGGTGGGCACCCGTGCCTCGTGCCAGCCGATATCGGTGTTGATGACGTTGACGCCCGCCTTCTCCAATTCCTTGGCGAGGGTGACGATCTCGTCGAAGGTCTGACCCTTCTCCACCAGCTCGGCCATCGACAGCCGGAACACGATGATGAAGCTCGGCCCCACCGCGGCGCGGACTCGGCGCACGATCTCCAGCGGCAGCCTGCGCCGGTTCTCGGCCGAGCCGCCCCACTTGTCGGTGCGCTTGTTGGTGCGCGGCGCGAGGAACTGGTTGATGAAATAGCCTTCACCGCCCATGATCTCGCAGCCGTCGTATCCCGCGAACTGGGCGAGCTTCGCACAGCGCGCGTAGTCCGCGATGGTCTGCTCGATGCCGCGCGCCGAGAGGGCGCGGGGCCGGAAAGGGTTGATGGGGGCCTTGATCGCGGACGCGGAGACGCTGGCGGGCCAGTAGGAATAGCGGCCCGCGTGCAGGATCTGGATGGCGATCTTGCCGCCCTCGGCGTGCACCGCCTTGGTGATCGCGCGGTGGCGGTAGGCCTCGGTCTTGTTGGTCAGCTTGGCGCCGAAGGGCAGCAGCCAGCCGGTGCGGTTGGGCGCGTAGCCGCCGGTGATGATCAGCCCGACACCGCCGCGGGCGCGCTCGGCGAAGTAGGCGGCCAGCTTGTTGGTGTCCCAGGCGCGGTCCTCCAGGCCGGTGTGCATCGACCCCATGACCACGCGGTTGCGCAGGGTGGTGAAGCCGAGGTCCAGCGGCTCGAAAAGGTGGGGGAAGGAACTCATGCCTGGCCTTTCTCCATCGGATCCGGGTGCGGGGCTGACGCACTCGGTCGCAGTGCTTGCAGTACTTCGTCGCACCATTCGATGAACCCGATCTCGACGCGGATGCCGCCGCGCAGGACCAGGTACTGGTGCAGTGCCGTGCCGGAGAGCTGATCCGGCGCGGCGAAGTCCTTCTTCTCGATGAGCCGATAGACCTCGAGCCGCTGGGCGTGCTGGTCGCGGTGTCTGGCGACCTCCGCGCACAGCGCGTCCAGGTCGCCGTAGGCCGCGCCGCGGATCTTCACCCCGAGTTCGCCGCGGGGGAGGTCGGTAGGGGAGGGCTCGGCGATCCAGCGCGCCAGCTCGGCGCGGCCCGCCTCGTTCACCGAGTAGACCTTCTTGTCCGGCTTGCCATCCTGGGCCACCGATTCGCTGTCCAGCCAGCCGGATTCCTCCATGCGCTTGAGCACGCGATAGATCTGCTGGTGGGTCGCGCTCCAGAAGTAGCCGATGGACTTGTCGAACCGGCGGGCCAGCTCGTAGCCCGAACCGGCCCGCTCGGTCAGCGATACCAGCAAGGCGTGCTCGAGGGCCATGCGGCCACGGTACTCGGTACAGTCGGTACTATGCAACTGGGTGCATAGAGCCGTTCAGTGGCATGATCACCAAGGGTCGGCGGTTCGTCTTCGCATCGACCCGCTCGCATATTCGGCGGCTTGTCGGCCCGGCGTCGGCTTTCGGCGGACTTCCTCGCGCCGGGCGGGTTACGCTGCGCCCATGACCGAGGTGGACGCGCGCGGCACGATCGGGGACGCCGCCGGGCGCGGGCAGATCGTGGCCTGGGGGTTGTGGGACTGGGGTTCCTCGGCGTTCCACGCCGTGATCCTCACGTTCGTGTTCTCGGTGTATCTCACCGACAAGGTCGGCGACGACCTGCCGGGCGGGATCTCGGCGAGCGCCTGGCTCGGCTGGGCGCTCGGCATCGCCGGTCTCGTGGTCGCGCTGACCGCGCCCATCAGCGGCCAGTGGTTCGACGCGGCCGCGAAACGCAAACGCTCCCTTGGCGTTCTGACCGCGCTGACCGTCCTGGCCATGACCGGGATGTTCTTCGTGCACGACGACTACCGCGATCTGTGGCTCGGTCTGACGCTGCTCGCCTTCGGCTCCGCCGCTTTCGAACTGGCCAACGTGCCCTACAACGCCATGCTGCGCCAGGTCTCCACACCGGAGACGGTCGGCCGCGTCTCCGGTTTCGGTTGGGCGATGGGCTATTTCGGCGGGATCTTCCTGCTGCTGATCTGCTACGTCGGCTTCATCGCCGGCGAAGGGGACAACCGAGGACTGTTCGGCATACCTACCGACGACGGGCTCAACATCCGGCTGGTGGTCGTCCTCGCCGCGATCTGGTTCGCCACGTTCGCGCTACCCGTGCTGTTCGCGGTGCCGGAACTGCCGCGCACCAGTGCCGATCCCGGCGCGGCGAGCGTGGGGTTCTTCGGTTCCTACCGGGTGCTGTGGCGGGATCTGCGCGAGCTGTGGGCGGCCGACCGGCGCACCGTCTGGTTCCTGTTGGCCAGCGCGGTCTTTCGCGACGGGCTGGCGGGCGTGTTCACCTTCGGCGCGGTGCTCGCGGTGCGCGTCTACGGGATCGACGATTCCGATGTGCTGCTGTTCGGCGTCGCCGCGAACGTCGTCGCCGCGCTAGGGGCGATCGTCGCGGGCCGATTCGACGACCGGGTGGGACCGAAAGCGGTGATCGTGACTTCGCTGGCCGCCATGCTGGTCTGCGGACTCGCGCTGCTCGTGGTCTCGGGACCGCTCATGTTCTGGATATTCGGCCTGCTGCTGACCATCTTCGTCGGGCCCGCCCAGGCTTCGGCACGGTCGTTCCTCGTCCGGTTGGCGCCGCCGGGGCGGGAAGGGCAGCTGTTCGGCCTCTACACCACGACCGGACGGGCCGTATCCTTCCTCGCCCCCTCGCTTTTCGGTCTGTTCGTCTGGCTGTTCGACGCCGACCGCGCCGGGATGATCGGCCTGGCTGTCGTTCTCGCCGCGGGTTTGGCGGTGCTGCTCCCGGTGCGCGCGCCCGACAGGGCCTAGTTGATCCGGCCCTCCATGCCGCTGTAGATCTCGGTGGCCTCCGCGAAACCGCCGCCGATCAGCTCCGCCAGCGCCAGCGCCTCGTCGCACTTGCGCAGCGACAGGCGCGTGCGGTCGTCGCCACCGCTCAAGGACTCGGCGTGCTCCGCGAGCCAGCCGCGCGCCGCTGGCGCGTCACCGGCGCCGACGAATCCGCCGATCACATAGTTGGCGGTGATGGTGTCCTCCGTGCGCCAAGCGATTTCGGGGAACTGGGACGGCAGGTCGCCGAGCAGCGGGCCGTTGCCGCCGAACCCGGCGGGCCAGCTGGTTCCGGCCTCCTCGGCCAGTGCCGTCGGCCAGACGACGCCGCGGTCCATCCACCCCGGCAGCAGACGCCCGGCGAATTCGACGAGGCAGAATTGCAGGTTGTTGCGCAGAAGGTCGGCGGCGTCGTGGGTTTCGGGGCTGTGCGGGTCGTCGACGGTCGGCTGACCGGAGCGCAGCGCGAGGGCGGCCTGGCGCAGCAGGCGAATCTTCCACGCGATGTCGATGGCCAGGTCGTCGGCGCCGGGCAGCGTGCCGCTCATATCGGGTTCGGTCCGGGCGGCCAGCGCGGGGTCGAACCGTTCGAGTTGCGCGCGGGCGATCTCGTCCACCGTGGCGACAGTGCAATCTCGGTATCGCACAGCGGTTTCCGCTACTTCGGCGGGCGACTCGGCGGTGATCAGGTACGGCCGTCCCCACACGTACAGCGAGGCGTCGAACTCGTCGTCGGCGACCTTCATCGCGCCCAGCGCCCACGCCTTGGCGCGGAAGCGCACCCGCGCCTGCTCGACCGCGAGGGTGATCAGATCGTCCAGATCGCCGTCGCCGCCGAGCCCGGCCAGATACGGCAGGATCCGCTCCTCGACGAGCCGCATGTCCAACGCGTGAAAGCTGGTGTCGTAACCCATGTTCGGCACAGTACGGGACGCGGTGGGCCGAGCTGCGCGGTCAGTGCGCGTACGTCGAACGAGCGCCTACCGATCCTTGGGCGGCCACCAGTTGTCCATGCCGAGCGCGATCAGCCGGATCTTCTGCACCGTGCGGTCGACAATGGTTCGTTGGTCGCGGTCTTCGGCCGCGACATACGCGGCGATCCCGTCGGCGACGGTGCCGACGAGCAGGTCCGCGGCGATCTCCAGATCGCGCGGGCTCCAGTCGTCCAGCGCGCGCACCCGGGACAGGTCGGCGACCAGCTCGCGCACGATCAGCTGGAGTTCCAGTGCGATGGCTTTGCGCAGCGCCGCCGAACCGCCGTGGCGTTCCCGGGTGAGGAAGCCGAACACCGCGCGTTTGGCCGCTACCTGATCGAAGACGAACCGCACGGTGTCGGCGATGCTGGCCTCGGGATTGCGCCGGACCTCGCGTAGCGCCAGCCGCAGCGCGGTCACGCCTTGGTCGACGAGCGCCGCGCCGAGGTCGTCGAGCGAGGCGAAGTGGCGGTAGAAGGCCGTCGGCACGATGCCGGCGGAGCGCGCGATCTCACGCAAGCTCAGCGCGGCGAAACCGCGCTCGGCGGCCAGTTCCAGGGTGCCGTCGACCAGAGCCTGCCGCGTGCGCTCCTTGCGCTCGATCCGGGTTGCTGCCTGCTCGCTCATCACGGTGAGCATACATCCGTTCACCATTCGCTCATCCAAGAGGTGTAGTTCGGGTCACACGAATTGCCGGTTGACACTGGACCCTGTCTATCGGTCACACTGGATGAGTGTACAGGCGTGCACTGAAAATTGATCAAGTGACAGTCGGCACGCCACAGCCTTGACCCACCGACAATCAGAGGTACGGAGAACCGAATGGTGGATCTCATCGACCTGGTGCAGACCCTGACCACGCCCCATCCGCTCGACCGGTACCTGGAACTCGTGCGTCCCACGCTGACCGTCCGGCAGATGCGCGCCGAGATCACCCACGTGCGCCGCTCGGTGCCCGGCTCGGTGACGCTCACCCTGCGCCCGACCAGGCAGTGGCGCGGCCACGCCGCGGGACAGTACGTCCAGATCGGCGTGGTGATCGACGGCGTCCGGCACACCAGGTGCTACTCGCCGGTGAATCCGGAAGGTCGGCGCGACCGGCACATCCAGCTCACCGTCAAAGCGCATCCCGGGGGCCTGGTGTCGCAGTATCTGCACGAGAACGCCGTGTCCGGCATGGTGGTCGACCTGAGCCCGGCGGCCGGAGTGTTCCGGTTGCCCGAGGTCCGCCCCGACCGGGTGCTGCTGATCAGCGGCGGCAGCGGCATCACGCCGGTGCTGTCGATGATGCGGACCCTCGCCGACGAGGGTTATCCCGGCGAACTGACCTTCCTGCACTACGCCCGTTCGCCGGAGGTGGTGCCGCACCGCGCCGAGCTGGAGGCCATCGCCGAGCGGAACCCGCGTTTCCGCGTCGAGATGCGCTATCCGGAGCAGGGCGGCGGCCCGTTCGACTACGACGAGCTCGAGCGCGTCGCGCCCTGGTTCGCCGACGCGCAGACCTATGTGTGCGGGCCGCCGCCGCTCATGGACGCGGTGCGCAAGGTGTACGAGGCCGAGGAACTGGCCGACCGGCTGCACTCTGAGGAGTTCACGCTCTCGGCCGCCCCCGTCGACGCGGACGAGGTGCACGGCTCGACGAGCTTCTCGGCCAGCGGGGTGCGTGCCGAGAACACCGGTACCAGCCTGCTCGAGCAGGCCGAGGCCGCGGGCCTGACCCCGGAGTACGGCTGCCGCATGGGGATCTGCTTCTCCTGCACCGCCGTTCGCCGCTCCGGCTGCACGCGCAACCTGCGCACCGGCGAGACCGACAGCGATCCCGACCAGCCCATCCAGCTCTGCGTCAGCGCCGCGGTGGGCGACGTCGACATCGACATCTAGACAGACACAAGGGGACTGACTATGACCATCCTGACCGAGACCAAGGACGGACCGCTGGTCCTGACTCCCGACCAGGTCGAGGAGCTCGGCAAGGCGCTCGACGAACTGCGCGACCGCGTCGTCGCCGACCTCGGCGAGCGCGACCGGGAATACATCTACTCGATCATCAAGGCGCAGCGCGGTTTCGAGATCGCCGGGCGCGGCCTGATGTACCTGGGCTTCCTGCCGCCGGTGTGGCTGGCCGCGGTGGCCGCGCTGAGCGTGTCGAAGATCCTGGACAACATGGAGATCGGCCACAACGTCATGCACGGCCAGTACGACTGGATGCGTGAGCCCGGCTTGAATTCCCGTGAGTTCGAGTGGGATACGGTCTGCCCGGCCGACCAGTGGAAGCACTCGCACAACTACCTGCACCACACCTTCACCAACATCCACGGCATGGACCGCGACATCGGTTACGGCATCCTGCGGATGGATGAGGGCCAGAAGTGGAACCCCTACTACCTGGGCAACCCGGTGTGGGCGTTCCTGCTGATGGTGTTCTTCGAATGGGGCGTCATGCTGCACGACGCCGAAGCCGAGAACATCGTTCAAGGCAAGCGCAAGTGGTCCGACCTCAAGCCGCTGATCAAGGGCTGGTGGCGCAAGGCGGGCCGCCAGGCGCTCAAGGACTACGTGGTGTTCCCCGCGCTGACCGGCCCGCTGTTCGTCAGCACGGTGGCAGGCAACGCCGCGGCCAACCTGGTGCGCAACGTCTGGGCCTACTCGATCATCTTCTGCGGCCACTTCCCCTCCGGCGTACAGACGTTCACCGAAGAGGAGACCGCCGAGGAGACCCGCGGCGAGTGGTACGTCCGGCAGATGCTCGGCTCGGCGAACATCACCGGCGGCAAGCTGTTCCACATCATGAGCGGCAATCTGTCGCACCAGATCGAACACCACCTGTTCCCCGACATCCCCGCCAACCGCTATCCGGAGATCGCGCCGGAGGTGCGGGCGTTGTGTGAGAAGTACGGATTGCCCTACCACACCGGCCCGTTGAGCAAGCAGATCGGCGATGTGTGGCTGAAGATTTTCAAGCTGGCGCTGCCGCCGCGCTTCACGAAGAACACGTCATCTCCCGGTGTTATCGTGATGCGTCAGCGGAAGGCGACCGAAGTGGGCGTGTGAATGATCGGGAAATTCGAAAGCAACAAGGATTTGATTCAAGAATTGACGGCCTCCGGTGCCAGGCACGTCGGAAATATCGCGACGATCATCACCGGGACCGTTCAGGAGGTCACTCGGGAGATCGGTGAGTGGATCACCGACGCGATCGAGATGAACGAGGCGGCCGCCGCGGCCCGCAAGGATGCGGCTGTTCAGCGGGAAGCGCCGCTGGACGAGGTCCCCGACGAGCCCGAGCCCACGTCCGCGACGGGTTCCGCGTTCGTCGAGGCCGAGGTCGTCGAGTCCGATCTCGACGACCGCCGCTGATCACCACACCGGCAGCCTGCGCCGGTGCTCGGTGACGTCGGTGATCAGATCCTGATAGCCGTCGGCCAGCTCGGCGAGCCGCGTCCACAGCAGGTGGGCTTCCCCGTCCACCCGCGGTGAATGCGTCGCCGAGCCGGTTCTGCTCAAAGCCTGTTGTGCCGCAGTCCATTTCGCCGCCATTCGATCGATGACAGCGCCCAGTGTCTCGGTGTGCAGCGAGGCGCCCGTGCGGTGCGGGACGTTGGTCGCCACCCAGTCGTTGATCCGGCCGACGAGCTCGGCGCGGCGACCGTCGATGTCGTCCACCAGCTGACTGCACGCCGCGACCCGACCGTTGGTGGCGTCCGGCGCGTGCGCGGCGGCCAGCGCCCGGTGCCTGCGTTCGTGGCATTCGACCAGCTCGCGGGCCGCGGCCAGGACTCGGTGCTTTCGGCGGTTCGGGTCGTCGGCTTCGCGAAACGCGCGCAACAGCGCCGATCGCGGTGGCAGCTCGCCGGCTCCGATACGGCTCCCGGCGTATTCGGTAGGCATAGTGCACGCCCCTGCGGTAACGATCCGACATGGATACGCCAGGGCCGAGGGGGATTTCGGGGAGGGGCACCCCTCGGCTCCGGCGCAGCCCCGAGCCCGGACGCCCCCCACACAGTCCACCAGCACGGCAAAGAAACCGGGAAATCCGCGACGATGCGATGAGGAAGACGGCCCGAAAAATCGGGACACTTTCAGGAAAGCGCGATAGTCGAATCGGCGCAACCGAATGGGGGAAAATCCACGCGCCAGCCGGAAATCGTTATCGTTCGTTACGGTGCAGTCACACGAAATCTATCTTTGCCCAAGGTGAACTGGGCGATCGGCGCATCTCCAGTTATCGTCGCGGCGCGGCGGCTGCGCACCCCGGTGCGATGGACTAGCCTCGATGTTCGTGCCCGCTTATGTGTCATCGCCGGAGCTGACATTCGGCTTCATGTTCTCGCTGGAAGACCCCGAGCGAATTGCTGAAGTCGTGCGCAACCTCATCGTCCGCAAGACGGTCTCGGTGTTCCGGCTCGCACGTTTGTCCGACGACGACGGCCCGCCGGAGCGCTACGTGGTCAACTGGGGCGCCATCCCGCAGATCTCCATCACCACCACCGCGCCCGATCCCGAGGAGCTGCGGGTCAACCGGATCATGCTGGTCAACGCGTTCCTCAGCGAGGAAGGTGAGGTCAGTCTGTACTCCGCGCAGGGGCAGGCGCCGAGTTAGTCCGCCTCGGCCCCGGAGTACGACCGACCGAGGGTGACCTTCGTCGCGGTGGGCCGACTGCCGGTGACCTTCGGTCGGATTGCGGTGCCAACCTTTGTGGACGCGGCACAGCCCGAAGGGCATGCGACGCGTCGCGGCCCACGCAGGCGTTGTGTCCGCATCGCAGGGGCGGTGCCCCCCGCGAAGCGCGCGAGGATGGTGCCGCTGGTGGATTCGACGATCGGCGCGCCCGGCGCGAGTTCACCGCGGGCGGCAGCGCTACCTGGGATCGATCCGTGGGTGCGCGGCGCGGTAGTCGAGGCCGAGCGACGTGCGGCCCGTGCTGTCGAGGACGGGGCTGCGCTGAGGCCGGACCGGCCGACGCCCGGGTTCGGTCAGCGGCGGGGTGCGGGGCGGACGAGGCAGGCGACGCCGTCCTCTTTGCCGTCGAGGCGGTCGAGCTGGACCGAGTAGCCGGGGTCCTGGCGGCGCAGGGGTGCTTTGCCCGCCGCCCAGGCGTCCTCACAGTTGCGGAATGCCGCGGCACTCGTCGTGGTCGCCGCGGCGACCGGTCCGGACGAGGAGTGGCGCCGCTTCTTGCTCGAACCGCAGCCGGTCACCGAGACGGCGAGCACAGCGATCAGCAGCAGGCCGACGACCAGAACGACGGGCCGAGAGTTACGCATGTGGATTCCCCCCAAACACAACGGTTTTCGATCCAAACGCCAGTCAGTATCAGGGCCGCCATCGCGTTCCGCAACATCGCGGCGCGGGCTGGACGGTCGTTTTTGTTGGCGTGTCGGTACCGCATCGTGGCCTTACTGCCGGAGGGGTGCCGGACAATTATGAGATACCTCACAGGGGCGCTGTGAAATCCGAGCCCGGTGGGCTGGGCGCAGCCCGGAAGGAGCGTCGATCATGGAAATGGAACTCGAGAAGCCGGCGGCCGCCGTGAATCCGGTCCGCGTCCGAGGGGATCTCGATCCCGGTCTGTCGCGGTGGATGTGGCTGGTGAAGTGGATTCTGGCCATCCCGCACTACATCGTGCTGTTCTTCCTGCACATCGCGTACTTCGTGGTGTCCGTGATCGCGTTCTTCGCGATCCTGTTCACCGGGAGGTATCCGCGCGGCCTCTTCGATTTCAATGTCGGTGTGATGCGCTGGAATTGGCGCGTCAGTTTCTACTCGCTGACCGTACTCGGCACCGACAAATACCCGCCGTTCCATTTGCGGCCGGACGCGGACTATCCAGCCGATCTGGAGGTCGATTATCCCGAAACTCTGCACCGCGGACTGGTTTTGATCAAATGGTGGCTGCTCGCCATTCCGCACTATCTGATCATCGGCGCGCTGATGAGCGGCGCGATCGGCACCGCGATGGAGGACAACGGCTCCGACGCCTGGAATGTCATGCTGGCTTGGCCGGTGATCTATCTGCTTCTGGCCGTGGCGCTGATCGCCCTGCTGTTCACCGCGGTCTACCCGAAGGGCCTGTACGACTTCGTCGTCGGCATCAACCGATGGGCCATCCGGGTGCAGGCCTACGCCTCGCTGATGCGTGACGAATACCCGCCGTTCCGGCTCGACCAGGGGGCGCGCGAGCCGTAACCGCCGATCGAATCGACCACTCCGAATCCGCCCGCCGACTCGTCAGCGGGCGGATTCGTATATCCGGCGGACCACGTCTTCGATACCGGGCTCCTCGATGGACAGATCCCGCACCTCCGCGCGGTCCGACACTGCGGCGAGCAACTGTGCGGCGGTGATGGATTCGGCGTCGAAGGCCAGGCGCTGGCGCATGCCATCCGCCTCGCTGGTGAGCAGTTCGGCGCCGGGCGGCAGGTCGCGCAGATCCGCGGTCGGCTCGGCGAGGTCCACCACGAGCACCCGGCGCGCGCCCACCGTCGCGCCGAGTCCGGACAGCGATCCGTCGTAGACCAGGCTGCCGTGATCGACGACGAGCACACGGTCGCAAAGCCTTTCGATATCGCCCATGTCGTGGGTGGTGAGCAGCAGCGTGGTGCCGCGGTCCACCCGTTCCGTGCGCAGGAATTCGCGCAACCGCTGCTTGGACAGCACGTCGAGACCGATGGTTGGTTCGTCGAGTATCACCAGCTCCGGGGAGTGCAGCAGCGCCGCCGCGACCTCGGCGCGCATGCGCTGACCCAGCGAGAGTTGCCGCACCGGAGTGTCCAGTGTCTCGGCCATTTCCAGCTGCTCGACCAGCTCGTAGGTGCGCTTGCGGGTGATGTCGGGTTCCAGGCGGTGGATGGCGGCCAGGATCGTGAACGATTCGCGCAGTGGCAGATCCCACCACAGCTGGGACCGCTGGCCGAACACCACCCCGATGCGGCCGGCCAGTTCCCGGCGCTGCCGGACCGGCTCGAGTCCGCAGGTGCGCACCCGACCGGACGAGGGGACCAGGATGCCGGTGAGCATCTTGATGGTGGTGGACTTCCCCGCCCCGTTCGCCCCGATGTAGCCGACCGCCGCGCCGCGTTCGATGCGAAAGGTCATCCTGTCGACCGCGGTGAGGGTGTCGCGCTGCCTGCGCCAGCGGCGGCCGTTCTTGCGATACAGCGTGAATTGCCTTGTCAGATTTTCGATGTCGATGATCGCGTCAGATAAGTCGCTGTCCGCCACGCTTATCCGCCACCTCCCTGGTAGTGCCTAGTCCCGAGCCGCCATAGACCGAATGCCAGCAGCCAAATCCACAGCGTCGCCAGCGGGGTGAACCAGACCAGCCAGGACGGCAGCAACGGCGGGCCGGGCAACCCGAGCAGGGCGATGGTGGGCAGGTACGCCGTGAACGCGACCGGGATGGCGAATCCGAACAGCAGTTTCAGCGGCAGCGGAAATACCGAGGCGGGCTGCATAGCGGCGAACGACCCGCCGTAGGTGAAACTGTTGGTGAGCTCGGAGCCGTCGATCAGGAAGAACTGCAACCCGGCCGCGCAGACGAAGATCCCGCCGAACAGGAGAATACCGCACGCGAGTGTCATCGCCAGGAGTCCGAATGCGGCCGGTCCCCAATCGATGTCGTTCTGTAGCAACCCGATGACGAGCACCACTATGGCGACCGCGGCGCGGGCGAATCGGCGCAGCGAGACATCGCCGGTCACGAGTTGCAGCAACAAGGGTTGCGGGCGCAGATGGTAGGCGTCGAGGGTGCCCATCCGGATCAGCGTCGGCAGTGTATCCAGATGTCCGACGAGTACTTGGGCCAGCGCGAACGTGGTGTTGCTCAGGCCGAACAGCAGTAGCGCCCCGCGCATGTCCAGCCCGCCGAGCACTCCCACGTTGTGGAAGATGACCCACACCTCGGCGAATTCGACGACGCCGATGAGGAACGCGCTGAACACCTCGCTGGCGAAGGACAATCGATAGGCGCGCTGAGCTCGGATGCGCGAGCGCAACACCGCGGCATACGGTGTGAACCAGCTGCCCGACGGCACGGCGACCAGCGGCTCAGCCACCCTGCACCTCCAGCCTGCGGCGTCCGGCCGACAGCATGAGTCTGCCGATCGCTGCGATCGTGAGCACCCAGAACAGCTGTGTCCCAACGACCGTCATCGCTTCCAGACCGAGTATCCGACCCGAGAGCACGTCGATCGGGGCTTGCAGAATCGAAGGGAACGGAGTGGCGTACGCGAGCAGGCGCAGCCAGTCCGGGAACATGTGCACCGGCACGAACAGTCCGGCCAGGAAAGTGCCGCAGATCTGATAAAGCACGCGGATGCCGCGGGTTTCCACCACCCAGAAACCGATCAGGCCGATAGCGAACAGCATCAGAAACGACAGCGCGACGGCGAGCACCACCGAAATCACGCCGAGCACATACGGACCGGGCGTCGCGGGCATAGCGAGTCCGACGGTGAGGAATCCGAACAGCACGCTGGGCAGAAACCGCGGTACCAATGTGCACGTCGCACGCCCGAGATCGGCGGCGAGATAACCCAGTTGGATATCGACGGGACGCAAGAAATCGATGGCGACGTCGCCGTTCTTGACCCGGTCCACCAATTCCAGTGGCGGGCCCATGAATTGCATCGCGCCGAGCAGTCCTTGTGAGAGCCAGACGTAGGCGCCCATGGTGCCTTCGTCGTATCCGCCGAAGTCACCCGCACTGCGCACGGCGGCGAGCATCACCGCGGCGCGCACCAAACCGAACACGCAGTTGGTGAACAGACCCGCGAACATCGCCAGTTTGTACTGCGACTGACGCCGGAACCCCGCCACCGCGAGCCGCCAATACAGTGTCGCCTCGCGTCGCGCCCGGGTTGCTGCGGCCAGCCGTTCCTCCCCTCCCGCACTCCAGCGCACAAGGAGTCGACTTTACTGCCCGGTCGCGGACTCGCGGTAGCTTCCCGCGCGATTTTTGGAAAAGCGCTACGAACCTGAGGCGCGAGTGTTAGAAACACAGACACTTCAGATTGATGGAGTGCTCGCGCACGACAGGAAGGATCGTCGATGACTGTCGCCGAGTCGACCGTTTTCGAGGCACTCGAATCGAACGTTCGCGGGTACTGCCGATCCTGGCCGACGGTGTTCGACACCGCCAGCGGCGCCTGGTTGCGCGACGAGCAAGGCCGCGACTACCTGGATTTCTTCGCCGGTGCGGGCGCGCTGAACTACGGCCACAACAATCCGGTCCTCAAGCGCGCGCTGATCGACTATCTCGCGGGCGACGGGATCACCCACGGACTGGACATGTCGACGGTGGCCAAGCGACGGCTGCTGGAAACCCTGCGCGACACCGTCTTCACCCCGCGCGGGCTGGACTACAAGGTGCAGTTTCCCGGCCCGACCGGCGCGAACGCCGTCGAGGCAGCGCTCAAACTCGCGCGTAAGGTGACCGGCAGGCAGGCGGTGCTGAACTTCACCAACGCCTTCCACGGCATGTCGCTCGGTGCGCTGTCGGTGACCGGCAACGCCGCCAAGCGCGCGGGCGCGGGCGTGCCGCTGGTGCACGTCACGCCGATGCCCTACGACGGCTACCTCGGCGCGGACGACGACCTGAACTGGATGCGCCGCGCGCTGGACGATCCCTCGTCGGGTCTGGACAAGCCCGCCGCCGTGATCGTGGAGACGGTGCAGGGCGAAGGCGGGGTGAACGTCGCGCGGGCGCAATGGCTGCGCGAACTGGCCGACCTGTGCCGGGCGCGCGGCATCCTGCTGATCGTCGACGACGTGCAGATGGGCTGCGGGCGCACCGGCCCGTTCTTCTCCTTCGAGTTCGCCGGTATCACGCCCGACATCGTGACGCTGTCGAAGTCGATCGGCGGCTACGGATTGCCCATGGCGCTGGTGCTTTTCAAGTCGGAGCTGGACCAGTGGGCGCCCGGTGAGCACAACGGCACCTTCCGCGGGAACAACCCCGCCTTCGTCACGGCCGAGCTCGCGTTGCGCCACTACTGGTCCGACGACGCGCTCGAGCGCGCCACCCTGGCCAAGGGCGCGCGGATCGAGGCGGTGCTTGCGCGGCTGGCGGCCGATCTTCCCGGTGTCTCGACGCGGGGGCGGGGTTTGGTGCACGGGATCGTGTTCGAGGATCCGTCGCTGGCGGGGAAGGTTTGCCAGGTGGCGTTCGATCGGGGGTTGCTGGTGGAAACCTCGGGGTCGGTGGACGAGGTGGTGAAGTTGTTGCCGCCGTTGACGATCGGTGAGGAAGAGTTGGAGCGCGGGTTGGAAGTGGTTGTCGGTGCGGTGGGTGCTGTGTGTGGTTGACCGGAGGGGGCAGCTCATCCGGCCGCACCTACTTCGGCCGAGCGTGATCGCGGTGCTCGAGTGGGTACTCGGGCGCGGCCGTGCCATGCTCGTCACGTGGGGTTCATCAATCGCAGAGTGGAACAGTTCAATGAACGCACGACGCAGGCGGCGCAGCGTGGCCCGCGGTATCACGGTGCGGACAACGACCCCCGGTATCCGTCTCCACGCGAGTTGCGCACCTTCGCGGCGGTAACCGTCGACGTGCTGCTGCATTTCGGCGTCGCCTTCGCCGTCGCGGCTGACATCGAGAACGTGCTGTTCGCGGTACTGGTCGGTGTCATCGCCTATATCGCGGCGTCATTCGTGCACACCGTGCTGTTTCAACGCTTCTTCGGAGCGACGCTGGGCAAGCTCCTCTTCGGTGTCGTTGTGATCCGAGGCGTCGACGGCCGCCGTCCCACGCTCTGGAACCTTCTGCGCGCCTTTTTCTTTCGCGCCTTCCTAGCCGTGTTCGGCCTACTGGCAGACGGTTCGATCGATTACGACACCTACGGCGATTTCCTGTCCATCGTCCGCAGCCGCGACGTCCGAGCCCTCCGCACACGCCAGCCGACAACCTGGAACTACCCGCAGCAGGGCTACCCACCCCAACCCCACAGCCACCTGCGACCGCCGCGCTGATCACAATCCGCACTCGTGGTCGTCAGCGATGCGTCGAGCTGCCCAGTGGCGTGAGCCCGCGATGACCGGTGACGATTCGGTGGATCAGCCGCGGCCGTGCGCCGACCCACATCGTGCGGAATTCGGTTGACCGGCGACCCGTGCCGATCAGTAGGGTGGGCCGGTGATTCGCACAGCTGCGTTGGCTCACGTCCGGAATCGGCGCCTGCTGCAGGCACGGTCCATCGGCAAGGACGTCTTCTACATGGCGGGCGGCAAGATCGACGCGGGGGAGACGCCCGTCGCGGCGCTGCACCGCGAGGTCCGTGAGGAACTGGGCGTCGGCGTCGCCACCTACACCGAACTCGGCATCTTCCAGGCAGAGGCCTACGGCCACGCACCCGGCACGCGCCTCCACATGACCTGCTTCACCGCCGAACTCGACGGCGACCCACACCCCAGCGGCGAAATCGCCGAGCTCCGCTACTTCACGGTCCGCGAATACGCGGCCATGGACCACGTCGCCCCCGGCTCCATGCTCGTCTTCCACAAACTGCACGAACTGGATCTCATCGACTGGTGACCGACAGTCTGTCTGGGGCGACGACGGTGGATTCCTAGCCGCCCTCGCGGGCCGGACCGCGCCGTTCTCCTTACTGGACCACTCGCGTGGCGCGGCCATGAATTCGGGGGAGATGTAGGGCGCGATTGGAGTGCTGCGGGTCGGGTCGACCCTCACTGGAGGGTCCGTCTGGCCGGGCGGGGACAGGTACGGGTAAGTAACTGGATAGTCGATCGCCAATTTCGCTCTGGCGTCGGCAGATAATGCTGTATGTTAATGGCAGTTCCTCATTTGTTGGGGGAATGAGGAACGTCGGTGATGTGGTCGGTGGGGAGAGGTTGGAAGTGGCCCCACGGACCGAGCGCCGAAGGGGCACAGTCGCTCTCCGGCGACGTCGAAGATTGGTAGGCCGAATGCGTGTATCCGCTCCACTCACCGCATCGGCGCTGGTCGTCGCTGGACTGGTTGTCACGGGGTCGTCGACGGACGCGGGCGGTTCGAGTGCTCCGCCCGAAGCTTCCGAAGCGATACTGACTGGTAGGCAACAAGGTTCGGTGCGAAGAGAGGGCGAGGGCGAACTGTCACAGGCCGTCGGCCTGCTTCCGGTCGCGCCGGACACGCCACGCAAGCTACGCGCCGCGACGCCCGCGTTCGCGGGCACGGTTCCACTGCAAGATATTTCGCTGCCGAATACCGGCGGTGCGCTGGGCATACCGGAAATCGTGTTGGCGGCCTACCGCAATGCCGAATTGGCGCTGGAGTCCTCGCTGCCGCACTGCGGGTTGACGTGGAATCTGCTGGCCGGGATCGGGCGGATCGAGTCCGCCCACGCCGGAAACGGTCGCACCGACGCGGCGGGGACGACGGTGTCGCCGATCTTCGGACCGGCCTTGGACGGGAGTCTGCCGGGCAACGAGATCATCAAGGCCGCCGGCGGCGGATACGTGCGCGCGATGGGGCCGATGCAATTCCTGCCGAGCACCTGGGGTTCGTACGCCGCGGACGGCAACGGAGACGGAGTCGCGGACCCGCACAACGTGTTCGACGCGTCGTTGGCCGCGGGCAAATACCTGTGTTCGGGTGGGTCCGACTTGCGTGATCCGGCACAGGAATTGCGTGCGGTGTTGCGGTACAACAACTCGCTGTCGTACGCGAGCGATGTGCTGAGCTGGTCGGCGGCCTACCGCACCGGCGGCGCTCCGGCGCGTGTCGCCATCGACCCGGGATTGATTCCGCCGGGATCGGCGCCCGTGATCCGGTCCGGTCCGGAGATGGCCGCCCTCGACACCACCGCGCCGCCGCTGACGATCCCGCTGGAAGCGCCGCCTGCCAACGATGTCCCCGCGCCTCCGGCGCCGACTCAGGTGATGATCACCATCCCCGGCCTGCCGCCGATTCCGTGCGGGATCTTCTGTCCGCCGCCGCAGCCGCAGCCGCAGCCCTGTGAGCAGGTGACGGTTCCAGCTCCGATGCCGCGACTCGGCGAACCAGGCGGCCGCCTGCTCGCGCCCGGCCGACCCTACGGCGGCACCGCGGTCGAGCCGATCGAGCCCGAATCCTCACCGGCGCGGCCGAGTCCGTCCTGCACATCAGAGGACCCGCATTCGCAAACCGGCGGCGAACCGTACTACGGGCCGAAACCACCAGAGCCGCCGCAGCCTTCCGGTCCCGGGCCTGCTGTCGATGTCGCACCCGAGTCGGCCTTCCCAGAGCTTGTGCCACCGCAACCCCCGGCTCCACCCAGCCCACCGCCCGCAATCACCCTCCCCTTCGGCATCGTCATTCCGCTGCCAGCACCACAGCGCTGACACGCACCAAGGAAAGCCGATGTCCGCAGCCAACGATCTCCCGAACAACCACGAGGCGGTCCACCTCCGTATCGACCTGCCCGAGCGCGTGCGAATCCGGGCGATCCTCGACTATTTCGGCAAATGCCCGAACTGCGGCTACCCCGCCGAGGCGTCCGCCATCGAGCGCCGCCGCACCGACGGCACCCTGTCCACGGAGATCGTCGCGTGCTGCGGCTCGCCTTGCGGCTGGTCGGCCGCGGTTCCGCACACGACGATGACCACACCTCGAGCCAGCGAAACCGGTGATGGCCTCGGAGAGAACACCCCTCGTCGGACCCGCCGCTAGGGTGGATGGAACGGCTGAGGCAAGGGGAGTTCGATGTTGGAAGTCGCGCACCTGGTGCGCCGATTCGGGGGCACCGTCGCGGTGGACGACGTGTCGTTCACCGTGGCGCCCGGCACCCTGACCGGATTCGTCGGCGGCAACGGCGCGGGCAAGACCACCACCATGCGGATGATCATGGGCGTGCTTGCGCTGCACGGCGGCGAACTGCGCTGGCAGGGCAGGCCGGTGAGCGCCGCGGATCGCCGGTCGTTCGGCTACATGCCCGAGGAGCGCGGACTGTACCCGAAGCAGCCGGTCTTCGATCAACTCGTCTACCTGGCCAGATTGCGCGGGCAGTCGGCAGCCGACGCCCGGCGGCGCGCGAAGGAACTGCTGGAACGCTTCGATCTCGGCGGCCGCGCCAAGGACAAGCTGGAATCCCTCTCGCTGGGCAACCAGCAGCGGGTGCAGATCGCGGCGGCGGTGATCGCGGAGCCGTCGCTGCTGATCCTGGACGAGCCGTTCTCCGGTCTCGACCCGGCCGCCGTCGATTCGATGGCCGACCTGTTGCGCGAGTACGCCGCCCTCGACGTGCCCGTCCTCTTCTCCTCGCACCAGCTGGATCTCGTGGAGCGATTGTGCGACCGGCTGGTGATTCTCGCGTCGGGGCGGGTCGTCGGGCAGGGCTCGGTGGACGAGCTTCGCTCCACCGGTTCGACGCGCTATCGGCTCTCGCTCGGCGGCGACCCGGGCTGGGTGCAGGCGTTCGCGGGCGTGCGGGTGCTGCAAACGAACGGTTCCAGCGTCCTTCTCGAACTCGACGGCGCGACAACCGAAGCGCTGCTCGGCGAAGCACTGGCCCGCGGTCCGGTGCGTGAACTGGCCGAAGTGCGACCTTCGGTGTCGGAGATCTACCGGGAGGTGACGGCATGAGTGAGCGTCAGCGAGGTGCGGGCATGAGCACGGATTTCGCCCCGCGGGGACTATGGCGGATCGTGGCGGCCCGCGAGATCGCGGTGAAGCTGCGCGATCGAAACTTCCTGGTCTCCACGGCGATCACCATCGTCGTGATCGTCATCTCCTTGGCCATCAGCGGGTTCATGAGCAACCGCACCGACGAGATCGACGTCGCCGTCGTCGGAACGGGCGCCGATCGAATCATCGAAACCGCCAATGGTTTGGCGGCGAGCGCGGACAAGAAGATCACCTTCACCGCCCGCCCGCAGACCGATCTCGCGGCCGTCGAGCAGCAGGTGCGCGACGAGGACGTCGAGGTCGGCTTGGTCGCCGCCGATCAGGGCGGATGGCGCCTCGTCGGCGACACGGCGCAGAACGACGATGCCGCAACCTATCTCACCGCCGCCGCACAGCAGTTGGCGGTGCAACGCAATGCCGCCGCCGCGGGGCTGAGCATGGAGCAGCTGAGTCGCGGTGGCATCGTGACCTACGACCTGCTCGAGGAATCCGCGGTCGATCCTGGCCTCGCGAACATCGTGAGTTTCGTCTTCGCGTTCCTCTTCTACATGGCGTCGTTCCTGTTCGGCATGGCCATCGCGCAGAGCGTGGTCGAGGAGAAGCAGAACCGCGTCGTGGAGATCTTGGCGAGCGCGATTCCGTTGCGGCAGTTGCTGATCGGCAAGGTGATGGGCAATACCGTGATGGCGTTCGCGCAGCTGGCGCTGTTCGTCGGGGCGGGACTGATCGGGTTGCAGGTGATCGGCAGGGGCGATCAGGTGGCCAGGATCGCGGGCGCGGCGGGCTGGTTCATCGTCTTCTTCGTGGTGGGATTCCTCGCGCTGGCGAGTTTCTGGGCGGTCGCGGGTGCGCTCGCGACGCGCAGCGAGGACCTGCAATCGACCGCCATGCCGATGTCGATGCTGATCATGATCGTGCTGTTCGCGGGAATCTTCCTGACGGGGACGTGGCGGGTCATCGCGTCCTACGTGCCCGTGGTGTCGATCGTCGCGATGCCGAGCCGATTGGCCGAGGGAACGGCCGCGTGGTGGGAGCCGTTCGTGTCGTTGCTCCTGATGGCCGTGGGGATCTACGGCATCGTCCTGATCGCGGAGAAGATCTACCGGCGTTCGCTGATGCAGACGCAGGGACGGTTGACGATGCGGCAGGCGCTCGCGGTCGAGGATTGACGCCGTGCGTCAGTACCAGTGGTTCCGTTGCCAGAACGCCCAGGCGGCGTCGGGACTGCCGTAGCGCGCGACCATGTAGTCGTAAGTCCAGCGGAGTTGGGTGACGGGATTGAATCGCCAATCGAAGCCGTGGGTGGACATCTTCTCCGGCGGCAACGCCTGGCCGAGCCCGTAGGCGCCGCTGGTCGGGTTGACCGCGAAGACATTCCAGCCGCTCTCCCGCGTGATGATGGCGTCGAACGACGGGAACTGGTGGATCGGAACGATGGTCAGCGCCAGTGTCTTCGTCCCGAGGCGCGCCGAAGCCATGATCAGATCGACGGTCGCGGAAACCGTCGGGGTCGTTGATCGGGTGCCGTGCGCGTCGCGGGGGTGGTTGTCCGGCGGCGCCGCGTTCGCGGCGGGGGCCAGGGCGATCAGCGCCGCACAGCAGACCGCGGCCGCGGCGTGGAAATACCGAAGCATCGACTCGCTCCCTTCGCATCAAATGGACTGGAACCAGCTCGTGCGAAGTCAGCAAACCATCGGTAACCGTATGGATCGGGTCGACACACCGGCGCGGCGCGAGTTTCATCCCATGACTCGCGCTGCCGTCACGGCCGTTTCAATCAGTGATTGAATCGACGATTGAAACGTGTTTTACTACACCCATGGCTCAGAGAGTTTCGGCGGTCACCCGTGAGCGGCTGCTCGCGGCGGCCGAGCGTTTGTTGCTGACCGACCGCTACGAGGACGTGTCGGTGCGGGCGATCTGCGCGGAGGCCGGTGCCAATCCGGCTGCCGTGCACTACCACTTCGGATCGAAGGAATCCCTGGTGGCGGCACTGCTCGAGGAGCGTCTCGGACCGCTGTGGGCCGACCGCCTCGCCGCGGTGAGCGCCGAGTGCGGTTCGGTGTCCGACATCGTCGACGCGGTGATCGAGCCGTTCGTCGAACTCGCCGCCGATCCAGCGGGCCGCCTGCACCTGCGGCTGCTCGCCCAGTTGGTGCTCGGCCGCCATCCGCTGCTGTGGCAGCAGCCGTGGTTCCGGATGGACTCGTGGGTCGGCCTGCTTCCCGAACTCGCGGAACCGGAGAGCAGGCGACGCTGGTCGTTTGCCTTCGATCTCATCATCATGTCGTTCGGTGCCGGAGACCGAGACCTGTCGGCATCCGCCGTCGCCACCTTGCGGGACTTCGTGGTCGCCGGGCTCGCCGCGCCGGAAGGAGGTGCGCGATGACCGACGTCTTCGCACCGGCCACGCTGGGCCCGATCACCTTGCGCAACAGGGTGATCAAGGCCGCGACCTTCGAGGGGCGCACGCCCGACGCCTTGGTGACCGACGAACTCATCGCGTTCCACCGCGAAACCGCGGCGGGCGGCGTCGGCATGACCACCGTGGCGTACTGCGCGGTCGCGCCGGGCGGCCGCACCGATCGGCACCAGATCTGGATGCGTGAGGAGGCGCTGCCTGGGCTGCGGAAGCTGACCGACGCGGTGCACGCCGAGGGAGCGGCGGCGAGCGCGCAGATCGGGCACGCCGGACCCGTGGCCAACGCCGCCTCCAACCGACTGCCCGCCCTCGCGCCGAGTCGCATGTTCAGCCCGCTCGGCATGCGGCCGATGAAGGTGCCCGACGAGTCCCAGATCCGCGAACTCGTCGCCGCCCACGCGGATGCCGCGAAGTTGGCCGAGCGAGCCGGATTCGACGCGGTGGAGATCCATTTCGGACACAACTACCTGGCGAGCTCGTTCCTCAGCCCGCTGCTGAACCGGCGGAAGGACCGCTACGGTGGCTCGGCGGCCAATCGCGCCCGGTTCGTCCGCGAAATCGCCTGCGCGGTGGCCGAAGCGGTGGGCGGCCGCCTCGCGGTGACGGCGAAGCTGAACATGGAGGACGGTGTCCGCGGCGGCCTCACCGTGCCGGAATCACTTCAAGTCGCCGCGTGGCTGGAGGCGGACGGGGCGCTCGACGCCTTGGAACTGACGGCCGGAAGCTCCCTGCTCAACCCGATGCTGCTCTTTCACGGCGACGCACCCCGCCACGAGTTCGCGAAAGTCCTTCCCGGACCGGCCCGCTGGGGCTTCCGCATGGTCGGCCGCGGCTTCCTGCGCGAATACCCCTACTGCGAGGCGTACCTCCTCGAACGGGCCCGCCAGTTCCGCCGCGAACTCTCCATGCCGCTGATCCTGCTGGGCGGCATCACCAACCTCGACACCATGCGTCTGGCGATGCGCGAGGGTTTCGAGTTCGTCGCCATGGGCCGGGCGCTACTGCGCGAACCGAACCTGTTGCGCCGCATCCAATCCGACGAATCGGCCCAATCGGCCTGCACCCACTGCAACCTGTGCATGCCGAGCATCTACACCGGGACGAAGTGCGTGTTCCGGCTCGACCAGCGTCCCGATGTCGCCATTGCTCTCCCTGATCCCGTACCGGCCGCGGCGAAGCCGCACTGATCAGGATTCCGAGCCGATTTACGGGCCAGTTGTCGCGGCGCCGAATCGATCGCGGCTCGATGCTGCTAGGCGGGGGTGACGATCTGGATCAGATTCCCGCAGGTGTCGTCGAAGACCGCCGTGGTCACCGGCCCCGCTTCCATTGGTTCCTGAGTGAACGTCACCCCGAGGGCGAGCAGCCGCTCGTATTCCGCCCGCACGTTCTCGACCTGGAACGAGGCGGCCGGAATTCCGTCGGCGACCAACCCGTCCTTGTACGGCTTGACCGCGGGATGTCCGTCCGGCTCGAGCAACAGTTCCGCACCATTGGGGTCCTCGGGTGAGACGACCGTCAACCATCGAGCCGCACCCAGGGGGACGTCGTTCTTCTTGGTGAAGCCGAGCACTTCGGTGTAGAAGTCGAAAGCCTTCTGTTGGTCGTCGACGAACACGCTGGTGATGTAGATCCGCACGGTGTGGCTCCTTCCTGACGACCGGCAACCGTTCGAGGACGGCAGCAGGGGGAGTGGTGGTGGAACTGGTACCGCCCTTGCGCGTAGTGATGGGCCCGAGTGTCCTTGTTTGACCGCCGCGCGGTTCGGGTAACAACCCTGTGACCCACATCGACATGCGGGCCACAGGGTGCCTGTATGAGCGCCCCCGGCAGGAATCGAACCTGCGACCTAGGGATTAGAAGGCCCTTGCTCTATCCAACTGAGCTACGGAGGCAGCGGTTTCCACCATGGCCGACAGTGGCCGTGCTGTCCAGCACGGAAATTATAGCGACCGTCCAGGAAACTAGATTCTTAGCGTCAGCAACATTCCGTCTACCTCAGTCGAGCAGGACAGCGACGCCGAGCAGGGTGGCCAAGGTCACTTCGACGACGAAGTAGAACCACACCGGATAGAAGGCGGACGCGCGCCCGGTGAAAGAGGACCAGATCCGGCCGAACGCCATCCCGCCCAGCGCCGCGGCCACCGCGACGCACACGCCGAATCTGAGGTCGCCGACATCGGCGGCGGCCAAACCGAGGACCACCGCCACGGCGACGCCGAAGCCGCCGTAGACCGCGCGCACCTCGGCGTGCGCGTCGGCCCGATCGGCGAGCAAGCCGACGGTGTCGGCCAACTGGCTCGGGCGAAACAGTCCGTAAACGCCCATGGCGGCGAAGAACAGCGCCACCACGGCAATCAGCACGACCGACATCTCACCTCCGTGATCCGCGCCTACCTTATACGCGCTTCGCGACGCGGGCCGGACGAATTTCGCGTCGGTGGTTCGTCGACTCGGAGAACGCGTCGTGATCTTCGCCGGGCAGGGATACGAGAAGCGAGCGTCGCCGGGCGGTGCCCGTCGACGCCCGCGAGCATGGCCGGAGCGAACCCGGGGGTAAGCACCCAACTACGCTGAGTCGTATGTCGTCACCGCAGGACCCGACCCTCGCACCCGCTGCGCCGGACGTCCCGCGGGCGGACGCGGCGCGCGGTTTCGCCGCCGTGACCGTGTTCGCGGGAGCCATCGCGGCCGTCGTCGCGGCGCTGGTGGTCGGTCTCTCGGCGGCGCAGGCGTTGAGTCTGCTCGGCATTCCGGATCCGGGTCCGCTGACCACCTACGGTCTGCCCGCGCTCCGCGCGCTGGCTGATCTGTTCGCGGCGCTGACTGTCGGCTCGCTGCTGTTCACCGCGTTCCTGGTACCGCCGCAGTCCGACGGACTGCTGGACGTGGGCGGGTATCGCGCGCTGCGCCGGGCCTCGAATTTCGCGGTGATCTGGGCGTGTTGCGCCGCGCTGCTCGTCCCGCTGACGGTGTCGGATACGACGGGTCAGCCCGCCAGCGACATCTGGCGTCCGGAAGAGCTGTGGCGCGCCATCGCGCAGGTGGAGCTGGCCGAGGCCTGGCGTACCACGGTGGTGTTCGCGCTGATCCTCGCGATCGGCTGCCGGCTCGCGCTGCGCTGGGGTTGGACGCCGCTGCTGTTCGGCGGCGCGATCATCACCATGATGCCGCTCGCGCTGACCGGCCACTCGTCCTCGGGCGGCTCGCACGACGTCGCGACCAACAGCCTCATCCTGCACCTGGTGTCGGCGGCGGTCTGGGTGGGCGGCCTGTTCGCCGTCCTGGCGCACGCGCTGCGCTCGGGTGCGCACACCGATGTCGCGGTCCGCCGGTTCTCGTTCCTGGCGACCATCGCGTTCGTGGTGATCGGCGTCAGCGGAGTGATCAATTCGTGGGTGCGTGTGCCGTTCGACGAGCTGTTCACCAGCACCTACGGGCGGCTGGTTCTCGCGAAAGCGGCGGCGTTGCTCGTGCTCGGCGTCATCGGCTGGTTCCAGCGCCGCGCGACCGTGCCAGCACTGGCGGCGAACCCGCGCGATCGCGGCGCGTTGCTGCGTTTCGGCGCGGTCGAGGCGCTGGTCTTCGCGGCCACCGTGGGTCTGGCTGTCGGTCTGGGCCGCACCCCGCCGCCGCCCCCCGAGACAGTGCCGACGCCCGCCGAGGTCGAACTCGGCTACGACCTGGCGGGCCCGCCGACGGTCGCGCGGCTGCTGTTCGACTGGCGCTTCGACCTGATCTTCGGCACGGCGGCGATCGTGCTCGCCGTGGTGTATTTGCTCGGTGTGCGGCGGTTGCGCCACCGCGGCGATGCGTGGCCGGTCGGCCGGACCATCGCGTGGCTGTCGGCCTGCGCGCTACTGCTGCTCGCGACGTCGTCGGGGGTCGGGCGGTATTCGCCCGCGGTGTTCAGCGTGCACATGGGGCAGCACATGGCGTTGTCCATGCTCGCGCCGATTCTGTTCGCGCTCGGCGGCGCGGTGACGCTGGCGCTGCGCGCGCTGCCGCCCGCCGGACGCACCGGTGTGCCGGGGCCGCGCGAATGGATTCTGGCCGCCGTGCACAATCCGGTGTCCCGGTTCCTGACCCACCCGATCGTGGCGTCGGTGATCTTCGTCGCCGGCTTCTACGCGCTGTACATGGGCGGCATCTACGACACTTTCGTCGACTCGCACGCCGCGCACCTGCTGATGAACATCCACTTCCTGCTCAGCGGCTACCTGTTCTACTGGGTGGTGATCGGCATCGATCCGAAACCGCGCCAGGTGGAACCGCTCACCAAACTGGGCATGGTGTTCGGCTCGCTGCCGTTCCACGCGTTCTTCGGCGTCGCGCTGATGAGCATGACGACGGTCATGGGCGGCTGGTTCTTCCGCAGCCTCGACCTGGGCTGGAACAGCGACCTGCTCGGCGATCAGCGCACCGGCGGTAGCCTGGCCTGGGCGAGCGGTGAGGTGCCGTTGGTCGTGGTGATGCTGGCGCTGCTCATCCAGTGGTCGCGCAGCGACGAACGGACTGCCAAGCGCATCGACCGGGCCGCCGACCGCGACCACGACGCGGAGCTGGCCGCCCACAACGCCATGTTCGCCGAACTGGCGAAACGTGACGGAGAGGTACGCAAGTGAATGAGGCCGCGCCGCCGGGTCCGACCCGGCTGTGCGACCGCGGAGTGCGGTCTTGACAGGTAGTAACGACAGGGGTGCGGCCGCGGTGGCCGAACACTGCCGACGGGTGTATCGCTCCGATGTGCGCGCCGCGCGCCGTCGGACGGTGGGGCGGATCAGGAAGACGCCCGTCTTCCACACTTCGGTGGCCGGTCCGACCGGTCCGGTGCCGGTCACGTTGAAGCTCGAATACCTCCAGCACGGCGGCACTTTCAAGGTCCGAGGCACGCTCAACGCGCTGCTCACCTCGACCGCGCGGACCGATCAGGTGGTCATCGCCTCCGCGGGCAACGCGGGCATCGCCGCCGCGCTGGCCGCCGCCTGGCTCGGCAAGGCGTGCACGGTGGTGGTGCCGGAATCCGCGCCGCACACCAAGGTGGCGGCGATGTGGTCACACGGCGCCGAAGTGCTCTGGTACGGAACGACTTACGCGGAAGCGGCAAAGCACGCCACCGAGCTGGCGGCCGAACGCGGCGCGTTGCAGTTGCACGCCTACGACCTGCCCGCCGTGGTCGCCGGCGCCGGAGTGGTCGGCCTGGAACTCGAAGACCAGGTGCGCGGCAAGCCGCCGGTGCTGGTCGCGGTCGGCGGCGGCGGGCTCGTCGCGGGCATCGCCGCGGCGCTCGGTCGTCGTCAGCAGGTGGTGGGCGTCGAGCCGGTCGGCCTGCCCGCACTGCACTCGGCGTTGCTCGCCAATCGAACGGTCGACGTCGGCGGCCCCGGTGTCGGCTTGGACATGCTCGGCGCGACCCGGGTCGGCGAGATCGCCCTCGACATCGCGCGGCGCTACAACGTGCCCTCGCTGCTGGTCACCGAGGAGGCGATCACCGCGGCCCGCGACTACCTGTGGCGCGAATTCCGGATCGTCGTCGAGCTGGCGGGCGCCAGCGCGCTGGCCGCGATCCAGAGCGGCGCGTACACGCCCGCGCCGGGGGAGCGGCCGGTCGTCGTGCTCTGCGGCGCCAACACCGACCTCGGCGCGCTCTGATCCGCCTCCTCGAGGTCGGCCGTCCGGGCGGCGCCGACGCGTAGATTGTCGGCAGACGCGGGACCCGGCCGACGATCCGAGGAGGAGCGCTGATGCTCGACACGGTGGACGAAGCCCTGCGCGCGCTGGTCGGCGCGCTGAATCTGGAGCAGAAGGTGCGGCTGCTGACCGGCGCCGACATCTGGTCGACCGCGGCGGAGCCCGCGATCGGGCTGCGGTCGATGATGCTCTCCGACGGACCTTCGGGCGTGCGCGGCTCGATCTGGGACGAGCGCGACCCGTCGCTCAACCTGCCCTCGGCGACCGCGCTCGCGGCGACCTGGGATCTCGGCATGGCCCGCCGCTACGGCGCCGCGTCGGCCGCCGAGGCCAAGCGCAAGGGCGTCGATGTGGTGCTCGGACCGACGATCAACCTGCATCGAAGTCCCCTGGGCGGCAGGCACTTCGAGGCGTACTCCGAAGATCCTTTGCTGACGGGCGAATTGGCGGCGGCTTATGTCCGCTCGGTGCAGGAGCACGGCATCGCCGCCACGCCGAAACACTACGTGGCCAACGACTTCGAGACCGAGCGCTACACCGCCGACGTCGAGCTGGACGACCGCGCGCTGCGCGAGTTGTATCTCGCGCCGTTCGAAGCGGCGGTGCGCGCGGGCGCGTGGCTGGTGATGTCGGCGTACAACTCCGTCCGCGGCGTCACGATGACGGAGAACCCCCTGCTGACGACGCCGTTGCGCACCGAGTGGGGCTTCGACGGCGTCGTGGTGTCGGACTGGGTGGCGGTGCGCAGCACCGAGGCCTCGGCGAAGGCGGACCAGGACTTGGTGATGCCGGGCCCTATGGGCCCCTGGGGCTCGCGACTGGTTGGGGCGGTGCGGTCCGGAGCGGTGCCGGAGGCCGCGATCGATGCCAAGGTGCTGCGTCTGCTGCGGCTGGCCCAGCGCGTCGGCGCGCTGGATCTGTCGGATACCGCTCTGCGCGACAACGGTTTCGACACCGCCGCGATGGCGTCGCACGGGCACGTCGCGGTGCGCGAACCCATTGCGCCGGAACCGGAAACGAACGGTGAAGCCGCGGCCGACGTCTCCGATCGCGAGTGCAGGGAACTCGCTCGCGAAGTCGCGGCGGCCGGGATGGTGCTGTTGCGCAACAGCGGTGAATTGCCGTGGCCGGATTCGGGTCCCGGTTCCCTCGCGGTGATCGGCGAGGCGGCCATCTGGCCACGCACGCAGGGCGGCGGCAGCGCAACCGTGGTTCCCGCCGAGATGGTCAGCCCGGTGGACGGTCTGCGCGCCGCGCTGCCCGGCGCGTCCATCTCGGTGCATCCCGGCGTACCGGTCCAGACCGGTATCCATCCGCTCCCGCTGGCGTCGATGACCGATCCGCAGACCGGCGAACCCGGGTTGCGCGCTCGCTTCCTCGACGCCGACGGTAACGAGCTGCTGAGCGAGTTGCGCCGCGCTGCGCAGCTTGTCTACCTGGGTACGGTGCCCGCGGGCTCCGCAACGCTGGAGCTGAGCACCGAGTACCGGCCCGGCGCCGACGGGGCCGCGGCGGTGCGGCTGGGTGTCGCCGGGGTGGGCCGGATACGGATGGAGATCGACGGCGCCGCGGTCATCGACAGGGAGCTCGGCGGCAGTGGTGACGCGCTGGGCGCCGCGCTGCTCACCCCGGATGTCGCGTCGGTGCCGGTGGCCGCCGACGGCTCGGGTCCGATCTCGATCACGGTGCGCCAGCAGCTCGGAAGTGATGGCGCCGCTTTGGGTTTAGTCGCGATCACGGTGGGCACGGAGGCCGCGCACACCGATCCCGCGGACGCGATCGCCGACGCCGCGGCGCTGGCGGCGGCCGCCGATGCCGCCGTCGTCGTGGTCGGGACCAGCTCGCAGACCGAGAGCGAGGGCTTCGACCGCACCACCCTCGCGCTGCCCGGCGCGCAGGACGACCTCGTGCGCGCGGTGGCGCGCGCCAACCCGCGCACCGTGGTGGTGCTGAACTCCGGCGGACCGGTGCTGCTGCCCTGGCGCGACGAGGTCTCCGCGCTGCTGCTGACCTGGTTCGGCGGCCAGGAGGTCGGCCACGCGCTGGCCGACGTGCTGCTCGGGCGGGCCGAACCCGGCGGCAGGCTGCCCACGACTTGGCCCGCCGCCGAGGCCGACGTGCCCGTGCTCTCGACCACGCCGGTGGACGGCGTGCTGCGCTACACCGAAGGCATCCACATCGGCTACCGCGCTTGGCTGCGCGCCGGCGTGACACCGGCCTATCCGTTCGGGCACGGACTCGGCTACAGCACTTGGGAACTCGCTGATCTCACGGTGTCGGCTCCGGCGGCGGACGGGGCGGTGGCGGTGTCGCTCACCGCGCGCAACACCGGTGCGCGGGCGGGGAAGCAGGTGGTTCAGGTGTATCTCTCCCGTCCCGAATCCGTGGTCGAGCGGCCGGTGCGGTGGCTTGCGGGGTTCGCGACCGTGTTCGCGGAGGCGGGAGCGGCGGTTCCGGTACAAATCATTTTGCCGCGGAGGGCTTTCGAGCATTGGGATGGGGGTTGGCGGATCGAGCCGGGTGAGTTCGCGGTGTCCGTCGGGACGAGTGTGGTCGAGTTGCCGTTGAGTGGGTCCGCGGTGGTGGGCGCGGGCGGGTAAGGCGTGTGCGATGGGGTTCGGCGTGGCGACTGGTGCGAAGCGGCGGGTGTCCACATGTGGCGGAGCGGGTTGTCCACAGGCGCGAAACAGGGGGTTCCTTCGCACACGGTGCGGGGGCGAGGCTGGAGAGGCCCTCGCTCGGCGGGGAGGAGACACCCGGAGCGTCCGGCCCGGGTCCGATAGGTGAAGGGGCGAAAATCATGTACGAAGCGATGGCGACGGTGGTCGGCACGGTGGTGACCCACCCGGTCAAGCGGGACCTGAGCAACGGCGAACAGGTGCTCACCTTCCGGATGGCGAGCAACTCGCGCAGGCTGGACGTCGCGACCGGGGAATGGGTGGACAACGGGACTTTGTTCCTCACCGTGTCCTGCTGGCGGCGGCTGGTCGGCGGTGTGGACGCGTCGGTGCGGCGGGGCGACCCGGTGCTCGTCTACGGGCAGCTGCGCTCACACGAGTACCGGACCAAGGAGGGCGTCGAGCGGCGCGACCTGGAGATGCGGGCCACCGCGGTCGGCCCCGATCTGTCCCGCTGCACGGCCCAAGTGAGCCGGCGATCGGAGACCGGCGGCGGGCCCAGCGCCTTGATGCGGAATACTTGTCTCGGATCCAGCGCTGAAAATCGTGCACGCGTCGGCGAGGAATTGGGGGACAGTGCCGCGACCGTGGCTTCCGTACCTTCCGGAAGTGCCGCACCCGAGCCCGTCGACGCCTGATCCCGCCCGCAGAACGTCGGGCGCGAGCACGGTGAATCCGGCGCGAGGATGCGCGCGTGCCGTGAATGGCTCTGCTTCGTTCCACTGTTCCCGAGACCGATAGGCTTCCGCATATGGCTGAGTTCATCTACCAAATGAAGAAGGTTCGCAAGGCGCACGGCGACAAAGTCGTGCTCGACGATGTCACCTTGAACTTCCTTCCCGGCGCCAAGATCGGCGTCGTCGGCCCCAACGGCGCCGGTAAATCCAGCGTGCTGAAGATCATGGCCGGACTGGACCAGCCCAACAACGGCGACGCGTTCCTCGCGCCGGGCGCGACGGTCGGCATCCTTCAGCAGGAGCCGCCGTTGAACGAGGAGAAGACCGTTCGCGGCAACGTCGAGGAGGGCCTCGGCGACGTCAAGGTGAAGCTCGATCGCTTCAACGAGATCGCCGAGCTCATGGCCACCGACTACTCCGACGAGCTCATGGAGGAAATGGGCAAGCTGCAGGAGTACCTGGACCACGCCGACGCGTGGGACGTGGACTCCCAGCTCGAGCAGGCCATGGACGCGCTGCGCTGCCCGCCGCCGGACGAGCCGGTCACCAACCTCTCCGGTGGTGAGCGTCGCCGTGTCGCGCTGTGCAAGCTGCTGCTGAGCAAGCCCGATCTGCTGCTGCTCGACGAGCCGACCAACCACCTCGACGCCGAGTCGGTGCTATGGCTCGAACAGCACCTGGCCCAGTACCAGGGCGCGGTGCTGGCCGTCACCCACGACCGGTACTTCCTGGACAACGTCGCGGGCTGGATCCTCGAGCTCGACCGCGGTCGCGCCTACCCCTACGAGGGCAACTACTCCACCTACCTGGAGAAGAAGGCCGAGCGCCTCGAGGTGCAGGGCAAGAAGGACCAGAAGCTGCAGAAGCGGCTGAAGGAAGAACTCGCGTGGGTGCGTTCCGGCGCCAAGGCCCGCCAGGCCAAGAACAAGGCTCGCCTCGGCAGGTACGAGGAGATGGCGGCCGAGGCCGAGAAGATGCGGAAGTTGGACTTCGAGGAGATCCAGATCCCGCATGGTCCTCGCCTGGGCAATGTGGTCGTCGAGGTCTCGCACCTGGACAAGGGCTTCGGCGAGCGCCAGCTCATCAAGGATCTGTCGTTCACCTTGCCGCGCAACGGCATTGTCGGTGTCATCGGTCCGAACGGTGTCGGTAAGACCACCCTGTTCAAGACCATCGTCGGACTCGAGCAGCCCGACAGCGGTGAGGTGAAGGTCGGCGAGACGGTCAAGCTCAGCTACGTCGACCAGAACCGCGCGGGCATCGACCCGACGAAGAACGTGTGGCAGGTGGTCTCCGAGGGCCTGGACTTCATCCAGGTCGGCAACCAGGAGATGCCCTCGCGCGCGTACGTGAGCGCGTTCGGCTTCAAGGGCCCGGACCAGCAGAAGCCTGCCGGTGTGCTCTCCGGTGGTGAGCGCAACCGCCTGAACCTGGCGATGACCCTGAAGCAGGGCGGCAACCTGATCCTGCTCGACGAGCCGACCAACGACCTCGACGTGGAAACCCTCGGTTCGCTGGAGAACGCGCTGGAACAGTTCCCCGGTTGCGCCGTGGTCATCTCCCACGACCGCTGGTTCCTGGACCGCACCTGCACGCACATTCTGGCGTGGGAGGGCGATTCGGACAACGAGGCCAAGTGGTTCTGGTTCGAGGGCAACTTCGAAGCGTACGAGGCCAACAAGATCGAGCGCCTCGGTCCGGAGGCGGCCCGTCCGCACCGGGTGACGCACCGCAAGCTCACCCGCGACTGAGCAATACCCGCCGACGGGGCGATCGCCGCGCGCATCGCCCCGTCGCAAGGCCGCTTCGCCGAAGGAATTGCGGAGACACACCCGCGGGCGGTCGCTCCATCGAAGGAAATACGGTCGGCCCTATCTCAGCCTCAAAACTGGCTAAGGTGGGAACCGTGCATGCGCAGGCGCTGTCCGGACAATGGGTCCTTCCCACCGCGATCGCGTCTACGTGACGTTTGCCGGTCCGATCGGGTGCTGTGCCGAGAGATCGACGACCTCGGCAATTCATCGGCGAACGCACGGTATAGGTGAACACCCTGTATTTGGAAGGGAATTCACCTCCGCGTCAGCACGGCACAGCTACCCTCGGACCGGCGTCACTTTGTTGCGGAACCGAATCCGAGGGAGTTGGCGAAAAAATGACGGTCTCGTCCGAATTGTCCAGTGCGGCGTGGGCCGCGAGTTTGCCGCAGTCGCTGCGCGGTGACCTCGCGACCCTCGAAGAGGCGTATTTCCGCCACGTCGACGCGGGCGATGTGGACTGTGCGATCACGGGTATCACCCAGATCTTTCGGCGGCACCTGGAATTGGCGATGACGCGCCAGACCGGTCGCGCCCTGGTCCGGATCTATCACCCGGACGACGGTTCGGGGTTGGGCGCCGCGGTCCAGGTCGTGACCGACGACATGCCGCTGCTGGTCGAATCGATCACCTCGTCGCTGAGCCGGATCGGAGTGAGCGTCAGCGAGGTCATCCATCCGATCTTCGAGATCGAGCGCGACGACGAGGGACGGCTGACCAGAGCGGTGCCGCACGAGGTCGACGCCAATGGGTCGATGGCGCTGCGCGAGTCTTGGATGCACCTGCAATTGCACCCTTCCACCAGCCGCGCCCAGCTCGAGCGCATCGAACACGCCATGCCGGACGTGATCGCCGACGTGCGGCAGGTCATCGGCGACACCGAGGCCATCAAACAAGTCCAGAGCGAGCTGGCCGCCCATTTGGAGCTGGCGGCGAAAACCGGCGCCGCGCCGTTCTCCGCGACCGAACTGACCGACTGCGCCAATCTGCTTCGCTGGCTGGGCCAGGGCAATTTCACGGTGCTCGGATTCGCCCGCTATCGCCTGAGTACCGAGGGCGATAAATCCGTGTCGAATCCGCTGCCCGGCACCTGCCTCGGCGTGCTGCGTCCGGATGTCGGCACCGATTTCCACGTACCGGTCAACGGCGCCGATCGCCCGTTGCTGATGCTGACCCAGGGTCTGGTACCCGCCACCGTGCACCGTTCGGTGTACCCCTACTTCGTCGGCGTCGCCGATTTCGACGAGTTCGGCGCGATCATCGGCGAGCACCTGTTCATCGGCGTCTTCACCGTGACGGCGGTGCACGAGAACGTCCTCGACATCCCGGTGATCGGCCGCCAGGTGCGCTCGGTGATCGAGGAGAGCGGGTTCGACCTGGACTCCTTCTCCGGCCAGGCGATGCTCGAGGTCATCCAGTCGTTCCCGCGCACCGAACTGTTCTCCTCCGACACCGAGACCATGCGGCGCACCGCCCTCGCCGTGCTCAATGTCGGCCTGCGCCGCCAGGTTCGCCTGTTCATGCGGCTGGACACCTACGGCCGGTTCGTGGCCTGCCTGGTCTACCTGCCGCGCGATCGCTACACCACTCGGGTGCGGCTGGAGATGCAGGACATCCTGGTCCGCGAGCTGGGCGGCGTCTCCATCGACTACTCCGCACGGGTGAGCGAAAGCGAGCTCGCCAGTGTGTATTTCACGGTGCGGATGCCCGACGTCCAGTTCACCGCGCCGCCCGTGTCCGGCGAGGCGCCCGCCGTCGTCGACACCTCCGAAGCCAACCGGTTGCGCATCCAGCGACTGCTCGCCGAGGCGAGCAACACCTGGGACGACCACCTCAACGACGAAGTGAGCACTTCGACAGTGCTCGATCCCGCCCTGGTGCAGCGCTACGCCGCCGCTTTCCCCGAGGGATACAAGCAGGACTTCAGCCCGGGCCGCGCCCTGCGCGACATCGGCAGGCTGGAGCGTCTGGCCGAGGGCGCGATCGCCCAGCATCTCTACCGCAAGCCGGAGTCGGCGCCCGGCTCGTGGCGCTTCACGCTCTACATCGGCGGCACCGGCGTCTCGCTGAGTCAAGTGCTTCCGGTGCTGCAAAGCCTCGGCGTCGAGGTGGTCGACGAGCGGCCCTACCAGATCCAGCTGGACCCGGCCACGCCCGGCGGCCCGAGCGTGGAGCGCTGGATCTACGACTTCGGTCTGCTGGCCCGCCCCGAGCTGCTGCGCAGTTCACTGGACCGCGATCTGGACGCCGAACTGCTGGAGTCCCCGGCGCGGGCCGACGCGCTCGAGGCCGAGGTGCGTGGCCTGCGGGAACGCTTCACCGACGCCTTCGAGGCGGTCTGGTACGACCGTGCCGAGGCCGACGGTCTCAACGAGCTGGTGCTGCGCGCGCGGCTGCCGTGGCGTGCCGTGTCGATCCTGCGCACCTACGCGAAATACCTTCAGCAGGCCGGCTTCCCGTACAGCCAGGCCAATATCTCCAGGGTGCTGCTGACCTATCCGGATGTGGCGCGGTTGTTCGTCGACCTGTTCACCGCGCGGTTCGATCCGGACACCGTCTCGGCCGAGCGGGCCGGCGAACTGGACGCCGCGCTGCGCGCCCGTATCGACGAGGTGGTGAGCCTGGACGCGGACCGCATCCTGCGGGCCATCCTCGGCCTCGTCAAGGCGACGTTGCGCACCAACTACTACGTGACCGACGGCGAAGGCAGGTCGCGCGACTTCCTCTCGATGAAGGTCGAGCCGCGCGAAATCATCGAATTGCCCAAGCCGAGGCCGCAATTCGAGATCTTCGTGTACTCGCCGCGGGTCGAGGGCGTGCACCTGCGCTTCGGTCCGGTCGCGCGCGGCGGCTTGCGCTGGTCGGACCGTTTGGAGGACTTCCGCACCGAGATCCTCGGTCTGGTGAAGGCGCAGGCGGTGAAGAACGCGGTGATCGTCCCGGTCGGCGCCAAGGGCGGATTCGTGGTGAAGCGTCCGCCCGCCTCGACCGGCGATCCGGTCGCCGACCGGCAGGCGCTGGGCGCGGAGGGCGTCGCCTGCTACCGCACCTTCATCTCCGGTCTGCTCGACCTCACCGACAACGTCGACCTGGCCACCGGCCGGGTGCTGCCGCCCGCGCGGGTGGTCCGCCGCGACGGCGACGACACCTACCTGGTGGTCGCCGCCGACAAAGGCACCGCGACGTTCTCCGACATCGCCAACGACGTGGCCCAGAGCTACGGATTCTGGCTCGGTGACGCGTTCGCCTCAGGCGGCTCCGCGGGCTACGACCACAAGGCCATGGGCATCACGGCCAAGGGCGCGTGGGAAAGCGTGAAGCGGCACTTCCGCGAGATGGACATCGATACCCAGACCGAGGACTTCACCGTGGTCGGCATCGGCGACATGAGCGGCGACGTCTTCGGCAACGGCATGCTGCTCTCCGAGCACATCCGCTTGGTCGCGGCCTTCGACCACCGGCACATCTTCCTCGATCCGAATCCGGACGCCGCCCGCTCCTTCCGCGAGCGGCAGCGCATGTTCGCACTGCCGCGGTCCTCCTGGGCCGATTACGACACCTCGCTGATCAGCGCGGGCGGCGGCGTGTGGGATCGCACGGTGAAGTCCGTGCCGATCAGCCCGCAGGCGCGAGCCGCGCTCGGCCTCGGCGAGAACGTGGAATCCCTCTCGCCACCGGAACTCGTGCGTGCGATCCTGCTCGCGCCGGCGCAGCTGCTGTGGAACGGCGGCATCGGCACCTACATCAAGGCGAGCACCGAGTCCAACGCCGATGTCGGCGACAAGTCCAACGATCCGGTGCGCGTCAACGGAAACCAGTTGCGGGTCAGGGTGATCGGCGAGGGCGGCAACCTCGGCGCCACCGCGCTCGGCCGCATCGAGTTCACCCGCAACGGCGGCAAGATGAACACCGACGCGCTGGACAACTCCGCGGGCGTGGACTGCTCCGACCACGAGGTCAACATCAAGGTCCTGCTCGACGGCGTGGTCAGCAGCGGTCTGCTGTCCGAGGAGGAGCGCAACCCGTTGCTCGCCTCGATGACCGACGAGGTCGCCAGAATGGTGTTGCGCGACAACGTGTCCCAGAACTTCCTCATGGGCATGTCGCGTTTCGAGGCGCCGCGCATGATGAACGTCAACATGCGGCTCATCGACGAGCTCGAACAGCGGCGTGGCTTGGACCGCGAACTCGAGGCGTTGCCCTCCGACGTCGAGATGAAGCGCCGCCAGGAGGACGGCGCGGGCCTGTGCTCACCGGAACTGGCCAATCTCATGGCGCACGTGAAGCTTTCGCTCAAGGCCGACCTGCTCGACTCCGATCTGCCGGACATGGCCTACTTCGCGGCCCGCCTGCCGGAGTACTTCCCGACGCCGCTGCGGACCCGCTTCGGCAGCGCCATCAAGAAGCACCGGCTGCGCCGGGAGATCGTCACCACGATGATCGCCAACGAGATGGTCGACTACGGCGGGATCAGCTACGCGTTCCGGCTGATCGAAGAGGTGGGCGCGACGGCCGCCGACGCGGTGCGCGCCTTCGCGGCGACCACCGAGATCTTCGACCTGCATTCCATGTGGGCGCGGATCCGTTCGGCCGACATTCCCATCTCCGTGCGCGACGAACTGGAGCTGGAGACCAAACGCACCCTGGACCGCGCCTCGCGGTGGCTGCTCAGCAACCGCCCGCAGCCGATCGCCGTCGGCGCCGAGATCAACCGGTACAGCCGGGGCGTGCGCGAGCTGGCCTCGAAGGTCCCCGGTTGGCTGCGCGGCCACCACGTGGCGACGCTGACCGATCAGTCCGCGGAGTTGATCGCGCGCGGCGCGCCGACCGATCTGGCCACCGAGGTGTTCGGCCTGCTGACACTGTTCCCGCTGCTCGACGTGCTCGACATCGCCGACATCACCGACCGCGACGGCGAGGAGGTCGGCGCGCTGTACTACGCGCTGAACGACCACCTCAAGATCGATTGGTTGCTCCAGGCGGTGAGTCACCTGGAGCGCGGCGACCGGTGGCACGCGCTGGCCAGGCTGGCGCTGCGCGACGACATGTACGGTTCGCTGCGCTCGCTCACCCTGGACGTGCTCTCCGCCGGTGAGCCGGAGGAGACCGCCGACGAGAAGATCGCCTACTGGGAGTCGAAGAACCAGTCCAGGCTGGGCCGCGCGCGGGCGGCGCTTTCGGAACTGTTCGAATCCGGCGCCCACGACTTGGCGACGCTGTCCGTCGCGGCACGGCAGGTGCGCAGCATGGTCAGCGGTGTCGGCGCGCAATCGGAGGTGCCTCGCTGACGGGCGGCCCCCGACAGGACCCCTCGGGCCGACATTGCGATACTGGACGGCGAAGATCGGTCTCGATCCGGGTGCGTCCCGGATCGCAGTGTCGGCGTTGTCGGATTTTTCAGACCCACGATCTCGCCTCGTCTGCCTGTTGCGACGCCGCAGCGTGTGCGTCCTGGTGGGTGACTGGGCGTCCCCCGGAGGTACCACAGTGACGAATTCGTTGAACGGTGACGGGAAGGGTCGCGGAAGTTCCGTGCTGCTGCCCAAGCGTTTTCACGCCAAGGTCGAGATCCGGTGGTCCGACATGGACGTGTTCCAGCACGTCAACCACGCCAGGATGGTGACCTTGCTGGAAGAGGCGCGTATCCCGTGGCTGTTCGAGGAAGGCCGCCCGACCTCCTCGCTGCGGTCCGGCTGTGTGCTGGCGGACCTGCGCGTGCGCTACCGCGGGCAGCTGCGCCACGAGGACACCCCGCTCGATATCGCGATGTGGATCGAGCAGTTGCGCGCGGTCGATTTCACGGTCGGCTACGAGGTGCGGGCCAACGACGCGGCGCCCGACTCGCCGCCCGCCGTGCTCGCCACCACCCAGCTCGCGGCGTTCGACATCGATACCCAGCGGTTGCGCCGCCTAACCGAGCCGGAGCGCGAGTACCTGGCCGGGTGGATGGACAAGTGACCGCGACGCGATCGCCGGTGACGACAGAACGGTTGTGATGACAGAGCAGCGCGTGCTGCACGTTTCCGACCCGGCCGAACGTGAGAACCTCGCCACGTTCCTGAGCAGGGCCGTCCGGCTGGACCAAGCCGCGGTGGTGCGCCTGCGCCGCCGCGGTGAGCGCTACGTATCGGCTTGGGTCGCGACGGGTTTCGAAGCGCTCGCGGTGCGGACGGTGATCGCCGAACTCGGCGTCGACGACGTCACCGTCGGCGCCGACCTGGTGCTGGCCGGACTCGCCTCGGGTAGCCCGATCGACCTGGGTTACTCGATGGACTCGGCTTGGCGTAGCGCGCTGCCGCCCATCGACGGATTCGCGCACGTCGACGATGTGCCCGCCCGTACCCTCGTCGAATTGGCCGAGCGCGGAGCGGAATTGGCCAAGGAACACGGCAGCCAGCACGGCCCGCCCGCCTCGCTGCTCGACCAGACCGTACTCACGGTCTCGGCCGCCGACACCCGGGTGGAGGTGCCGATGCGCGTCGTCTTCGCCCTCACCGCAATGGATTTCATCCCGCACTCCGGTGAGAAGGCCGAGGCTCGCCGCATCCCGGCCGCCGAGATCGTGCGCGTCCGCGCCACCGCCACCTGGCTGCGCCTCGACGCCCGCTACGGTTCGGTCGCCCGCCGCCGCGCGGGCAGCATCCCGCTGCTGCCGAACTGATCGCCCGCAGCCGACGAACACAGCTGGGCAGTCGTCCGCCGCCGCGCAGAGCGCCGTGCGTGTCGACCATTCTGGGCGCCGCACCAGCCGCCGAGTTTCCGCGGCGGATCAGGAAACTCCGATGAGCCGCAGCACGGCGGTGGTCGCCGCGGCGGCCAGGATCACCACGAGCAGTGGACTGCGTCGCCACGCGAGGACTCCGCCGACCACCACCCCGGCGGGCAGCGCGACGCCGACATGCCCGGTACCGAAGGGCAGGGTCGTCACGGCGACCAATGCGGCCAACAGCACGACCGCGCCGATCTCCAGCAATTGGCGCGCACGTTCCGGAAATCGGATGCGGCTGCGCAACGCGGGTCCGGCCCAGCGGAAGGCGTAGGTGCCCGCGGCGAGGGCGATCACTCCGGCGGCCAACGTCATCGAGCTTCCTTCGGTCCGCAGTCGCAGGAGATGTAGTCGGCGCTCTCCGTTGCGGAGGGCGTGCGCCCCAGCGCGATCGCCGCGACCACCACGCCCGAAAGCGCGAGCAGCACAGGCAAACCCGCTGGTAGGAACGGCGCGCTCAGCACCGCGACGCCCGCGCCGACGCATACCGCCCCGAACGTCGTCCGGTCGCGCAGCGCAGGAACGACCAACGCGAGCAACACCGCGGGGAACACCGCGTCGAGCCCGAGTACCGAGGTGTCCGGCACCACCGTCCCGATGAGCGCGCCGAGCGCCGCCCCGCCCGGCCAGGCGAGCAGAACACCGAGTCCGCAAGCCCAGTAGACGGCGCGGCGGCGGTCGGGCTCGGATTCGGCCAGCGCCATCGCGACCGCCTCGTCGTTCATCACGTGCACGCCGATCAGCCGCCGCCAGCCGGTGCCGACGACGTCGGGCACCGAAAGTCCGTAGGGCAGGTGTCGCGCGTTGACCAGCAGCCCGGCCAGCGTCGCCGCGATCGGGTTGCCGCCCGCCGCGACGATGCCGATGAACAGGAACTCCGCGCCGCCCGCGAGCACGACGGTGCCGAGCAGCACCGGCAGCCACACCGGAAAGCCCTCGGCCACCGCGGTCGTACCGTAGGAGACGCCGATGACGGCGACCGCGAGGCAGACCGCCGCGATGCCGGACAGCGTCTCCCGGTCCAGTGTTCGCCATATCGAACGCATGTAGCTTATAGTGAACATGGCAGGCCGGTTCGTCAATATGGTTTTCTGTTGGGCGGTTCGGACTCGACGGGAGCTGGGGCATGGCGCGGAACGACACCACGACGGCGACGCCGCAGGCGGTGATCGCGGCTTCGCTGCGTCGCGAGCGCACCCGCGCCGGGCTCTCGCTGAGCGAGGTGGCCAACCGGGCGGGAATCGCGAAATCCACGCTCTCCCAACTGGAGTCGGGTAGTGGGAACCCGAGCCTGGAAACGCTGTGGGCGCTGTGCGTCGCGCTGGACATGCCGTTCTCCCGGCTGCTCGATCCGCCGCGTCCGACCGTCCAGGTGATCCGGGCGGGCGAGGGGCCGCAGGTGGCGGCCGAGCAGTCGGAATACACCGCGACGCTGCTCGCGTCCGGTTTGCCGAACACTCGCCGCGACCTGTTCCGCATCACCGCCGAACCCGGCCACCCGCGCGCCTCGGACCCACACATCCCCGGCGTGATCGAGCATGTCCTACTCGCGACGGGGCGGGCGATGGTCGGCCCGACCGAGTCGCCGGTGGAGCTGGGACCGGGCGATTACATCGCGTACCCAGGTGACGCGCCGCACATCTTCGAGGCGCTGGAACCCGGCACCTGGGCGACACTCGTCATCGAGTACGGCTGAGGTTCAGCTGCCGATCGGGGTCGTTTTCAGGCAGCGCCTTCGCCCAGATACTGCAACCAGATCGGATCGAGGTCGGAGGTCGTGGACAGCAGCCGCCAGTGCGGCCCTTTCGGCGACACCAGCGGCGATCGCAACGACCAGCCCAGCTCACTGAGCAACTTGTCGGCTTTGCGATGGTTGCACGGCGCGCAGCTGGCCACGCAGTTCTCCCAGGAATGCTCGCCGCCGCGGCTGCGCGGGATGACGTGGTCGATGGTCTCGGCCTTGCCGCCGCAGTATCCGCAGCGGTAGCGGTCGCGGTGCATGAGCGCGGCCCTGGTCATCGGGACGCGGGCGCGATAGGGGACGCGCACGTAGGTGCGCAAACGGATGACCGAGGGAATGGCCACCTCGGATCCGGCGGAATGGACGACCGGTCCTTCGGGATTGTGGTGCACGGCGTCGGCCTTGTCGCAGATGAGCAGGACGACGGCACGGCGGGCGGACAACGCGGTGAGCGGCTCGTAGGTGGCGTTCAGAAGCAACACCCGGCGCTTCAACCAGTTGGCGGTCTCGGCCTGGACCGGCGTGAGATGGTGGCCGTGATCGGCGCGATGAGGAGCCTCACCCGGGCGGTGGGATCCCGGATGGTGATCGGACAAGATGTGCAGCGGAGTAGCCCCCGACCCACGATTGTGGACGTCGGCGGGCTGGAGTTGTCGGTGGGTCCTGGCCTCGTGTGACCGGCCGTGCCGCTGCTTCATTAGGGAGACCCCGATTTCGTCAGGTTCAAGATCATGTGGTATCTCCAGCGGAGACTGCCACCAATATGACCATGGAACTCGCCTGATTGCACGGTGATTTCGCACAATGTTGGGTTAACTGCCGCTGAAGAGCCGCCGCTCCGCTATCTGGACCGCGGTCGCGCGGTCCGTCCAGCCGTGGCGCCTCGGCCCGCGCCGGGCACAATGGAGTGCGGGGATTCGACCAATCGAGAGGACCTGATGAGTTCGGGCGAGCAGACCACGACGTCGTTCTACGAGGCGGTCGGCGGCGCGGAGACGTTCCATCGGCTGGTGGCGGTGTTCTACCGGGAGGTGGCCGCCGACGAGATCCTGCGCCCCCTCTATCCGGAAGAGGACCTCGGCCCCGCGGAGCGCAGGCTGCGCATGTTCCTGGAACAGTACTGGGGCGGTCCGCGCACCTACTCCGACGAACGCGGACATCCGAGGCTGCGGATGCGGCACATGCCGTTCACCATCGGCCCGCTCGAACGCGACGCCTGGCTCCGCTGCATGCACATCGCGGTCGCGGAGATCGAGCCGGAGGTCCTCGACGACGAACACCGCAAGGCCCTGCTCGACTATCTGGAGATGGCCGCGTACTCGCTGGTGAACTCGCCGATGTGAGCCACGGGGTGCCGTACCGGCCACGAAAGGTATTCGCTGTGAATTTGCCGGATAGTGTGACATGCGGTCACCCGAGGGGAATTCGCCTAATGCCTTTGGCACTATTGGGAACGTGACAGCTACACCTGCCGTGCGGGCGCCGGCGGACCGCAGTGACCAGCCGTGGTGGCGTTCCGCCGTGTTCTACCAGGTCTACCCCCGTTCCTTCGCCGACTCCGACGGCGACGGCATCGGTGATCTAGGCGGCGTCCGCGAGAAGCTCGGCTATCTGGAATTGCTCGGCGTCGACGCGCTGTGGATCTGCCCGGTGATGCGGTCGCCGATGGCCGACGGTGGCTACGACGTCGCCGACCCCCGCGACATCGACGCCCTGTTCGGTGGCATGGCCGCGCTCGACGCGCTCATCGCCGAGGCACACGCCCGGCGACTCAAGGTCACCATGGACTTGGTGCCGAACCACACCAGCAGCGAGCACCCCTGGTTCCAAGCGGCGCTGGCCGCTGCGCCGGATAGCCCCGAACGGGCGCGATACATCTTCCGCGACGGCCGCGGACCCAACGGCGACGAGCCGCCAAACAATTGGCCGAGCATCTTCCGCGGACCCGCGTGGACCAGGGTCACCGAGCCCGACGGCACGCCCGGCCAGTGGTACCTGCACCTGTTCGCGCCCGAACAGCCCGACCTGAACTGGGAGAATCCCGAGGTCGTCGCGGATTTCGAGCGGACGCTGCGGTTCTGGCTCGACCGCGGCGTGGACGGCTTCCGCATCGACGTGGCGCACGGCATGGCCAAACCGCCGGGCCTGCCGGACATGGAGACCGTGTCCACCAAGATGCTCATCCACGACGACAGCGACCCGCGCTTCAACAACCCGGCCGTGCACGACATCCACCGCCGCATCCGCAAGGTGATCGACGAGTACCCCAACGCGGTGTCCATCGGCGAGGTCTGGGTCGACGACAACACCCGCTTCGGCGAATACGTGCGACCCGACGAACTGCATCTGGCCTTCAACTTCCGCCTGGCCGAGACGGCGTTCACCGCCGAGGCGGTCCGCCACGCCATCGACAACTCGCTGGCCGCGGTCGCGCCGGTCGGCGCCTCGCCCACCTGGACCCTGTCCAACCACGACGTCGAACGCGAGGTCACCCGCTACGGCGGCGGCCCGACCGGGTTGGCGCGGGCCAAGGCGATGATCCTGGTCGAGCTGGCGCTGCCCGGCTCGGTGTTCATCTACAACGGCGCCGAGCTCGGCCTGCCGAACGTGGACGACCTGCCCGAGGAAGTGCTGCAAGACCCGGTCTGGGAACGGTCGGGCCGCACCGAACGCGGGCGCGACGGCTGCCGGGTGCCGATTCCGTGGGAGGGCGACCGGCCGCCGTTCGGGTTCACCAAGGGCGAGCGGTCGTGGCTGCCGATTCCGCCGGAGTGGGCCGGGCTGACCGTGGAGGCGCAGCTCGAGGAGCTCGGATCCACTGTCTCGCTGTACCGGCTGGCGATCGAGTTGCGCGGCTTGCGACCGGAATTCGCCGGCCCGCGGATCGAGTGGTACGGCAGTCCCGCCGGATGCCTTGCCTTCCGCCGCCCCGGCGGGCTGGTCTGCGTGCTCAACGCGAGCGCCGCACCGATCCCCCTACCGCCCGGCGAACTGCTCCTCGCCAGCGCGCCGCTGACCAGTGGCCACCTGCCGCCCGACACGGCCGCCTGGCTGGTCTGACCTATACCGCGACCAGGGGAAGCTGGAACGACACAGGGGTGAGTGGCCGACCGGACGAGCGTCTACTACACAGCATCGTCTACCGTAAGGCCGTGAGCATTCTCGAGACAGTGCTGATCTTCGTCGGCATCCCGCTGGTGATCTACGCGGCGATCGCCGGATTGTCGTTTCTCGGTAAGCCGCTGCCCGGCGAGAAGCCGGTTCACTTCGAACTCGGACAGAAGTGGACCGCGGAGCCGGTGCTGTGGAGTGCTACCGACGAGGTGACCGGACACGGCCACCACGACACCGCTCAGTCGCATGGCAGCCATGCGGCTATCGAATCCGCCCAGGTTGAGCTGATCGGAGGCCGGGCAAGTGGCAAGTTCTAAGTGGCCCGCGGTGGTCGAGGCCGACCTCCCGCACGGGTACGCCCTCACCAGCAGCGGACGCGTGTCCGGCGTGCACGAGGCGGGCGACCTCTTCAGGGAAGCCCCCTTCAGCGATGAAGAGCGGCTCGCCATGGACAACGCGCTGACCGAGGCGACCAGGGCGACCAAGGTGCGCTTCAACATCTACGTCGGCGATCTCGGCGCCGACACGGCGGCGGGCGCGGACGCGCTCTTCGCCACGACCCCCGAGGCGGCGCGCTCGGTGCTCATCGCCGTCTCGCCCAACGAGAAGGCGATCGAGGTCCGCTCCGGCCACGATGTCGCCGACCGCGCCAACGACCGCGTCTGCCAGCTCGGCGTCACCGCCGCGCTGAGCTCGATCCGCCAGGGCGAGCTGATCGACGGTTTGATCTCCGCGGTCCGCGTGATGGCTGCCGCCATCGGTCGCTGACCCCCACGTCACCAGCGTGGGGGGGGGGGGGCCCCCCCCGGGCGGCGGAAGCCGGGAGCACGGGTTAAAAACCACCCCGCCGGCCCCCCGCGCCCCAAAACAAACCCCCACCCAGCGCGGGGAGCCGCGGGTGGGGGGCCGGGGTTT